>NZ_CYZU01000020.1 GCF_001404335.1 Faecalicatena contorta
TTCTATGTATGTTCTGATGAGTGCATGATTGTCCGCTGCGGCTTCAGATTCAAATTGGCCAGATATTTTCATATCGTGTGATATCCTCCTCCGTATCATATCCATAGAAAAACAGATAAAATTCATCCCCTGAATTACGCGAAATAATTGTGTTCGACGGCGTATACTTCCGAAAACTGTCTGCCGCAGCCTGAATGTATTTATCTCCGTAATCATGCCCGAACTTATCGTTGATCTGTTTGAGGTTATCCAGATCCATCATAACCAGTGCCGCCTTCTTCAGGCAGGATTCTCCCTTTTCAAAAAGCTGCTGCATGATACGCTGGAATGCACGTCTGTTCTTCAGCCCCGTAAGCAGATCGTGGTCACGTTCATGCTCAATCAGCTGCTTTTCCTGGATTGTCTTCGTGATATCTTCGACTATGCCGATTGCCCTTCGATCCTCCACGCCCGAATAACTTAGACGGACAAAGGTCTCTTTTTCCCCGGTCGGTATCTTATACAATATATAGTCTTCTGCTTCCTCTGCTTTATAGATTTCCAACTCCTTCATTTCCATGATGAAAGTCTGCACATCCATATTGGAAGCAATGGAACCCTTAAGGCCAAATATATCAAAGAAACCGTCCGTCAAAAATAGAGTGTTATTATCCATATCAATTTCAAACCCTGCTATACGTATGCTGGCTTTGTTCAGAATCTGCGCAAACTTTGTGGCGGAGTCGATTACATCACGGCTCAGCTTTTCAATGGACTCTTCCAGCTGATCGAATTCATATATATTCGTTCTGGGGAGGCCTATTTTGTTTTTTGTATTCATCTGCTGCATATGTTTTGACACCAGATGAATCGGTCTTGATATCATAAAACTAACAAGCACGCTGCCTGCGATCCCCATAATGATTGTCAGAATAATTGCAACAATAATATAGGACATGATATGGTTGGAAAACTCGGTAAGATCACTCTCCTTCACTGCACCTGCCAGTCCCCACCGATCCGATTCAAAGGGACCGTTCGAATCATAGAGCTGGAAGTACTCCATATCCATAAAATACCGCTCATGATCTGCACCGTTAAAATAAAAGTTCCCATCAGATGACTGTGATACATCCAGCTTTTCCATGTCCGGTGCGATGCTGCTGTCCGATGAATATACGGTTCTATATTCATCGGTTTCCGCATCCTGTACGATCAGTAAATAGGAGGCCGGCTTATCTTCCATCAATTCCTCAGACGGAAGCATAGTGGCAAGGTAATCCAGTGTAATCTCCATGCCAAGTGTACCATAGACTTTACCTGTTGACGTTATCAGAGGAACCGTATAGGAAATCATCATCTTATCGTCGTCCGTAAGCGTATGCGGTTTTCCCCAATACCCCAATTCTGTCAGCGAAGCTGCCTCGGGGTTTTCATATCCTTGTTCCTGCGGATTTAGAAAAAGATTGTATATCTCCTCATGTTCCTTGGTAAATAAGAACTGAGGCTTCCAGGCACTGTCAGTGGCTATATCCAGGCTATGTACAAGATCAACCGAGCCTCTCTCAATCAGGAGGTCACTGTTGCGGACAGAGGCGCTTGTATCCGGATCCAGATCCCGGAAATAAACGCCGGGACGGGAAAAACTCTCCTGTTCCCTCAGTTCTTTGGGATCATCATTGTTAAAAACAACAAAAGCTCCGGTCACCTTATTGGAACGAAGCATTTCGATCAGATTTCCGGAAATCTCAGAAACCAGCGGAAGGCAGGCATTTGAGTTTTTTCCTATATTATCCAGGTCGATCGTCCCGTCCTGATCCAGCTTTTCAGCGGTCTCGTTAATGAGTTGTACCGTATAAGACACGTTAGACCAGCTGTTTATCATCTCATTCTGCAGGTAGCTGGAACGATTGGCCACCTTTCCCTGAACAATGCCTTTGGCATTCTCATCAAGTTCCTGAATGGCTCCCCCGAATATAAAAGTTCCTGAGAGCAGCATTACTTCTATTAAAGTTAGGAGGACCATGGGAATCAGCATTCTTTTCAGTATAGGCTGTGCTTTCTGTCTGTTCATGCGCATTCCTGTGCCCTCCTTTCTTTCATCCGCTTCCTATATGCAGCGGTTCCGAATTTATTTATTATCTACTAACTTCTCAAGAGATGCCAATGTCTCCTCATACCAGCTCTCAAAATTATCATCCGTATCAAATTTACTGACAGCCTCTTCCCTGGTAGAACCTGCTGATATTGCCGATTCCACCTCTGCCCGGTCCGCTGCCGCTTTGTCTGTAAGCGAATACTCCAGCACATTACGGGCATCCGTACCGTTTTCAAAGGCGCGGGTTGTATAGAGTGAAGTTTCCTCAATTTGCGTTAGGGAAGCCTCAAGCACCTGGATGACGCTGCTGTCTGTACTGTCTATGCTCTTTTTGATCAACTCTTTATCGTTGGCCTCTTTTTTGACAGGCAGATACCCTGACGTCACAGCAAACTGTATATTACGGTCAGTGTCTGTAAACCATTTCAAAAATTCCACGGAAGCCTCGATTTCTGCCTTATCTTCCTTTTCCATCACTACCATGCCTGCGCCCTGCTGTACAGAGTATTTCTCACCGTCCTTAAAGCGAGGGCACTCAAAAGCCTGCATCTCGATCGGATATGTATTTTCATCGTCCAGCGTCACCTGATTAGGGAAAAATGTCGCTCCCGCAGAGGAACCTACAAATGCCAGTATATTCCCTGTCTTGATATCATCACTCCGAAACTTGCCGGAGGAAGCAAAGTAGCCATTGATAAAAGGCACATAGTAATTGTCCCAAAGCTTACGGACTACGTCTTTATCAAAATTCAAAGCCGGCTGACCATCCTTGACGGAGAAAATCTCAGTCCCCAGTTCCCGTGCTCCTATTATAAAATAATTGGCCATAGCGTCCCTTCCAAAGAAGGCTTTACCGTCATCCGGAGTATCTGTCAGGCTGTCCGTCCATTCGTAATATTCTTTGGACGTGGCAGTAATCCCCTCGATTGTGGAAATATCCTCCAGGTCAGCGCCCGTTGCATCGGCAAACTTATCCCAGTCTGTCTTGTTCAGCATAAATACTTCCGTTGCCTTGGCAATCGGGAATATCTTCAGACTGTCTTCGGAGGAAAACTTTCCCTCATCAATGTAGCTGTCCATATATTCACTGATCTCATCCTCAGTCATATATTCCATCAAATCCACAGCCATGCCCTTCTGATCCACCGCATAGGCTGTATCCGCATAAGCCGCAAAAATATCAGGGATTTCTTTTGCCCCGACTTTTCCGTCAATGGAGGCCAGTACATTATCCTCCAGATCGGCCACATTGCCAAGGCTGGATGCTTTTACTTTGATTCCCAGCTCTTTTCCCCGGCTGCCATTAAACTCTGTTACCAGTTCATTGAAGGCATCCTGCTGTGCGCCGTTATAATAGTGCCATACTTCGATAGAAACCGGCTTCTTAGGATCCAGCAGGCTTTCCTTCTTGTTATCATTCGTTTTTTCTTCTGCAGAAGAGCACCCGGCCGTCAGGCTGAGAATGGCAGCTGTAAACAGGCAGACTGCAGTTTTATACACTCGTTTCCTCATAATATCCTCCACCGGCGCTTATAGTGATTCAACATCTACTTCTACGCCATCCCTCCAAATACGTTCCAGGTTATAGAACAGCCTGTTCTCCTTATCAAAAATATGCACGATGATATCTCCAAAATCAAGCAGCACCCAGCTGGCGGTACCGTAACCTTCCCGCTGCTTTAACACAAATCCTGCCTTATGGAGGCATTCCTCCACATTGTCTACCAGAGCCTTTACCTGGCTCTCGTTGCTGCCGTTTGCGATGATAAAATAATCCGCAAGTACGGAGACACCGGCAATATCAATCACCTTGATGTCCTCTCCCTTTTTTTCATCCAGCGCTTTGCAGGCAAGCCGCGCCATTTCCCTTGCTTGTTCCATAGATCAGTCTCCTTTACTTCTTTAATTTGTATACATTATTCTGCAGCTGTGCTGCAGACCCGCCCGCAGGGCATGTGTTACGGGGTGCCCTTTGGGTATACATTATTCTGCAGCTATGCTGCAGACCTGCCCGCAGGGCATAAGTTACGGGGTGCCTTTTGGGTATAATTATATCAACAGTTCTCACTTGTCTGAACTGCTACTGATAATATTCATAAGTTCTGACGGTCATGGGGTCAATCTCCCTTCCCACATTCTTAAGATAAGAAATTGTGGAACCAGCACTGAGTGCCACTGCCTTGTTCAGATTTGAAAACGCCTCTCTTCTCACTTCTTTTAAAACCGGAATTCCCTGCCTGCCCGGTTCGATATAGTCAGCTAGAAAAATGATTTTTTCAAGCAGTGTCATCTGAGGCTTTCCCGTGGTGTGATAAGTGATGGCCCCCAGAATATCAGAATCTTTAATATTATATTCATGCTCGGCAAGATATGCTCCCAGCTTGGCATGGATCAGGGCCGGCATTTTCAGCTCAGAGTCGGTCAGTGTGATATTGCATTCCCTGCACAATTTGATCTGCTCCTTACCGGAGCAGAACTTGCCGCAGTCATGCAAAAGCCCTGCCAGCATCGCCTGGTGTATATCCGTTTCATAACACATGGCAAGCGATGCAGCCGTATACATAACTCCCAGCGTATGTTCGTAGCGTTCTGGTTTTAATCTCTTCTCCAGTTTTCTTCGAATCCCCAAAATCTCCGTCATGGCTCCACTTCCTTATACAAATGATGTTCTTTAATATAATCAGCCACTGCATCCGGCACGAAATAATGCACTGTCAGCCCCTTCGCGGCCCGCTCCCGGATCGTCGTTGAAGAAATCTCCAGTAGCGGCGCCCGAAGCAGTTCAATCTCGGCTTCATATTTCTTTTTAAGATAAGCAATCTGTTTCTGCATATCTCCCACATCCTTGTCATCCCGCATCGCCGCAAGTATGGTGCAGGTTGGGAAAATCTCTTTGAAATACTTCCATTGTTCAATGGAAAACAGAGAATCCGCCCCCAAAATAAAATAAAACTCGTTGCCCGGATACAGTTCATGGAAATCACGCATTGTCCGATACGTGTATGATATCCCCTTCTTCGCCTCATGCATGGAAAGCTTAAAATGCGGGGAACCGCTGATTGCGGCCTTTACCATCTCAATTCTGTGGGTAAGCGAGGTATCCATGTCTTCCGTATCTTTATGCGGTGGATTACCATTCGGTAAAAACCATATTTCATCCAGTTTAAACTCTTCGAAGGCAAATTCACCCAAAAGCAGATGACCAATATGGATCGGGTCGAATGTGCCTCCCATGATGCCGATTTTCATAGAATCCTCCTACGGAAGTACGATCTTTTTCTTGTCGTCCTTTCCTTCCCTGTATAATACAATCTTCTTGCCGATTACCTGGACCACCTGAGAACGTGTCCTGCCGGCAACAAGCTCTGCCAGCTCCCTTGGATCATCTGCACAATTTTGAAGCACGCTGATCTTAATGAGTTCTCTGGCCTCTAAAGCCTCAGAAATCGCTTCTGTAAGCCCGGGAGTAATACTGGACTTCCCGATCTGAAAGATCGGATCCATTGTCATGGCAAGGCTTTTTAAATAAGCTCGCTGTTTTGTTGTCATACTGTTTTATCTCCTGTCTATTTATAATAATCAAACTGCAGTCCATACATCTTAACCGTGTCTCCCTCCTGAATGCCTGCCTGTTCCAGGTCATTCAGGATACCGGAATCTTTTAAGAACTTCTGGAAGAAGGCAAATCCCTTTTCAGAATCCAGGTTGGTGTATCCCAGCATCTTTTCAATCTTCGGGCCTTCCACTACATACAGTTCTCCTTCTCTCTCCACTGTATAGGGCAGGTCTTCATAGATCAGTTCATCCTCAGGAAAGTATTCCTGTTCAAATACAATCGGCTTATCATCCATATCCTGAAGCTGTCCGCTCACATAGTATAACAGCTCCTGAATCCCCTTTCCGGAAACTCCGGAGATTGGGAATACCCGGATCCCTTTTGGCTCAAATTCCGCCCTGAGCCTGTCCACCGGGTCTTCGTCCCCGCTGTATATCAGATCGGTCTTATTGGCTGCAATCACCTGCGGGCGCTCTGCAATCTCAGGGTTATAAGCCGTCAGTTCCGCATGAATCTTATAGATATCGTCCATCGGATCCCGGCCCTCAGTGCCCGCTGCATCCACCACGTGGATCATCATTTTTGTCCGTTCAATGTGGCGCAGAAACTCATGTCCCAGTCCGACGCCTTCCGATGCCCCCTCGATCAGCCCGGGTATATCCGCCATCACGAATCCTTTCGCCCCATCCAAGTCAACGACTCCCAGATTCGGGTTCAGCGTTGTAAAATGGTAGTTGGCAATCTTGGGATCCGCATTCGTAACCCTGGAGAGCAGTGTTGACTTGCCTACATTTGGAAAACCGATCAGCCCCACATCTGCGATGACTTTCAGCTCCAGATTCACCTCCAGCTCCATGGCCGGCTGTCCGGGCTGCGCATACTTCGGCACCTGCATGGTGGATGTGGCAAAATGCTGATTCCCCAGTCCTCCCCTGCCGCCTTTTAAGACAACCTGGCTGCGGTTGTCCCCTGACATATCCGCGATTACTTTGCCGGTCTTTGCTTCTTTGATCACGGTTCCCTCCGGAACTTTTAAGATCAGATCCTTCCCGTCTTTTCCATGACAGCGGCGCTTGCCGCCCTCTTCGCCGTCGCCGGCGGCATATTTCCTCTTGTGGCGGAAATCTACCAGTGTATTCAGGCCTTCATCTATTTGAAAAATAAGGTCCCCGCCTTTTCCGCCGTCCCCGCCGTCCGGCCCTCCGTTCGGTACATATAGTTCCCTCCGAAAGCTGCAGTGTCCGTCACCGCCTTTGCCGGATCTTATGAAAATTTTCGCTCTGTCTGCAAACATATTATATATCCTTTTCTATTTACTATTTTTACCAATTCCATATCCGTACTATTATATCACAAGATAGTTCCTTTTACTATTCATAATTCCCTGAAATCACATATCCTATAGCTGCATATTTCTAACAGTTCATACAAGCCTGAAATATTGCGCATCCAGCCCATTGAAATTCGCCTGCAGCGAAGGGAGCTGTGCATTTCGGATGTTAAATAATAAACAAGCCCCAGACTGTTAGGTCTGAGGCCGTGTGTACCGTAACTAATTATTCAGCTACAGGATAGATAGAAACCTGTTTCTTATCTCTTCCTTTTCTCTCGTATCTGACAACTCCGTCTACTAATGCAAACAGTGTGTCATCCCCGCCGCGTCCTACGTTCACGCCCGGATGAATTCTTGTTCCACGCTGTCTGTAAAGGATGTTGCCGGCTTTCACAAACTGTCCGTCAGCTCTTTTAGCACCTAATCTTTTAGACTCAGAGTCACGGCCGTTCTTAGAAGAACCAACTCCCTTTTTATGAGCAAAATACTGAAGGTTCAATTTCATCATGGTTATTACACCTCCTTGAAGATAATATCAATGTATGGTTCATAGTCGCTGTCATCTTCTATTTCTTCCAACCCCAGAATCATAGTCTTTAACAGCAGTTCAGCATCGTGTGTAGGTCTCCCACCGGTAAATCTGAACTGAATCAGCCCCTGTGCATCTTCTGAGTCGTCTGTCACTACAGATGTCTCATCGGATGTATATCTTTCAATCGCATTTATCGTGTTGATAATCAGCGCTGAAGCCGCCGCACATACAATGTCCATACCCTCATCCGCGAATCCGGCATGTCCCTGTGCGTCAAAACCTACATATTCATGCTTGTCAGTCTTATAAATGGATACTTTAATCATTCTCTCACCGGGTTATGCGTTGATCTTGTCGATCTTAACTGCAGTATACTGCTGTCTGTGACCATTTTTCTTATGGTATCCAGATTTTCTCTTATACTTGTAAACGACAACTTTTTTGCCTTTACCGTCACCAATTACAGAAGCTGTAACTGTCGCACCATCGACTGTCGGGTTCCCAACAACAAGTTTGTCGTTGTTCACTGCAAGTACCTGGTCAAATGTATAAGTCTCTCCAGCTTCTACCCCAAGTTTTTCTACTTTAATGATATCGCCTTCGGCTACTTTGTACTGTTTACCACCTGTTGCTATAATTGCGTACATATGGCACCTCCTATTATCATTACTCGCCAATTACGGTGTCTGCTAAAAGGGCAGAACTTCAAAACCTCATTGCGCGGCATACCGTTATAGTATAGCATATGCAAATTTATAAAGTCAATAGTTTCCGGGCATTTTCGTCAAAAATCCTGCTTTTTTCCTCTTGTGTCAGTGGAAGTCCATTCATATATTCTATGGACTCTGTCTGCCCGGACCATGGAGAATCTGTGGCAAAGAGAATACGATCTGTACCGTGGTTCCTGCAAATGCGCACAAACTGTCCGTCATCGATTGCACCAAATACAACGGCAGTATCCAGATAAACCTTTTTTCCGACGATGCAGCGCTCCACATCGTCCCAGCATTTAAGACCGCCCATATGGGCGATTACCAGCTTCTCGGGCTGCACTTCGTCAATCACCTCTGCCGCCATCTGCGGCGTGCAGTAAACACAGTCCGGATATCCGGGATCGTAGCCGCCGTGCACGGTAATAATCAGCCCCAGTTCTGATGCATAGGAAACAATCCGCTTATAACGGATATCGTGAAACATCGTCTCCTGATATGCCGGGTGCAGTTTAATCCCCTGAAATCCCATGTTCTTCAAAGTCTTAAGTTCTTCCCTGTAGTTTGCGCTGTCCGGGTGGAGTCCCCCGAAGGAGATCACATCTCCCGTCAAAAAATGGGCGGCAAAACGGTTTATGCTGTCAAACTGAGACGGTTTTGTAACGACCGGGAGGGCAACCGAGATGTCTATGCCCGCTTTCTGCCCGGAAACCTTCAGTCCCTCAGCAGTTCCATCGGTAAAGGGAACCGTTTTACATCTTCCGCTTAAAAATTCCAGTGTCTTTCCGGCAATCTTATCCGGGAAAATATGTGTATGAAAATCTATCATCTTATTTTACCTTATACCTTATTTTTCAACTATAGCTGAAAATCCTCCCGCAGAGCATGTGTTACGGTGTACCCTTGGGTATACCGTATGTGAGTCTTTGGGCAGGCTTCTATTTATCGCAATCATTGAGTTTATCGTAACAGTATTCTATGATGCTTCTGCGCGTAATGATCCCGATGAATTTATTCTGGTCATCCACTACAGGTACAAAATTCTGATTCATCGCTTTCTTCACCAGATCTTCCATATCGGCATCCGCAGGCACTACATCAAAATTGGCCTTACGTGGGAACTCCTTTATCAAGATGTGTTCGGCGCTTTTGATATCCAGATTATTGTAAGACTTTATTCCCCAAAGCAGGTCTCCTTCTGTGACAGTGCCCACAAATTCCCCTTCCCTGTTCAGCATGGGGATGGACGCATACTTATGGTATTCCATTGTCTCCAGAACCTGGCGCAGCGTACTGTCATTGTAGATATAAGCAACTTCATTTTTCGGTTTTAAAAAAAACAGAATGTTCATAATGAATACCTTTCTTTAAATTTGTGTCAAAACAAAGATTTCATACAGCGCCCTGATCGCGTTTTTAAAATCATCATGTCTGACACCAACAATAATATTCAGCTCACTGGATCCCTGATCAATCATTTTTACATTAATGTGCGCATGGGCAAGGGCAGAGAATATTCGGCCGGCAGTCCCGCGTGTCGCCCTCATTCCCCGGCCTACAATAGCAATCAGTGCAAGATCTGATTCCAGTTCGATGTGGTCAGGATCTACAGCCTTGTGGATTCCGGCAAGCACCCGCTGTTCCTTTTCCTCAAATTCATCCTTATGAACGAAGATTGTCATTGTGTCAATACCCGACGGCATATGTTCGATGGAAATCTCATTCTCTTCGAATACCTGGAGCACCTTGCGGCAGAAGCCAATCTCAGAGTTCATCATGGCCTTCTCTACGGTAATGGATGCGAAGCCGTCCGTACCGGCAATCCCTGTAATGGTATACTTCGGCTGCCTGCATGTGCCCTCTACGATTAAAGTTCCTTTATCCTGAGGTGCATTGGTGTTGCGGATATTGATCGGTATTCCTGCTTTTCTTACCGGGAAAATGGCATCCTCATGGAGCACGCTCGCCCCCATGTAGGAAAGCTCACGCAGTTCTTTATATGTAATAGTCTCTATGGATTTGGGATTCTTCACAATCCTTGGGTCAGCAATGAGAAATCCGGATACATCTGTCCAATTTTCGTATAAGTCAGCCGTTACAGCCAGCGCAACCAGTGAACCGGTAACATCTGAACCGCCTCTGGAAAATGTTACAACCGTTCCATCTTCTTTCGCCCCGTAAAATCCGGGAATGACCGCGTAGCATATATCCTTTAGCCGTGCAGACAGCAGGTCGTTTGTTACAGCGTCATCAAAATTGCCCTCCTCATCAAAGCGGACTACCTCGGCTGCGTCCACGAATTCAAATCCCAGATATGCTGCCATCACCTTGCCGTTCAGATATTCACCTCTGGAGGCAGCGTAATCTCTTCCTGCTTTTTTTCCAAAATTTTCCCGGATCACATCAAAGTCCTGATCCAGGGAAAGAGTCAGATTCAACCCTTCGATAATCTCGTTATATCTGTCTTGGATTGCAGAGAGTAAGTCTGTAAAGTTCTTTTCCTTAATGGCGGCCCCATAGCAGCTGTACAGCATATCCGTCACCTTGGTGTCTCCTGAGAACCTTTTACCTGGTGCGGATGGTACAACATACTGCCTGGATTCATCTGCTCGTATGATGTCCCCTACTTTTTTAAACTGCTCGGCACTGGCCAAAGAACTTCCGCCGAATTTTACTACTTTTTTCATTCCTCGTTTCCTCCAATATACTTAGAGAGGCGCCCATATCCGGCATGCAGCCGGCCCTTAACAGCAAATACTGTGCGATATAGTTCCCTCTTCAAAATTTCTGCGTTCTCGGTACATTATTATAACGCAGTCATTCCTTCTTGTAAATCTCTTCTTTCGCATTTTTTTGCATTTAATGACAAAAAATCCTGCATTTTTATTCACAAATCAAATTCAAAATCTGTTATACTGCAAATTTAAAATATCACATCTGCATACTCGGCGCCGGCGGCCCTTTTCAAATCACCGGGATCCAGTTTTAGCTGCATGCCCAGCCTGCCCCCACTGACATACATGTAGTCCAGGTACCGGGCCGTTTCATTTATTATAGTAGGGAAAGCTTTTTTCATGCCGATGGCAGTACAGCCTCCTCTGACATATCCGGTAACCGAGGTAAGCTCTTTAACCGGAAGCATTTCCAAAGACTTTTCCCCCGCGGAACGGGCCGCCTTCTTCAAGTCCAGTTCAGACGCAATCGGAATCACGAACACATAATGTATCCCGCTCTTTCCTGTTGTTACGAGTGTTTTATAGACTCTGTCATGAGGCAGGCCCGCTTGATCTGCAATCGTAATGCCGTCCACGAATTCATCGCACTCGTAAGTCTGATATTCATAAGGAATTTTATATCGGTCCAATATCCGCATTGCGTTCGTCTTCAGTTCTTTCTTCCCCATAATCTTCTCCTTATCTGTCATATTCTCTCCCCTGCAAAATCAGCGGTACAAGGCATTTGGATTGTCTTATACTAGGACTGAACCCTATTACATTAAGCACATGATTTACTCAATAATCGAACAGGCTGAGCTGCTCCATACGATAGGGGCGCTTATAGCTTGATATGATATCGGACATCTTATGCAGGATTCCCGCCTCCTGGCACTCTTTCTCAAAAACCTTCCAAAGCTGGCGTACCCGCGGGCTTCTGCATTCATAGGCGTTGCCGAATCTCTTTTGGTATTTCTCTGCAAGCCCCTCTCCCGGGAAGAGCTGGTTCAGCCTTTCATAGTACCAATCCCGCTGATTTTCGCGCAGCGTCATCCCAAAAGCAGGATAGATAAACTTTGCACCCGCCTCGTGTGCCTTACGAACGATTTCCCGGATATTCTCATCAGAGTCTTCCAGGAAAGGAAGCACGGGCATTAACAGAATCCCGGTATATATCCCATGACCGGACAATTCACGGACCAGGGCAAACCTCTCCGAGGACGGCGGCGCTCCCGGCTCTATCTTTTTTGCAAGCACATCGTCTGAAGTGGTAATCGTGACTTTGCACAGCACCGGTGAATGTTCCCTGATATCTGTAAGCACATCGATGTCCCTTGCCAGCAGACTGCTCTTTGTAGCGATGGCGGCTCCAAATCCAAATGCATCGCAGAGCTCCAGCGCATGCCGGGTCAGTTTCAGCTCCTTCTCAAAGGGATTATAAGGATCGCTCATGGCCCCCGTAGAAACCACGCCCTTCTTTGTCTTTCTGCGCAGCTCATCGCGTATGATCATCAAAGCATTTTCCTTTGCCCTGACAGTGTCAAAGGAAGAGATTCCGTAACAGTCTGAACGGCTGTCACAGTATATGCAGCCATGACAGCATCCTTTATATATATTCATATTATATTCTGTTCCAAACCAGTATTCCGGTCTTTTCGAACGGGTAATTATCGTTTTAGCTGGAATATACTCCATAATAATGTTCCTTTTCTTGGAAGTCCCCGGCTGTTGATTGGCCGGGGAGGTTCACTTATTATACCAAAGCCATGATTTTCCGGCTATTGTAACATTAGGCATTTTGCTGTTTTAACATTTTTAGTGAAATTAATTGTATAATCGTATACAATACACAACGCAACTTTACTGTTTTGAAGCCCTCACGAAATACCCAATATTTTATATTGTATACATGGATGCAATATTTTCCTTGTCATAATCATTCGAACTGCATACTGCATTTTGAGTAAGTTTATATTGCATACAACTATACAATATAAAAACCAAAAAAATTATTCTGCTAAACTCTCATGAAGAGGTCTGCGTACTTTTTTGCGGGTCAGCTCTACAAGCTGCAGCGCGGTCACATCCACAAGTGTTGATTGAATCGGGTCTTTTGAGAGGTATTGGCGGAATGTTTTCAGCAGTTCCCTGGTTGCATCGGCATCGTCCAGGTTAATAAAATCCACAATAACGATTCCCGAAAGGTTTCTAAGCCGCATCTGTTTGGCTGCCTCCCTGGCTGCTTCGAGATTGATCTTCAAATAAGTTTCAGAAGGATTCTTTTTTACAGAACATTTTCCCGAGTTCACATCAATCACAGTCAGCGCTTCCGTATACTGTATCACCAGATAGGCCCCATTCTTAAGCCATACGCGTTCGCTCAATGCCCTTTCCAGTACAGTCTGTGTATGATACAGCTTTCCGAGAGGGAGCTGGCTGCTCTGATAAAGCCTCAGTTTCTCTAATTCTGCCGGCTGTTCTCTTGTATAATATTCCCTGACCTGGCGGTAAAGCTCTTCGTCCTCAATCACAATCTCCGTTAAACCTTCGGTATACACATTTTTCAGGTCAGAGATATAAGCGGGAGGCGCCTCCTGCAGACAGGAAAAGCATGTTCTCGTCTGAGACGCAGACTTCAGAGCGGTATAGCTTTGTTCCAGGCTTTTAATCTCCCCCAGGATCTGGTCAAAATCAGCATCGCCTGCATTCGTACGGATGATAAGGCCATACTCCTCGTTTTTATAGGGCAGAAGGCGTTCTTTTAATTCCTCACGCAGCGATTTGGGAAGCTTGCCGGAGGTTCCGATTCTGGTGTTTCCTGTTGTCAGAATTGCATACCTGCCCGTAAAACTTAAGTTGCTGCTGACCGTCGGGGCCTTTGTTTTAACGGCCTCTTTGCTGATCTGAACAACCAGCTCATCCCCGATGCAGAGCGGCTTCCTGCCTGCTTTATGCGTGAACAGAGCATTAGCGGCCTGGCTCATGTCATAATAACATTCCACGCCGCTCTCAATCTCGATAAATGCTGCTCCGATATTGGGCACTATATTCTTCACTCTGCCCACATAGATATTGCCAAGTACATGCTGCCTTACCCCGCTGTCCGGCTTGTCGCAGTGTATTTCTACGATTTCATCGTCCTCCAGAAGAAATATCCAGACCTTTTGGGCCTCTTTCATCATAAGAACTTTTCTTGAGGTCATGCCGTCTCCATCTCCATTTCGCTACCCAAATCTTCCAATGTTACCAATTCCCGTCTGCCTTCCTGGCCCCTATCCGCATACATCTCAAGCCTGTGATGTGAATAATCGCTCTCGGCAAAATCGATCCCCATAAAATGACAGAATGCCTCCATGACAAGGCCGGGCTTCAGATTCTGGACGCTCCCCGCGGCCACCTGCATACAGACAGCGTCCGCTTTCGCTTCCAGACAGTATATCATTGGTTTGATATCCACTTCATTCGCACTGCGTTTTGTCTCTTTCAGAATCCGGATCTCGGGCTGCGCCATGAATGCCGCAAGCTTCTCCGGCCAATCTGCCGGAAACACATCCTTTTTCACCGTCGTCCTGTAATCCGCCGCCGCAACGATCGCCATTCCAGTCATCTTCTTTTCTTCCGCAATCTGACGGAAGCTTACGACTTCCATCCCTTCCACCATGGCCTCATTCAGCCGTCTCACGGCCTCTTTGCTGGAAATCGGGCCGCTCAGCTCAATATCAAAGTATTCACCGTCACTGGAAAGTCCGATCCCCAGCGGATTTGCAAAAGACATAATCATATGAGGACTGTAGCCGGCGGTAAAGGCGATCGGGATCTCCGCCCTTCTCATGGCCTTCTGGAAAAACCGCATCACATCCAGGTGCCCGATAAATCTCAGCGCACCATATTTTCTGAACTTAATTCTTACCTTCATAGCAGACACCTCCTCCAAATTGTGCCGCTCCGCATCCGGAGCACTGCATCTTACAGTTTGGTGTGACAACGCCCTCCTGCGCCCGCTCCCACTCTTTTTTCATAAAGCTTTTGCTGACCCCGATATCAATGAAGTCCCACGGAAGCAATTCATCCAGTTCTCTTTCCCGGGTCGTATAAAATGCAATATCAATGCCCGTATTCTCAAACGCCTGCATCCATTTTTCATTGCAGAATGTTTCTGTCCAAGCGTCAAAAAGGCATCCCAGTCTGTAGGCCTCCTCAATGGCCTTTCCCACTCTCCTGTCGCCGCGGGCAAACACGCCCTCCAGAACGGTTACTTCCGCATCATGCCAGTTATATTTCATGCTTTTTCTGTTTAACTGCTCCTGAAATTCATGCTTCACAACCGAAGCCCTGTGCATATACTCCTCACTGGTACACATTGGCGCCCATTGGAATGGGGTAAATGGTTTAGGTACAAAAAAGGAAGTGCTCGCCGTTATCTGGCATTTGCCATGGCGCTCCTCTTTCGGGATCTCGTAATATCTTCTCGCAATCCGATCTGAAAGCCTTGCGATCTCCTTCATATCTGCTTCCGTCTCAGTGGGAAGGCCCAGCATAAAGTACAGTTTTACCTTGGACCAGCCTCCCTCGAAAGCCTGTCCGGCCCCCTCCAGGATCATTTCCTCCGTCAGGCCCTTATTTATTACATTTCTCATCCGCTGTGAACCCGCTTCGGGGGCAAATGTCAGGCTGCTCTTGCGGACATCCTGCACCCGCTGCATCACATCCAGCGAAAATGCATCGATCCGAAGGGATGGCAGGGTAATATTCATCCCTTTATCCTTAAATTCATCTATTAAAAAGTCTACCAGTTCTTTCAGTTCGGAATAGTCACTGGAACTCAAAGAACTCAGAGAGATCTCTTCGTGTCCCGTATTCTTCAGCATAACACGGGCGTACTCCTTCAATGTCTCCACGTTTCGCTCGCGGGTAGGCCGGTACAGCATCCCTGCCTGGCAGAATCTGCAGCCGCGGATACATCCCCTCTGGATTTCCAACACAACCCGGTCCTGCGTTGCTTTGATAAAGGGCACCACTGGCTTCATCGGATAAGGCGCTTCCGTGACATCCATTACGATCTGCTTTTTCACCGTGGCAGGAATCCCGGGCTCCGTCGGTGTAAAGGACTTCAGAGTACCATCATCATGATAATCCGCTTCGTAGAACATCGGAACATAGAGCCCCTCAATCTCCGCCGCCCTTCTCAGAAACTCTGTACGGCTGCTGTTCCCGGCCCGGCAGGTCTTGTAGAGATCCAGCAGTTCATCATAGACCGTCTCGCCCTCTCCTATATAAAACAGATCAAAGAACTCTGCCAGCGGTTCCGGATTGTAGGTGCAGGGGCCGCCGCCGATTACGATCGGATGCTCCCAGGTACGGTCCGCACTGTGGAGCGGAATCTGGCTTAGATCCAGGATCTGCAGTATGTTCGTGTAGCACATTTCATACTGGATTGTGATGCCCAGAAAGTCAAAATTCTTGACTAGATCCTGTGATTCCAGGGCAAACAGGGGGATCTTCTGTTCCCTCATTACCTTGTCCAGGTCGGTCCAGGGAGAATATACCCTTTCACACCATACATCCTCACGCCGGTTAAAAATATCATACAAAATCTGAATCCCCAGGTGGGACATGCCAATTTCCATGATATCGGGAAACGAAAGGGCAAACCGAATGTCCACCTGATCCGGGTCTTTATTCACCGCATTTACCTCATTGCCGATGTAACGGGCGGGTTTCTCGATGTTCAGCAGTATCTCATCGCTCAACGCTAATTTTCTCATCATTATATACATCCTTCTTATCCATGCTATTAGATCCCAAATGATCTGATGGTGTCCGGAAACACCGGGCACCACTGTTTAATTATAAGTGCTTTTTGTCATAACATCAAGCAAAATGCGGAATGTTTTAAGTTTATGCAGATGAGTGCGCGAAAGAAGGGATAGCTTCTGTAACGGCTACCCCTTTCTTTCGCACACTCATCTGCCGGCGAGATGGAAACTCGTCAACTCAGCGTATTAAACATCTTCGATCTTCCCTAAAAGCTGCAGCGGCTCCTTTTTTAGGTTTTCTTTCATATAGCAGGACGAGATGATAAACGCCGCCAGAATTAAACCACCCCCGGTCCCAACCGACAATGCTATGCTGGGGCTTGCCCACTCTATGTCAGCCTCTGTGTCATTTGTTGTCACATTGCTGTAGGACGTATCGAATACAGTGGCCGCATCGGCCTTCTTGGCGGCTGCTCCTGTAGCTTTCCATCCCGCTATGCTGCCAACCGCCGCAAGTACAAGTATTCCGGTCAGAATAGATCTGGAACACTGCCCCTTCGTTCTTCCAAGCAGGCGCTCCACGGCAATCCTCTCCTGTTGTCCCGTTATGAACATACTTGAAAAGAACAGTAAAATCATGAGTGCCATGACGCCTCCGCTGACCAGGAATATCCATGACATCATCTTTCGCTTTTCAATCCCTTCCCGGAGCTGGGTATAACCTTTGTCATAAAAGGTGATCTTCAGATCTTTTACCCCTTGTTTTTCCCATAGCTCCTGATATTGCTGTATTGTTCCGTTTGGAATTTGGAAAGACGTGTTGCCAACCTGCATGCGTCCATAGGCTACGATGTTATCTTTCCAGGAATTCTCGGGAACTGCGTTCCAGGGAATGACCACTTCATACATGCCGATTCCAAGGGAACCGGTACCGTAATCTTTGATTGTATAAATGCCCGCAATCTCATATTCCTGCTCGTTGAATATGGAATAGGGCTGGCCCTGTGCATTAATAAAGGAAAACCCATACCCGCCGCCCTTTGTTGAAAAGTTGTCCACCGGTGCATCCCGATAATTGGCATAAAACAGAGGCAGGGTTAGTTTGTCCCCCACGGACTTCTGAAGCAGCATCGCCAGCGTACTGGGAATCAGACAGACCTTTGCGCCGTCCTGATATTCCTCTTCTGTGATATCCCTTCCCTCGGAGATAACGACCTCATCCTGATAAAACGGCATCAGCAGCTTTGTGCTGTCTGTGGGCTGAACCGGTACGACATGATCCAAATAGTCCTGCATATTTCCCGCCAGCAGCCACCGCTTTCCGCGTTCTGTTTCATAGAACCCTTCCGTCACCTCATCAAATTCGTCTGATTCATTTATAGGATCATAGATCCTTTCTCCATCGAGAGTGTATTGTGTTGATAGGGTACCATTTGTAGGAACATATTCCATTTCCATCTCCCCGCTATCGCTGTTTTCTGTTTCCACACCGTGGGTAAAACCGTACTGATTAAGCTGCATAACATAAGTCTTTCCCGCCTCGAACGTTCTGGGTTCCGGATTCTGGTGTTCGCAGACATAGATATAATCCCCCTCATTGACAGCGCCTTCCAGCACCTTAACAATGCGCATCTTGACGGAATGATCCGCTGTTTCTGTTTTCAGGGGGGTTACCTCCACGGTGAGCAGCCAGGTGCGCCCCACTCCCTGATAAAGCTCCTCTACATATGCTCCAAAATAGGGGCGCTGCCTTGGCTTATGTACATACCCCGCGCCTTCAAAGTCCAGCACCTCCTCTTTGATTCGCTCCCCCGCGGTTCTTGCGTTAAAGTACTGATACTCTTTCATTTCCGCATCCCATATCCCATAAACCCCGTTATCCTTTGTCTCCTGCTCCACAGTTCCTATGGTGGTAAATATTTTTTCGAATTCCTGAATTGCCGTTCTGCTCATGTTCCAGAGGTTTCCGCCCAGTGCCAGGAAAAATGCCGAAACACCAATCAGAAGAAAAAACAGAAAACTCTTCAGGGGACTGCGGAGCATTTGTTTCATGCTGTAATAAAATGTCATGCCATACACCACCTCACTGTTTTTCTACCGATATCATTTTCCCGTCCTTCATGGTCATACGGATATCCGCCTGGTCTGCAATCCGAGAATTGTGTGTAACTATAATAACTACATATTCTTTCTCATGTGCCAGTCTAAGCAGTAATTCGACTATATTCTCTTCATTTTCCGTGTCCAGATTCCCTGTCGGCTCATCTGCCAGCAGAATTCTCCCTCCGGCAGCCATAGCTCTTGCAATTGCCACTCTCTGCTGCTCCCCTCCGCTCATCATACGCGGATATTGGTTCAGGATCTTTTCTTCCAGACCTACTTCTTCCAGGCACAGGGCCGCCTTCTCTTTTGCCGTTTTGCGTGGAATTCCCTGGAGCTCCAGCGGATACATAACATTCTCCCAGGCGGTCAGCAGAGGAAATAAATGAAAGGCCTGATATACCACGGACACTTCCTTCCGTCTGTATGCATCCCGGTCCATTTCCGCCAGATTTTCGCCGTCCACCAGGATTCTCCCTTCCCTGGGATGGTCAAGTCCGGCAAGCAGGGATAGAAAAGTACTTTTTCCGCTTCCTGATTCTCCTGTAACCGCATACATGTTACCGGATTCAAACGTGCAGGATATCCGTTTTACCGCCTCAATTGTCTGAAATTTATTCTGATAAGAATAACTTACATCTTCTACTTTAATCCGTTCCATATCTCCCTCTCAATCTCTGTGTGATAACACAGCTGCAACGCTGAATCTTCCAAACATCCACATGGCAGCCGACGCGCCCAGTATATAGCAGACCAAAAACACAAGCCAGACAAGCGCAATTGCTCCCATGCCGGCCCACCGCAATATCAACCCTGCAGCTGCTCCCACAGCGCCGCCTGCCGCAGCCAGCAGAATATGTTCCACAAAAAACAGTACCGTACACCGCCGTCTGCTCGTTCCAAGCGCCCGCATAATCGCGTACTCCTCCCGTCTGCCCTGAAGCAGCAAGTGGGATACGATATACCCCACCATAATCACTACAAGAAGGACAAAGGGCAGAAATCCCTGCAGCAGAGACAGGCTTTTTTCCAGACTAGTGACCGACCGGATAAAGATCACATCATCTACCCTGACCCCGGCCCCGGCATAAGAGAAAGTCGAGCCCGGAACCACCGTCTGAAGCCCGGCGTCCTTTAATTCCTGTTTTAATTCATTGAGCTTCATGGAATCTTTTACCAGAAAGGACAGGGAAGAGGCAAAATATGTCTGGCCACTCTGCTTATAAATCTCTTTTACAGCATCCAGAGGGAATAAAATATCCGGCACAGTTACCTCTTCATCGGTTCCGCTGGAATCCCAGATTCCGACGACTTCCATACTTACCGGCCGGAGATCCTTTATTTCTAATCCTGTTCCGGAAAGCAGCAGCTGGTAGTGCTGCAGTGAAAGGGGGAGCCGGCTCCCAAGTTCTTTATCTATGGATGATTGATTCACGATACAGACATCCTGGCTTTTCTGAAAAGTATCCCAATCCCAGCCTTTGCTCCACTTGACATCTTCCTCTTCCAGGCCCTCAATACATTCCGGGCGGTTCAATCCCTGAACCCAGAAATCTTGTAAGTTTTCGGCATTCTCCTGCGGAAGGCGCCCCAAAAGCTTTGCCCCTTCCACAATCTCTTTTGTGTATGAGGATCCGTAAACCGCATCGAGAACCCGCGGCTGTATGAACAGGCCCGAATTGGAATCCCCGCTCACATTCCAGATCTGTACCGATATAGGGAGCCTTTCCGGCAATTCATCGAGCTGTTGTTTTGTACTGGTCAGATTGCCCAGATAAAGAGCCATTACAATAACCGTCAGCAGGCTGATCAGGATATTGAGGATACTTTTTTTGTAGTGACGCCGTATATTTACCAGAATTGTGTGTATTGCCTGATAAAAACTCCTTCTCTTGTCCGGGATTTCTTTCTTGATAGACTCTTCATTTTCCCTTATACAAAGTATCCGTGTTGACGCTTCCCTTGTCTCCTCACTGTCCTCCAGCACTCTGGCAGCCGTATAGACGGTTCCGTCCAGCGTGAATTTAGGGTACATTCCGGATTTTACCATCTGAAACTTCATCCCGCGGTCTGATGCATATTTACGCAGTACAGCCTCAAACATACCTGCTGTGTTCACGGCTTCATCTGCATTAAATGAAAATCTCCGCTGCTGTTCTTCCATGGCCACCCGCTTGTAATCGTCCGCAATCTTTGCGAATACGCTTCCGTTTCGGGACATGGTTTCCATTTTTTCAAGATAAGCATCCACGTCCACCTGATCCGATTGATCCTTATGGATACTCGTGCAGACTTCAATCGCCGCCTGCAGCTGTTTCTGCTGCTTCAGCAGATTTTCCTGCTGGCGTACAACAGCCTCCTTCAGGGGAAGCTCTTCCTTCAATATATTTTCGATCTCTTTCAGGGGCATATCCAGCATCCTCAGCATCTTAATCAGCTTCAGACGCCGTATATCTTCCTCCGAATAATCCCTGTATGCATTGCCGGTTTCCCTTGCAGGTTCCAGCAGCCCCTGCCGCTCATAGTAGCGAATATTCTGTCTGGATATTCCGGTCAGTTCCTCCGCTTGTTTCGTATTCAAAAATCCACCCCCTCATCTGCTTACATTCTATAATCTGAAATATCTTTATGTATCTATATTAGGGTGTATAGCAGGTATACAGTCAAGTCTTTTATAACTTTTCTTCGCTAAATTTCAACAAATTAAAAATCGCCACTTGTTTTAGTGACGATTCTCCTGATTTCTCTCATTACATACTTATAGTATATCCGGTTCCAATACAGGTTCTTCGAACAACATCATTAAATCGTGATTAGCTCCGATATTGGTTACTTCAAAATGATTTAGGCACAGAGCAAGCCACGGAAGCTCCCTGCTCATCTCACGTACCAAATCGAAAATTTCCAGATCCGTTGTCTTATATCTGGAATGATATCCTGAATATTGCTCATGGGAAAAGTTTCTCTTTACCAGGTAATCTCGTATCTTCGTATAAGCACCATTGGGGTTGCTTGCTGAAAAATATTTTTTAAGATCATTAACCCGCAGATCAAAATATAATGCCTTTAAGTGTTTTGCTTCTTTTCTTGCCATTATGCCACACTCAGTCTCTTTGTATAATGATACAGTACATCCTCAACGGCAAAATCTTCTTCATTTTCTCCATCATCGCTGTTGTACCAGACCCATTTTGTTACATATTCCATAAACCAAACTTTTTCTCTTAAAGATGTAATAATACATCCGAAAGCACCATAATCTTTCGGATTCCCATTTCCGGTAAAGCATAATGTCCCATCTGGTTGCTGTGCCTTATTCAGTCCATATCTGGAAAACGCCTGCTCAACTGCCTGATAAATACTTTCCACCTGATATTTCTGGTCAGCAGCAATCTTTTTTTCATCCATTTTTATTTCTAATTTCAGCATAGCAGCCTCCTCTGTCCTCTAAATAATCTTTGGTATACTCATTATATCCGACTTGAAGAGAAAATTCCACTGCATTTTTGAATTAACGCTCTAATGGCTCACGTCCCCTACAGCTTCTTCCACACTGCCTGAATATCTTTGAGATCCATCTGCTTTTCGATCTGGTTTACGATTTTATCGCTGCTTACATTTGCTACATTCACTTTGCCGTAATCGATCCAGACATAACAAACAAAGCATAAGACGCCCAGCGTCAGACGGAAGAAAAAGCTGCTTTTAGGCCTTTCTTCTGCATCGTCATACAGGTCATGGTAAATATGTCCATACCTGGGGTGCACAGCGGGAATAAAGCTGTCCTCATTGTAAAGCCTTCTGGTCTGCCTTAGAAGCTGGCGGCGTCTTTCTTCTGATTCATTCATAATCTATGTACCTCCTTTTGGATTTCCTGTTAAGCTGCCCTTTGGGCGTACAGAAAAGGGCATATGATATGTCTACCATATCATATGCCCTGCCAAAAACAGTTAGAACTCTCTGTCCCGGAGTGCTATAGAACAAATCACGTTATCTGTCCGCAAGCTCGTTTGTTATATCATCCCAGGTAATTCCCCGTTCCACCATAAGGACCATCGCATGGTACAGAAAATCAGACATTTCGTATTTGATCTCCTCGGGATTTGGATTCTTAGCCGCAATCACAAGCTCTGTCGCTTCTTCTCCAATCTTTTTCAGGATCTTATCAATCCCCTTATCGAAAAGATAATTGGTATAAGAACCTTCTTTCGGATTCTCTTTTCTGTCCATAATTGTTGAATAGACGGATTCAAATACCTGAAGCGGGTTCTTCCCGTCGTAATCACTGCCTACAATCGGCTGGAAGAAACAGGTGCTGTTTCCGGTATGGCAGGCCGCTCCGACCTGTTCTACCTTGGCAAGCAGTGTGTCCTTATCACAGTCAATCGTCATCGTCTTTACATACTGGTAATGGCCGGATGTCTCGCCCTTTACCCACTGTTTTTTCCTGCTTCTGCTAAAATATGTCATCCTGCCGGACTTGACCGTATGGTCAAAGGCCTCTTCATCCATATACGCCATCATCAGGACCTCATTCGTTTTATAATCCTGCACAATGACAGGCAGCAGCCCGTCTGAATTCAGTTTAAACTCGGAAAAATCCATCATGCTTTCAAAAGACGTCATCCGGATCCCTTCGGCAGCACAGACATTTTTAAAGGCATTAAAATCCATATCATCCTGACTGATAAACAGTCCCGATACCCCTTTCACGCCGTCGCACTTCAATATTTTAAGGATCTCGTCCTGTTCCATCGTATCCGTTACGACAACACACGGAATCTGCGTCACATTCATAACCGAATTCAGGTCCAGCCTGTGCATGAAAATGATCTCCGTACTGTACTCTTCGATCAGATGCTGCTGTTTGAACAGGGCGTCAAAATCATTCAGGGACACCGCGATTCTTTCTTTGCCGAATCGTTTGGATACGTCCTCAATCAGGTCAATGGAAAGGTGCTTGGAAAAGTTCAGCATGGCGCGTTTTGCACCCGCATAGAGAATCTTCTTTACATCCTCCTGTCTGCGGATATTGCCGCCGGCCACCATCGGAATGCTGATGACGCGGTTAATCCTTTTCATCAGGTCAATGGATTCCTCGTGCTCCTCATCGGAATTGGACAGATCAAATATGATCAGCTCATCCGCCCCCATATCCCCGTAATGCCTTGCAAGGGACACCACATCGTCCGCGATCACTTCTCTATCATCAAACCATTTTACAGCTTTCCCTCCGTCAATAAATATACAGGGGGTCAATCTCTTATAACTCATTTATCCACTCTCCTTTACAGGCTGCCCTTTGTAGACCAAACCTCTTTCATTCTCGGCTCTTCCATGGTAGCCGCATCCAGTGCTTTACCAAACGCTTTGAACAGGGCCTCCGCCATATGATGGTTGTTGCCTCCGTCCAGAATTTTCAGATGCAGGTTCATTGCTGCACTGTATGAAACCGCATAAAAAAACTCCTTCACCATTTCCGTATCCAGCCCGCCGATCTTCTCCACCGTAAATCCGGCCTGGTAGTTCAGATACGGGCGTCCTGAAAGATCCACCGCACACAAAGCAAGCGTCTCATCCATGGGAAGCATAAAACTGCCGTAGCGCTTGATTCCCGCTTTATCTCCAAGGGCCTTGGCGATTGCCTGTCCCAGCACGATACCGGTGTCCTCCACCGTATGATGACAGTCCACTTCCAGATCCCCCTTAACCTCTACTTCCAGGTCAAACAGGCCGTGTCTCGCAAAACCGTCCAGCATATGGTCAAAAAAGGCAATTCCCGTATCAATGCTGTTGCGCCCTTTTCCGTCCAGACAAATTGTCAGGTTAATCTCTGTTTCCTTTGTTTTTCTCATGCAGCTGCCTGTCCTGTCCATCATACATCCCTCCCATTTTCATCCTGTTTATGATTCTTCAAAACGTACCTTTATCGAATTCGCATGCGCAGTCAGCTGTTCCGCCTCCGCAAAACGTTCGACATCCAGGTGTACCGCCTCCAAAGCTTCCTTTGAATAAGAAATGATGCTCGATTTCTTCAGAAAATCATCCACGGACAGAGGGGAAAAGAACTTGGCCGTACCGTTTGTCGGCAGGACATGGTTCGGCCCTGCAAAATAATCTCCCAGGGGTTCGCTGCTGTATTCTCCTATAAAAATAGCGCCCGCATTGCGGATCTTCGTCATCACGTTAAAGGGGTCTGCGGTCACGATCTCCAGATGTTCTGAAGCGATCTCATTTGCCGCATCTATCGCATCTTCCATCGTCTCCGCCACCAGGATATGCCCATAATTATCGAGAGATTTCTGTATGATCTCTCTCCTGGACAATTCTCTCACAAACCCATCGATCTGTAAAGAGACGTTTTCTGCCAGTTCTCTGCTGGTTGTCACCAGAATGGCCGATGCAAGCTCGTCATGCTCCGCCTGGGAGAGCAGGTCTGCAGCCACATATCTCGGGTTGGCCGTCTCGTCCGCCAGAACAAGAATCTCACTGGGGCCTGCAATGGAATCAATACTTACATATCCGTAGACGGCCTTTTTGGCCAGGGCTACGTATATATTTCCCGGGCCTACAATCTTGTCCACTTTGGGAATGCTTTCCGTCCCATAGGCCAGTGCCGCAATCGCCTGGGCTCCTCCCACCTTATATACGGCGTCTGCTCCCGCCTCTTTGGCGGCAACCAGGGTGGTCGGATTCACCCTGCCGTCTTTTCCCGGAGGGGTGGCCATGATAATTTCATCCACGCCCGCCACCTTGGCCGGCATGATATTCATCAGTACCGAGGACGGATACACAGCCGTCCCGCCCGGAACATATACCCCTACTCTCCGGAGAGCGGTCACCTTCTGTCCGAGCATCGTCCCGTCAGGCTTGCTGTCAAACCAGCTGTACTGCATCTGCTTTGCATGGTAGGACTCGATATTTTTCAAAGATTTACGTATGATCTCAAGCAAAGAGGCATCCACCTGGGCATAGGCTTCCGCTACCTCCGCCTCTGTGACGAGCACATTCTGCGCATGGATTTCTGCTCCGTCAAACTTCTTTGTATAGGAAAAGACTGCTTCGTCCCCTTTTTCTTTCACCGCATCCAGTATCTCGCGGACGCTGGACTCATACTTTCCGTAGTTATTGGGGCTGCGTTTTAAAAGGTCTTCCAGCAGATTTTTTTTCGTACTTTCATCTAATTTTTCAATTCGCATTTTTATCCCTCCTGTAAGAGCTTTCTCAGATTCACGATCAGCTCCTTAATCCTGTCATTTTCCATGCGCATACTGACCGGATTTACGATCATCCTGGCAGAAAGAGGACACACTTCCTCCAATACCACCAGTCCGTTCTCTTTCAGAGTAGATCCAGTCTCCACGATATCCACAATCACTTCTGACAGCCCTACAATAGGCGCCAGCTCGATAGAACCATTCATTTTTATGATCTCAACTGTCTGATGTTTTTTATTATAAAAATAATCTTTTGCAATATTAGGGTACTTGGTTGCCACGCGGATCAGCTCATGATGCCGGAGCAGTTCCCTGGCCTCCTCAAGCCCGCATACGCACATTCTGCACTTGCCGAATCCCAGATCCAGTACCTCGTGCACCTTGCGTCCTTCCTCCACGATCGTATCCTTGCCGACCACACCGATATCGGCCGCCCCATACTCTACATAGGTGGGGACATCGGGGCCCTTTGCCAGGAAAAACTTCAGCTTCAGCTCCTCATTGACAAAGATCAGCTTCCTGGAGCTTTTATCCTTCATCTCCTCGCATGTAATTCCCAGCATTTCCAGCATTTCCAGCGTTTTATTGGCCAAACGCCCTTTTGTAAGGGCAAAAGTTAAATATCTCATGTCTGCTCCTCTATCTCTTTTTCCTTGCATTTATCAGCTTCTCGTCCCCTGTACGCAGATTCACCATCTCAATCGTCAGATCCTCGTTCAGATACAGCATACTCACGGCCTGTGTCCGTTTTCCATATGCTTCATAGGCTTCCCTGCTTTCCTGCTTATCCCGCTTGTGTATCTCCACGCACTTGCCCTTGGAACGGAAGTTCTTTGCAAGCGAAATAGCCCACTTCTGCGTAGCCTCCGTGTAAACAATCATGTTCATCTCCCTGGTTTCCACCGGGATCTTCTGGCGGCTCAGGGCGCTCATCAGCTCATCTATGATGATCGCAAAGCCGATCGACGGCGTATTCTCTCCGAATTTTCCCAGAAGGTTATCATAGCGTCCGCCTCTCACAATGGCATCGCCGGTACCGTATGTATATGCACGGAAAACAACTCCGGTATAATACCCGTAGCTCCCGCTCATGCTCAGGTCAAATGTGATGTGGTCCTCCACACCGTAAAGGGTCAGCAGCTTATATAACTGCTGGAGATAGGATACGGCAAGCTTTGCGCTGATGTTCGGCGCTATCTCCATAGCCTGGTCCAGAATCTCTACACCGCCCATCAGCTCAGAAAGCACCTGGAATGCAGCCTTAATGTTGTCCGCTGCATCCTGGTTGTCCAGGATCTCTTCCACTCCAAAATAATTTCTGTTTATGATCAGGTCGTGAATCTCTGACTTTTGTTCCTCTTCCAGTCCTGTAGCATCCATCAGGCTCTGTATGAAGTCCACATGGCCGATATTGACCTGAAATTCCTTAAGCCCTACCTTTTTCAGCCCGTCTACAACCATGGCAAGCATCTCTGCATCCGCCTCGATGGAATCCATGCCGATCAGCTCCGCCCCCATCTGGGTATTTTCCTTCAGCCGGCCCTGATAGCTGGAATGGTTGATAAATGTATTGCCCATATAGCAGAGCCGGACGGGGTATTCTTCCGTCTCGAACAGTGTTGCTGCCGCCCGGGCTATGGACGGCGTGATGTCCGGGCGCAGTGCCAGTGTATTGCCGTCCCTGTCAAAAAATTTATAGAGTTCTCTCGAAGATATCGTTCCGATCTCTTTTCGAAACACATCGAAGTATTCGAAAGTCGGTGTCTGAATGTCCTGATATCCGTATGCGTGCAGGACATCATGGAGCTTTTCCTGTGTTCTGAGCTTCTTCCTGCATTCTGTATTATAAATATCCCTGACGCCTTCAGGTGTATGTAATTTCTGTTCCATATTTCCTGCCCTCTCACTTTATCGTGCTAATTCGTTAAATCACCCTGTAAATTATACGCAGTTTCTCCCTGATTGTCAATCCCTGGTATCCAAATCCTTTTGTATGTAATCCAGGTACGGGACGAAACAATTATTTTTCAGTTCCATGAAGTAAGCCGGATCCAGTTCCTCATAACGAAAGCTCTTCCGCCCGCCCTCTGCGGCGCGCTGCCAGTATCGCTTTATCTCTTTAAAACGCATATAGTAGAGTTCATGGTAACTGCTGTAATATATAATCAAAAAGGAGATACCTCCCTGCTTCTCAAACTTTTCCATAAAATTCATCTGATGTTCATGCACATTCTGCAGCGGGAAAGTATCCGCAGCACACTCCTTTGCATCGAAGCAGACCGGAATTCCCTGCACAGCCCCGATATAATCGACTGTACTGATCTTTTCAAAATATGCCAGCGTAATGTGGCGATGCTCTTTGTCTATCCTTACCGGAGTGATGGGGGTCGGTATCTTCTGGATCAGCGCAAGCCCCATCTCCTCATACCGTTCGTTGGTGCGGTTCACCAGATCCTCCAGTGTGGAGCCGCGAAGCCCCCTTGAATTCCAGGTAGCCATCTATAAAACACCCTTATCCTTTGCTATTTTTTGAAACTCTCCGGGAAGCGGGGCCCGAAATTCCTTTCCCGACAGAACGCTTAGCGGCCCTTCCAGTGCCGGAAATGTGATCCTGTATGCGTGGAGCAGCTGGTGGTTCAGCCCGTATGCATTTTTGTACCTGTCACCCAGCTTTCTGCCGCCATACTTGTAGTCTCCCAGGATCGGATACCCGGCAGAAGCAAGATGAGCGCGGATCTGGTGGGTCTTCCCGGTAATCAGGTGTACCTCCAGCAGCGTCACGCCGCCCTTAGATTTGAGGGGGCAGAATTCTGTCTCAATTGCCGCGCTTCCTGCTTCAGGCGAGTCTGTTATGCGGACCTGATTGCTTTTTTCGTCTTTTTTCAGAAAACCGCAGATCCGGGAGCGCTCTTTCACTTCCCCTTGTACAAGGCAGAGATAATATTTGCCCAGTGTCCGGTCCTTAAAAAGGCGGCTCAGCTCCTGCAGGCCCTGCAGGCTTTTCCCGGCGGCTACTATGCCGCTCGTGTTCCGGTCAAGCCGGTTACAGACAGAGGGGCGGAATGTTCGCATCTCATCCCCTGTCAAAGCCCCGCTCTGCAGCAGATAGTCATGCAGATACTCCACCAGTGAGACATCCGTGTCCTGAGCCTTCTGTGAAAGCATTCCGGCGGGTTTATTAATCAGCAGGATATTGCTGTCCTCATAGAGGATATCCAGACGCACAGCATGGCTGGATTCTTTATTCATGTGTCTCTCTGCAGGAAGCCCTGCATCCCCGGCAAATTTGGCAATGGTCTCATCTGCAAGAAACAATTTGATCTCGTCGCCTTTGAAAAGCTTCTCACTGCCGGAAGCTTTTTTCCCGTTCAGAGTAATATTCTTTTTCCGCAGCATCTTATATAAAAAGCTTTTCGGGGCCTCCCTGAGATACTTGGCCAGAAGCTTATCCAGCCTCTGTCCCGCTTCATTGTCACCGACTGTTATCTGCTGCATAAAACTGAGTCCTTTCTACATGGATATATTCAATATTACCTGTTTGATCTGTCTTTCCATCTCTTTTGTATCCCCTTTTTCCACAGCGGCTATCGAATTGAGACCTTCAGCCCTTGCCAGAAAAGCGGTATAATTATTCAGGATTTTCACCGAGACATCCGGAAAATGATTCTGGTTCAGGATGCTTTTTATATGAGTCGCTGCGTATTTTACATCCACTTTTTCGCTGTTCGTATATCCGAAGATCGTATTTCCGGAAATCACAATGCAGTCCACCGGCATCACTTTTTCCCGGCTTGTAATGATCATGTCATAGACTGCCGTTATGTTGCCGGTCTTTGCCTTAATCTCATCTGCACGGATGACTGCAATAGACGGATAGGGAAATCGGGTAATGACACCCACCAGCGCCTTGGACGCCGGGAGGCACCCCAATACAGCGACAACGGTCATCAGATTCAGTCTCGTATGCGCCTGGCTGTAACCCAAAATGAAAATAGCAGCCACCAGTGCAAAATAAATCACGGTCCGGATAATCTCTGCTTTTTTCTTATAATCCAGATATCCCGGCTCTCCTTTTATCACCTTAGTCATATTGTAGTTCTCCTTAGTCTTTTCCCATGCTCTCTAATTTTATAATCATATTGTGCGGCAGAAGCTTTGCTCCCAGATCCGCTGCTTTCATCGCCATTCCATAGACAGATACCGGCTTTTTCCTCCTGGAATCGATCAGCGCCTGATGCACCACCTTTGCCGGGGCAGCCATAACCGCGTCCTTCCATTTATGCGGAAGCCTGCCGGATACGTCAAAAAATTCCGTGTCCACTGGCCCGGGGCAGACTGCGGTCACATAGATGCCGTCCTTTAAAAGCTCTGCACCCAATGCCTGTGAGAAACTGAGTACATAGGACTTCGTCGCCGCGTAGACCGCAAAATAGGGCTGCGGGCAAAAGGCAGCTGCGGACGCCAGATTCACAATCCGGCTTCCCCGTGTAAGGAACGGCAGGCAGGTCATGGTAAGACGGGTGAGTGCACGGCAGTTCAGATCAATCATCTCTTGCTGTGCCTCAGGCTCTCTTTCGGCGATCTCTTCAGCCGTTCCCATTTTGCCGAAACCTGCGGCATTCACCAGCATTCGCACATCCGGTTTTTCTTTCTCAAGTGCATCCAGTATCTCACTGTAAACCTTGTCTTCGAGCAGGTTTCCCTCGAAAATCCTGCATGGAATTCTGCTTGTCTTTGCCAGAGAAATAAGTCTTCCCTTCCTTCTGGCAGTGATCCAGATCTCGTCCAGCTCCCGGTAGAACCAGGGCAGCTGTTTCACAAATTCCCGGCCCATTCCCGATGAGGCGCCGCTTACTATTGCAATTCTCAATCTACACACCTTCTTTTTATTCTATTTTTTTCTTTTTATGAACATTTCTGATTGCTTTTTTCTTAACCGATGCTTTTTTCTTGATCTCTGTCTTTTTTCTGCCATTCTCCCCGGCAAAAGCCCTTTCTTTCGCAAATCTGCGCGGCCGGATCAGGCATTTTTCCCCAAAACCGACCAGATCCATCCTGCCTGCCTTTTTCAGCGCCTCCATAACGAGGTCGTAGTTTTCCGGATTGCGGTATTGGATCAGCGCCCGCTGAAGCGCTTTCTCATGGGAATTTTTCGGCACGTATACAGGCTTCATCGTCCGCGGGTCCAGTCCGGTATAATACATACAGGTGGATATCGTGGACGGTGTGGGATAAAAATCCTGGACCTGTTCCGGCATATACCCCAGATCCCGGCAGTATTCGGCGAGCTCTACGGCGGCCTTCATATCCGAGCCGGGATGGGAAGACATCAGATAAGGAACCAGAAACTGCTTTTTTCCAAGCTTTTGGTTCATGTCCCCGTAGATCCGGGTGAACTCCTCGTACACCTTATGTTCCGGTTTTCCCATTTTTTCCAGCACTTCATCCGCCACATGCTCCGGAGCCACTTTCAGCTGTCCGCTCACATGATGTTCGCAGAGTTCCCTTAAAAATGTCCGGTCCCGATCGGCAAGCAGATAATCAAACCGGATGCCTGACCGTATGAACACTTTCTTTACTCTGGGGATCTCTCTTAATTTTCTCAAAAGATCTACATAATCCCTGTGGTCCGCCCGCAGATTCTTACAGGGATGCGGAAACAGGCACTGTCTTTCCCTGCAGACTCCATACTGCAGCTGCTTGCTGCAGGACGGCTGCCTGAAATTCGCTGTAGGACCGCCTACATCATGGATATACCCCTTGAAATCCGGCTGTTCTGTGAGGATTTTGGCCTCCTCAAGCAGCGATTCATGGCTCCTGGCCTGGATAATCCGTCCCTGATGGAAGGTCAGGGCACAGAAACTGCATCCCCCAAAGCAGCCGCGGCTGCTGGTCAGACTGAATTTGATCTCCGAGAGGGCCGGCACACCTCCTGCTTTCTCATAGGCCGGATGCCAGGTACGCATAAAGGGCAGCGCGTAGATATCATCCATCTCTGTCTGACTCAGTGGTTTTGCCGGCGGATTCTGCACGAGAAACATTTTATCTCCATAGGGTTCGGCAAGCCGCTTTCCTGAAAATGGATCGGTATTCTGATACTGGATATAAAAGCTCCGGGCATAAACCTCCTTCTTTTCCGAGATCTCCTGAAAGGTAGGAAGCATAACCGCATCGTAGATGGAGTCCGGGTCTTTCACCTTCACCACCGTCCCGTCCACATAGGTCAGGTCAGATACGGCAATTCCCGCCTCAAGGGCTTCTGCAATCTCTAACACCGAGCGCTCGCCCATTCCATATGAGATGATATCCGCACCGGAGTCCAGCAGGACGGAGCGTTTCACCCTGCCGGACCAGTAATCATAATGTCCCAGCCTCCGCAGGCTGGCTTCAATCCCTCCCAGAATAACGGGCGTATGCTTGTACGTCCGGCGGATCAGGTTGCCATAAACGACCGCCGCATAATCCGGCCGTTTCCCCATCTCCCCGCCCGGTGTGTAAGCATCCTGGCGGCGCCGCTTTTTGGAGACGGTGTAATGGTTGACCATGGAGTCCATATTGCCGGCTGACACCAGAAACCCAAGCCTCGGCTCTCCATACTCGGCAATGCTCCCCGGATCTTTCCAGTCCGGCTGGGAGATCAGGCACACCCGGTAGCCATGCGCCTCCAGCATGCGGCTGATAATAGCCGGCCCGAAAGAAGGGTGGTCCACATACGCATCCCCTGTCACATAGACAAAGTCCGCGCGGTCCCATCCTCTTTCCAGCATCTCTTTTCTGCATAACGGTAAAAAACCCTGATTCATCATTTATACTCCACATATTTCATAGGTATGATTCTTAATATCATAATAATCGCGGATAAAATAATCCGCCAGTTTCTTCTTCTCCGCCTCATCCTGCCGCGAAAAATCATCATCCACGGCGCAGACAGACATGCCCGCATTCTTTCCCGCCTCGATTCCCCTCGGGACATCCTCGAACACCAGACAGGTCTCCGGCCGCACCTTCAGATCTTCTGCCACTTTCAGATAGACATCCGGAGCAGGTTTTCCGGCCGCCACCTCGCAGGAAGTGCGCACGGAAGAAAAGTAGTGTTCGATATGAAGCGCCTTCAAAGTCGCGTCCACCAGTTCCCTGGCATTGCTCGTGGCAATCCCCATCCGGATCCCCAGCGAGCGGAGATGTTCCAGAAATTCCCCTGCCCCGGGCTTCAAGGGCACCTTCGTTGTATACAACCCGAATGTCATCTCCATCCACTCCCGCCGCACATCATCCAGGGTGCAGGTAAGACCGGGAAAAGTATCCAGAAAATACTGTGCCGTCTCCGTGTAGCTCATTCCCTCGATCGCCTTCTGAAAATTCGCAGGCACCGTAAGATTATATTTATCCATATACTGCACGTCCACCTCCGGCCAAATCCACATGGAATCCACCAGAGACCCGTCCAGGTCAAAAATGACCGCTTTTTTATTTTCTAACATAATGCTTCCAACTCTTCCTTTGTCAATTCTCTGTATGCACCGGTTTCCAGGTTCTCATCCAGCTTCAGGCTGCCCATCTGCAGCCTTTTCAGATAGATCACTTCTTTTCCGACAGCCTGGAACATCCGTTTCACCTGATGAAACCTGCCCTCCCGAATCGTCACCCGAATCTTCGATATCTCTCCCGATTCCAGTATATCCAGCTTTGCCGGCAGGGTTCTTTTCTCATCTCCAATATCAAGACCCACGGCAAATGCTTCCGCATCCGCCGCTGTCACCACGCCCTGTATCCGTGCATAATAAACCTTATCCACATGCTTTTTTGGTGAAAGCAGCCTGTGCGCCAGCGCACCATCGTTTGTAATCAGAAGCAGCCCTTCTGTATCCTTGTCCAGGCGTCCCACCGGAAACAGATCGTCTCTTTGCCTGCTTGTTATCAGATCAATAACCGTCCGTTGCCTCGGATCCTCCGTGGCAGAAATAACCCCTGCCGGCTTATTCAGCATATAATACTCATATGCAATATAACCCACAGGCCTTCCCTGATACCGGATCTCATCCGTCTCCGTGTCCACTTTGCACTCCGGCTTTTTTACAACCGCGCCGTTCACTTCCGTCAGGCCCCTTGTAATCGCCTTCTTCACTTCACTGCGGGTTCCAAGCCCCATATCTGCCAGATACTTATCTAATCTTAACTTCATAACTTATCCCATTCCACGGTTTTAAGACATCCACCGCCAGCCCGGCAGATATTTATTCTTCAGTGTCTGATTCGCCAGCTTGCCGAATCCAAGCGGATAACCGTCCACACATACCAGGTACCAGCCTTTCTCTTTTAAGGCAGCCATATCCTCCACATCCAGGGTATCGCCTTTCAGATACTTAATCACCCTGTCATCCTCCAGCGGGAAATCGAGAATCTTTTGATACTCCTGCTTTTTCAGGCACATAGCCAGCGCTTGACTGGGTTCAAACCGGTTCTTCTTCAGCTCTCCCAGAAGCAGTCCCGAACGCAGGAACCTGACACCTCTCAGCTCAGGAAGCCCGTCCGGCATATAATAAATCCTCTCCCCATGTATATCCAGCCGGGAAGGATCCAGCTCCCAGGTCGTATCCTGCAGAAATTCCGCCAGTTCCTCCGGCAGTTTTCTGCCCTTTCCCTGTCCTGACATGCATTTCTGTCTGTTCCCATTCTCCTCAAGTTCAGGAGAATGTGCTTTTTTCAGCAGTGCAAGATAATGCCCTTCCCCCTTCATCCTGTGCGGGAATATCCGCACGGTTTCTGCAAGTCCGGGATTGCCGCCCTCTGTTACCTCCGGCATGCCTTGTGTGAACCCGTCATAGGGTTCAATCGGGCAGACCGCAAATTCCGGATACTGAGAAATCAGATACTCTATCGACTGCTCATTTTCCGAGGCATCGAAAGTGCAGGTCGAGTACAGAAGCATCCCGCCCGGCTTGAGCATAGCAGCCGCCTGCGTGATAATACTCCTCTGGAGTTTGGAAAAAAATTCAGGACCATGCTCCTCCCATGCCTTCACCATCTTTTTATCTTTGCGGAACATGCCCTCCCCTGAACAGGGAGCGTCAATCAGAATTTTATCAAAATACTCCGGAAAATATTCGGTCAGTTTTCCAGGTTCTTCGCTCAGCACCAGCATATTGCCGATTCCAAACAGTTCCAGGTTCTTCAAAAGCCCTTTTGCCCTGGAATTGCTGATATCATTGGCGATCAGGACACCTTCTCCCTTAAGCTTAGCCCCCAGTTCCGTAGCCTTCCCGCCCGGCGCTGCACAGACATCCAGCACCCGTTCCCCCGGTTCCACCGGCAGGCGGCTGGCAGGCGTCATAGCGCTCGGCTCCTGCAGATAATACAGCCCCGCAAAGTAATAAGGATGTTTTGCGGGCTGTACCTGTTCCCCATCATAATAAAATCCGTTGGAAATCCACGGAATCGGCTCAAGCGGCCAGGGAGCAATCTTCAAAAACTGTTCCACACTGATCTTATTTGTATTCACACGCAGCCCATAGTGGCGCGGCTCATCAAAGCACTCCAGGTAGGCGTCATATTCGTCCCCCAGAAGACCTTTCATTTTCTCTTCAAATGCTTTCGGTAAGTTCATATCAAATCCTCCACATGAAACTGATTATATCATAAATCCCCCTGTAGGACTAGAGCTAAATGTGGGAATGGGGGGGGGAGACTTTTTGGGATGAGGGGGACGCAAATGACGAGGCGGGGACGGCTCATGGCGGGGCAATGTCTGCTGGTGAAATGTCCTGACACTTCGCTAAGAAGCTGTAGAAGAAAACGGAACGGAAAGGGAGGTACGTGCCGCATTTGGCCCGAATGCCGATGCATTCGCGCCGCAGGCGGCACCAGAATCTGCCTGGTAAGGCAAATTCTGCCCTCCCTTTCCGTTCCGTTTTCTTCAACAGCTTCTAACGCTTGCTTTATGGACTTTCCACCAGCAGACACTGCCCCGCCATGAGCCGTCCCCGCCTCGTCATTTGCTGTTGCATCCAAACGGTAGGGAACCCGCGCAGGCAGTTCCATCCGCCTCCCCCGTCTATTCTCCCAACCAGGTTACGGGCCTCTTTTCTTCCGGCCGGATGAACCAGCCGGGCGTGGAATGGGATGGGGACGCACGGGGATGGGGCAGACGAAAGACGGCTCAAGGGGGTACCTGTCATTTCAAAAATGCTAAAACGGAACTTAGAAATTCTTGGAGGGAAGCAGCCATGAAAATGGGGAGCTTCTGTGATTCCGAATCACAGAAGCTGCTGACCCAGCGCGAGAAATCATCAGGATTTCTCGTGATGTGTCAGCTGTGCCCCATTTTCATGGCTGCTTCCCTCCTAGAATTTCTTAGTCCCGTGTCCGTATTTTGAAATGACAGGTACCTTGAGCCGTCTTTCGTCTGCCCCATCCCCATGCGTCCCCATCCCATTCCACGCCCGGCGTCCCCCATCCGCTCCCGGGGCTAAAGCCCGTGAGCTAAGAATACTTTAGTTTGTGGGGTTCGAGATAGCGCAGCACCCAGTACGGATTGACGCTGATTTCCTCGTCGTTATGGAACAGATAGATTCCCACATGCAGATGAACCGGAAAGTTTCCTGTTGTTCCTTCGGTTTTGCTGTAGCCGGTGTCTCCCATGTAGCCCAGCAGGTCCCCGGCCTGTATGGTATCCCCTTCTTCTATGTCCGCATAGGAATCCAGGTGGGCGTAGTAGAAATAGGTGCCGCCCGGAGCCACGATGCCAAGGCGCCATCCTCCTTGTTCCAGCCAGCCTTTGTGGCGCACTACTCCGTCTGTCATGCTGACAACCGGATACAGGCCTCTCTCATTCTTGTCTGCCATGATGTCGGTTCCCTCATGACCGCGCTTGCCGCCGTAATTGCGCTCGTACATCCAGGAATCTACAAAGGATACTCCAGCCTCCGTTTTACCGGTGGGTGCAGGCACCGGGAAATACTTGACGTCGTTCCAGATTCCCCTGCACTGTGCGATGTATTCTTCCCAGCCCGGGCGGCTGGCCCATCGCTTTTTGAGTTCGGAGAACAGCTCCGGATCGGGGGTTTTCTTCAACGGGTCTGTCCCGAAATCTGTCTCCAGCCAATAAAGGCCCAGGTTTTCTCCCGGGTCTTTTGTATTCTGTATGTAGTTCAGCATCTCCTCATTGAGGGACTGCCTTCTGAAACCGTCTCCGGCAGCTGTATTTTCATTCAGCCGGGCGTAACCTCCCTGTATGAGAAGTTCATGAATGCCCACTGCCAGGAAAAATGCCAGAAGCAGATTCAGAAGGATATAGTTGTGCAATCTTTTTCTTTTCAACTTTTCAGATGTTCCTCTGCACACGTACTCTCTTTAATATATGAGCAGAAGAATGTCCTATTTGCATTCTTTCAGGATTTCTTTGATTATATTCCACATCCGCCAGGTTGAGGCAATGTCCAGCCGCTCGTGGACGGAATGGATGTCAAACATTCTGGGGCCGAAGGATACACAGTCCAGTTCCGGCTTTTTCCCGGACAGCAGGCCGCATTCCAGTCCTGCATGTATGGTAGCTATCTCCGGCTTTTTTCCGTAGACCTTCTCGAATACCCCGGCCACAATCGGACGGATTCTGGAATCTTCTTTGTACATCCATGCCGGATAAGAACCGGTAATCTCGTAAGTGCCTCCAAGGAATTCTGCCCAGCCTGTCAAAGCCTCCTTAAGTTCCTCCAATCTGGAAGAAACAGAACTTCGGATCAGCAGAATAAAAGAAATCTGGCTCTCCCCGGTCTTCACAACACCCAGATTGTCGGACGTCTCTACCAGGCCTTTTAAAGACCTGCTGAACCCGTACACTCCATTCTGGCAGTTGTTCAGGAAAAAGATGACCTTGTTTTTGTCCGCATCGGAAAAAACGGATTTCTCCTCATGTTCTGTCTTAATAACTGAGATATCAAGCCCTGGCTCATCTGCGCCGAATTCCTGCCTCCAGGTATTCAGCATGTTCTCGATGATCAGTTCTGCTTTTACGCTGTCCTGCACAACGATGGTGAATTTGCTGACAGAGGTGATGACGTTGTCCTTTGCACCGCCCTGAATCTCAGCAAGGGCAATGTCCATATTCTGGTTCAGCCTGTTTAAAAGACGTCCGGCCAGTTTGTTGGCGTTGCCGCGCTGCTGGTCAATCTCCACGCCTGAGTGCCCGCCTTTCAGCCCATGGATGGTAACATCAAGGCAGCTGCCTGCAGCCTTTTTCCTGCCGACAGGCAGATCCAAGCGGAAAGTTAAACCACCGGCACATCCTGCTATAATTGTATCTTCGTCCTCTGAATCCAGATTCAGAAGCATCTTTCCTTTCAGCGGCGTAAGGTCAATCCCTTCTGCTCCGCCCATTCCCACTTCCTCATCCACCGTAAAGACAGCTTCCAGCGGAGGATGCGGGATGTCACTGCTGTCCAGCAGTGCAAGTGCGATAGCCACGGCAATTCCGTCGTCAGCCCCCAAGGTGGTATCCCGCGCCCTTACAAACCCATCCTCTACATAGAGATCCAGCGGGTCTTTTGTGAAATCATGATCCGAATTCTCTGCTTTTTCACATACCATATCCAGATGCCCCTGGATGATGACCGGTTCACTCTCCTCATATCCTTTTGTTCCGGGCTTTTTGATGATGACATTATTCAATTCGTCCTGAATGGCCTCCAGCCCTCTCTCTGCCGCAAATGCCATGCAGTAATCACTGACTGCTTTTGTATTGAAAGTTCCCCTCGGTATCCGGCTCAGTTCCTCAAAATAGTGAAACACTTCCACTGGTTCCAGTTCATTTAATATCGGCATTGTTATATTCCCCTTCCTATATGGCTGTTATGTTATAACTGTTCCGTTTTGAACAGCTGGATTGTTCTCATTTGTATGGCAGTTCAGATGGTTCTGAACTGTTATCATTTTGTCACAGAGGGCATAAAAAATCAACCCGTTTCATATATCTTTAATAACATTTATCTGGCTGATCTGCAAGGAGTAACTCTTATGAAACATAACCTGGCCGGAATCGGGATTGTGATCCTTTTTGCTCTCATGCTCATCTCTCCCAAGGCGGTATTTAACGGAGCCAGTGAGGGGCTCCTTCTCTGGTTTCAAATCATTTTGCCGACCCTGTTTCCCTTTATCATCATCACCAACCTCCTGCTCTGCACCGACAGTATCCATTACATATCCAGGGCATTCGGCAAGGTTTTGTGCCGCATATTTAAAGTATCTGAAAGCGGAAGTTTTGCTATTATTGTTGGTTTTCTCTGTGGATACCCCATGGGGGCGAAAGTAACCGCCGACCTGATTACAACAGGCTATGTCACAGAGGATGAAGGCCGGTACCTTTTGTCTTTCTGTAATAATACCAGTCCGGTGTTTATCCTGAACTTTATCGTCTGGAAAACGCTTGGCAGGGAAGAATATCTTCTCCCCTCACTTCTGATTCTTTTGGGCACGCCTATACTGATGAGCATTCCCTTCAGAAGATTCTATCTGCACGGGCAAAAAAACTTTCCGGCGTTGAAAAAGACCGGCCAAAGCAAAACAGACTGGGGATTTCGCATTGTGGATACCTGTATCATGGACAGCTTTGAAACCATTACAAAGGTCGGCGGATACATCATTCTCTTTTCCGTGATACTGGCTCTCGTACAGTCCGCACCCTGGCAGCCGGCTCCAGTCCGGATGATACTGCCGGCACTGGAGGTTACGAATGGGATCGCCCTGATCGGGAAATCCACACTGCCTTTTACGATTCAGTATCCTGCAATTCTGGCACTGACCTCCTTTGGAGGCATATGCGCCGCTGCACAGACACAGTGCATGATACAGAAGACCTCACTCTCCGTCATCCCCTATACATTAGAAAAGCTGGCCACCGCGGGGGTGACCAGCCTGATTGCTGTTCTTTATTTACAGATCATCTAATCCATCCTGTGGAATATACTGGCCATCATCGTCGACAGGCACTTCCAGTTCCGCACGGTTGGTACGAACCACATCATAACATTCCTGAAGGGAATTAATCAGACCGTCATACTTGGTGGTGTAGCTGTCCAGTGTATGTCCGATTATGCTCTCGGCGTTGGCCAGCAGATCATCCGTATACTGGATGGCCCCGATGCGTATTGCATTGGCGTCTGCTGTTGCATTGTCGATAATCTCCTGGGCCTGTGCGGTTGCCTGTGTTACAATCTCATTCGCCTGGGAGTAAGCCTGCTGCATGATCTCATGCTCGCTGACCAGCTCTGTTGTCTGTACCTGTGCTTCTTCTATCATAGCGTCCGCTTTCGCCTGGGCATCTGCCAGGATCGCATCGCGGTTGCTGATAATCTTTTGATATCTTTTAATCTCATCTGGTGTCTTCATTCTGAGTTCGCGCAATAACTCGTCCAGATGTTCCTTATTTACGATGATCTTCGTAGTGGACAATGGCTGGAACTTACAATCCCTGTCAATGTACTCTTCGATCTCCTCAATAATCTGCTCAATGCGGCTGCTCATAGTTACACTCTCCTTTTTGCGTTCATCTTTTTCTCCAGCTCCGATGACACAGCTTCCGGCACAAATTGTGATACGTCTCCCCCAAAAGCTGCGATCTCTTTCACGGTAGTGGAACTCAGGTAAGAATATTCAATACTCGTCGTCAGGAACATCGTCTCGACGCTCGGTTCCAGCTTATGATTCGTCTGGGACATCTGCAACTCATATTCAAAATCGGTAATCGCACGTAAACCGCGGATTACGACATCTGCCCCCTGTTGTCTTGCAAAATCAATCAATAGTCCATTAAACAGGACAATTTTGACATTTGTCAAGTCTTTTGTTACTTCCTCTAACATTTTAACACGTTCTTCTGCAGAAAACAACGGCATTTTCGCATTATTATTCAGCACTCCGACAATTAATTCATCGACGATTTTACAGGATCTTTTGATAATATCCAAATGCCCGTATGTAACAGGGTCAAAGCTCCCCGGGTAAATAGCTCTTAACATATTTCTTCCTTTCCGGCCTTTTCAATGAAGACATGTTTGTTCGTTTTATACTCTTTCTCTTTGAGCATAGAAAATCCCAGGCCTTCAAGATAGGAAAAATCTGTTTCTCTTGAGGCCTCCACGATGATGACGGTATCCTCATACACCAGTTCGGATCCGGCGAGATATTCCAGCACCCGTTTCTCCAGCTCTCTGTCATAGGGCGGATCCATATATATGAAGTCGAATACCTTATCGCCTTCCAGCTGATAGAGCGCCGCCATGACATCTCTTGTGAGCGTGAGCGCCTTTGCCTCCAGCCTTGTATTTTTGAGATTCTCTTTAATGCATGCCATTGCTTTTGGGTTATTCTCGACAAAAACAGCTTCCCTGGCGCCCCGGCTCAGAGCCTCGATGCCAATGCCTCCGCTTCCGCCGAACAAATCCAGAAATACGCTGTCATAGATGGTCGGCGCAATCATATTGAATAAAGTTTCTTTAATCCTGTCCGTCGTTGGCCGTGTGTCCAGACCGTCCAATGTCTTTAATTGTATCCTTTTGGCACTTCCTGCAATCACTCTCATAAACAACACCCTCATTCTTCTGAAACAGTTCAGACAAGCCTGAACTGTTACGCATCCAGCCATTAAAATCGCTTTGCGATGGGCTGGATGCCTCCATCGCAGCGTTTTCGTACGGTCTGTGCCGTAAATGCGCAGACCTGTCTGAGCTTTTAAAATCTTCTAACTATGCAGAATTTTAGCAGAAAAAAGCACTTAGGTCAATCCTAAGTGCTTTTTCTTACGAAATTTGCTTATTTACCAGCCATCTGTCTTTCCTGCTGTTCGATCATTTTCTTAACCATATAACCACCAACAGAACCATTCTGCTTAGAAGTTAAATCTCCATTGTAACCGTCTGTAAGCGGTACTCCCAGCTCGCTGGCTACCTCATATTTGAATTTGTCCAGTGCACTTTTAGCCTCTGGTACGGCTGCTCGATTAGATGAACGACTTGCCATGATAATTTCCTCCTTCTCGTAACTTCTGTTACTTTTTCAGATTTTTTTTATAACACTGTTGTGTGTTACAACCATAGTATATGGAGGTTTTTATCTTTTACACTGGAAGTTCCTGCCTTCTTTAACGATTTTTGTAAATCAGTATAAAACAGCGGTTTTACGGGCTTAAAGGGTGGTCTCTAACATCACTTCGGACATGTATTTGTTTAAATGGACCTTCATTTTTGCATGGTTTTCCTCTGTAAGCTCCGGATCTTTTTCTAAAAGTTCCTGTGCGGCTTCATTTGCTCTCTGTAGAATTTTAGCATCCTGGAACACATCCCCCAGAGCAAAATCTAAGAGACCGCTCTGTCGGATTCCAAACAGATCGCCCGGTCCTCTGAGCCTCAGATCTTCTGACGCAATAAAAAACCCGTCATTTGATTTATTCAGAATCTCCAGTCTTTCTTTCGTTTCTTTTGATTTTGAGGCACTCATGAAAATGCAGTAGGACTGATATTTTCCCCGCCCCACACGCCCGCGCAACTGATGCAGCTGGGCAAGCCCGAACCGTTCCGCATTTTCAATCAAGATCACCGTAGCGTTCGGCACATCAATACCGACCTCGATGACTGTTGTAGAAACCAGAATCTGGATCTCATTTTTTCCGAATGCTTCCATGATCTCATCTTTTTCGGCCTGCTTCATCTTGCCGTGCAGAAAAGAGATTTCAATTCTGTTCCCCAGCGCTTCCCTCAGCAGCTCTGTATAGTCTATCACATTTTCCGCCTCCAGGTTCTCGCTTTCTTCCACCATGGGGCAGATCACATAGCACTGACGGCCCGCTTCCACCTGCTTTTGCATAAAACGATAAGCCGTATTGCGGTATCCGGTGTCCACCACGCAGTTTTTAATTGGCAGCCGGTTGCTGGGCAGCTCATCGATCACAGAAATATCCAGATCTCCGTACAGGATGATCGCCAGCGTGCGCGGAATCGGCGTGGCGCTCATGACCAGAATGTGCGGCATCTTTCCCTTCCCCGCCAGCATTTCCCTCTGCTTTACCCCGAAACGGTGCTGTTCATCGGTCACTACCAGGGCCAGATTATGGTATACTGCCTTCTCCTGGATCAGCGCGTGGGTTCCTACGATGATGTCCGACTCTCCTGAGGCTATTCTTTCGTAGGCCTCCCGCTTCTCTTTTGCAGTCATTGAGCCTGTCAGCAGCTCAGCATGCAATGGGATGTGGTATTGTCTGAACATGGAGGTAATATTTTCGTAATGCTGCTTTGCCAGCACCTCCGTAGGCGCCATCATAGCCCCCTGGAAACCATTCAGCCCTGCATACATCAGGCCCAGCAGTGCGACGATTGTCTTGCCCGAGCCGACGTCCCCCTGGACAAGCCTGGACATAACATTGGGGCCTGACATATCCCGTTTTATTTCACCCCAGACCTTTTGCTGTGCATTCGTCAATTCATATGGAAGAGACGCCAAAAACTGATCGATCTCCGGCCGCTCTGCAAATACAAATCCATTTGCCGCCTTGTCCTCCCGCACCTTCAGATTTTTAAGGGAAAGGATGAAAATCAGGAATTCTTCAAATACAAGGCGCTCCCTGGCATGATAGAATTCTTCTTTTGTCTCCGGAAAATGAACGCCGCGGACGGCGTAATTATATTCCGCCAGATGGTACTTCATGCGGATGTCCTCCGGCAGAAACTCCTGCCTCAGATCCAGGTACTGCATGGCCTGCATCACGGCCTTTTTTACTGCATTGTTTGTAAGCCCGCTGGTCAGCGGATACACCGGCTGTAAAGTATTTCTCTTTTCCTCGTATTTTGCACTCGGGTAAAAGATCTCAGGGTGCTCCATAACCAGTCCATCCCTTTTTCTGACAACACGGCCGCGCAGAGTGATAATCCCGCCCCTGGACAGCGTATTTTTTAGAAAAGGCATCCGAAACCAGATCACTTTTAAAGTGCCTGTCAGGTCCTTGACATAAAGCGTCGTCACCTGCATTTTTTTGCTTCCCCCAAGCTGCACTCTTCCAAATATGGCGCCGGTAACAGTTACCGTCCTGCCTTCTTCTGCCTCTCCGACCGGGACCGGCTCATCATAGACATCGTAGCCGCGCGGATAATACCGCAGCAGATCCCCGATTGTCCGTATGCCTGCCTTCTCAAAAAGGGCCTGCGTCTTCTCACCGATTCCTTTTAGTGTGCTTATTTTAGAATTTTCATTCATAGGTCTTTTTATTCTCCCATCGGACAATTACAAAACAGGATTGAGTTCGAAACGGGTCAGCTTCCCTTCTGGGAAACTGGCCCGCCTTATCTGCAATGATCTGTTCTACTCTACGGATAATACATAGTAATATATCGGCTGTCCGCCAAAATGTGCATCCACGTCCGCATCCGGATACAATTCCTCAATCTCCTGTGCAAAGCGGACGGCATCCGCCTCCAGGACATCCTGTCCGTAATACAGGCTGATCAGCTCCGTATCCTCGTCTACCAGTGAGGTGAGCATCTCTTTTGCCACGCCTTCTACAGACTGTCCTACTGCAAGGATCCCTGCGTCGCCGATTCCCATGATATCGCCTTCATGGATCTCTTTGTCATCAATATGGGTATCCCGGACAGCATATGTGATCTGTCCGCTCTTAACATTTTTGATCTCTTCATTCATGTTCTCGGCATTGGTATCAATATCGGCCTCAGGCATGTAATTGATTACCGCCGTGATTCCCTGCGGAACAGTCTTCGTCGGAATAACCAGGATATCCTTGTCTTTGGTCAGGGACTGCGCCTGATTGGCCGCCAGGATAATGTTCTTATTATTCGGAAGGATGAAAATATGATCCGCATTCACCGCATCTATCGCTGTCAGCATATCCTCCGTGCTCGGATTCATCGTCTGTCCGCCTTCAATAATATAATCTACCCCGAGTTCTCTGAATATCTCATTCATTCCCTCTCCGATAGATACTGCAATGAAACCGACTTTTTTTCTGGTTTCCGGCTTTTTAACCGCTTTTTTCTGCTCAGCCGCCTGCTTTTCGGCGTCCTTGATCAGCTTCTCCTGGTGTTCCTCGCGCATGTTATCAATCTTCATGCGTGACAGCTGTCCATAGGTGAGCGCCTTCTGGATCGCCAGCCCAGGATCATTCGTGTGTACATGGATCTTTACAATGTCCTCGTCCGCAACACACACAATGGAATCGCCGATGGATTCCAGATAAGCCTTAAACTCCGTCTCATTTGTCTCAGAAAATGGCTTTGAAGTCATAATAATAAACTCGGTGCAGTATCCAAACTTGATATCTGCCTCCGCCTGTGCCCCGGGCCTCACCATACTTGTACCTGAACTTGCCTCGATGGCGCTGTAATCAATCTCTTTTCCCTGGAAAGCGTCGTATGCACCGTTCAATACTTCTACCAGACCTTGTCCGCCGGAATCTACTACGCCGGCATCCTTCAGCACCGGAAGCATATCGGGAGTCTTTGAGAGCACATATTCCGCATGTTTCAGAACTTCGGGAATAAAAACTTCCAGATCATCTGTCGTCTCTGCCATCTCTGCCGCCTTCTGGGCAATGCCCTTTGCTACCGTAAGTATGGTTCCCTCTTTCGGCTTCATAACCGCCTTATATGCCGTAGCGCGGGCACGGTCACATGCCTGGGCAAGAACCTGTACGTCGATCTCTTTGTATTCACGTATCTCTTTTGTAAAACCTCTGAGAAGCTGTGACAGGATTACTCCTGAATTTCCTCTGGCCCCGCGGAGGGATCCTGAGGAGATTGCTTTTGATACGGACAGCATATCCGGCTGTTCCAGCGCACTGACTTCTTTGGCCGCCGACATAATCGTAAGTGTCATGTTCGTCCCCGTGTCACCGTCCGGTACCGGAAATACATTCAGTTCGTTTATAAATTCCTTTTTAGCCTCCAGATTTGCTGCCCCTGCCAAAAACATCCTGGTTAGCAGCTCTGTATTTATCGTTTTTGTTGCCACGACGAGTATCCTCCTTAATCAATCACTCTGACACCTTCGACGAAGATGTTTATTTTATCTACGGTCATGCCGGTAAATTCCTCTACCTTATACTTTACATTGTTCATCAGATTGTCAGAGACTGAAAGAATGTTCACTCCATATGCAACAATCACGTGAAAACCTAGTTCCAGTACATTATCATCAGAAAGCTCCACGTGAATTCCGTGAGTCAGGCTTTCTTTTTTTAACAGCCTGACAAAGCCGTCTTTCATATTAACCGCAGCCATCCCGACGATCCCGAAACACTCAACCGCCACGGAGCCTGCATACTTGGCAATTACATCGGGATTGATCGTAATAATTCCAAGATCCGTACTCATGCTACCCTTCATCATATATAACCTCCAGTTCTCGAATGGATTTTTCGCATAATCAACACAGGTATTATACTCTCTTTATCACAAATTTACAATATAGATTCATAGAGTGCTGCCAAAACATCCAGAATCTGCTCCTCCGGTATGCTTCCGCTGTCCAGACAGATATCGTATTGGGTCATATCTTCCCACTTTTTGTCCGTAAAGTAGTTATAATAATATCTGCGCTGTTTGTCAATCTTTTTTATAAGGGCGGCGGCCTCACGCTCGTCAATGGAGGCACGCTCCATAATTCTCTCAACGCGCTTTTCAAATGGCGCATGTATAAAGACGCTTCTGCTCCCTTTTGTACCTTTCAGTATATCGTCGGCGCATCTTCCCACGATGATACAGTCTTCCTTCTCCGCAAGCCCTTTGATGATCTCCGCCTGGGTATAGAAAAGAACATCATTCATAGGTTCAAAGCGGAACTTCCTCTCCATCTGCACCTCGTCCTCCACCGGATATCTCCACGGATTCGCTCTCTTCTCATCAACCTTAAGCAGTTCTTCATAGGAAATGTACTGCCTCTCTCCGGCTATCTTAATCAACTCTTTATCATAATAATGAATCCCGAGCCTCTGAGATAATTTTTTTGCAATATCATGCCCGTTGCTTCCGTACTGCCTGCCAATCGTAATCACCCGTCTGCCCATAGTATTCCCCACTTTCCGCCCGGTTTGAAGGCTTCATTTTCTTATTTAAATTCTATGTCAATTTTAACATGAATTCGAAATTATGGGAACCCAAAAAGAAAAACCGCCTTCTTTTTTCATTTTACTTCCATAAATTCAAAAAAATGCTTGCTTTTAGAAATTCTTTCTGCTAAAATAACAGTGTTGTGAGTCTGTAAGGACTATTTCAGATTGTTAGGAGGTGCAATGATGGCTAAATGTGCTATTTGTGAAAAGGGTGCTCACTTCGGAAACAATGTAAGCCACTCTCATAGAAAAACACCAAAGATGTGGAAATCAAATGTGAAATCCGTTAGAGTTAAAACAGAAGGCGGATCTAAAAAAATGTACGTTTGTACTTCCTGCTTAAAATCAGGACGCGTAGAACGTGCTTAATCTGAACATCAAACGACACGGGGGTACTCACTTTGAAGTGGGTACTTTTTTTGCGGTTTTTTAGTGTCTGCATGGGGGCGCCTGTGCAAGGAGGGGAAGATGCGGCTGGGAACAGGGAATGCTCTTTCTGTATACGGGTCATTTGCTAAGAACGGCTAAATGAAAAACCTGCTGTATTTTGAGGCACCGGAGACATTCACTGCACAATCTTGATGATTGTGCAGCTCAGGTCTCCTTGAAATCGGCTTTGTGAGCCGATTTCATCCTCAAAATACAGCAGGTTTTTCATTAAGCCGTTCTAACGCGCATTTTACGCATTCAGAAAGAGCATTCCCTGTTCCCAGCCGCATCTTCCCCTCCTTGCACAGGCTAGGCGCATCCGGACGGTAGAAAAAGCGTAAAAATGGGGGAGGTACCTGCGGTGGCGGCGGATTGAGCTGGGGGGAATGGTTAATATGGCTGGAGATAGTTGTTATGAAATGCTCCATACCTTTAACTACCTGTATGTAAGATTAATCGCCTGTGGCACCAATTTTCAACAATTCCTTATGCATAGATACTTCCGCGCCGTCAGGTCAAATACGCCGCCCCCGTCCGTCCCGGCCGGATGCGCCAAGCTGAGGGGGAGTCGGGACTGGTTTCCGGCGGGACTGTATATGCCGTTTGGACGCCCTCAGAACGCGATTAGAAGCAGTTGCAGAGAAAATGTGGGGAATAGAGGGCAGGATTTGATTTTCCAAATCAAATCCTGTTGCCGCCGGCGGCGCGAATGCATCGGCATTCGGGCCAACTGCGGCAAGTACCTCTATTCCCCACATTTTCTCTGTTACTGCTTCTTATCAAGTGGCGCGGGCATCCAAACGGCATATACAGCCCCGCCGGAAACCAGTCCCGACTCTCCCTCAGCGTCCCTACCCACAAAACAATTTATATCCTGCCGCCAGACATATGAATGTGACCAGCAGTCCGATTGCGTTGGGCAGTGCCAGCATGACGAACATTCCTATTGCAAACCAGAGTAATGCAAACCCTATTACTTTTTTCATAATCTGTCCCGCTTCCGGCAGGTGGTTTGGTATTATTTTATGCCCGGATTTTAAATTTGTGCATCATTTTCGGTGGAATCTTCGGAATTCAGGATGTCCATGACATCATCCTCGGTCACTTTGTCTTCTTTTTTCGTTGTGAACTTGTCTACCATGTCCGGTACCATATCCAGAAGCTTGGTGATGGTATCCTGGTTCTTGATGTTGACCAGCTTGGTTGTCCCGTTTTTGATGACAAGAACCGCGCTTGGGGTGATCTTGCCGCCCATTCCGCCTGTGCCTCTACCTTTTTTATCACCGTTAAAATAACCGGCGCCCAGTCCGAACGATACATCCACCAGCGGGAGGATAATGGTATCGTTGATGTGGATCGCATCCCCCACTACTGTCTTGGATGTCACAACATTGTCCATTCCCTGAAATAACGCCTCCACAGTCTCCTTAAAATTACTTCCTTCTGCCATGCCTGAATCCTCCTTAATCTTTCATACTTATTTTGTTACAGTTCAAATTTTCTGATATGCCTGAATGTGGTGCGCACGTTTTTGTTCCATATAAGATTCCATCCCACAACCACCACATAGAGAACGCGCAGTTTGCCGGAAATTGCAATGTCCCCTTCCAGTACCCTGTGTTCAAAATCCGGCTGAATATTTGTATGTTTTCCCAGAAACGGATATATCATACTGATGAGGCCGAGCACCTTTCCCGTTATGCTTGGATCCTCAAATCCAAAATGGATATCTGCCTCCAGCCGCTTCGGCTTCAAACAGCGCAGCAGCCGCCGCAGTTCTTTGAGTGCCGTGAAGAATGCGGATCTGTGGATCTCGTCCTCTATGAACTCCAGCAGTGTGTCCTTCTTCTCCAGCAATGACCTTATGGTATCACAAATCTTCTTAAATGTATATTTTATCTTATGATAAATTTTCTGTAACCATTTTACGCTTTTCTCATATTTTTTCTCAACTTTGGAAGCAATGCTTTCTTTTTCTGCCTCTGTTTTTTCATCACCGGACGGGGAGTGCTCATTGTCTGAATACTTCTCATTTTCCTTTTCCGAATCACGCATCTCTTCCCTGAGCAGTTTTTCCAGATTGTTTTCCTCCGCTGGATCTTCTTCTCTATATTTTTCCTGTAAATGCCCTTCCTTCTGCTCCTGATCCGAACGTTTCGCATCCGGGGGCTTCTCTTCCACTATGTTCTCGTCCTTCTGCTCTTCCGGCCACTGCTGTGCGCCATTGTCCATCAGCTCTTCCAGCGCTTTCAGATCTTCCTCTTCGGTATGTTTCCCAGGCCTGGCGGGCTCGTGTGCCTCTTCCCAGTCTTCTTCCACGCCCCCATGCAGCTTCTTCCAGGCGATCCGTACTGTCCACATGAGCTTTCCCCCATCATAGACGGCACTGCCGCTCACAAGATGCATAAACCACGAAAACCGGATCTTCCCATAGAGAGAGTCCAGGGTTCCCCTGCACCTCCCCTCCGCCCGGTAACGCAGAGGCACAAAAAAGACAATGCAAATCAGCAATACCAGTAATCCCAGTATTGCAAGCAATATCCATCCTATAATTTTCAGAATCAAAAGGATTATATGTAACATCCGCTTTTACACTCTGCCTTCCTCATATTCTTTTTGGCGCCTCCGGATATAGCCCCGTATATCCAGATCATTGGTCTTTTTATAGATATCTTCTGCAATCGCCTCCACCAGATAGAGGGCATCATCATATCCTTTCGCAATCCCCACGACAAATACGGGCGTATTTTCATAGATATGCTGTTTGTACAGCAGGGAAGAATAAAATTCCAGATGATTCTGCTCCCCCTGCGAAAGCGTGATGACATAGACGGAAGGCTGCAGGCTGTTGCTTTCCAGCTTCTGCATGACCTTCTCCTTTTTATCCTCCAGGTCCTCACTGACATATAAGTCACAGTAAAATGTCATTTGCATACTCTTCACCACCTGGCTTTAATAGTAATAAGAATCCAGTATCTGCTTGGCAATCGGCACTGCCTTTGCCCCCGCATTTCCGTCATATCCTTCGATGATCACGCTGATCACCAGTTCCGGATTGTCTACATTTGTAAAACCGATGAACCAGGAGTGCGTCTTCTCCCCGTCATCCATGCTGTATTCTGCCGTTCCTGTCTTTCCGGCAGCTGTGTAGGACTGGCCGCTCAGCATCGTTGCCGTGCCCTCGTCTACAACGGCCTTCATATAATCCTTTAACTGAGATGCCTCATCGGAAGTCATCAGTCTTTTATAGCTCTTCGGAACATTTTTCCTGATTTCTGCTCCGTTTGCATTGGTTACCTTCTCCACAAGATATGGTTCCATCAGTGTGCCGCCGTTTGCAATTGCTGCAGTAATCAATGCCATATGGTATGGGCTGACCAGTGTCTCGCCCTGCCCCATGGCGGTCATCATCATTTCCGCACCGCTGGAATTCTCATTAATTCTGAAAGACCCTTTCGAGTAATCCAGAACAGACGGAAGCTTCTTATTAAATAGAAGTTCCTCCGCAGTTTCCCTGTAAGACGTCTTGTTCAGAGAAAGGCCGATATTTGCAAAAGAAGAATTGCAGGAATTGGCCATGGAACTTCTCAGATCCTGCAGGCCGTGCACCGTACTGTCAAAGCAGTGGATCGTAACTCCCTCTGCGGTAATCTCACCGGCACAGTCGTAGCTGTAATTGGCATAATCACTGTGCTCCCTGATGTATTCCAGCGCGGTCACCACTTTAAATGTGGACCCCGGCGCATACTGTCCCTGTGTAGCGCGGTTCAGCAGCGGACTTTCACTGTCGTCTGCATTCAGCGCTTCCCAGTTAGCCTCCACGCTGTTGGGATCATAAGTGGGCCCGGATACCATGGTCAGGATCTTCCCTGTGCTTGCCTCCATCACCACCACGGCCCCCTTATTGCCGCCAAGTGCATTGTAAGCCGCCTGCTGGAGATCTGCGTCAAGGGTTGTGACTACGGTGTCTCCCATATTCTTTTCGTCTTTGAATTCATTCATCAGCTTCTGCGGAAAAAAAGCATTCGAGGTGAGCAGTTCAAAGTTCTCAATGGATTCCAGCCCGCTCTTCCCGGTTGACGGAAAGCTGTACCCAACGACATGGGCAAAAGCCGCGCCATAAGGGTAATTGCGCACTTCCGTCCCGTCCTCCGCCACATTCGTCTCCGCCAGCACATTTCCGTTTTTATCCACAATATTTCCGCGGATTACGCGGTCCGCAAATGCGTCCTGCCGCTCATTATACGGGCTGTTTACAATAGTCTTGGCACGAACGATATTAAAATATACCATATAAGCCATTAAGGCAAGAAACAGAGCGACAAACAAGTACGTGACTCTAGCGAACTCTTTGTTTCGGAACTTCTTCGAACGCTGGTTTTTTGCCCGGCTGTTTTTTCCGCGGCGCCTTTCCTGGCTGTTCACTTCTTCGTAATTCTCTCTCTCTTCTCTTCTCAATAATCTCTTCCTCGTCTTCTCTTAAAATATACAGGCCCTGTATGATTCCAAACATAATCATTGTGCTCAGCATGGAACTTCCTCCATAGCTGATCAGGGGCAGCGTAACTCCCGTGGAAGGGATGAACTTAGTCACACCTCCGATTGTAAGGAACACCTGGAAAATATAGCAGGTTCCAAGGCCCAGAGCGATCAGTTTATAGAACTGATTATGGATCGCCATAGCAATGTTCAGGAACATCACATAACAGCTGACACACACCAGTACAAGACACAAGGCAAATATCAGCCCCATTTCTTCTGAGATGGCTGAGAATATAAAATCCTCCTCCGCTACGGGGATGCTGTCCGGAAGCCCCTGGTACAGGCCCATGCCGAACCAGCTTCCCGTCCCGATTGCAAACAGGGACTGCGCGACCTGGTATCCCCCCTCACTGTATGAAGCAAAGGGATCCTTCCAGGCAGAGACCCTGACCTGGATATGATAAAAAAGGTGGTATGCCAGCACCGCGGCTGCACTGCCTCCTCCGATCCCGGCCAGCGCATAAAGAGGCTGCCTTGTTGCTACATAAAGCATAACCAGATACACCACAAACATAATCAGGGCGGCGCCCAGGTCCGTAGACAGAACCAGAATCAGCACATGCAGCCCGGCCACAGCCGTCGTGATCACCACATTCTTAAACTCCGTAGACTTATTCAGACTTGCCGCCACATAAAATACAAATAAAATCTTTACGAATTCCGAGGGCTGGATTCCGAATCCCGCAATGGTGAATCCCAGCTTTGCGCCGTCGGAGAGCTGCCCCAGCACAGCAACCGCACCCAGGGCCAGAATCCCAACACCGGCATAGATATAAGTCCAGTCCTTTAAAAACTTCAGTTTTCGTATCAGCACCGGCACAAACAGCCCAATGACCGTGCCCACCACGGCAAAGACAAACTGCTTCACAGCCTTCGCATATGTCAGTCTCGTAATCATGATGAAACCGATACTCAGCAGCATACACATATTATTGACAATCAGCCGGGATACTTTCGGATAAAGCACCCGGTAAAGTACAAGTACTGCGATCAAAAGCACGACCTGTGCCCCGTAGAAAAAGATCAGCTTCTTTTCCTTCGTCTGCAGATACATGACAAGGTAGGCAGTAAATTGAATCAGGAACATCAGTACATTCTGTCTGATTAATATCCATTTTTTGTCTTCCTCATACACTTGCGCGAATATGGAAAAACAGGAAAATGTATACACTGCCATCAGTATAATCATAATATACTTCGATAATTCTACTACAATATTAACCACTTTTTCACCTGCTTTTATGTTATTCCTCGTTTAAAATGTCCTCTGGTAAAAGCCATACCCTCTGTACGGACCTGCCTGCCTCTGCGATAAATGTCTCTGTACATATCCAGGATCATCCGGGCTTCCTGCCCGCTCTCCTGTGTAAACATGAGCCGCAGCCCTGCCGGAGAGAGCCCGCAGATCTCTTCCTTTAGATCCAGAAGAAAGACCGGCTTTGTATTGTACATTACATTATAACAGAATCTGCAGCATCTATTTACAGGAAATTCTTTCTGATATCTGTCTTTGATCACCGTGATGCCGGGGGTATTCGTACATCCCGACGTGCTTTTTGCGATACATTGTGCAGACACCATGACCGGCAGCCGTCCATAGACCAAAAGCTCGGCTTCTTCGATCCCCAGCCGCTCCAGCTCCGCCCTGTTTAATTCCACCGGCGCCGTAATGCTCTCTACGCCGCAGCTGCTCCAGAACTCCTTCGCGGACTGATTGAATACATATAGATTATGGTCCAATATGATCTTCTTGTCAAATCCATGTTTCCGCAGGAAATGAAAACTTTCATAATTGCGGACTAAAAATCCGTCAAACTCCGCCAGTATCCCCATATTTTCCGTATAATAGGACACCGCCGTTTCTCTGAATATATGAGGCATTGCAAGAAACAGCTCTTTCCCCTGCCCTTTTGCCTCCCGGGAGATTCTTTTATAAATGCCATTTTTTATAAAATCCGTCTCAGAACTACTTTCCAGGTAAATCCGGAAGACTTCCGGACACGCGACTGCCGCTTCAGTCTGTTCTTCCGATTCCGCTAATACGGAGAGATAAGGTACCTTCTTTTCCCCCGCCGTTCGTTTAGGATCCAGCATTTCCCGACCTTGTTCCGGTATACAGCCGTTTCTTCTATATTGATTACAAATAGCCTCTTCCAAATATTCCAGCGCCCTGCGTCTGAGTTCATTCAGTCTCTGCATTGGCAGAAATACAGGGCCGTCCGTTGTAACTTCCAGGGATTCGAAAACAAATTCAGTATTTCCGGTCTTCATAAGCTGCTTCTTGATTCTCTCTTCATCCAACGGCTGGTTCTTAGCAGCTTCCGTCCGCTCTTCTGTCTCCGCCGAAACCGTGATCCCCCGGAACTCTAGCGTCAAAACCGCAGGCTCCTGAACGGCAGCCCGAAAACTTCCGCGTATGGTCTCCTGCGCAGTTCTGTCTATATATCTTTTTTGTATACACTCCAGCAACTCAAGGTTTCGGATCCGGCATAATATAATTCCCTTTTTCATTGTCATTTTGCGCGGTACCAGAATCTTCGATCTGCCGCCTGCCGGAACCGCCGTTCCAAAAGTGTACCATTTCTGCCGGTCCGCATCGGCTTTGGCTTCCAAAGTCCTGCCGCTCTCTCCGGCGTTTTCGCCTTCCAGCTCCAGAATATCTCCTTTGTGAATATCCGTCAGCGCCTCCACTGCAATCTCACGCCCTTTTTGCGCAATGACCCGCACTGCGGGCACACCGGCATGGTTCGGACGATCCGGAGAAAGCATATTCCGTCCGTTATGCTGCCTGTAATATCCCTGACTGAAGCCTCCCCGGTTATAGATATCCATCAGCATCTCCAGATCCCCGGGAGCGACAGCAAAACCCTCCCTGCCATTTTGGAGATACATGTCCGTATATTTGCGGTACATGGCCGTAACAAGCGCTACGTACTCCGGTTTTTTCATTCTCCCCTCGATCTTGAAGGAATCGATCCCCGCATCCACCAATTCCGGTATCAATTCCAGCGTGCAGATATCCTTCAAACTCAGAGTGTACTCTTTTTTTTCATTCACAGTATAGGGAAGCCTGCACGGCTGCGCACACTGCCCTCTGTTTCCGCTGCGTCCTCCAATCAGGCTGCTCAGCAGGCACTGCCCAGAGTAGCAGTAACAGAGCGCCCCATGGACAAAACACTCCATCTCAAGGCCGGTCTGTTCTACAATATCGCGCACTTCTTCCAGAGCAAGCTCTCTTGCAGGCACAACACGTGCCGCACCCTGCTCTTTTAAAAACAGAGCACCCTCTGTATTTGTAACCGTCATCTGTGTACTGGCGTGGATATCCATTCCCGGAAAATGCTCTCTAACAAATGAAAGCACGCCTATATCCTGTACAATCACTGCATCCAGCCCCTGCCGGTAAAGCGGGTCCAGATATTCGTACAGTTCTTCAAGCTCGGCATCCTTTAAAAGAGTATTCACTGTCAGATAGAACTTTCTGCCATGAAAATGTGCATAATCAATGGCAGAAAGGAGCTGCTCCTCCGTAAAATTATCCGCAAAAGCCCTTGCACCAAAACGAGGGCCGCCTGCATATACTGCATCCGCCCCTGCCGTTACAGCCGCCATAAAGCTCCCGTAAGAACCCGCCGGCGCCAGTATCTCTATTTTATTGCTTCCTTTTCTGTCCTGTGTCAATGATGTTCCTCCGCCTGGGATAAATGAAATAAGCTGTCCAATGACAGCCTACTCTTATTTTCTGCGATTCTTCATCTCAGTTTCTAATTTTACAATCTGCATCTGCAGGTCGTTATTCTCTTCCTTCATCTTAGCCAGTTCCTTCTCAGCGTTCTCCAGCTTAATCTGAACAGATATCAATTCGTGCTTCAGGTCGTACATCTCTTTGTCTTTTAGTTCAATATCACTTTCAAGGGAATCACCCTGTTTTTTCGCCTTAAAATAGTCGTCTGCGATATTCAGGGCAAGGAGCACGTTCCGGGTATCGGCGCTTTGTTTACGGAACCCTTCGCTGTTGGCACATTCTGTAATCTTATGGTTCAGATAGGAAGAAACTTTTTGAAGATATTCTTCGCCTTCAAATCCGCTTAATGTGTAGACCTTTCCTCCAATTAAAACTTCTGTAAAATGTTTTGCTGAACTCATAGCATCCTCCTCAGTTACTGTTCACTCCCCAGCCTGTCACTACGCTGACAGACTGGGAGCGACAACGTAAAACAGCCGATGAGCCTGCCCCTCGCCAAAGGCGGCTTTTAATGGGCAGGCGGCGTTACTGTTTACAGGCTTTGCCTGTGAACAGTAACCCTCCTCGTGTTTCTTACCTGTTATTATAAACTATATGAATACAAAAACCAACCATTTTTTCAAGTTATTTCCTATTTCATCAGCCGAAATAAGCAGAATTTTCAGTCTGAAAGCGGGATTCCCAGGTGCGTGTAAGCCAGATCCGTCGCCACCCTTCCCCTGGGTGTCCGCTGGATAAATCCACTTTTCAACAGGTACGGTTCGTAAACGTCTTCCAGCGTCCCTGCATCTTCGGATATGGATGCAGACAACGTGTCCAGCCCCACAGGGCCTCCCTGAAACTTCTCGATCATCGTCAGCAGGATGGTCCTGTCAATGTGATCCAGCCCGTACTTGTCCACGTCCAGCAGATCCAGGGCATAATTGGCCACTGCTTCGGTAATGACTCCGTCGTACTTCACCTGTGCAAAATCCCTCACACGCTTGAGAAGGCGGTTTGCCAGCCTCGGGGTCCCCCGGGAGCGCTTGGCCAGCTCCAACGCTCCGTTCCCGTCGATCTCCACACCCAATACCTGGGCAGACCGCATGATAATCGTCTTCAGCTCCTGCTCCGTATAGAATTCCAGATGATTGACAACCCCGAACCGGTCCCGCAGGGGCGCCGTCAGCATACCCGCCCGGGTTGTTGCACCAACCAATGTGAACTTGGGCAGATCCAGCCGGATGGAACGGGCCGTTGCCCCTTTTCCGATCATGATATCGATCGCATAGTCCTCCATGGCGGGATACAGCACTTCTTCCACCTGCCGGTTCAGCCGGTGGATCTCATCCACAAACAGAACGTCATTCTCCTGCAGATTATTCAGAATAGCCGCCATCTCCCCCGGCTTTTCAATTGCAGGGCCCGAAGTAATCTTTATATTCACGCCCATTTCATTGGCAATAATCCCCGCCAGGGTCGTCTTGCCCAGTCCGGGCGGGCCGTAGAACAGCACATGATCCAGGGCCTCTTGCCTCTCCCTTGCCGCTTTTATGTAGATTTTCAACGTTTCTTTCGCTTTTTCCTGCCCAATATAATCTTCCAGATGCTGCGGCCTCAGACTGCTCTCTATCTTTACGTCCTCTTCCAGATTTTCCGTTGTTATGATTCGTTTTCCCATACTTTCCCTCTGTCATGAAATTAAAGCATTTTTTTCAAGGCTTCCTTCAGCACATCCTCCACGGTTGGATTGTCCAGCTCCACCTGTTTGACTGCGCGCAGGCTTTCCGTGCTTCCATATCCCAGTGCCACCAGAGCCTGAACCGCTTCGGACTGGATTCCGCCGTTATTGACAGGAACCGCGGCCGCGCTGCTGTCCGCTGCATGCGTAAGCACATCTTCAATGTTGAGTTTATCCTTCAACTCTATGATCAGCTTTTCCGCTGTCTTCTTCCCGATTCCCGGCGCCGCTGAGATTGCCTTCACATCTCCCGACAGCACTGCAAAACGCAGGTCATCCGGTGTCAGCTGGGATAGGATGCTCAGGCCGCCCTTGGGGCCGATTCCGCTGACGCCGATCACGAGCTTAAAAACTTCCAGATCGTCTCTGGTCAGGAAGCCAAACAGCTGCATCGCGTCCTCCCGCACGTTCAGATAGGTGTGGATCTTTACTTCATTTCCCGGCTGAGGCAGCAGCCCCATAGCCTGTCCCGGCATATAAATGCCGTATCCAACACCGCCCACATCCACTATTACTTTTTCCTTCTCCACAGCAGCAAGTTCGCCGCGAATATATGAAATCATCGTTTTCCCCTTTTCTATAGTAAAGCATTGCATTAATCTTTTCATAATAAGTGCCTGATATCTGCGTCAGAGTTGTGCCTGCTTTCGCGGCGGCGCAATAGTTCCTGCGTCTTCCTTTTTTACATCAATGTCAGGTTTCTCAGCCTTTTGAGCACTTCACCCGAGATCAGCCCGATCAGTGCTCCCGTAATGACGCCCGCAATCAACAGCACAGGCAGATAATAACCAACTTTAAATGTCTCCACGACCACCATCGCTATGAAAAGCTGTCCGATATTATGAAACACGCCTCCGGCGATGCTGACTCCTGTCACGCTGAAGGATCCCCTGTTTTTTAATACCGTCATTACCGCCAGGCTTAAAACGCCCCCTGCCAGACTGTATATGATACTGAACATATTGCCAAATATGAAACCCGCCAGCACGATCCGGACTACGGAAAGCAGCAGAGCCTCTTTTGCACCGCACTTATACAGCATGATTACGATCAGCAGGTTCGCCAGCCCCAGCTTAATCCCCGGAATCCCGAATTGTATCGGAATCAGCATCTCCACATAGCTGAATATAAGGGCAAGCGCCGTAAACACTCCAAAATAAGCAGCTCTGTTCTTCATGCCTCTTCCTCCTGTACGCCTGGACTCTGACACCACTATTTTGCCACCGCATCCATTTCACGGTCTTCCCCGCCTTCGATGGATACTACGACCTTATTGGGCAGGCATATGATGCTCTCCCCATCTCTTGAAACCGCCTTCTGATGCACACATAGTTTATCCGGGCAGTCTGCGGAGGACATCCTAGCTTTACCGTCATGAATCTCGAGGGTGTTAGTCCCCTGTATATCTATGATCTGGTCTTTTGACAAATCATATTCCCCAAATAGTTCGCCGTCAACCCGGACCACTGCTTTTCCCATGCCACTGTCTTTCTTCAGATAATGATAGCCCATCACAGAAACTGCGATGAGTAAAATGAGTCCGATTAATAAAAAATCATTTTTTTTCATATCCGCCTCCAGCCACTATCATAGCACACCGACTTTTAGAATGCAATCACATGTTCGATTGTAATTCTTCCTGAAAATGGTTATAATAATCCAAATACAAAAATAAGGAAACCGTCCTGCAGGGCAGGCCCTTAAATACATCCGAAAGAGGAATCCTATGAAACAAGCCATGCTGAAACGCACCCTTTCACTTCTTCTAACCGCAGCCATCCTGCTTACAGCTGCCGGCTGCAGCAAAGTTTCCCGTGCCGACAGCTCGATCAAGATGACCGGCATGTACTTTGACACCGTTATATCCGTGGAGGTCTGGGGAACCACGGATGAATCCATACTGGAGCACTGCAAAGAAATGTGTACCCGTTACGAAAACCTTTTCAGCCGAACCATTGAGACAAGCGACGTATCCAGAATCAACGCCGCTCAGGGCGCTCCCGTGGAAGTGGATCCCGAAACAGCCGAACTGCTGGAAAAGGGACTGTATTACGGACGGCTCTCGGACGGCTGGTTTGATATCACCATAGCCCCTTTGAGTGAGCTTTGGGATGTGAAAAATAATCCCGGAAATATCCCGGATCAGGATTCCATAGAGAAAGCCAGAAGCCACGTGAACTATAAGAATGTCATTCTGGACAAAAATACGGTCACCCTGACAGACCCTGAAGCTGCGATCGACCTGGGCGGTATCGCCAAAGGTTTCATCGCAGACAAGTTAAAAGCATACCTTACGGACCAGGGGATTGAGCACGCACTCATCAGTCTCGGCGGCAACATCGTTGCAGTCGGCGGCAGGTATAACGGGCAGCCCTTCCATATCGGAATCCAGAAGCCCTTCGCTGAGACAAATGAGGCCATCACGACCGTAGAAATCAACGGCCAGTCAGTGGTATCCTCCGGCACCTATGAAAGGTATTTTGAGAAAGACGGTAAAATCTATCACCACCTGCTGGATCCCGCCACCGGCTATCCCTACGGCAACCAGCTTCTTCAGGTCACAATCATCTCTGACTCCTCGGTAGACGGTGATGCGCTGAGCACGGCCTGTTTCGGGCTCGGGCTGGACAAAGGATCCGCCTTGATAGAATCGCTGGACAATATCCGGGCCATCTTCGTAACCGACGACTACACGCTGCATTATGCAGATTAACCGAATTTCCCAAGGCTCCCCTATCCATCCATAGGTATAGCAAAAGCCAGCATAAGAACCACTTCCTGGACTGTAATCCCGGAACCCTGCGGCCCTTCCGTAAATGCACTCTGCATTTCCGGAGCTGCCGTCGGTGTTCATTATGCTGGTTTTCGTTATGCTGATTTTCATTTTCTGAGGCCGCTGCAGTATAACACCCATCCCAGGTATTTGTAGTTCAATTTCTCTAAGCGGCTTCTGGCATTACGCCATTATGTACTATGATGTAAGCGGTATCTTTCTGGGTATAATTATTTTCCGTGGACATTTATCTGCACATATGCCGCAGTTAGTACACTTGGACGCATCGATATGGGCAAGGAAATTTGTCACCGTGATCGCATTCGTCTCACAATTCTTCTCGCACAGGCGGCATCCGATGCAGCCTACCAGGCAGACATCCATCAATGCCTTTCCTTTTGCGTTAGAATTACACTGCACAAACGTCTTTTGGTCATATGGGATCAGTTCGATCAGATGTTTCGGGCAGGCTGCGATACACTTACCGCAGGCCTTGCATTTTTCCTTATCTACCACGGCTATTCCATCAATAATATGGATTGCATCGAATGGGCATGCCTTTACACAGGTTCCAAATCCCAGACACCCATAGGAACATCCCTTTGGGCCGCCGTCCTGCATCATATTTACCATAATACAGTCTTCAATTCCCTGGTACTTATACTGATCCTGTGCTTTTTCGCACGTACCGGCGCACTTCACAAATGCGACCTGCCGTTCCTGATCCCCCGCAGCAACCCCCATAATCTCGCCGATCTGGGCTGCAACCGGTGATCCGCCGACGGGACATGCACCGACTTCTGCGTCACCTTTTACAATGGCCGCAGCCAGGCCCGAACAGCCGGCAAAACCGCATCCTCCGCAGTTATTGCCGGGAAGGACGCCTAAGATCGCCTCTTCCCTCTCATCTACTTCAACGGCAAACTTCTTTCCGGATATCCCCAGGAAGATGCCGATGAATAATCCGGTTCCGCCGACAATCGCCGCAGCTATTAAAATTCCTGATATACTCATGTTCCTTCCCTCCTAAATCAATCCTGAAAATCCGAAAAATGCAATTGCCATCAGTCCGGCCGTAACCAGGACAATCGGAGTTCCCTGAAATGATTCTGAAATGTCGTTATGTTCGATTTTCTCGCGGATTCCTGCCATAAGAACGATTGACACAAGGAACCCAAAGGCCGTTGCCACCCCATTGATGACGCCTTCCAGAATGCTGTAAGACTTCGTCACATTTGTCAGTGCAACGCCAAGCACCGCACAGTTTGTTGTGATCAGCGGCAGATAGACGCCCAGTGAATTATACAGCGGCGGCATTGCCTTTTTCAGGAACATCTCTACAAACTGAACTAATGCTGCTATGACAAGTATAAACACAATAGTCTGCAAATACTCAAAATGTGTCGGTACAAGAATGAACTTGTAGATCAGGCTTGTGACAAACGACGCGATTGTTATGACAAAAATAACAGCGCCGCCCATGCCGCCTGCGGTTTTTACGTTTTTAGAAACACCGAGGAACGGACAGATCCCGAGAAACTGACTGAGCACGACGTTGTTCACAAATGCAGCACCAACTGCAATTAAAAGTAATTCTTTCATCTCATTCCCCTCCTATTCATTCCCATTCTTTCCTGCTTTTTTCGGTTCCGGGCGCACATCCATAAACATACTTCCGCCGCAGGTTTCTTTCTTCCCGCATGTGGCGCATCCCGAACCGCATCCGATCTTTTCAGCGATCGGATCGCCCTTGGCTTCTGCTTTTTTCTTAACCTTATTCTGAAGCGCCGTTAAGAGTGCCAGAACGAAGAAAGCACCCGGAGCCAGGATAAAGATAGTAATAGGCTCATAAGAGTCCGGCAGAATCTGGTAATCAAAAATCTTTCCGGATCCGACAAGCTCTCTCACAATCCCAATCGCCGTAAGGCCTACAGTAAAGCCAAGCCCCATTCCGATCCCGTCAAATATGGATGGGAGCACAGGATTTTTGGAAGCGTAGCTCTCCGCTCTTCCCAGAATAATACAGTTAACAACTATCAGAGGAATGTAAATCCCCAGAGAATCATACAGGCTCGGTACAAAACCTTCCAGCAAAAACTGAACCATTGTTACAAAAGAAGCCACCACAACAATGAATGCCGGCATTCTGACGGAATCCGGGATGATCTTCCGCAGCATGGATATCAGCATATTGGATAACACAAGCACGACAGTCGTGGAAAGGCCCATGCCAATCCCGTTTATAGCCGAAGTTGTAACCGCCAGCGTGGGACACATTCCCAGCATTAATACGAAGGTAGGATTCTCTTTAACCAGACCATTATACAGTCTTTCCGTATTCTTATTCATTGACACTACCTCCTAACACACTCTGAAAATATACCAGGGCAGAGTCAACTGCATTGGTCACCGCATTGGTCGTAATCGTTGCGCCGCTCAAAGCGTCAATCTTATCGTCGCCCTCTTCTCCGGTCTTTGTATAAGAGAACTTTTCTACCTGCTTATCCTTGAACTGATCCTTGAATTCCGGTTCCGCAGCTTTCATTCCAAGGCCGGCCGTCTCAGTAATTGTAAGCGTTTCAATTCCTTTAACGGTTCCATCACTTAAAATACCAACAGAAAGCTTAATACCCCCGCCGTAGCCTTCGTGTGAAGTTACCGTAACAACATATCCCATTGTTTCACCGCTCTCGTCTAATGCAACGGCTACTTCTGTAATGTCATCGCTCTCATAACCACCCTCTTTTAAGGCTGCGGCCGCCTCGCTCTCATCAAACTCTGTATAGTCTTCAAAAGAAACCGCATCCGCAAGAACCGTCTTGTACGCTTCCTGCTTGGCGTTCTCCTGGGCCGTTGCGATTGGCTCTTTTGTCACCTCATATACAAGCCCCAGCAGTATGCCTGCAACCAGTGTAATCACTGTAAGTATTAAAGTGTTCTTCACAATTTTATTCATTATTTTTCTCCTCCTTTACCAAATGGTTTTGGAAGAGTAACCTTTTCAATAAGGGGCACTAAAAGGTTACTGATGATAATCGCGTAAGATACCCCTTCTGCAGAACCTCCAAACAGCCGGAACAGACCGGTCAGCAGGCCCAGACAGATACCATATACGATCTGCCCCCGCTTTGTAATGGGCGAGGTCACATAATCGGTTGCCATGAACCAGGCTCCCAGCATCAGGCCGCCCCCGCACAGATGCGCCGTAATATACTGTGGATCAAAGCCATGCCCGCCGAAAATAGTAATAAAAATCACAAAAGTCACGATATATGTACCCGGAATTCTCAGGTCAATCACCCCGATCAGAAGCAGGAACATTGCGCCCAGCATGATCGCGAGAACAGAAGTCTCACCGATTGTCCCGCGGATATTTCCGATCAGCATATTCATGGTATTCACCGTCTCCCCTGCTTTCAGCTCCGCAAGAGGAGTCGCCCCGGTCACACCGTCATAAACAAAATAAGTCATGCGCCCGGTAAAGGATATGAGCAGGAAACACCTTGCGCCCAAAGCCGGGTTCATGAAGTTCTGTCCCAGTCCTCCAAACAGCTGTTTCACCACGATAATTGCAAATACGGAGCCAAGCGCGCCCATCCACAGCGGAAGCGTCGGCGGAAGGTTCAGGGCGAGCAGCAATCCTGTAACAACTGCGCTCCAGTCTTTAATCGTAATCGGCTTATGCATCAGCTTCTCATATATGTATTCAGCCAGCACCGCAGATACTGTAGTTACCACCACCAGGAGCCATGCATTTTCATGTCTGAAATTATAAATCCCAAAGATTGTAGCCGGCAGCAGCGCTATAACAACCATCAGCATAATATTGCCGCTGGTTACTTTCGCCCGTATATGCGGTGAAGATGATATGTTATAATTCTCGTTCACTTTTATTCACCTCTCTGTTATTTTTTCTTTCTGTTTGCCAGGGCAATCTTACGCATTGACCCTATGGATTGTTTCAGCGGCCGCTTTGCCGGACAAACATAGCTGCAGGAACCACATTCCACGCATTCCAGTCCGTTCTGCGCTGTAAATGTCTCTTCATCAAACCGTTCAGCATAATCCGCCAGCCTTGAGGGAATGATCCGGCTCGGGCATACTTCTACGCACCGCCCACAGTTAATACAGGCCGTTGTCTTGGACTTGGCAACAATATCTTCCGTAAATGCAAGAATGGAAGAAGACGTCTTAGTCACGGGAGTATCCAGTGTCATCATGGCGAATCCCATCATCGGGCCGCCTGAAATCAGCTTCTGCGGTTCTGTCTTGAAACCGCCCGCCGCTTCCACAAGCTCCTGTTGATTTGTTCCGAGCTGTACGAGAAAGTTCCCCGGACTCGTTACCGCATCCCCGCTCACTGTCACGACACGTTCCGTCAGAGGACGCCCTTTGGCAACCGCATAATGTATGCCAATCAGCGTCTCCACATTATCCACAATACATCCCGCATCCGCAGGCAGCATAGAAGAGTTGATAGCTCGTTTCGTAACTGCGTAGATCAGCTGGCGCTCCGCGCCCTGCGGATACTTCGTCTGAAGCACCTTCACTTCCATACGCGGCTCATCTTTCACCGCTTCTCTAAGCTTTTCTATACAATCCTTCTTATTATCTTCTACACCAAAGATCCCCTTGGCATTATCAAACAGAGAGAGAACGATTCTCATACCGCTCACAAGTTCTTCGGTATTCTCCAGCATCCTGCGGTAGTCTGCGGTGATGTAAGGCTCGCATTCTGCACAGTTCGCTATAATAAAATCAATCTTCTCCGGCTCTTTTGGTGAAAGCTTAACTCTGGTAGGAAAACCGGCCCCGCCCATACCGACAATTCCCGCCTCTCCGATCATGCCGATGATCTCTTCTCTCGACAGCTCCTCAAGCGGCTTCACCGGGCTGCGCTCTGCTTCCTCGTATTCTCCGTCGTTCTCAATCACAATACAATCGACCAGGCTTCCCGTAGGATTGAAATGCTTTTCTAACCCTTTTACTGTGCCTGATACAGATGCATAGACCGGCGCCGACACAAATCCCCCGGCCTCAGCTATCTTCTGGCCCTTTAACACATGATCCCCCTTCTGAACTATTGGACTTGCAGGGGCACCGATATGCTGTGAAAGCGGATATACCAAGTCGCTTTTAGGCAGTACTTCAGCAATTGCCTGATCTTTTGCCAGACTTTTTCCATCGTTTGGATGGATTCCGCCCTTAAAAGTTAAAAGTCCCATTCTTTACTACCTTCCTTTCTTTTTTCGCAATAATTGTATTGTACTAGAAATTGTATGCAAAATCCAGTAAATATAACAAATTACCGTCTGTAAAAACTCAAAACGCATATATTTTGACGTTTTTTTAACACTTATCATAAACTTCAATGGGATCAGGATTCCTGTTTTTACAATGAAATCCTGACCCCATACACCAATATCGGCTATAAATTCTTATACAAGAAGGATAGAGACTTCCTAAGCCTCTATCCTTTTCTAATACCATTTCCGTACCTGCCCTAAATACCGCTACGCATGCACATATGGTATTTTTACTCTTCTGTTGCATCAGCTTCCTGTGCATCCGGCTCCAGTGCTTTCATGCTCAGGCTGATCTTTTTGTCAGTCTCATTCAGGTCTACGATCTTGGCTGTAATCTCCTGTCCGATCGAAAGAACATCGGAAGGTTTCTCAACATGTGCCCTGGAAATCTGGGAAACATGGAGAAGTGCATCAACGCCGGGTGCAAGCTCCACAAACGCACCAAAGTCTGTCATACGTGCTACTCTTCCATTGATAACTGTACCCACGGCAAAATCATCTGCCGCATGTGCCCACGGATTCGTCTCCGGGAACTTCAGGCTGAGCGCAACCTTCGTGTCGTTAATATCTTTCACCAGAACCTTTACAACATCACCAACCTGGAATACTTTCTTCGGATTCTCAACTCTTCCCCAGGACATCTCGGAAATATGTAACAATCCGTCTACTCCGCCAAGGTCGATAAATGCACCGAAATCTGTTACGTTCTTAACTGTTCCTTCAATTGTGTCTCCAACGCGCAGCTTCGCAAACAGCTCTTTCTGCTTCTCTGCCCTCTCTGCCACGAGTAACTGTCTTCTATCACCAATCACGCGGTTTCTTCTTGGATTGAATTCGCTGATCACAAACTCAATCTCCTGGCCTTCGTATTTGCTTAAATCCTTCTCATAAGAATCAGATACCAGGCTTGCCGGTATGAATACACGTGCTTCATCAACTGTTGCACATAATCCACCGCCAAGAATCTGAGTAACGGTAGCCTTCAGAACCTCTTTGTTCTCGAAAGCTTCGCGCAGTCTCTCATTCCCCTTCTCTGCAGCAAGTCTCTTATAAGTCAGTAATACCTGTCCTTCGCCGTCATTTACTTTGAGAACTTTCACAGTCATAGGATCCCCTACTGAAATTACAGTCGTAAGGTCAATTGACTGGTCGTTGGAATATTCATTCTTTGAAATGATACCATCTGCCTTATATCCGATATTCAGGATAATCTCATCTGGCTTCACGTCAATGACCGTACCCTCAACTACCTCTCCGTTGTGAATTGTTTTAAATGACTCGTCTAACATTTGTTCAAAAGATAATTCTGACATTATTTTGAACCTCCTCAATTATATTGTTGGGCGTGGATGCCCCTGCTGTAATACCTACTGTTTCCACTGACCCTAATTGATTCAAATCCAAATCGTCAAGTGTCTGTATATAGTACGTATCTTTACATGCTTTCTGGCATATTTCAAATAACTTCTGGGTGTTGGAACTATGTTTGTCACCAATCACGATCATAGCATCCACCTCTTCTGCAATACTCCCCGCTTCATTCTGACGCTCCTTTGTTGCACTGCAGATTGTATTTAAAACACTTACATCATAACTCTTTTCGGAGATAATTTCAACTAAATCTTGAAATTTATTGTAATTAAATGTCGTCTGCGCCACAATGCAGACCTTCATTCCCGGATTTGGAACAAAGTCGGATGCATCCTTTTCACTCTGCACCACTGTCACATGATCTCCCGCCCAGCCCCTGATTCCCTGCACTTCAGGATGTTCCGGATTACCGATAATGACAATGTGGCTGCCCGCCCTGCTCTCGCGTTTTACAATATTATGAATTTTTTTGACAAAGGGACAGGTTGCGTCTATCACCGTAAGCCCCTGCTCTTCCATTTTTTTATAAATATACTCCGGAACGCCATGGGAGCGTATAATGACTGTTCCCTCTGTCAGAGATTCCAGTTCCGCCTCTGTCCGCAGCACCTTCACCCCTCTTTTCTCCATATCTTTAACCACTTCATCATTGTGGATAATAGGACCGTAAGTATAAATCCGAGGACCGCTGCCCGCTTCCCCCTGAAGCTCTTTGTATACCGTTTCCACGGCCCGCTTCACACCGAAGCAGAATCCGGCCGTTTTCGCCCGTACTATTTTCATCTTTTCTCTGCTCCTTTTCCAAATATGTCTGTGTTCCGTTCTTCTTTTCCATATACTTCCCGCAAAAATATAAAAGAAACCGACTGGCCTTCCTGTTATCTGCAGTATTGTATAATCTCTGCAGCCACTTCCTCGATTGTCATCTCAGAACTGTCGATCAGGACAGCATCCTCTGCTTTTTTCAGCGGCGCCGTCTCCCGGCTCATGTCTCTTTCATCCCGTTCCCGGATATCACGGGCTATTTCTTCATAATCGCATTCTTCTCCCATTTCCCGGAGCTCATCATACCGTCTCTTTGCCCTTGTGGCCACGCTCGCGGTCAGATATATCTTAACATCAGCATGGGGCAGAATGTTCGTGCCGATATCACGGCCATCCATAATCACATCTTCCCTCTCAGCCAATTCCCTCTGCAGCTCGAGAAGTTTCGCTCTCACCTGTGGGACTGCAGAACTCACAGAGGCCATGTTGCCAACGGCTTCTTCCCTGATTCGGGAAGTTACGTTTCTTCCATTTAAATAGACCTGCTGTACTCCGTTCTCGTATCTGATACTGACAACTGCATCCTCACACGCACTGATCATCCGCTGTGTCTCCCCGGGTGCAATGCCTGCGTCCAGAAAACAGAGTGCAAGTGCCCTGTACATCGCTCCGGTATCCACATAGATATACCCTTTTTTCTTAGCTACAAGTTTTGCAATCGTGCTCTTGCCTGCCCCTGCCGGACCGTCAATTGCCACATTATATCCCATGTTTTCTTTCCTCCTCATGCCTTCCTTTTTCGTCAATGTACCGCATTCCCCGCCAGATAGGCGGTAGACCATGCGATCTGCAGGTTAAACCCGCCGGTCAGTGCATCCAGATCAACCACTTCCCCGATAAAATAAAGTCCGCTTACGAGCTTAGACTCCATCGTTCCAGGATCAAGCTGCCTGACATCAACGCCGCCTTTCGTGACAATCGCCTCATTGTACCCCCGCAGTCCTGTGAGCGTCATATCAAAGTCCTTGATCAGCGCAACAAATTGGCGCCTTTCTTCCCGGCTGATCTCGTTGACCTTTTTTTCCGGATCGATGCCGCTCCTGTCGATCATGACCGGCTTTAATTTTGCCGGGAAAAGCTTATCCACTGCGTTCTTGAACTGCTTATTCCTGTTCTCTTCAAAGTCTCTGAGCACACGCTGATCCAGCTGCTCTGCAGACAATGCCGGCTTCAGGTCAATGGAAAGCCGAAGTTTCTTTTCTCCCAAAAGTTTACCCATCACACTGCTGGCACTGATGATGACCGGACCGCTCACGCCAAAATGAGTAAACAGCATTTCGCCGAATTCTTCATAAACTCTCTTTTTCCCGTCATAAATCACGGCATTAACATTCCGAAGTGACAATCCCTGAAGTGCCGGGATAAATGCCTCCTTTACTTCCATTGGTACAAGAGACGGGTAAAGTGCAGTTACCTTGTGCCCCGCCTCCCGCGCAAACCGGTAACCATCCCCGGTAGATCCCGTCGACGGATAGGAGATCCCGCCCGTCGCTATGATACACGCATCCGCCGATACGGTCTTACCATCGGCAAGGCGGATCCCTGTGAAATATCCCTCATCAGCCAGTACCTGTTTCACCTCCGCGTGCAGATGAATCAGGGCTCCCAGCCGCTTTAACTCTCTGCTCATGGCAGAAATCACGTCCGAAGAGTGGTCCGATTCCGGAAATACCCGGTTCCCACGCTCCACTTTTGTTCTCACCCCGAGATTTTCAAAAAACTCGATTGCCTGCTCATTCGTGAAACTGTAAAATCCACTGTATAAAAACTTGGGGTTGCTTCGTACCGAAGAAAAAAGAGTTTCCATCTCTCCGGCATTTGTCAAGTTGCATCTGCCCTTTCCTGTAATAAAAAGCTTTTTCCCCAGTTTCTCGTTCTTTTCATATATGTGGACCTCGTGTCCGTTTCCGGCCGCAAATATGCCCGCCATCATTCCTGCCGCGCCGCCGCCGATTATCAGTACCTTACTCATCCCCACTACCTTCCGCGTCCTTTCCGCCCGGCATAGAACTGCTGACATGGTTCAGTTCATCACCACTGTATACCTGATACTCGTCCCATATTTTTTCCAGCGTCTCGAGAGTGGCAACTACTTCTTTCTGCTTTTTCATGCAGAGCGCAACCACGAGCGCATTCACAACGCTCAGCGGAGCAACCAGTGAATCCACGATGGAGGCCATGTCGCTCCTGGCGATCAGATTGCAGGAAGAATAGAGATTCATGGGGGAATGAATACTGTCCGTCAGCGTGATCACCTTCGCCTTGCGGTTACTCGCAAATTCAAGCGCCTTTAATGTACGCATCGAATACCGCGGGAAACTGATTCCTATGATCACATCATTCTGATCGATCCGGATCAGCTGCTCGAAAATCTCACTGGAACTGTTCGTATTGACTGCCGTCACATTGTCACAGATCAAATTCAGATAAAACGTCAAAAATGCAGCAAGAGGAGCACAGCTCCGGATCCCGATCACATAAATCTTCTTTGCTTTCAGAATCGTATCAATGGCAAGTTCAAACGCCTTCTGGTCTATTCCCGCAAGCGTCAGCTTGATCTTCTCTATATCCGACTGCAGCACGGTAGCAAGAATCTCAGACTGGCTGATTCTCCCATAGGTCACTTCCATCCTCTGAATAGAATTCAGCTTGTTGCGCACCAGCTCCTCCAGGGCTTTCTGAAAGCCCGGATACCCCTTATATCCCAGCTGCGTTGCAAAACGGACAACCGTGGACTCACTCACGCCTACAATATCCCCCAGTTTTGCAGCAGTCAGAAAGACGGCTTTATCGTAATTCTGGCATACATATTCCGCCAGTCTTTTCTGTCCTTTGCTGAGGCGTTTATACTTTTCTTCTATTCTAAGCAGCAGTTCATTCGTACTATTCTCATTTGTGCTTAACTTATTTTCACTCACGGCAGTTCCTCTTCTCATTTTCTCATTCAATTTGGGCAGAATATACTTGTTTTATAATTTAACATTCTGATTATACAATACTGGGATTTTGATTGCAAGGAGGAGTTCTTTGAAACAACGCAGCCCCGCACAGGCAGTTTTTATCTCCATGCAGGGCTTTTGCTGTTAAATCGCTCTTGTATATTCTTTTAACCAATCCTGCTCTTCTTCTGTCAGATGAGGGGCTATCAACTCATAAACCTTCTTATGATAATCGTTGAGCAGCGTTTTTTCCTTTTCTGTCATGAGCGCCGGGTTGACAGCGTCCAGATCGATCGGGACAAATGTGACCGGTTCGAAATACATAAACTGCCCATACTCATTCTTCTCGCCCCTGCGCACCAAAAGCTCATTCTCCGTACGAATGCCGTGGGATCCTTCAATATAGATTCCCGGTTCATCCGTAATAATCATATTCTCCTCGAAAGGCTGGATCTCATTCGGGCGGAACTGCCAGCGGAAGCCTGCCGGCGGCTCATGGATATTTCCGAGATATCCGACACCATGTCCGGTCCCATGATTAAAATTCAGGTTCTGTCTCCAGAACGGTTCCCGTGCTACATAGTCCAGATTCATTCCGCTGCAGCCATATAAGAATCTTGCATCGGCCAGATTCAGCATGCTGACGGCGACTGTCGTAAAATGATCCTTCTCAACCTGGCTCACTTCCCCCAGCGCCACCGTCCTCGTGATGTCCGTAGATCCTTCATAATAATGACCGCCCGTGTCTGTCAGAAACAGGCCGCCTTCCTTCAACTCCACATTCGTCTCCGGCGACGAGGTATAGTGTACAATCGCACCATGTTCTTTGTAAGCACAGATTGGTTCAAAGCTCGGCCACAAAAATCCCTCCTGCTGCGCACGGAACTCTTGGAGTTTATCGGATGCACTCAGCTCTGTTATCTCCATCTTACCAATATTCTTTTTCAGCCAGTACATAAACTTCGTGTGCGCCACACCATCTTTAATGTGGGCATTTCTGATATTCTTAACTTCCGTATCATTCTTGACGGCCTTCATAAGAATCGTAGGATTTTCCTGTTTTACAGTCTTTACCCCCTTCGGGATATTATGAAAAAGCGCAAAGTTCATCCGTTTCGGGTCCAGCAGTACCACATCACCATCGCCAAGCCTTTTTACAGCCTCATAGACCTCATTGTATGCATGTATACAAACTCCATTTCCGGCAAATTCCGCCTTTATCTCATCACTGAACTTTCTCTCATCCGCATAAAGTTCCACCGAATCCATCTTCACAACCGCATAAGAAAGCAGAAGCGGAAAATAGTCCACATCTTCCCCTCTCACATTAAGCAGCCAGCCGATATCATCCAGGCTGGTAATAATATGGACATTGGCCCCGGCTTCTTTCATTGCGTCTCTCACCCGCTCAAGCTTAGAGGCAGCTGTCTCTCCCGCATACTTAATATCCAGCATAAATGCCGCTTTTTCAGAAAGAGGCGGCCTGTCCTCCCAGACAGTATCTACAAGGTCACAGTTATAAACCACACTCCCGCCTTTGTCCGCAGCAATATCGGCATACACTTGTCCTTCATCCACGCCGACGGTACGACCGTCAAACCCAATCACACCATTCTCCGGGAGAACCGCCTTCAAGTAGTCCGCTACAGTGGGAACACCCGGTTCCCCCATCCTGCGCAGCCCCACACCGGTCCCTTCCAGCTGCTGTTCTGCCTGTATAAAATACCTGCCATCCGTCCATAAGCCCGCTTCGTCCTTTGTAAACACAGCAGTTCCCGCCGACCCGGTAAACCCGGTCATAAAAGCCCTCGCCTTAAAATGTTCCCCAACATACTCGCTCTGATGATAATCCGAAGTCGGCACCACATATGCATCAATCCCTTTCTCCTCCATCATACGGCGGAGACTGTCAACTCTTTCCGAAACCTTCATGAAAAACCTCCTTAAACATTCATAAAACATATTATACCACCAAACAAAAATCTATACAAATTTTTGGGGTGAAAATGCTTTTTTAGGGGGGGCCGCCCCATCTCCCGGCTCCCATCTCCCGACAGGCTTGGTGCATCAAAACGGAAAGTATATTTCATCCCGTGGGGGGAAATAACGGGGGCGGCGGATTAAGTTTGGGGCATTGATAGTAAAAAGTTATGATACATCCGCAGCTCCCGTCCACTTTCCAACCGGGCCGGTTTTTCTCCCGCCTGGGGCACACCAGCTAAGTGAAAGGCGCATCTGCTCCCAGCGGGGCTGTGTATGCCATTTCAGGAATCCGTAGAGCGCGTGTTAGAATCCGTTAGAGAAAAAACAGGGAACATGGAGGGCAGAATTTGCCTTACCAGGCAAATTCTGTTGCCGCCGGCGGCGCGAATGCATCGGCATTCGGGCCAACTGCGGCAAGTACCTCCATGTTCCCTGTTTTTTCTCTTACGGATTCTTAGCAAGCGGGCCGGATTCTGAAATGGCATACACAGCCCCGGCTGGGAGCAGATGCGCCTTTCACTTAGCGCCCCCATACCATCCACTATACCGGATAAGCCCCGTCCTGTGTATCCGCTACTTTTGCGTCTATTTTTGTCTGCTGTGCCTCTCTATACTTAAAGAAGTCTACTGCTACCTGTGGGAACAGTGCATAGGTCAGCACGTCCTCATCCTGCTGGATCCACTGTTCGCATTCTTTGCGCAGTGTATCTAACTCGTTCGGAATCAGATCGGCCGGACGGCAGGTGATAACCTCTGCATTCTCACCGATAACTTTTTTCTGTACTTCAGGATTGAACGGTTTTACTGTTGCACCGTATTTTCCTGACAATACATCTTTTGTTTCTTTTGTTGCCATTTTGTAGCGTTCTCCCATCAGAACGTTAAATACGGCCTGGGTTCCAACGATCTGAGAAGATGGTGTAACAAGCGGCGGTTCACCGAGGTCTTTGCGGACACGCGGTACTTCTTCAAGCACTTCGTAGAACTTGTCCTCTGCACCCTGCTCTTTTAACTGTGAAGTCAGGTTGGAAAGCATACCACCCGGTACCTGGTACAGAAGGGTCTTGATATTAACGCCCATGTTCTTCGGATTCAGAAGGCCGTTCTCAAGAGCTTCGTCTCTGATCGGTCTGAAATAATCTGCGATTTCAGCAAGCAGGTTCTGATCCAGCCCTGTATCGTAAGGTGTCCCCTTAAATGTCTCGACCATAACCTCTGTCGCCGGCTGTGATGTTCCCAGTGCGAACGGTGACATTGCAGTGTCAATAATGTCGGCGCCTGCCTCTACTGATTTCAGATATGTCATTGCGCCCACACCTGATGTATAATGAGTATGCATCTCGATCGGAATATCAACAGCTTCTTTCAATGCTGTCACAAGCTCTGTTGCCTGATATGGGCAGAGAAGTCCTGCCATATCCTTTACGCAGATAGAGTTAGCACCCATATCTTCAATTCTCTTTGCCAGATCCATCCAGTACTCCAGTGTATAGGCATCACCCAGAGTATAAGACATCGCCACCTGGGCATGTGCCTTTTCTTTGTTAGATGCTGTAACAGCTGTCTGCAGGTTGCGGATATCATTCATACAGTCAAAGATACGGATGATATCAATACCATTAGCCACTGATTTCTGTACGAAGTATTCTACCACATCATCTGCATAAGGACGGTATCCCAGAATATTCTGTCCGCGGAACAGCATCTGCAGCTTTGTGTTTTTAAATCCGTCGCGGAACTTTCTTAACCTGTCCCATGGATCTTCATGCAGGAAACGTAAGGATGCGTCAAATGTAGCACCGCCCCAGCACTCTACTGCATGATATCCTACTTTGTCCATTTTATCTACGATAGGCAGCATCTGCTCTGTTGTCATTCTTGTGGCAATCAGGGACTGATGCGCATCACGCAGGACTGTTTCTGTTATTTTAACTGGTTTCTTTTCAATCTCTGCCATTTATTTGTCCTCCATTATTATTTAACGCCGAAGATAGCCATAAAGGTTCCGGCTGCTACCGCAGTACCGATAACACCTGCCACGTTCGGGCCCATTGCGTGCATCAGCAGGAAGTTTGTAGGATCCGCTTCTGCTCCGACTTTCTGTGAAACTCTGGCTGCCATAGGTACCGCAGATACACCTGCTGATCCAATCAATGGATTTACCTTGCCTCCGGTTGCCACGCACATCAGCTTACCGAACAACACGCCGGCAGCCGTACCAAATGCAAATGCAACCAGACCGAGGATTACAATTTTGATCGTACTCCAGTTCAGGAATGCCTCTGCGCTTGTAGTAGCGCCAACAGATGTACCCAGTAAGATAACCACGATGTACATCAGTGCATTTGAAGCAGTCTCGGTTAACTGTCTAACCACACCGGATTCCTTAAACAGGTTACCCAGCATTAACATACCAACCAGAGGAGCCGTAGTCGGAAGTATCACGCAGACTACGATCGTAACGATGATCGGGAAGAGGATCCTTTCCAGTTTGGATACAGGTCTCAGCTGTTCCATCTTAATCTTACGCTCTTTTTCTGTTGTCAGCAGCTTCATAATCGGCGGCTGAATGATCGGCACAAGCGACATGTATGAATATGCTGCAACAGCGATTGGTCCCATGATTGCAGTCTGTGACAGTTTACCCGCGAGGAAGATGGATGTCGGTCCGTCTGCTCCTCCGATAATTGAGATGGCAGCAGCTGCTTTGTCTGAAAAGCCTAATGCCATAGCCCCCAGGTAAGCCGCAAAGATACCAAACTGTGCTGCTGCACCGAGAAGGAAACTCTTTGGATTGGCAATCAACGGACCGAAATCTGTCATTGCACCAACGCCGAGGAATATCAGAGATGGTAGGATCGCCCATTCATCGAGCAAATAAAAATAATAGAGAAGTCCGCCAGTCCCATTCGCAGCATCCTCAGCATGCAGCATAATATCAGGATAGATATTAACCAACAGCATACCGAAGGCGATTGGAACAAGCAGCAGCGGCTCAAAACCGTGCCTGATTGCTAAATATAGGAAGACACATGCAACAACGATCATAATCAGATTTCCAAAGGTCAGATTCATAAATGCTGTCTGCTGCACGAGGTTTCCCAACGTATTTGAAATATATTCCATTTGTCAAACCTCCTGGTGAACTAGTTTAATGTAGCTAAGACTGCTCCTGATTCAACGGCATCGCCTACTGCTACATTAATGCTAGCAACTGTTCCTGCCTCTGGGGCTACTACAGGGATTTCCATCTTCATGGCTTCGATAATAACAACTGCATCTCCGGCCTGAACACTCTGTCCTACGTTTGCTTCGATTTTAAATACTTTTCCGGCTGCTCCCGCTTTAACCTCGATACCGCCCGCTGCTTTCGGAGCCGCTGCTGCTGGCGCCGGAGCAGCCTTCGGTGCTGCAGCCGGTGCTGCTACCGGTGCTGCCGGCGCCGCGCCTGCACCCTTTTCTTCTACGGTTACATCATATACATTGCCATTTACTGTAATTGTATAATTCTTCATCTCTTATATCCTCCTGATTAACTCCATTTATTTGACTTTCTTCTCTTGATAGAACGGACTATAAATCCATCCGCAGAAGTGCCTTCAGCCGCTGCAATCGCTGCTGCTATAACCGCTGCAAGCTCTCCATCATCATGATCCGCGGCCTGCTGTACTGCCGGCGCTGCTGCGATTGGCGCTGCAGCCGGGGCGGCCGGAACCACGTTTGCTTTTTTACTGAATTTCTTTTCAATAGCAGGTATAAACTTAAATAAAGAAATTATGAAAGAAATGAAAATTAATACAACAAATACAGTACCCATTCCAAGGACTGTATTGAGCCCTGCCTTTTTCAGTATCTCGCCTGTCGAATAATCTGCACTGACCGTCAGGCTTTCCATATTCATCTTTTCATCAAAGGAAAATGAAATTTCACCTTTTCTGTCTTCAAATACTGCTTTTGCCGTCAGTGTTGCACCGCTGTTTGTGGTTGTCAGCTCATAACTGTCAACACTGGTGATCGCGCCGCACTCCTTTATACCGGCCTTCCATGCCTCAATGATAGTCAGGAAGTTATCTCCCTCGACCGGGATCCCCGACTGCATCAGAGTCAGATTCAGTTCAAGGTCTGACATATCCTCGAATCTGTTAAGATCGTCATCTGTCATGCTGCTGAAGCTCTGTACAATTGTGTCAGCGTAGCTCTGCAATGTAGCCTGGTCATATTCTGCTGCGTCTTTTGCTTTACTGCCGCATCCTGTAAAACTGAAGATGAGGAGAAAGACTAGACCTAATAAACTGATTTTTTTCTTCACTTTGCCTCACCTCACTAAACCGTACCGTGTTTCTTATCCGGATGGTCCTCTCTTTTTGTGAACAGCATTTCGAATGCTCCGATTATATATTTTCTGGTCTCTGCCGGTTCGATCAGCGCATCCACATATCCTCTTCTTGCAGCTGACAGCGGGCTTGACTGCAGCTCTTTGTATTCTGCCGCTTTTTCTTTCAGAGTATCAGCGTCTGCATCAGCATACATAATCTTAGCTGCCAGTGCGGAGTCCATCATACCGATCTCTGCTTCAGGCCATGCATAGACCATATCAGCCCCGATAGATTTACTGTTCATAGCAACATATGCGCTGCCATAAGCTTTTCCAACTATAACATTTACTTTTGGAACTGTTGCATTAGCAAATGTATAAGTGAGTCTTGCTACCGCTCTTGCCATGTTCTTCTCTGATTCCATCGTTGCAGCAAATCCTGTAACATTGGTCAGTGTGAGAACCGGTATAGAAAATGCATCGCAGAAGTTCACGAAATCAATCGCTTTTTTGCAGCCGTCTACAGAAAGGGCTTTGTCGAATTCCTCCGCCACATTGCCTTCGGCGTCGTATACTTTAGAACGGTTTGCAACAGCGCCTACTGTCATGCCGTTCAGGCGAATAAATCCGGTTACCATATCTTTGGCGTATTCTTTCTTTGTCTCAAAGAAAATATGATTATCAGAAAGTTCTGCCAGTGCGATGCCTGTATCTTCTGCGGCATTCGCAATGTCAGCACAGAGACGGTTAAGGTCATCCGTACATTCTGAATAAGAAAGATCGTCTTCATTATTGGCAGGAATCATACAGATTAACGCGCGGATCTGTCCCAGAATATCGGCTTCATCGCCGATCACATCTACCAGACCTGCATGTTTGCTCTGATATTCTGCAGAGGAAGTATCACATTTAGAATCAATGTTGCCTTCCAGAGCATTTGGTGAATTTACAAACAGCTTTCCTTCTTTACTCTCCATAAAGGTAAAATCTGTCAGCCCGGGCACAACTGCCAGGCCGCCGCCACACATTCCAAAGACAGCAGTTATCTGTGGAATCACGCCTGAAGCCATGGACTGTTTGAAGTATAAACTTCCAAAAGCTTCCAGCGCATCTGTAGCTTCCTGAAGTCTCAGCCCTGCACAGTCAACCAGCCCGATAACTGGTGCTCCCATTTTCATTGCCATGTCATAAATATTGGCGATTTTCTTCGCGTGCATCTCACCGATTGCGCCCTTTAAAACTGTAGCGTCCTGGCTGTACACATAAACAAGATTACCGTCAATTACTCCGTAACCGGTTATCACACCGTCAGCCGGAGTATCTTTTGCCTGCAAGTTGAAATCAGTGCTTCGTGCTGTAACAGCACCGCCGATCTCAACAAAGCTTCCCTCATCAAGCAGCATGGCAATTCTTCTGCTCGCTGAGTTTTCTGTAGCGTTGTAGCTCATAATCTAGCCCTCCATATTATTTAATTTGTTTGAAATAAAACCAAAATTTCTGCCTATTCTAGTATATACTACTTAACCCGAAATTTCAATTCATAAAATCCATGATTTGATATTTTTTTCACACACTTTACTTCCAATCAATGTCATAACCACAATATCTTGTATAAAAATGTAAAATCTTAGGGCAGGCAATACAAGTCTGCTGTTTACAATTTTATGATTATTTTACTTGACAATCATTTTACGTTGTTTTGGCATCAGGTCTGCCGATAAACATAAGATAGCTCCCGTGAGACGCGTGTATCAGCTATTCCCTGATTACGCATCCCCGGGAGACCTGCCGGGCTATTACACTCTATTCATCTTTCCTGCTGCTTTCAACTGCCTCAGCATAACAGCAAGTTACTTATGATTCGAGATACTGGGTACTTATTTTTCGATGTATTAGTAATTGTGTGCTTGACGTTCAAAGTAAGCCTTCGGATACTGGCATACCGGGCATACTTCCGGTGCGTCAGCCCCTTCGTGTATATAACCGCAGTTTCTGCACTTCCAGCCAAGCGGCGCTTCCCCTGCAAAGGTCTTATTCGCCTTATACTTTTCCAGCAGACGCAGATAACGCTTTTCATGCTGCGCTTCGACCTTCGCTACAAGCTCAAATTTGGCCGCAATCTCATCGTACCCCTCCGCTTTTGCTTCCTCTGCCATCCGTTTGTACATCTGGGTCCACTCTTCGTTCTCGCCGGCAGCCGCATCCACCAGATTCTGTTCCACATCGTTGATCCCATGGAAAGCACGGAACCACATCTTTGCATGCTCACGCTCCTGCTCCGCCGTCTCCAGGAAAATGGCTGCCATCTGTTCCAGTCCGTTTTCCTTCGCCACATCCGCCCAATATGTATACTTATTTCTTGCCATAGATTCCCCGGCAAAAGCTTCCATCAGATTCTTCTCAGTCTTAGAGCCCGGCGCTGGCTTACCTGCTGAGCCAGCTGGTACCGGCGCTTTTGCCGGCGCTTCCTCTTTCAGTTCCTGAAACCTGTCTGCCGGTACCTTACAGATCGGACACTCTTTTGGCGGATTTTCTCCCTCATGAATATAGCCGCATACACTGCATTTCCATTTTTTCATAATACCTGTCTCCTTCTCTTTTTTGTTTTCTGTTTCTTCTATATATAATACCATTTTTTCCAGCTCCTGGGATTTCTGTTTGTCCGGATTCTTTTTTCCCTCCGGCCCCAGATCATCAGATCTGTCTCTATAAGTCGTATGAAGCATCCTCTCTGCCAGACCGCTTAACGGAGACTTATAAAATTCACTGTAAAGTTTGTTGATTTCAGGATTTTCATGGCTCAGCCTCAGCTTCATGTGTGCATCCCTTTCATATAGTGAAGCAATCCGCGCATTTCTGATTTCATCGGTCATTGGAATCTCCGTCTTGGGCTGGCCTCCCCCGCCGATACAGCCGCCGCGGCATGCCATTACTTCAACAAAATCATAATGGACGTCCGCATGTTTCCACTGTTCCAGAAATCTTCGCGCGTTCTCCGTACCATGGATCACCGCCAGCTTCAAATGAATACCGCTGATCTCCACGTCTGCTTCTCTCACACCGTCCATTCCCCTCACAGGCTCAAGATTCAGAAAATCTTCCGGCGGATTTGTCCCGCTCACATGATAATATGCCGTGCGGGCCGCTGCTTCCATGACTCCGCCCGTGTTCCCGAATATGACGCCGGCGCCGGAAGCCTTTCCCATCAATTCATCGTATTCACTTGTTCCAACGCTGCTGAGTTCTAAACCATCCTCCCGCATCCAGCGCGCCAGTTCCCGCGTTGTGATGACATGATCCATGTCGCGGAGGTCTTCGTTGGAATTATACCCGGCGGAATCACGCATTTCCTCCCTGCGTATTTCAAATTTCTTCGCCGTACAGGGAGTGACGGCTACATTTACGATTTTGACCGGATCGATTCCTCTCTGCTTCGCAAAATAGGTCTTTATCGTAGGCCCCTGCATTCCAATGGGGCTCTTTGAAGTGGAGATATGCGGAAGCGCCTCGGGATAAAATGTCTCAACAAACTTAACCCATCCTGGACAGCAGCTTGTAAACTGGGGCAGCACCCCTCTTCTGCCTGTGATTCTCTCCACCAGTTCTGAGGCTTCCTCCATAATGGTCAGATCAGCTGCAAAATTCGTATCCAGCACATAATCCGCACCGAGCGCCCTGAGTGCAGCCACCATCCCGCCTTCCACGAAACTCCCGGGCGGCATTCCAAACTCTTCCCCCAGTCCCACCCTGACTGATGGCGAAGTACTGAATATAACAACCTTATCGGGATCTTTTATCGCCTTCCTGACTTCCTGATACTCATACACTTCTGTAATGGAACCCGCCGGACAGACATTTGCACATTGTCCGCAGTGTATGCAGACCGCCTTATCTCCAGTGCTCTCCAGTGAGTAAAGTTTTCCTACCCCAATCTCCTCCTCACACACCCGCCTGCACTGACCACATTTTATACACAGATCTTCCTGCCTCATTATGGAGGGGTTATCCGGCTCTATTGGTATCCTGATTTTAGTATACTGATGCATCGTAGCTCCTTTCCTTCTTTTCAATATTAATAATAATTACTGTTATTATATTGTCATAATTTGGCAGGTTTGTCAAGAACTTTATATTGTTTTTCATGATATAATGCAATTTAATTTGTTTATGGCACAATACTAAGGAATACTTATAAAATTCTAGTGAAGATTTATTAATTAAGCATAAAATTTTATTTGTACTATAGTTTAAACTATGGTACAATCTCCTCGGGGTAAAATTATAGTACATCGTAAAATAAGTAACTGACTCATAAGCTGAAATAAATTTTTGAGAGTGCTGCTCCGCAAACGCAGGCGTAGTGGGCTACGCTGAGGCTTGTGAAGCAGTGCTATCGGAAATTTAGGTCTGCTTATGAGGCAGTTAATTATTATACGATGTACTAGCAAAGGAGGAGGTTTTTCTAGACAACAGAGGATATCTGGTATGTATTCTCATCAATTCGCACTGTTACAGTGCTCACTTAAAAACTAATTGGAGGGTTTTTATTATGGAAACAACAAAAAAGAAGAAACCTTTTGGCTTTTATGTATGCGCCTTAGGTTTCACATTCGAACGCTGCGCGTTCTACACAGTTAAGTACTTACTGGCAATCTGGATCGCCACAAATGCGGCGGGAGGCGGTCTTGGCTTAACAGATGCCCAGGCAACTGCAACTTCCGCCTTCTTTGTGGCCGCCACCTATATCACGCCTATTCTGGGGGGATACATCGCAGACTACTGGCTCAGCCCAAGAATCTGTGTCATTGCCGGAATGACCCTCATGGGACTCGGCTACCTCTGTACCTGGCAGGCCCGTTCCATGACTCTTGTCTGGATCATGATCATTCTTGTCGCTCTGGGTACCGGTTTATTTAAGGGAAACCTCTCAGGAGTGAATGGTCTGTTATTCGAAGACAAGGATGACTTGAACAACGCATTTTCTATTCAGTACTCATTTGTAAATGTCGGTTCATTCATCGGGACAACATTTATCGCCATCCTTCCAATCACAGGGCTTGTAGGCGTTAAAACAACTTTCAATACCGTTTTCCTGCTGTGCGCCATCTTTCTGTTCATCGATGCACTCTGGTTCGCACTCAACCAGAAGTCTCTCGGTGATGCCGGCAAAAAGCCATTCAAGCATGATCAGAGAAAATTCATTGACAACAGCAAGAAAAAAGAAGAATCCAGCAAACCTCTTACAAAGGGTGACAAAAAAAGAATCCTTGCCATCATCCTTGTAACCGTTTTTTCAATTGTATTCTGGGTCGTATGGTATATGGCATACATGCCTGCTTACTTTTACTTCGGATGGGGCGAGGGCTCAGACTTCCTGAACCATGCAAACTGGTATATCGGAAGCTGGCAGGTTCCCACTTCATACTTTGACTCACTGAACGCCCTGACATGCATCGTCCTTGGACCGGTGCTCGCGATCGTCTGGGCAAAACTCGCAAAACGTCCCCAAGGCGACATGAGTATGTTCAAGAAAACAGCACTGGGAATGATCCTGGTAGGATGTTCATTCGTAATCATGGTATTAGCCGACGTAATCAGAGGCGGCGGCCAGGCTGCACTGATCTGGATCGTATTCGTATCTCTGCTGATGTCAATCGGCGAGATGGTATTCTCCCCGCTGGGCAACTCTTTCATCACAATGTTTGCCCCTGCAAAAGTACTGGGACTTCTGCTCGGCCTGTGGCCAATCGCAGTATTTTTCGCAACAACGATCTACCCGGCGCTGTACGCATACCTGAAAACAGTTCCGTTCCAGATTGGATATGGAGTCGTTGCTGGAGTCGTAATCATACTTGGAGTAATACTCTGGGCAATGAGCGGAAAACTGGATAAACTGGCGGAAGAACAATAATTGCGAAATTGAGGCTGCATGTTTTTGCAGTCTCTTTTTTTCGCGGGAAGTTCGCCTGTGCGGAATGGGGAGAGGGATGCTGCGGGAAAATGGGGTGGGGGCTGGGAACGGGCCGTTTACGGAGAAATGCTAACGCAAAAGGAGGCGCCCGAGAGGGCACGTTCTACATTCAGCCAGAAAGCCTGATGCTTTCTGGCCTCAGGTAGTACTGGAAAGTGATTCGGAAATCACTTTCCATCCCTCTCGGGCGCCTCCTTTTGCGTAAGCATTTCTAGACCGTGCACTCTGACGCTCCCAGCCCCCACCCCATTTTCCCGCAGCATCCCTCTCCCCATTCCGCACAGGCTGGGCTTCATCCGGACGGAAGAAATGAAGGATCAGGTAGGAATATGCAGTTTGGGATTCTGACGGGGGCTGCGGATGGGACTGGATACAATGAACATATCTATGCCTATAAAGATACGCGCAGCCAGTCAAGATCCGCCTCCCCCGCCAGGAACCACCCGGAAGTGGGCTTTCCGCCTTGATGAACCAGCCGCTGGAACCGGACATAGGGATGGCTGGGGGCGTCTTGCGGGCTGTTAGGTGGAGTTAAGGAAAAAAGAAGGAAACCCGGGGCAACCTGGGGCCAGCGCGAGAAGCCATCAGGGCTTCTCGTGATGTCGCCAGG
>NZ_CYZU01000021.1 GCF_001404335.1 Faecalicatena contorta
CAGCGGCTGTTCTAGAAACACTTAGCAGCACGGGTGCATATCGCAACGGCATATACAGCCCCAGCGCCTCCCCGGCCTCCCTGTCATGAAGCGTCCCCGTCCGTCGACTAGGCTAAAGCTAGCCGACTAAATCCCGATTTGTTAAAAAAAAATGAACTGGCTGACATGAAGTCTGTTTTATGATATACTAGAAAGGATTGGGAAAGGGGGATTTTCCAAATTGAGAGGAGAACTGCAGATGCACGATGCTATCAAAAATTATGAAGATGTAGATAGCTGGAAAACGGTTATTTTTTTATATAATGCTGCGCTGAAAGAAGTTGGGACAAAGCTGGAGATTCTGAACGATGAATTTCAGCATGTACATCAGTATAATCCGATTGAACATATTAAGACACGTATTAAAACTCCGGAAAGTATCGTAAAGAAGCTGAAACGGTACGGGCATGAGACATCAATTGAGAATATGGTTAAGTATATTAATGATATTGCGGGTGTCCGTCTGATTTGTTCTTTTACATCTGATATTTACCGTCTGGCCGAGATGATCGGGAATCAAAGCGATCTGAAGGTTCTTTCTATTAAAGATTATATAAAGAACCCGAAGGAAAGCGGCTATAAGAGCTATCATATGCTGGTTTCAGTGCCCATTTTCTTATCCGACAGTGTCGTGGATACCAAAGTTGAGATACAGATCCGGACAATTGCCATGGATTTCTGGGCAAGTCTGGAGCATAAGATTTATTATAAGTTCGAAGGGAATGCGCCGGACTATATTAGCCGGGATCTCCGGGAATGTGCACAGATGGTTGCTGAACTTGATGATAAGATGCTCTCTCTGAATGAGGCTATTCAGGCATGCCTTGTAGAAGAAAGCAGTGAGCATGAGAAAGAGCGGCTCGATGACATTACGGCTAATGTCATTGGGGGCAGAAGAAGTGAAAGAAGTAATGAGATCATTGGACGATAATAATGAAAGCCAACATGTTGAACAATGCCGACATATACGGGAGTGCAGGCTGCACTGCTGTGTTTGCCGGCATTGTTCAATATGTTGGCTTTTTTATTAATTAATAAGGCTTCCCGCTGGTATGAGCATTGTAACGTATAAATGGAGCGTTTAAGGTATTCGATGGGTAAATTTTTTGAATTTTTATAGATAGGTATTGACAATTTATGCTGGATGTGTTTATATGAACATATGAACAGTTATTCATATGTATAAGCATTGGAGGTACGAGTATGGCACAACAGGCTTTGAATAAAAAGATAAATCCAGAGAGTACGGCTTGCGGATGCGGGCATGATCACAATTCCGGAAAAGAACATTATTATGAGGTTCACACTGGACAGAAGCATGAGGAAGCACATGAGCATAAACATGGACATGGGGAGACATGCGGCAGTCATCATGATCACCACGGCAGCCATGGACATGATGATGATCATCATGGCGAAACCTGCAGCTGTGGACACAACCATGGAAGCGGCGGGCACAGTCATAGCAGTGACGGACATAATCATGAGGCGGTGGAGCAGCGTGAGATGAATCATGCATTTGACCATGTACAGAAGCAGGTTTATATTCTGGAAAACCTGGGATGTGCAAATTGTGCAGCCAAAATGGAAAGGAAAATACAGGAGCTGCCCCAGGTTGATTTTGCAAACATTATTTTTGCGACAAAGCAGCTGCAGGTGGTAACCAATACGGAGGAAGAACTGCTTCCGGTATTCGAGGAAATCTGTTCTTCCATAGAGAGTGAAGTTACTGTCTCTAAGAGAGATAGAAAACCGGCCCGTCAGCAAACCGCATCTAAAGGGAAATTCAGTGAGAACAAGAAGGATTTCTGGGAGATCGGCATTGGGGCTGTGTTTATGGCAGGAGGGATACTGACAGAAAGGGTGAGTGGAAATCTCTCGCTGATCCTGTTTCTAATCGGGTATCTCGTACTGGGAAGGGCCGGGCTGCTTACTGCGGCAAAGAACCTGTGCAAAGGTCATGTGTTTGATGAAAATTTCCTTATGAGCATTGCAACCCTGGGGGCATTTCTTATTGGCGAATACCTGGAGGCTGTGGGAGTTATGCTTTTCTACCGCGTCGGGGAACTGTTTGAGGAAATCGCAGTCTCCAGAAGCCGGAGCCAGATTATGGATGCAATTGACATGCGGCCGGAGGTAGTCAACAAGGTGGTTGGGAAAGAGACTCTGGTGATTCCTGCGGAGGAAGCGCGTATAGGTGATATACTTCTTGTGCGGCCCGGCGACAGGATTCCCCTGGATGGTACGATCGTAGAAGGGGAAAGCCGTATTGATACGTCACCGGTGACAGGAGAGCCAGTCCCTGTGGCGGCCAAGGCCGGGGATGCTGTTACATCCGGTTGTGTAAATACATCGGGGCTTTTGAAAATACGTGCTGATAAGATATTGGAAGACTCCATGGTTACCAGGATTTTGGACTCTGTGGAAAATGCGGCGGCAAGCAAACCGAAGATTGACCGGTTTATTACCAGATTCTCAAGAGTGTATACTCCTTTTGTAGTGGCTCTTGCAACTGCAACAGCAGTGATTCCTTCCCTGATAACGGGGGACTGGAACTACTGGGTATATACAGCGCTTACATTTCTTATGATCAGCTGTCCCTGTGCCCTTGTGCTTAGTGTACCGCTGGCATTCTTTTCAGGAATCGGTGCAGGTTCCAGAAAAGGCATTCTTTTTAAAGGCGGTGTCGCCATCGAGGCTCTGCAGGGTGTAAAGTCCATTGTTATGGATAAAACCGGAACCATTACGGAAGGAAACTTTGTCCTTCAGAATGTGGTGCCGGCGGCAGGATTTGACGAAGAAAGGCTGCTGGCTCTTGCGGGCAGCTGTGAGATGACATCCACACATCCGATTGCCGTGAGTATCGTTACTGCGGCCGAGGAGAAAACAATCGGCCTGCAGCGTCCCTTATCCGTGGAAGAGATTTCGGGGAAAGGTGTGAAAGCGCAGTTAAACGAAGGGATTGTACTGTGCGGCAACAGAAAATTGCTGGAAGCATATGAGGTAGAGTTAAGCCAGTATTCAGATGCTTCATACGGTACGGAAGTACTGCTGGCGTTGAATGGGGTGTATGCCGGACAGCTTGTGATTGCGGATACGATTAAGGCAGACGCGAAACCGGCGGTGGCTGCTATGAAACGGATGGGTATTCTTACCGCTATGCTGACGGGAGACGCCAGAAAGAGCGCTGAGACGGTGGGTAAAGAGACCGGAATCGATGAAATTCATGCAAAACTGCTTCCTGAGAATAAGGTGGAGGAATTGAAACGTATTCGCGAGGCCCATGGCAGCGTCATGTTTGTGGGTGACGGGATTAACGATGCCCCGGTTCTTGCGGGGGCTGACGTAGGCGCCGCAATGGGTAGCGGGGCAGATGCGGCCATAGAGGCAGCGGATGTGGTATTTATGACGTCATCTATGGAGGCAATTCCCCAGTCACTTCAGATTGCAAGGACAACAGGATCTATAGCGCGGCAGAACGTAGTGTTTGCCCTGGCTGTCAAAATCATGGTAATGGTACTGGGCCTTGCAGGCCTTGCCAACATGTGGATGGCAGTTTTTACGGACACGGGAGTGGCGGTGCTTTGCATTTTGAATTCTATGAGAGTGCTTTATAAGAAGCTGTAACACGATCGTTCCGGGAAATAAATTAAAAAAATCTTAAGAAAGGAACGCAGACCGTTGAGTATGCGTTCCTTTTTTTATAAGTACCCAGAAAAATGGGAATGATATAAAGGACAGACAAGCCTGCATTGCTTGACCCGTCAGCGTATTTTTCGTATAATAATAACTGAACGGTTGTTCATATGAAGGGAGATTCGGTATATGGGAAAACTGGAAGTGGAACATTGTGATTTCATGCATGTACACGAAGATATTGTAAAGAAGGTTCAGGAGAACATGCCGGAACCTGAGGAGCTTCAGGATCTGGCAGATTTTTTTAAAGTGTTTGGGGACTCTACCAGGATTAAAATTTTATGTATGCTGTGGCAGTCGGAGATGTGTGTGTGCGATCTTGCACAGTCGCTGAGTATGACGCAGTCAGCGATCTCTCACCAGCTCAGGGTATTGAAGCAGATGAAGCTGGTTACGAACCGCAGGGAAGGGAAGACGGTGTTCTATTCTCTTGCTGACGGTCATATCAAGACTATTATGAACCAGGGGCTGGAACATATTAGAGAATAGAATCACGGTGAAAGGTAAATAAGGGGGCCAAGATGGCAAGGGAAGTTAGAAAGAAATGCATTGAAATTGGAATCGGCCTGCTATTATACATCAATGCATTGTTTTCGGTCAGGCACTGGGATATGACGGGGAGGACAGAATTGCTTTTGTTCCTGCTCCCATATCTGGTTATGTCACTGGGAATATTCTGGGACATACTGAAAAATGTAAAAAGGTTACATATTTTTGATGAGAATCTGCTGATGATCCTTGCGACTGTCGGCGCTTTAGCAATTGGCAAATACACGGAAGCAGTGGGAGCAATCCTATTCTTCCAGTTTGGCAGGACAATAGAAGTCATTTCTCTGTCCGCAACGAAGAAGTCTATTGCGAAGTTTATGGATATCCGTCCGGAATATGCGAACCGTAAGATGCGCGGCAGAGAGGAAAAGGTACATCCCCGGGAACTGCAGCCCAGACAAATTATTGTAATTAAGCCGGGAGAACGGATCCCGGTGGATGCGGTCATCACGCAGGGGATGAGTATGGTAGATACAAAGGCCCTTACGGGGGAGTCGGAACCAAGAGAAGTGAAGATTGGGGACCGGCTTTACAGCGGCAGCATTAATATCAGCGGCGTGCTGGAGGCCAGAGTATCCAAGGTATATGCAGATTCTACCGCATCCAGGATTCTGGAACTGGTGGAGAATGCCAACAATAATAAGGCACAGAGTGAAAACTTTGCAGACAAATTTTCTCGTTTTTATACGCCGGTGGTTACGCTGATCGGTGTACTTGTTATGATTCTTCCGCCCATGATGTTACAGGGGGCAGATCAGGAGACATGGCTTTACCGGGGGCTCATTTTCCTGGTAGCGGCCTGCCCATGCGGTCTGCTTGTCTCGGTACCGCTTGCATTTCTCGGAGGAATCGGCGCCGCATCCCGTCAGGGAGTGCTGATCAAAGGGAGCAACTATCTGGAGGCGCTTTCGAAAACAGAGACGTTTGTTTTTGATAAGACTGGTACGCTGACGGAAGGCATTTTTCATGTGAAGGCTATCTGTCCGAAGCATATGGAGGACGCTGAACTGTTGGAAATTACCGCCTACGGGGAGTCCTATTCCAATCATCCGATTGCGGTGTCTCTGAGAGCCGCATACGGCAAGTCAATCGACAGCAGCCGGGTGGAGTCTATTCAGGAGTCCTCCGGTTTTGGCGTCTGTGCACAGATTGACGGCAGGCAGGTATATATTGGGAATTCCAAGTTTATGAACCAGCAGGGCTTCTTCTATCAGCCGGTACAGGAGATTGGCACAGCAGTGCATGTGGCTGTGGACGGGGAATATGAAGGATATATTCTGATTGCAGATGTGATCCGTCCGGATGCAAAATGGACGATCCGCTGGCTGCAGAAACACCAGATTGAGTCAGTCATGCTCACCGGAGATAACCAGAGAGTGGCGGACGATGCAGCAAAACAACTGGGGATTGAGTATGTGTATGCGAACCTGATGCCGGAAGATAAGGTAGAGCAGGTAAAAGAGTTTATGGATAGCCAGATGGAATCGGAAAAACTCGCATTTGTCGGCGATGGCATTAACGATGCGCCGGGGCTGGCACTGGCAGATATCGGGATTGCTATGGGCGGTTTGGGAGCGGATGCCGCATTGGAGGCTGCAGATATTATCCTTATGGAAGATGAGCCTTCCAGGATTGTGAATGCGATTAAGATTTCGAAGGGCACGATCCGGGCAGTAAAACAGAACCTGGTGTTTGCCATAGGCATGAAGGTTATTCTTTTATTCCTGGCGGCGCTTGGCTATGTGACAATGCAGAATGCCATTATTGCGGATATGGCTGTGATGTTGATTAATATATTGAATTCATTCTGGGTATTAAAGTATCCGGAATAAAAGGAGCATATATGAGAAAAGTTATAATATACGCTGTGCTGGCTGTTTTTTTGCTGACAGGGTGCAGCAGCGGTACGGACTATGTGTCCGAGGGCACCGCATATTTGCAGGAACATCAGTATGAGGAGGCTGTCAGTTCTTTTGAGGAGGCAATCCGTATATCAGAGGAAGCTTCCGCTTCTTCAGGAAATACCGGCGGTTCTTCAGAGGAGGCGTCCGGTTCTTCTGGAGATACCGGCGGTTCTGCAAAGAAGGAGGAAGCGGAAAAAATAGATGTGGCAGAAGCCTACCGTGGACTTGGGATGGCCTGTTATGAACTTCAGGATTATGAGAAGGCCAGGGATGCATTTCAGCAGGTGTTGAATCATGATGGAAAAGCAACAGCGGTTCTCTATAATTTTATAGGGGTCTGTTCTATGCATTTGAATGACCCGAAGGGGGCATTGGATGCATTCGGTGAGGGAATTAAGCTGGCCGGGGATACTGCGGGGGCGGAAGAGACGGACGATGCAGAGGTGATCCGGGAAATGAAGTTTAATGAAGTCGTATGTTATGAAAAGTTACTTGACTGGGAGAATGCGAAGACTAAAATACAGGAGTATGTCAGCGAGTATCCTGATGACCAGGATGCACAGAAAGAGGCGGCTTTTCTCAGCACCAGATAGAGAGTATGAATAACAGGAGAAGCGTATGAAATATAGTTATCAGATTACGGAGTACTGCCATCGGTTTCTGGAGATGTATATTGAACCGGGAGATGTTTGTGTCGATGCGACGGCCGGGAATGGAAACGACACAGAGTTTCTGTGCCGGCTGGCAGGAAGCACCGGAAAGGTGTATGCGTTTGATATCCAGCAGGAGGCATTGGGACATACAGCGGAGAGACTGAAAAGGCTGGGATTGGGATCCAGGGCATGCCTGATTCGGGACGGACATGAAAAGATGGGAGATTACGTGAAAGAAGACGTATCTGCCATCGTTTTTAATTTGGGATATCTTCCTGGCGGGGATCACCGGATCTCCACAAAAGCAGAGACAAGCATACTTGCAGTCGAGGAGGGAATGAAGCTTCTGAAAGTAGAGGGAGTGATGAGCCTCTGCATATACAGCGGGAAGGATTCGGGTTATGAGGAGAAAGAAGCAGTTCTCACTTACCTGAAAGGCGTGGATCCAAGAAAGTGGCTTGTAATCGTACATCAGTTTTACAACAGGCAGAACGACCCGCCGATCCCTGTATTTCTCATCAGGCTGAAATAAATTCATATCTTTGTCATAAAAACAGGTGAAATATCCAGGGAAAAGATTTATAATATGAAAATCAGCAGAAATTATCAGTGAAACAGGAGAGAGAGATGACCAGTGAATTTTCTATTGCAGTGCATGCACTTGTTTTTTTAAACCATAAAGGAACTGTATATTCGAGTGAAGGGCTGGCAGAAAATATTTGTACGAATGCAGCAAGGATACGAAAGATTATGGTAAAACTAAAAAAAGCCGGACTGGTGGAGACAAAAGAAGGAATAGACGGTGGATACCTTTTTGTGAAAAACAGTGAGGAAACAGACCTTTGTACAATTGCAGATGCGCTGGAGTTTTCCTTTGTGACATCCGGATGGAAGAGCGGCAGCTCGGAGATGAAATGTCTGATAGCTTCCGGTATGGCGGGTGTCATGGAAGATGTATATAAAGACCTAGACCAGCAGTGCCGCAGGCGTCTGCGGCAGATTACAATAGCGGATCTGGACAAACAGATCTTTAAAACTTGAGAATATTCTGAAAATGAAGGGCAAAGGGGTCAGACCCCTTTGATGGGATTACAATATGGCGTTATATGAAATTGAGGAACAAAAGGAATCCATGATTCTTGTAGGCATTCAGCTCTATGAGAATGAGCGGACGGAGGAATCGTTGGATGAACTGGCAGAACTGGCGAAGACCGCGGGGGCGGAGGTGGCCGGGCGTGTGATCCAAAAACGCGAGGCAGTGCATCCGGTCACATATGTGGGGAAGGGAAAGCTTCTGGAATTGAAGGAAATTCTGTGGGAGACCGAAGCAACCGGCATTGTATGTGATGACGAACTCACATCCGTGCAGCTCCACAATTTGGAACGGGAGCTGGAGTGCAAGGTGATTGACCGGACACTTCTTATCTTGGATATCTTTGCAGCCAGGGCAGTCAGCAGCGAGGGGAAGATCCAGGTGGAGCTGGCACAGCTGAAATATCGGGCTGCGCGTCTGGTTGGCCTCAGAGATTCCCTGTCCCGGCTTGGCGGGGGGATTGGAACACGCGGCCCCGGAGAAAAGAAGCTGGAGATGGACAGGCGACTGATTCGGGAACGGATCAGCCGGCTTAAGAAAGAGCTCCGTGAAGTGGAACAGCACAGAGAATTGATACGCACCCAGCGGAAGGCGTCACAGAAGAAGATCGCCGCTCTGGTGGGCTATACATCCGCCGGAAAGAGCAGTATAGAAAATGCGCTGACCGGGGCCGGAATCCTGGCGGATGCAATGCTATTCTCGACACTGGACACGACAACGCGTGTACTGGAACTGGAGGGAAAGCAGGAGATTCTGCTGACGGATACGGTTGGTTTTATCCGAAAGCTGCCCCACCATTTGATAGAGGCGTTTAAGAGCACGCTTGAGGAAGCAAAATATGCAGACATTATCATACATGTGGTGGATGCCTCCAACCCACAGATGGACAGCCAGATGTACGTGGTATATGAGACGCTGCGCCAGCTGGGCGTGGAAGGCAAACCGGTGATCACACTGTTTAACAAGCAGGACAAATTGGAGGAAGCAGGCAGTTTCAGGGATTTCCAGGCACAGTATTCGATCAGGACATCCGCAAAGACCGGGCAGGGGCTTGAGGAACTGAAAACAGCACTTTTAGAAATCATACGCAGCGGCCAAATTTATATCGAAAAAATGTATCCTTTTGAGGAAGCCGGGAAAATACAGCTGATCCGAAGGCATGGACAGCTTCTGGAGGAAGAATATGTGGCGGAGGGGATTTCGGTAAAGGCCTACGTTACAAAGGAGATTTATGGAAAAATATGAGAAGAGCGCCGCGGACAAAAATCAAAATCCGCTGGGTACAGAACCTATTGGCAGACTGATTGGAAAGTTTGCCGTACCGGCAGTCATCAGTATGCTGGTAAGTGCACTATATAATATAGTAGATCAAATATTTATCGGCCAGGGAGTCGGTATGCTGGGAAATGCCGCAACAAATATCGCATTTCCTGTTACAACAATTGCGACGGCGACAGCGCTTCTGCTGGGAATAGGAAGCGCTTCGAACTATAATCTGGAAATGGGAGCTGGAAAAGAGAAAAGAGCGAGTGAAATTGCAGGCACTGGCCTGTCCACACTTGTTATTAGCGGCGTGGTAATCGCCGCTATTGTTCTCCTGTTTTTAGAGCATCTGCTGCATGCTTTCGGAGCGACAAGCGAAGTCCTGCCCTATGCCGTGGACTATACAGGGATAACAGCAATTGGAATTCCCTTTTTTATATTAACAACTGGTGGAACTCATTTGATCCGGGCGGATAGAAGCCCCACCTATTCAATGGTGAGTATGTTGACAGGCGCAATCCTGAATACAATCCTGGATCCCCTCTTTATCTTTGTGTTCCACTGGGGGATTAAAGGTGCTGCTGCCGCTACAGTGATTGGTCAGGTAGTTTCCGGGCTTCTTGTTATCCTTTATTTTGTGAAGTATAAGAAAATGGATATGAAAGTCTCCGCTCTGCGCCCGAGGGCGGTCTATCTAAAGGCGGTTGCAGCCCTGGGAATGGCATCCTGTATCAACCAGCTTGCTATGACTGTCGTACAGATTGCCATGAATAATACTCTCCGCTATTATGGAGCTGCCTCCTCATATGGAAGCGACATCCCGCTGGCCTGCGTAGGGGTAATTTCGAAAGTGAACAGTGTGTTTCTGGCAATCTGTATCGGAATCTCTCAGGGCTGCCAGCCGATCTGGGGATTCAATTATGGAGCCGGAAACTATGAGAGAGTCAGGAGTACATACAAAAAAGCAGCCATTTTATGCACCACAATCGCCACATTATTCTTTTTGAGTTTTCAGATATTCCCACGCCAGATAGTCAGTATTTTTGGGAGCGGCAGTGAGCGGTACTTCCATTTTGCAGACAGATACCTGGAGATCTTCATGTTCATGACTTTTGCAAACGGCATACAGCCTATGTCTTCCGGATTCTTTACCTCTATCGGCAAAGCAAAATTAGGAATTGTCATGTCACTGACCAGACAGGTTCTCTTTCTGCTTCCGCTGATCCTGATATTCCCTTTATTCCTGGGGATAGACGGAGTGATGTATGCGGGACCGATAGCAGATGCCGCGGCGGCTGTCATAGCAATTGTATTTGCCTACAGACAGTTGGAAAAAATGAAATCTCCGGCTCTTCTGTCAGAAATGCCGGAGAATAAGTCTGCCAATTAGGCGGATATTTCATTTTAAAACAAGTAGGGGGCGGAGGGGGTCTCCGGATAACTTCCCATAGATACCAGCAGCTGCAGTCCGGCCTCGCGGGCAGTCAGTACCGAATTCTTAACAGCGCTTGCATCGCCGGTCACAGCCACGATAACTTCATTCGAATGGCTGGTTCCCCTGTCAGGAGTCATGTATCTGATGATCTCAACAGGGGAGGACTTGACGGCCAGATCAGCCATCACAAGGCCAATCGCAGCCGGCGACCCACAGAAGAAACCAAAAGGTTTTCCAATGGGAGCGCCGAATGCCATATTCAGCGCCTGGTCTGCATTTGCGGAATAGGTAAACTCTAGGTGTCCGGCATCGCTGATGTAGAGTTCTCCCGCATATTTTGTTGTATATTCCACGGCAATCTCAACGGCTCTGCGGACATCGGAAACATTGTTTCCGCCAAGGATGATGTAGTTACCATGGCCGCCCCAGCCTTTTGTGTCCCGGGGCAGCTCAATGGATACGACTTCCGTGTTGGTTGATTTCACTGCTTCATCTACGGCATTAATTTGTCCCGCCGCACCAGTCCGGGAGCTGAGCAGCCCAAGGCTGCGATAAGGTTTGGGCAGCTGCATCTGCTCCAGCAAAGCGGGGGTTACACCTGGAATTACAAGCCCAATCGTATCCAGGACCGTCTTGCCCACAAACTCTGTCATAGAACAGTCCATTGGTATATTCTCAATTCCTTTTACCTTTAACATAAAACAACTCCTTTTATCTATCTTAATTGAACCTATTTAGCATAAACACATCATAATTTCATTACCTTTTACAAAAATCCACCATCCAGCCCAATTACCTGGCCAGTCAGATATGCATGTCCCTGCGCCAGGCAAAGAACCAGTTCAGCCACTTCCTCCGGAGTCCCAAACCGTCCCGCCGGAACCTCTTCCATCAGCAGCTGCCTCTCTTCCTCGGAAAGCTGGGCGTTCATTATGGTGTCGATCACACCGCAGGCAATCGCATTGACCTGAATATTACTCGGAGCCAGCTCCTTCGCCAGCGCCTTGGTCAGTCCGTTTACTCCTGCTTTGGAGGCCGAGTAGGCCGCCTCACAGGAAGCCCCGGAAATGCCCCACATAGAGGAAATATTAAGAATCTTCCCTGCTTTCTGGGACACCATATATGGAACCGCTGCACGGGAACAGTAAAACACCGAAGACAGATTTGTCTGCAGAATCCTGTCCCAGTCCGAATCCGTCATATCCGTCAGCAGCCCGATAAATGCAGTCCCCGCATTATTCACTAATACATCCAGCCCGGGAACCTCCGCCTCAATCTCCTGAAAGATACGCCGGACATCCAATGCGGATCCCACATCCCCGGGAACAGCCCGGCAGATTCCCCCTGCCGAACGAATCTCGCCACACACACCTGCCAGATCATCGGGATGCCTGCTATTCACAAAAACATAATACCCCAGCCGCCCAAAAGCGGCGGCACAGGCCCGTCCAATCCCTCTGGACGCCCCCGTAATAAGAACACACTTCCGTCCCATAAAAAACCTCACTTCAATAATTCTTCTGCTATTATACTCTATGTACCACAAAAAGTACACCACAACCATTCACAGAATCCATTCCACAAACAAAAAATAATCGTTACTGTTCACACCCTGCAGGCGTGCACGACACAGTCTGTACAGTAAGAAATAATCTTTAGCCCGGCAAAATCCGCTGTCCTGCCCCCTGATGTTTTGGAACACGGTACTGCGTTCTCCCCCTATAAAACTCCCGCATTTTCTGGTTGTGATTGGGTTGCTCATATGATATGATTTTCTATATAAATGGGATTTAACAGATCCTTCCTCCACTTCGATTCTCAGGCGAACCGGGTGAAGCATAAAGCGAAAAAGAAAGAGGTAGACACATGTTATCCAAGTTCAGTGTGAAGAAACCGTACACCGTTGTAGTAGCTGTGGTACTGATATTAATTCTGGGGTTTGTATCCTTTGATAAAATGACAGTGGATCTGCTGCCGGATATGAATCTCCCCTATGCGGTCATCATGACTACGTACGCAGGAGCAAGCCCGGAGGAAGTGGAAACTACTGTGACAAAGCCGGTAGAGCAGGCAATGGCAACCATCAGCAATATCAAAACCGTCAGTTCTTCATCAAGAGAAAATGCATCCACAGTCATGCTGGAGTTTGAGCAGACCGCCAATATGGATTCTGCCACCATTGAGATGCGGGAGAGTCTGGATCAGATCAGTTCATACTGGCCGGATACGGTAGGCAACCCGATCATCATGAAGCTGAATCCGACCATGATGCCTGTCATGATTCCCGCAATCAGCGTAGACGGCAAAGAGCCGGCGGAGAGCACAAAGATCATAGAGGAAGAGGTGCTCCCTGAGATTGAGAGTCTGGAAGGCGTGGCCTCGGTAAATACGTTCGGAGATATCGAGGAGACTATCCGGATCACGGTAAAGGAAGACAAGGTCAGCAGCGTGGACGGCTCCGTGCAGAATCAGCTGGACAATAAGTTCAATGAAGCTTCGGACGCACTGAACGAGGCAAAGGCCCAGGTGGAGAACGGCAAGGCACAGCTGGAGTCAGGCAAGAGCCAGGCAGCGGGGCAGATGGCCGATGCAGAGGCACAGCTTGCACAGAGCGATGCGGAACTGACCCAGGGACAGATGGAGGTCAATGAGAAACTCAGCGAGATCCAGCTGGCAGAGGCTGCGCTGGAGCAGTCTGTAGCACAGATCGATGCCAGCGAGCAGGCGCTGCTGCAGCAGAAGCAGGAACTGGAAGATCTGAACGGGCAGCGAGCGGAGATAGAATCCCAATACCAACAGGTTGAACAGGCAATTAAAGAGAGTGGCGAGACCCCGGAGCTGCTGATAGCAAAGGGAACGCTGACCGCACAGCTGGCTGTTTTAGAGCGTTTCGATGAATCTATGGCTGCGATTGAGCAGGGACTTGGCCAGGCGGCTCAGAGCCGGGAGACGATCACCCGGAAGCAGGCCGAGCTTGCGGAAGGAAAATCTATGCTGACACAGGTACAGGCGCAGCTTAGCGAGGGAACGATTACGCTGGCGCAGGCGAGGGCCCAGCTTTCTGCGGCGCAGCTGGAGGCAGCCATGCAGATGAGCGAGGCATCTGCCCAGCTGGCAGTCGGAGAGGCAGAGTTAAAGAGCAAAGAGGCGGAACTCAAGTCAGCTAAGGAAGAAGCCAAGGCAGCAGCAAACGTAAAATCTATGCTGACCGCGGAGACGATCCAGACCGTCCTGGCGGCTCAGAATTTCAATATGCCTGCCGGCTATGTAAATGAAGAAGGGATCGACTACTTAATCCGTGTGGGGGACAAGTTTGAGTCTATCGAAGAACTTAAAAATCTGGTTCTGGTGGACATGGAGGGGATCAATCCGATTAAATTGTCCGATATTGCAGAAGTAGAACGGATAGATAATTCAGATGAAACCTATGCCAAATTGAATGGAGAAAACGGGATCCTGCTGCAGGTGCAGAAGCAGACCGGATATTCCACAGGGGAAGTGACGGACCGGATTCTGGAACGTTTTGAACAGATTAAAAAAGAGAACAACGACATCCAAGTAGTTGTTCTGATGAACCAGGGAGTCTACATAGACATGGTAATCGGCTCCGTGCTTCAAAATCTGCTGTTTGGGGCAGTACTGGCCATTCTGATTCTGCTGCTGTTTTTAAAGGACATCCGTCCGACTTTTGTAATCGCATGCTCCATCCCGATCAGCATTCTGACGGCCATTGTACTGATGTATTTCAGCGGAGTGACGATGAACGTCATTTCGCTGTCCGGTCTGGCGCTCGGTGTTGGAATGCTGGTAGACAATTCGATTGTCGTGATTGAAAATATTTACCGTATGCGCAATGAGGAACATGCATCGGCAAAGGAAGCGGCCATTCAGGGAGCCCGTCAGGTTGCCGGGGCTATCATGGCCTCCACGCTGACAACGGTATGCGTATTCCTGCCCATTGTATTTACGGAGGGAATTGCAAGACAGCTTTTTGTAGACATGGGACTGACGATCGCTTACTCGCTCCTCGCCAGCCTGATTGTGGCGCTTACACTTGTGCCAATGATGTCTGCGGGGCTGCTGAGAAAGACGGATCAAAAAGAATCCCGGTTCTTCGTACATCTGAAAGACATATATGAAAAGTTACTGCGGGGCGCGCTGCGCTTTAAACCCCTCGTACTGATCGGCGCCCTTGTTTTGTTTGTGGTGAGCGGTGTGCTTTCTCTTTCAAGGGGAACCGCGTTCATGCCTGCAATGCAGAGCACGGAGATCAGTATGTCAATCGAGACGCCGGACGGAACACCGCTGCAGGATACGGCAGAGATTGCAGACCGTTTTACGGAGAAGCTCCGGAAAATCAAAGATATCGGTGATGTTGGCGGTATGGTTATGAGCGGCGGCATGATGGGCAGCGGCGGCACGGTGACGAATCAGGTGGAATTCTATGCACTGCTGAAAGAAAAACGGTCCATGTCAGACAACGCCATCCAGAAAGCCATAGAAAAGCTGGCCAGGGAAGAAAATGTTGAGCTTTCCCTAAGCATGTCCAATATGGATATGAGTTCCCTCGGTGCATCGGGGATATCCGTTCAGATAAAAGGGCGGGAATTGGATAAACTTCAGAAAATTGCAAAGGATATAGCAGGGATACTGGAAGGGGTCAAAGGAACGAAGAACGTGTCCGACGGAATGGAGGAGACAACCGAAGAACTGCGGGTGATCGTAGATAAGGACAAGGCAGTTTCCCATAATCTGACCGTTGCCCAGGTTTATCAGGAATTGGCTAAGAAACTGAAAGAACCGGCCTCCACAACAAAGCTGGATATGGATACGGCTTCGATCGGCATCGTAGTGGCGGATCAGAAGAATCAGGAGTTGACCCGTGATGAAATCCGGGATATGAAATTGGATGTAAAAAAACAGGACGGGTCGACAGAACAGATTGCGTTGAAGGATATCACATCTTTTGAGACCGGATATGGGCTTCAGTCCATTTCCAGAAACGCTCAGAGCAGATATATCAATGTGACGGCCGAGGTTGCCGAGGACGATAATATCGGACTTGTGAGCAGCCGTGTGGAAAAGGCGATGAAGACTTATGAACTGCCGGACGGTTATACGGCAGAAATGCAGGGAGAGGATGAAACGATCCGGGAGACCATGGTGGAACTGCTCAAGATGCTGGCATTGGCAGTGGTTTTCATGTATTTAATCATGGTCGCACAGTTCCAGTCATTAAGATCGCCGTTTATCGTCATGTTTACAATTCCGCTTGCATTTACAGGCGGTCTGCTGGGGCTATGGCTCACAGGAAGTCCGGTAAGTGTAATTGCTATGGTCGGATTTGTTATGTTATCTGGAATTATTGTCAATAATGGTATTGTGTTCATTGATTATACGAATCAGCTGATCTCCCAGGGGATGGATCAGAAGGAAGCGCTGGTGGAAGCCGGAAGGACAAGGCTGCGGCCGATTATCATGACGGCGCTCACGACGATTCTGGGCCTGTCCACAATGGCAATTGGTTTTGGTTCCGGTGCAGATATGGTACAGCCGATGGCGGTGGTGACGATCGGCGGTCTTATATATGGAACTGCATTAACACTGTTTGTGGTACCGTGTATCTATGCTTTATTCCACAAAAAGGAAAAGGCAAGATTGCGGGAAGGCATCGAGGAGGAGCCGTTTGAATGATTGATGAAGCCATAGAATTTGCCTCAAAGGCGCATGAGGGGCAATTTCGGAAAGGGACAAGAAGACCTTATATTGTACATCCTGTGGAGGTGGCGGAGATTGTGGCCACGATGACTGCGGATGAAGAAATTATATGCGCGGCAGTCCTGCATGACACGATTGAGGACTGCAAAGAGGTGACGGAAGAGATCCTCAAACTAAGATTCGGGGAGCGCGTAGCGTCTATTGTGGCGCAGGAGAGCGAGGATAAGTCTCTGAGCTGGGAAGAGAGAAAGGGCGCCACGATCCAGCACCTTGGGATGGCTCCGCTGCCTGTGAAGATGATCGGATTGGCGGATAAGCTTTCCAATATGAGGGACATCGACAGGGATTATCCAGTGTTGGGGGATGAACTCTGGAAAAGGTTCCGCATGCAGAGTAAGGCTGCGATAGGCTGGTATTACAAGGGGATCAGGGACGCCCTGAAGGCAGAGTTCGAAGGCTCGGAAGCCTATGAAGAATACTGCACTCTGGTGGAGAAGAATTTCGGCAGCGAGCCGGCTTCGCTGGAGTGGTAATAGAACTGGGGGCTGTGTATTGAAACGGATTTTAATGCTGGGGACCGGCGGCACCATTGCGTGCAAACATACGGAGGGCGGACTGACGCCTGCGATAACGCCTGAGGAACTGGTCAGGTTTATTCCTGATGTAAAGGATGTATGCGAAGTGTATACGCATCAGGTATGCAATGTGGACAGCACCAATGTAACCCCTGCACACTGGAAAATGATGAGCCGGGCGGTAGAAGAGCATTATAAAGATTATGACGGGTTTGTGATATGCCATGGAACGGATACGCTGGCTTACACTGCGGCTGCGCTGTCGTATATGATCCAGAATTCCGAAAAGCCGGTTGTAATTACCGGGGCGCAGAAACCTATTGACGAGGAAAACACGGATGCCAGAAACAATCTTCTGGACAGTTTTATCTATGCAGCAGATGAGGGCTCGAGAGATGTTAATATCGTTTTTGACGGAAAAGTGATCGTAGGAACCAGGGCCAAAAAGGAACGGGCAAAGAGCTACAATGCTTTTTCCAGCATTAACTTTCCCTATCCCGCAGTGATCCGGGAACAGGAAGTGATCCGTTATATACCGCCGCTGGAATATCATGGCGGGGTAAAGTTCTTTCATGAGATGGAGGACAGCATCTATGTGCTGAAGCTGATCCCCGGTATAGATCCGGAGATTCTGGACTGTCTGTTTGCCCGGTACCGGTGTATTGTAATCGAAAGTTTCGGCGTTGGCGGCATACCGGAGTACCTGGTGGATAAATTTTACAAAGTTATGAGGGACTGCGGGACACAGGGGAAGCTGGCCATTGTTGCAACACAGGTTGTAAAAGAGGGCAGCGATATGATGGTGTATGAAGTAGGGAAAAAAGTGAAACAGGATCTGGACCTGCTCGAGACCTATGACATGACCCTGGAGGAGACCATCACGAAGGCCATGTGGCTCATGGCGAGGCAGGATATGAGTTATGAGGATATGAAATCAGAGTTTTACAGAACCGTAAACTATGATATACTGGGCTACAGAAAGAGGCAGGGTTCGGTTTCGGGCCAATGATACGGAGGCGCAAAGATGGGAAAGACAAAAGTCATATGTTTTGCAAATAATAAAGGGGGCAGCGGAAAATCCACGACCTGTTCCAATGTAGGATACGGGCTCACCCAGCTGGGAAAGAAGGTGCTGCTGATCGATGGGGATATGCAGCTGAACCTGTCACTCTCCCTGTTTGATGAGGAGCAGGTATTGGAATTTGCCCAGGGGGAAAAGAATTTGTATGAGGGAATCAGGCGGCAGGATGATCTGTGCAGCTATATCGTGCATTCCCCCTATGAAGGACTGGATCTTATTCCGTCTTCTACGCTGATGAGTTCCATTGAGTATGAACTGTTTACAAAGTGGCAGAGAGAGTATATCCTGAGAAAATGTTTGGCGTCTGTCAGGGAGACTGACGTGTACGATTATATACTGATCGATGCGCCGCCGACACTGGGCGGCTGGGTGATGAATATACTCTGTGCTTCTGACCAGGTAATCATTCCGGTGGAATCAACACCGTGGGGGCTCTTCGGACTTGGCAATATGTTTGAGTTTCTGGAAGAGGTAAAGCAGATCGCCCCGGATCTGCAGCTGGGCGGCATTGTGATTACAAAGGTTGATACAAGGAAAAATTATTTTAAGCAAACCCTGGAGACACTCAGGGAACTGGAACAGGTAAAGGTTTTTGATACATATATCCGTGTGGACAGCGCTATCGAGTGGTCACAGGATAACAATGCGCCGATCATGGCATACAAGAAAAGCAGCCGGAGCGCCGCAGAATACATGGAACTGGCGGCAGAGATTGCAGAACAGCAATAGGAGTACGGCAAAAAGAGTACAGAAGTCAGCGTACAGAAATGGAAAAGGTGAGTGTATGCATCCGGAATTGATCAGAGAATTGTCTGTGATCACGGAAGAAGAACAGATGATATTGGACGGAAGAGAGGGAATCGACCAGCACCTTTATACGGAGAAGAAGGAACTGATCGTGGACTGTGAGAAGCTTTTGAAAAAGGGGAAGCTGATCCAGGTCAGACCGCACACCCGTTTTGTAAATTTCCCAAAACACAGGCATAATTATGTGGAAGTGATCTATATGTGCCAGGGGACTACCACGCATATTGTGGATGGAAACCGGGTGGTTCTTGAGCAGGGTGACCTGCTGTTCCTCAATCAGAACGCAGTGCAGGAGATACTGCCGGCGGGAAAAGAAGATATTGCAGTTAATTTTATCATTCTTCCTGAATTTTTTAATATGGCGTTTTCCATGATGGAAGAAGAGGACAATATGCTGAAGGAGTTTCTGGTGGGGACGCTCTGTGGTAAAAATGAGAAAACCTCTTATCTGTATTTTCATGTGGCGGACGTGCTTCCTATCCAGAATCTGGTGGAGAACATGGTGTGGACCATTTTCTATGACCTGTCGAATAAACGCAGCTGCAACCAGATTACCATGGGACTGTTATTTCTTCAGCTTCTGAATTACATGGATAAGATGGAGACGGGCAGCAGGCAGTTTGACAAGGAACTGACTGGAGTTGTGCTGAACTATGTGGAGGAGCACTACCGGAACGGAACACTGTCTGAGCTGGCGGAAATGCTTGGTTACGATGTGTATTGGCTGAGCCGGGAGATCAAGAGACGCACAGGCAGAAACTATAAAGAACTCCTGCAGGCGCGGCGCATGAGCCAGGCCGCCTACCTGCTGTCCAGTACGACACTGCCGGTTGCTGATATTATAGAGTCTGTAGGCTATGACAATACCAGTTATTTTTACCGGAAATTTAAGGAAAAGTACGGTATGAGCCCTAAGGAATACCGCGAGAGACAATAGGCGGGGATGAAGGTCCCTGCTTTTCTTAATGGTAAAAAGCTGTTTTTATGAAAGAATATATTTATTGTAAGAAAGGAAAAGAGGCCGCTATGGAAAAATGTAATTATGCCTGCGATCTTCATACGCATACGACACGTTCAGATGGAGCAGATACCCCGCCGGAGGTGATCTGCCGCGCTGCCGCCCTGGGAGTCCGGGTGCTGGCCCTGACAGACCACGATGCCGTTCCGGAGCAGAGATATATGGATGAGGATGGACATCAAACTGATCTCCTGGAACTTGCCGAAACGTTAGGAGTAAAGCTGCTGTTGGGCACCGAGATTTCCTGCGAGACAGATGTGGAGGACGTGCATATAGTCTGTCTTGGCTGCAGATGGGAGGATGCATGGTTTGCAGAGCTAGAGCGGGAACTTTCCAGATCCAGAAGCGAGGGATATCAGAAACTGCTGAAACGTCTCCGGGAGGACGGGATGCATATTACCTGGGAGGAAGTTCTCGATAACGGAGGGCACCCGGTGAGTGAGGCGCATGTCCTGAAGAAGATGATATTTGAACAGATGGCAAGGAAAGGCTATGCAAAGGACTGGAAGCAGGCTAAGCTTATGGTAAGAAATACGCCGGGATACCAGATAAAGAGGAAGAAGCCGGATCCTGCTGCATTGATCCGGGAGGTGCATCGTGCGGGTGGGATTGCGATATTGGCACACCCACTGCTTATTGCGGAACAGCCCGAAACAGACGGAACTATCATGACAAGGAAAGCGTATATCGACCGGCTCGTAGAGGCAGGACTGGATGGAATTGAGGCCTGTTATACCTATGACAAGACCAGCTATGAAGGCGTTTTGACCAAGAGCGAGGCGGAGGCTTATATCCGGGAGAATTATGCGGATCGGGTAGCCATTATGTCGGGCGGATCGGATTACCATGCGGATCAGAAAAAAGGAGCGGCGCATCCGAGGGAACTTGGAGAATGCGGGGTTACAGAGGAATATTTTTATGGGAACCGGACGCTGGCTGCGCTATTACAACGTAATATATAAAGCATTGGCCCTTCGGGAAGATCCGCAGTTAACTGATAATAGAAGCTAGATCTCGTAATGAAAAAGAAGGCGTCGGGAAACCAGAGCCATTGACAGGAAATTTGACAGAATTTTGGAGCAGACGTATGAATGACAAAAACAGGCTAATATATAAGATAGATGAAGAAAATGTATATATATTAGCCTGCCGCTATCATTATGGTGAGAACTAATCAGCTAGTTGGAACAGGAAATGAATCTGCCGGGCCTTTTACAGTGGAAAAGCCAACGGCTGTATTCAGTTATTTGCTGGCAGCCACAGCTTTTGTTTCTATTTCATCGTCGCCTTTATGTAGCCAGTCGGTAAGCGGTTTCCCAAAAGGCTTGGTCAGAAGTTTCACAATCTGTCCGATAGCAATGGCCGCAATGACCGTCCCTTCACGTACAACGACTCCGTCGCCGATAAAAGAGCTAAGGCCTCCTAAAAATGCGATCTGCAGGATGATAGCGATCACAACCATAGAAGTGTCTGCGATAGACTTACAGTTTCCAAAAGGTTTTCCTGTAACCGTTGCTATGGCTCCGGCAAAGCCCTCCGCCGGCATAGGAGGCCACTGGGGACGCAGGTATATAAAAACACCAAGGGCGCTGATGACCAGGCTGATTGCCAGATACAAAAGCTGCATGGGGTAATTCTGAGGGCGTGGGAAGTTGAGCAGCAGATGGCCGAAGGCATTTGGGTCAGTGCCTGTAAAGTCTATCAGCCAGCTAAAAATGAATGTAACAATAATACCCAGTGCGTTTGTTACTTTAAAGCGTTTCCGCAGGATAATGAGCTGCAGAACAACTAACAATATATAAATAATCATTGTTGTAACACCAAGGGTAAATCCCCAGATCTGTTCACATGCCCGGGGAATGGAACTTACCGGAGTAATTCCCAGATTTGACATCTTGGAAAAATTTACGCCTATAGAGATTAGAAATAAGCCAAATATATAACAAACAAATTGTTTTACTAAATTAACCGGTTTGGATTTTATCATACCGGATCCTCCTTTATATTTTCATTCATAAATAAATACACATTACCCGCGATTTCCTTTAAGCCTTCTTTGTCTAAAATATTAATTTGTTTTCCGGATTTTTCAATCAGCCCTTCATCACAAAAATTTTTAATACAATAGAAGAACTGCCGCTTGCTGATATTCGTCTGCAGGCAGATACTCTCAGCTTTTTCTTCAATATTAGTTCCATCTTTCGCTAGTTTTAAAATCCAGTAGGCCAGTACCTCATTCGAAGGGAACAGCATACGGAGCATCGCCAGCTTGTACATTTCGTACACACGGTCCGATGTCTTCAAATAGAAATACAGGGAAAAGTTCTTGTCACTTAACAGCTCCTTTTTGCAGGGGGTAAGCCTCAGCAGCTTACAGTCGGTGGCTGTCCGGACGCCGCAGTTAAAATTCATATTGCGCATTTGGGAGAATTTTCCTATAAATTCTCCGGGCCCTAATGAATCGACTAAGAATTCCCGTCCGTTAAAGTCCACAGTAAAGCACGAAACTTTACCCTCTAATATATAATACAATTCAATATCTTTCTGCTCCTCTAAAGGAATAAAAACAACTTTCTTTTTTAACTCAACAACTGTCAGCATTTCTAAAATATGCCTGGGTATAATTTCCTCTAATATATTCCCCGTGCTCATACTTAAACCTCACTCTCATACAAGTATAAAAACGAACCCTTATGAAGTACTGCAAAGCTATCTGTTTTTCGGGTCATTTTCAACTCGAATACAATAAATAGTTTCACTTTAGGAAAATGAAGTTCATTTTCCTATACAACCATACCCCTCACAAACTTCTGCGCCCATTATTTTGCAGCTTGCTGCGAACCCGCCCTGCAGGGGTATGCAATACGGGGGTGCACATTGGGTATATAATATTTGTAAGGGAACTGTATACTTATATTTTACACCAACAGCCAGACTTTTTGAAGCCCAGTACCTGCCGGCATATATACGCCGAAAGGCACTGGCTGTTGATTTTTTCGGTTTATTTAAATGGCAGCCTATAAGGAGAATTCCTGTTCTGATCGAAGAATCAATTCATCGTGAATTGTATCGGTAAGGTCTGTCCAGTACGCACTGTAACCTGCTACACGAACGATCAGATCTGTATAATTTTCCGGATGCTGTTTGGCGTCCTTCATAATTTCATTGCTGATCACATTGAACTGAATGTGCTTACCGCCTAGGTCATGTAAGTAAGTTCGAATCAGAGCATGCAGTTGTTCACGGCCTTCCATAGTCTTTAGAGACTCAGGAGTAAACCTCATATTGAACAGCACACCATATAACTCGGTATGGTCTACGCGGCCCGCTGATGCAATAACAGCCGCCGGGCCTTCGCAATCCGTTCCCTGTTTGGGAGATACAGCACCATCTGACATAGCTTCCCATGCGCAGCGTCCATCCGGAAGAGCTCCAGTCTTAGCTCCCGTTCCTGCATGGAATCCAAGGGAATGAGGCGCGACTTCAAAATGGTGCCCAAATGCGGAAGGAATCTGATACCATACATCTTCAATGATTCTGTAACCTTCATCTACAAGGTCGTCAACTTCAGCGATATCATTGCCATATTTAGGAAGAGCAGACAATTTTGCATGAAGCTCTTCATAACCTTCCCAGTTTGCATCAATAGCTGCCATTAATTCTTCTTTGCTGCAGATAGGATCCTCACAGAAGATATAATTTTTAAGAACATAAGCCACATTGCCGAAGTCCTGAACGCCTACCGGAACGATATACTGTGTATTATCATTATGAACCGCACCGCCCAGGCTGGTTACTTTACCACGCTTGATACAGTCATCTGTAAATGCAGACATCATAATATCCGGGAAGGATTCTACATGCTGGATACGGCATTGGCGGTTACTGCTTGCAGAATAATCCCCCCAGTATGCCCACTGTGCCTTGTATGCTTCAATAAACTCTTCATATGTCTTCATCTGAAAGAAATCACCTGTTTTAGGCCCGAGCTGCTTATTCATGCGGACATCATAACCGTTACGGAGTGCATATTCAAGCATCTTGCCACAGTTGATTACAATTGGCCATACAGAGCTGGTCTTACCGAGAACCCCATGAAGCACACATCCGCCGATGGCATAATCGCGGGCTTCCTGTACCGTGTACCCACGGCTGAGCAGATACTGAATACTGTTATCATCACCCATAAATGCCGGGAATCCCATGCCAAGTGCTACAATTTCCAGCGCACGTTCCATGAATTTTCTGTCAATGTTTGCATGGTAGCGGACGGAAAGGGTTGGGTGCGGTGTATGAACGCGCTCAGCAGCATCAAGCCACAGATAAGATAAACGGTTTGTTGCGTCGCGTCCTGTGATCGGATCAACACCACCAAGGATACAATTATGGAAATGTGACTCTGAACTTAAGTTTGGTGTCATGAGATCCGGCCAAAACTGGCGCTTGCCCATGACCTTGCACCGGAAGCATTCGAGAAGCTGTGTGGCATATTCTTCATCGATGTAGCCTGTTTCAATATCTGATTGGAAGCAGGGATATAAGAACTGGTCAACACGGCCAAAGCCCATTCCATATGTACGGGTATCATAGAAGATCATCAGGATTCCAAAATAGAATGACTGAAGAGCCTCCTGGAATGTTTCTGCCGGATACTCCGGAACCCGCATGCACACCCTTGCAATTTCCTCAAGTTCTGCCTTACGAATCGGATCTTTCTCCGCTGCCGCTTTTTCTGAAGCAAGTGCTGCATAACGATGTGCATATTCAATACTTCCTTCCAGCATTAACTTAAGTCCTAGCCAGAACTCATGAGCACGGTAATCCTCATCTGTTAAGATCACAAGTTTTTCAAGCTGCTCATCAATATCGGCAATTAGTCCTTTAACACCCTTTGATACGATTCTTGATATATCCGGTACATTCCATGCCTTTTCAGCATACACCTCTGATAGGAAGTTGCAGACCCACGCACCCTGCTCACCGACACTCTCTGCAAAAGCGACCTCCTCTTCACCAAGATACTTATACCACATTTCTTTACCGCCCGCATTTTGGAACTTATGGGCGATGTCTTTTGCCTGCTGCGCCTGTTCAGGGCTTTCGAATGCAAAGAATTTTCCGCTTCCCTTCCACCCATATTTATCGACATAATCACTGACCCATGTGGCAGCCAGGTCCGGGAACCACTCAGGCCCCATTGGCTTAGCACTGAAATCACCAACTAATAACTGCTCATCATCAATATAAATTGGGATATCTTTCAGTATTTTTGCAATGGAATATCCACGTTTACGATAAAATGAATATCCGGCGTATTCTTCATAGGCGTCTGCAAGAAGCTGGGCGCGTGCCATAGACATTGTCTGTGTATAGCGCAGAGGATTTAATCTTTCCCAAATAGTTTCACCACGAGTTTTTTCATGATATTGCTTATAGGTAACTTTTGTCATTTCATTTCCACCTTTCTCATATTGAACATTAATATCTATATTCTTACCTGACCAAGGGCCCTTTCGATCTGGCAAATAGAAACTGAATGGAATCACGCGTTTAAATAGATTCACGTATTGCATTTAATTCGGCCAGATATTCCTCTGACTGACGTTTATTTTTCGGCCAGATTCCCGGCATATCAAGACGGTCATATTTGTCTTCGCCAAGATTGTTATATCCTAAGAGTTCATGGCATTCTCCCGGGCTAAGTCCAAGCTCATCCCTAATGAAATGGGCAATTGCTGCAACTGATTCCGGAGAATCATTGAAGCCGGGGATCAGCGGTGTACGGAATTTCAGCTTTTTTCCCATCTTTACAAGACGCTTTGCATTTTCTAAGATTCTTTCGTTTGAAACTCTCGTCCCCATCATGTGTTGATCCTTGTCCATATGTTTCAAATCATACATGATAAAATCACAATGTTCTGCAATCGCCCTTACCGTTTCCCAGGGGAACGCCCCTTCCATTTCTACAGCAGTACGTATGCCTTCATCATGAGCGGCCTTTAAAAGATTGATTGTAAAATCCGGCTGCATTTCACAGGCTCCGCCTGAAATTGTCATGCCGCCCCCGGAATTACAAAATAAGTTGTAATCTCTCCTGACCTTATCGATGACCTGTTTCACGGTCATTGGTTCGCCTGCTACTGAGCGGGCTTTGTTGAAACATGCATCGACACAACTTCCGCATACAGTACAGAGTGAACGGTCTGTTACGACAGCGCCATCTGTAAAATAGACTGCTTTCTGCGGACAGGCCTGCACACATCGGCCGCATCCCGTGCACCGGTCCTTTTTGACCATTAGCACTGGTTTCAGGCTCTGCGATTCCGGATTCTGACACCAATAACAGCGAAGGGGACATCCCTTTAAGAAAACTGTTGTACGTACCCCCGGGCCGTCATGTGTAGAATACCTCTGAATATTAAAAACCTGCCCGACGAGTTCTGCGTTATATATCGTACTCATGTCACACCTCCTTTCTCTTAAAATTTATTTCTATTTTATTTACGTAATTATGCTGTTTTTAAGTTTAATTAACTGCTGCAATTGATTTGTATGTATGGCAGCATCAAATTTTTTATGGTCAAAGTGCCTTATGTGTTTCCGGATATTAGGTGTATTCTATAAGATTTAAACAAATATAAGAAGTGCAAACTGCGTCGTTCTGTATTTTTTTAAAAATTTTTTTCGGTCAATTGTTCAATATTATTAATCCTGCCGTTCATTTAATTCCATTTACTTATTTACAAACGAAAGCTAAAATAAACATAATGTAAATGAAAGTTCCGCGGAATATGAATGTACTTCGAAAAAACAGATTTTTTATAAGGAGGAAAGAGTTATGAAGAAAAAGTTAATGAAGGTTGCCGGAATGCTTCTGGCAGTGTCCCTTATAACCGCAGGCTGCGGTTCTTCGGCCGGCAGTTCTTCGGATGAGGGAAAAGAGAGCAGTGGGAATAAGAAGGCAGAAAGCGTCACCCTGACCGTGGAGGCAAGCCAGGAGATCGTAAATAATATCCCATATGCTTTCAGCGAAGAAAATATAGCGGCCTTTGAGGAACAATATCCGGAGATCAAGGTAGAGCTGGTGCTGAACCCGGATGCGCAGAACACATCGATCATTCAAACAAAGCTGGCTTCAGGACAGCCGTCAGATTTAGTTTGTTACAATAAGGTTTCCGCAGAGAATGAACTGGAAGTTGCGAAAAATTGTGTTGATTTATCGGACGAGCCGTTCGTGGAGAACCTTGCAGACAAAGAAATCCTGACGGCACCGGACGGGAAGATCTATGGGTTTGCATTTGCAGTGAAGACCGGCGGCATGGGGGTTGTATATAACAAAGATCTGTTTGAGGAAAAAGGGGTGCAAATTCCCAAGACATATGAGGAATTTCTGGCAGCCTGCGAAAATTTAAAAGCACAGGGAATTACGCCGTTTTACGGGCCATTTAAAGATGTGTGGACATTCCAGATGTGGACGACCTCAACCTGGGGTTATTATGCAGCCAAATCTGAGCCGGATCTGTGGGACCGCCTGAATGCTAACGAGATTGGCTGGGACGAGGTACCCGCATTCAGGGAGAGCCTGGAGAAAGCATATGATCTGTATAAAGACGGATATATGCAGAGCACGGTACTTTCCGACGATTACAACAGCATACCGGCGGCAATGAGCAGCGGCGATTATGCCATGACAGTGGGCTCAAATACCACGGTAAGGGATTTACTGAATGCTTATCCGGATATTCAGTTTGATATGTTCCCCTATCCTGTATATGAGGGGGAGGACGAATATCTTACCATCAGCCAGCTGGATGCAGAGTTCTTTATTCCAAAAGATGCAAAGCATATCGAGGAGGCAAAGAAGTTTCTGAACTTCATGGCACAGCCCGAGCAATGCGATACGGCTCAGAAGGCAGCCTCTTTTGTTCCGAACGTAAAAGGTGCCAAGGAACCTGAATTTGACGAATTTGAAGGACGTTTATATGAAGAATACAATAAGACAGGGAAGACAGTATTGGAAATGAATGCCTATATGAAGGTTGACTTAAACGATCTCTGGGTATATTTCCAGGATATGTTTGCGGGAGCGAAGACACCGGAAGAAGTGCTTTCTTCCTGGGATGCTACTTTTGAAGAACTGATGAAGTCAAAAGGCATAGAAAATTTCTAAACCGAAAAACGAATATAAGGCACCGGACAGTCCGGAAGGAGCGTATGAAAGGCGGGCTTCTGTCAGACTGGGCGGTGCCTTTCTTCTTAATTTCCTTCGATATAATCATGATAGAAAGGCAAGGGGCATCACAATGCGACGGACCAGACACTTATATACATATCTGCTAATCCTGCCGGCACTGCTGATATTTGGAATCTTTTTTGTGGTACCCAGCATCTACGGAATATACTATTCCCTGACAGACTGGACGATAGGGAAGGATACCATCAGTTTTGTGGGGCTTGAGAATTATAAGACGATTTTTCAAAGCGGTGAACTGAAACATGCCATATATAATACCTTCGTATACGCCATTATTGTGGTGATCGGGAAAAATGTCAATGGGCTTCTGCTGGCGCTGGCGGTAAACACAAAGACAAAACTGCGCGGATATTTCCGGGTGATTTTCTTTCTGCCATGCGTGATCTCTACGATCATCATTGGGCTTGTGTTTGTGCCCATTTTACATCCTAACGGAATTCTGAATGAATTTCTGGGGCATGTGGGCCTTCAGGCCCTGCAGCAGGAATGGCTGGTGGATACCAGGATCGTGATGGTCTCCATAGCGGGGGTGTCAATCTGGCAGTGGAGCGGGTATCATATGGTTGTTTATCTCGCCGGCCTGCAGGCAATACCGGCGTCTTATTATGAAGCGGCGAAGATAGACGGGGCCAGCGCCCTGCAGAGGTTTACGAATATTACGTTTCCGATGCTGGCCCCTGCATTTAATATTAATATGCTGTTAAGCCTGATCGGGGGGCTTAAGGTATTCAGCGAGCCTTATGCACTTACGAACGGAGGACCCGGAAATGCGTCTCAGGTAATTGCACTGGAAGTGTTCTCTAAGTTTGGAAGAGGCCAATGGGGGCTGGGCACCGCATTGAATGTTACGCTGGCGGTTTTCGTCTCGATTATCTGTATTCCGGTGCTATATAATATGCGGAAAAGGGAGGTGGAGGAATAATGTATGGCAGAAAAAAAGAGAAAATAACGAAGGTACTTCTGCAGATCGTGCTGATTCTGATTTCTTTGGTTATTGTGATTCCGCTTCTGATTATGCTGCTGGGGGCTTTTAAGAATTCGGCAGAAGTAACAGCGTTTGATCTGACACTTCCGGAGCAATGGCTGGTGGAAAATTTTAAAACCGTCTTTGAACAGGGGAAATTACTGCTGGCATTTAAGAACAGTATTCTGATCACCATAGCTTCCACCGTGATCACAATATTCACAAGCTCACTGGCATCCTTTATTCTTGCCCGGCGAAAGACCAGGTTTTCCAGATTCTTGTATTATTTTTTCTTTATCGGCACGATTATCCCGATGCAGATTATGCCTACGATTCGTTTATTTACGGTGCTGGATATCTATGGCGGTTATCTGAATGTTATCATTTTATATACGGCGATCAACATCCCCTTCAGCTGTTTTCTGTACACCGGATTTATACGGGGGATTCCGGGGGTGCTGGATGAATCCGCATTTATCGAGGGGGCATCCACACTGCAGACGTATTTCTATATCATACTTCCGCTCCTGAAATCATGTAATATCACCGTATTGATTCTTCTGTTCACAGGAATATGGAATGAAATCAATATTCCGCTTTACTTCTTAAACGACCCGGCAAAGAGGACGCTGCCCCTTTCTGTGTATCAGTTTTTCGGAATGTATGGGGGGAGTAACTGGAATCTGGTGTTTGCAGACCTGACACTAGCGGCGCTGCCGGTGATCCTGCTGTTTTTGTTTATGCAGAAGCAATTTATCAGCGGTCTGACAGAAGGAGCGGTAAAAGGCTGATGTTTGACTTTTCAGTGTTATTTGGGATAATAAAGGAGGAACAGTCATGCAGACCAGGAGGAGAGAGATCAGTATGAATTTTAAGTTCAGGACAAAACTATATGTCGTATTTTCTGTTATTATCTTATTTGCAGCAGCATCTTTCAGCCTGTTTATCCGAATGCACATCTTTAAACAGATGGAAGAAGAGTCAGCCCATAATGATATGCAGCTATGCATAAAAATATCCGAAAATGTAGACACCTATATCGAAAAAATGGATGATATTACGAAAAAACTGATCTCAAATCCGGGACTTCTGCAGATTATGCGGGAGGTGAAAAACAATCCCAAAGCACTGTCGGACTATGAGGAATTAAAGAGGAACCGAGAAATCGCAGCCATTGTTTCCAATGCGATTACGCTGACCTCTTTTCCTCATGTCAATGTATATCTTTACAGTCAGGATGGTTCTTTTTCTTATATATACAACCAGCACAAAAGCAATTTTGAATCTGCCCTTACAATGGAGGATAATGGAGAAAAACTGGGGAGGAAGGAGCTTGTTATCTATGCGGATCATGACAGCGGCGCCCCGGATGAACAGGGTGCAACGATATCATTTATCCGTGCGGTCTTTGATGTAAGCGCCAACAGATATGGTTATATTGAGGTGCAGTCAGATTATAAGAAGCTGGATGAAATCTGCAACATTAACCATATAGGCAATGTATTTCTTTTGAATGATAAAGACGATATCGTATATCCGTCCAGTTCCGTTTCTGCAGAGGAGAGCGGTTTATTAAAAAGAAATTTGGCACAAAAGAATAAAAGCGGTGTATTTAGCCTGGAAAACCATATGTACTTTTATGCCTCATCAGATTATTCGGGGATCACGACTTATATACAGTATCCAAAAGATACGATATATTCCTCAATGAAATTACTGCAGCATACTACAATTATCTTTTTTGTGTGCGTGACGGCTGCTGCAATTCTGATGGTAGTTGTATTTTCGCGGATGCTGGTAAAGCCTCTCCAGGAACTGCGCAACAGCGTATTGAAGGTTACCTATGAGAATATGGGGCTGAATCTGGAGGATGTCTCTAATAATGAAATTATCGAGCTTAAAGATGCGTTCCAGAAGATATTGGATGATCTGAAATTAGCGGCTTTCAGAGAAATCGAGTCCAATAAGGCGGAGGCAGGGGCGAGGCTTTCTGCCCTGCAGGCGCAGATTTCCCCGCATTTTATCCATAATGTTCTGTATTCGATCAGCATCTCTGCAAGAGAAGGCCGCACAGAGGACGCACAGGCCATGTGCAAACAGCTTTCGGACATGCTGCGCTATACGGTGAATTCCAATGCACATACGGTAACACTTGGAGAGGAGATACAATACATTACAAATTATCTTGCACTTCAGAAGCAGTACTATGAAGATTTCCTGCAATATCAGATTGAGGTGCAGGAGGAGGCGCGTTCCATCCTGATCCCCAGGCTTTGTATACTTCCATTTGTAGAAAATGCCATACAGCATGCTTTTGAGGGACAAAAGCCGCCCTATCATATCTGTGTAACGGCAATCGCCAGCGACGGGAAATGGAGAGTTGAGGTCAGAGACAATGGGAGAGGATTTTCAAGGGATAAAATTAAAGAGATCGAAAACAGGATGAAAGAAGAAAGCCTGGTCATCAATATGGAAGACAGCCCTGAGGGGGAACCAGGCATGGGAGGATTGGGGATTCTGAACACACTCCTTCGGCTGAGAATCTTTTTTGCGGGAGATTTTGAATTCAGTATCAAGAATAATTCTCCGGCAGAAGGCGCTGCAGTCTGTCTGGGCGGCAGATTCATATCTGAGGATGAGTAGTGTCTAATAAGTTATGGAAAACGCAAATACTAACAAAAGGGGTCTGACCCCTTTGCACAGGGGGAGGGATGAAACATGTATAAGTTTCTTGTTGCGGAGGACAGCAAAGTCATCTTAAGAGACATTGTCCATCTCATAAATGAAGCGGGCTATGATTCCGTTATTAAAACGGCATATGACGGGGAAACTGCTCTGGAGCTTTTAAAAGACTTTGAGCCGGATATCATCTTTACGGACATCAAAATGCCGGTCATAGACGGGCTGACACTCATCCAGAAGGCCAAGGCGCTTTATCCGGGGGTTAAAAGCGTTATTATCAGTGGATATGCAGACTTTACCTTTACCCACGAGGCTCTGATGCTGCAGGTAGACGACTATATCATGAAGCCTGTGGATGCAGGGGAGTTTGCAGTGATTTTAAAGAAGCTGACCATGAAGGCGGACAGCAAAAAGGTAGAGGAGGAAGAATCCGCCCTGCAAAAGATGATTCAGGAAGGCATTGGAGCAGAGGAGAGCGGATTCCCGGGACGTTACATGCTCTCTTTGGTACGGGTAGGGCTTTTTCAGCAGTATGCGGCGCCCTTATCAAAGGAACTGGTCAAAGAAATCATGACAGAGAACAAGGCGGGGCCGGATGTTCGGACAGCAAACACCAGACTGAACAGTGAAAAAATCTTGATGTTTAATCTGGAAAGGAGTTCCCCAAAGAGGATTATGCTGTTAAATAATTTACTTTTATCGGAACTGCGGAAGAAGTATACACGCGTTAATATTATCTGTTCGGGCTGTCTTACGGATATTACCCAGCTTCATATGCAGTATACGCATCTCTCTAACCGGCTGGGAAGAATGGTGATGCTGGACTGCAGCAAAGTCTTTGAGGATGAGAAGTATACGGAGGTGAGAGAGCGCTATATCCGGCAGAAAGAGGAGATCGAAGTATTCCGCAGGAAAATAGAATGGATTCTGAAAAATAAGGCTGCAGATGATTACCACAAAGAAATCCATAAGAATATTCTTTCCTGGGAAGAAAAGCATTATACCGTGGTGGTACTGCGGAAATTCCTTTTGGCGCTGCTGGATGAAATGTTCGCGGCAGCAGGCGGGAATGGAGAACTGGCGGATGAGCCGGGTACGTTGGCGGATCAGATACTGAATGACTGCAGAAGGTACGGGGAACTGGAAGAATGCCTGCAGGGGTACGGCGAATTTATGTCGGCCTCAAAAGAGGACAAAAGCGGAGTATCGATGGAGGCTGCGTACAAATTGGCCGAATATATGCAGGCGAATCTGTATAAGAACTTATCTCTGCAGGAAATAGCGGATTATTTTGATATCTCGCCGTCCTATATCTGCAGGCTGTTTAAAGTATATTACAGTGATACCCCGATCAGTTATTATAACAGGCTTAAAATCAATGAAGCAAAAATGATGCTGGAGGAATACGAGAACATACGGGTGAAGGATATTGCAGAGATGCTGGGGTTCAGTGATCAGTATTACTTCAGTAAAGTGTTTAAACAGCAGTATGGAGTCAGTCCAATCGTGTATAAGTCGCAGATGCAAAAGGATATTGCGGACGAAACGGGCGGCTGAAGATAAAGCTTGAGACTGCCGGAAAAAGTGGGCCTTAGCGCAGTGGGCCGATACGTTCAAAATATTCCCTCCCTCAGTCTATGATATTCCATTTACCATCAGCCCTGCGGGACGTATAATCTGTTCATAAAACCTAGCGATCCATCCGGCATCGGACGCCGGCAGGCACGAGAGGAAATTCTGAATCATATGAAGAGAGGACAAGGAGGATTTTATGAGCAGTTATGGTATGAAAGCAGTGGAATTTGCCCTGAAATATCCACCCATGGGAATTGAAAAAAGACGAGAGCTTCTCCCTTATAAAAGTGTGAGCAGCCTGTATCCGGCTAAGGCGGATGAAGATGTTCTGGTGACTGCAAACGGGAGGCAGAGAATTGATATTGTGGGGGACCCTTATCATGAACGCGTAATTTACCGCCGTGAAAGGATCATGGATATGCGCTGGAAGGACACTCCAGAGCCGCCGGATGTGGCTTATGCGATCCCGGAAGCGAGAAATTATCTGAAACAGGGGAAGTTTGAAGAGGCTGCAAGGGTGATGGACGAAGCAACGAAAGCAGCGGGGTATGATCAGTGGATAGACAGCCGCCCCTTTGGCGTTGAATTTCCGCGCCTGCATCCGCGTCTCCATTCGGTGATTGAGCTGCTGACCGAAATCGAAGAAGGAAAGGAGCGCTGCGATTATCTGCGGTATCTTGATATGATGTTGGGAGAAGCAGTGGTGCGCATACAGGACGAAAAAGGAGGCGTTCTCCGCAGGTCTTTCGTTTCCTTTGATAAAGAGGCGGTTGTGCAAAAAACAGAGCGCCTGAATAAAGAGCAGTTTGATATGAACATACGCTTTGTTGCACCGGGGGGGGTACGATCTTCCCGACCATTTCGACCAGTTTGTGCTTGTTACCTATAACGATATGTATCGGATAGAAGGCAGCGATGTGGAAATCAAGACAACGCCCGAAAGCTGCACGGTATCATTGGCATATGACCCGCAGTTCGGTGAACGTGGGTACTGCTGCTGTTCTGTGATCCGCACGGATGGAAAGGTGTCCTGCAGAGAGGGCGGTTATCTGCAGGTGGAGGGAGCAAAGGAGATCACCATTATTTCCCGGACCGTAAAATATGAAGAAGCATACCGCCATTCTCTGGCAGAGCAGGTGCTGGAGGAAGTGAACCAAATCCAGGATTCCTATGAAGATATGCTGGCGGCAAACCGGGCATATCTGGAGCCTTTGATGGAACGCTCCGTGATACGGCTTGACGGGGATTGGGCTATGGCGGCAGAGGAACTGCTCAACGAACAGCACGGCGGCGGTGAGTTAAGTGCTATGATGCTGGAAAAGCTGTACGATATGGGACGTTTCTTTATGATAACGGACACCGGAGATGATCCGCCGTCCCTGTTCCAGCATAATATTAATACCAACCTGCAGGTGTGTTCCGGGAACATGACAGGGCTGCCTGAAATCATGGATACATATTTCAAATTCTACGAGGACAAATTCGATGACTTCCGCCTGAATGCAGAGCGTTTCTACGGAGCGAGGGGTGTACTTGGAAACATTCACTGTGATTATAATTCAGGTAAGTTCTATCAGTTTTCAATTGTATATCCACATTACTGCTGGACCGCATGTCTGGGATGGATATATAACGAGTTCTGGGGGCACTATCTGGTGACAGGTGACAAAGAATTCCTGCGTGAACGTATTGTCCCGGGACTGAAGGAAATCGCATTATTTTATGAAGACTATCTCTCTGATGTGGATGAAAATGGAAAGGTAATGTTCTATCCGAGTTATTCGCCGGAAGATCCTTCTATGAATGATTATCACGTACCCTTCCCGAAGGACGTCTATGCAATGAATGTGAATTCGCTGATGGATGTGATGGTATGCAGAGAGGTACTGGATAACCTGATGGAGGCGTGTGAGGTTCTTGGCCTGGACGAACCGGATCTTCCGAAATGGAAAGCGCTCAGGGGCAGGCTGCCGGACTATCTGATGGATGAGGACGGGGCGATTAAGGAGTGGTCCTTCAAGTATTCAGGGGAAAACTATGATCACAGGCACGTCTCCCACCATTATGATATCTGGCCGGGGAGGGCTGTCTCACCGGAGAAAACGCCGGAGCTTGTAAAGCCGTTTATCCTTTCCAACCGGAAACGGGGGCATCAGGATGATTCTGCCCATGGCGTCATCCATCGGTATTTTACGGCGGTAAGGCTGGGCGATCTGCCGGATGCCATGCATAACCTCCGTACCCTGATGGAGCACGGCTACGTAACACGTACATTGAACACTGTGCACTATCCATACCGGGTATTCTGTCCGGACCTGCTGGGGGCTATGCCGGCAATTGTCCTGGAAATGCTGGTATATTCCGATGAAGGTTTTATAAAGCTGCTGCCTGCAGTTCCCGGGGATTTAAGCAAAGGAAATCTGGAAGGAATGTGGCTTTATACATTTGCTAAGATTGAGAAGATGAGCTGGGATATGGATGCCGGAAAAGCGGAGGTTGAAATATTTAGTATGGAAGACCAGGTGATTTATGTTTCTTTCCCGGTGGGCTACAAGGAGATGCGGGTTGACGGGAAGCTGTATGATAAAGACGAAAATGGAGCCGATATAGAATTTAAAAAGAATGCAGTGGTTCATTTAGAATATTTATTCTGAGCAAAGGGCACCCCGTAATGCATGCCCCTGTGGGACGGGTTTGCAGCAAGCTGCAAATTAATGTATGAAAAAGGAGGCGGAATATGGAACGGCTGGAAATATGCAGACCGGCAGAAATAAAAGAGGTACAGATTCAGGATACTTTCTGGTCACAGTATATGGAATTAGTAAGGGATACGGTGATTCCCTATCAGTGGGAGATTCTGAACGACCGGGTGCCGGACGTTGAGCGAAGCCATGCGGTTCGGAATTTTAAAATTGCAGCAGGCATGGACAAAGGCTGTTTTTATGGGGAGGTGTTCCAGGACAGCGACCTGGCAAAATGGCTGGAGGCTGCGTCATACTGTCTGGAGAGCGCTCCGGAGCCTGAGCTGGAAGCCGTCATGGATGAGGTGATTGATCTTATAGCCGCGGCCCAGCAGGAGAATGGGTATCTGGATACCTATTTTTCGATAGGGAATCAGGAAAAGGAATGGACCAATCTGTATGAATGCCATGAGATGTATTGCGCCGGACATATGATGGAGGCGGCGGCTGCCTATTACAGAGCGACAGGAAAGAGAAAGCTGCTGGACGTGATGTGCAGATGTGCGGATCATATTGCGGAACATTTCAGGAAAGGGGGACAGAAGGGGTATCCGGGCCATCAGGAGATAGAACTTGCGCTGGTTAAACTATATGAAGCGACGGATAACAGGGAGTATCTGGAGCTAAGCTGTTATTTTTTGGAGGAGCGTGGCAGGGAACCGAATTATTTCGTATGGGAATGGGAGAATTTACGCCAAAAATGTTCCTTTAAGACAAACCTGCCGGTGGAGAGTCCTGACCTGGTTTATAACCAGTCACATTTGCCTGTGCATGACCAGACTTCGGCAGCAGGCCATGCAGTCAGGGCAATGTATATGTATGCGGCAATGGCGGATGTGGCAAGGGCCGCAGGCAGCAGGGAAATGTACCAGTCATGCAGACGGCTCTGGGAAAATGTGGTGGAACGGCAGATGTATATTACCGGGGCGATAGGCTCCACGCGGACAGGAGAGGCTTTCACCGCGGATTATGACCTGCCCAATGAGACAGCATATGCGGAGACGTGCGCCTCCATCGGATTGATCTTTTTTGCGCATCGAATGCAGATGATAGAGGCAGACGGGATATATGGGGATGTTATGGAAAAGGCATTATATAATGTAGTTCTAAGCTCCATGTCGCGTGACGGAAGACATTTCTTCTATGTGAATCCGCAGGAAGTCTGGCCTCTGGCTAATGAAAAGAATCCGGACCGGAGGCATGTGCAAACAAAACGCCAGAAATGGTTTGGCTGTGCGTGCTGTCCGCCTAATATCGCAAGACTGCTCTCTTCTCTGGGAAAATACGTGTATTCCTATGGAAAACATACGCTGTACGTCCATCTCTATATAGCCGGGGAAGCAAGGATAAAAACAGGCCATGGTGAATTCTTCGTACGGCAGAACGGCAATTATCCGTGGGACGGTGATATCCGGCTTACGTTGTGTTCAGTGCCGGATGCGGACAGCAGGATTGGGGTGCGGATCCCGGGATGGTGCCGTGAGTTTGAAATACGGCAGAATGGAAAAAAGGTAGAATGCCGGGTGGAAAAGGGGTATGCATATCTTGAAAATGGCATCCGGGCGGGAGATGAGATACATCTGCTGTTCTTTATGGCCGCAGAACTGATCCAGGCAAATCCAAAGGTTCGGGCAGATGCCGGAAAGGCTGCAATTCAAAGAGGGCCGGTTGTGTACTGTCTGGAAGAGGAAGACAACGGAAGCAATCTTTCGGCAATTCGGTTAGATACGGACTGTGGACTGCAGATTGCTGAAACTGTACTGCCCGGCGGCATACCAGCAATTACGGCAAAGGGATATCGTACGGAAGAAGACGGATGGGCGGCGGGGCTCTACCGGCCATATATACGGCAGGAGAACGAAGTGACAGTAAAAGCGGTACCCTATTTCCTCTGGGGGAACAGAGAGCCGGGCGAAATGCTGGTGTGGGTGCGCGTGTAAAGGAGGAAGCCAATGATACATTATCGGAATCCAATCATCCCGGGATTTTACCCTGACCCGAGCATTTGCCGGGTGAAAGAAGACTACTTTCTGGTGACCAGTTCCTTTGAATACTTTCCAGGAATCCCTCTGTTCCACAGCCGGGATCTGGTTCACTGGGAACAGATTGGGCATGTTCTGACCAGAAAAACGCAGGCATTGCTGGAAAAGTGTCCGGCTTCCGGAGGCATATGGGCGCCTTCAATACGTCACCATAAAGGCAGATTCTATGTGTCAGCCACGAACTTCAGCCATGGAGGAAATTTCTTTGTCTGGACAGACGATATTTATGGAGAGTGGTCTGACCCAATGTGGATGGAGCAGGGCGGGATCGATCCTTCCCTGTTCTTTGACTCTGACGAATGCGTATATTTAACAAGCACCTATGACCTGCCGGACAGCCAAGCGATTGGGCAGTGCCGGATGGATATCGATACCGGGAAGAGGCTTTCCGATACGAAGATCATCTGGGAAGGGAGCGGAGGCAAATATCCCGAGGGCCCCCACATGTTTAAGCGGGAGGGATGGTACTACCTGCTGGCAGCGGAAGGTGGAACGGAGTACGGTCATATGGTTACGATTTCAAGAGGAACCTCCCCATGGGGTCCGTTAGAAAGCTGTCCGCATAACCCGATACTGACCCACCGTGATACGATGCTGCATCATTTTCAGGCAATCGGGCACGGGGACGTAACCGATACAAAAGAAGGGGACTTCTGGATGGTATTCCATGGGATTCGGACAAGCCAGTATATGCTCCATCATCTGGGCCGGGAAACCATGCTTGCCCCTGTTACATGGGACGAAAACGGATGGCCTGTGGTGAATCAGGGGGAAAAGATTCTGAAAAACATGGAGGTCATGCGGCTTCCGGAGGAAGATTATGAGATCAGATTGGAGGATCCGGATTCCTTTTATGGTTCTGTCTTGCCTAAGGTGTGGAATTATTTGAGGAACCCGGATCTGAGCCGGTACAGCCTTACTGACAGGAAGGGAAGCCTTAAGCTGGCCGGTGGGGATGAGACATTGGATGAACTATGTTCACCTGCATTTGTGGGGCGGAGGCAGCAACACTTTTGTATGCGGGCTGAGGTATGGCTGGATGCCGAACCGCAGGGCCTGCAGGAGCGTGCGGGATTAACGGTTTATCATACGAATGAGCACCATTATGATCTTGCTGTATCATGCAGGGAGGGGAAACGGTGTGTAATTCTGTATAAAAGGGTGGGCGATATGCAGACGGAGAGCCAGCCCTTATTTTTGTACGGTCCGGGAAAAGTGCTTCTGAGGATTGAATCTGATGAACTGGAGTATTGTTTTCTTGCGGGAAGAGATGAGAATCATCTGCAAATGGCAGGCAGCGGGAGGACACAGCTTTTATCAACAGAGTGTATGCCCATGACCTTCACCGGATGCTATGTGGGGGTGTTTGCTGAAAAAACAGACGCTTGGTTTGAGCGGTTTCAATACCGTCCGATATAGAGGATGGGGGAAAAGCATTGCTATGCACGGCCTATAGCCCGTACAAAGTTACAAATAAACCACCCCGCCCATGATATGAAAATCAACTAGCCCCTATTCATATATTTTCTTTCCATAATATGGTATAATTAGTTGAAAAAAATATTAAAGTCAGTAGTATAGAGGAGGATTCTTATGAGATTTGCATTTATCATTATGGGAGAGGATTTTGATTCACTGAAAGATTGTGCCAGTATACACGAGGGAGCGGTGCAGACAATAGGCGTATCAAGTGTGGAAGAAGCATGCGAAGTATCAAAAAAGCTATATGAAGAAGGGATAGATTGCATTGAACTCTGCGGTGCTTTTGGAGAAGCGGGAGCTAAATCAATTATTGATGTTACAGAGAATAAGATTCCGGTCGGATATGTGACTCATCTGCGGGAACAGGATGAGATTTTTGAAAAGGTGTTCAGCGGAATGTTATGATAACCAAGGTGCAGCCCATAAATCATGCTCTTCGGCAATGCTGCAGAAGAAGGTATTTAATAGATTTAGAATGAGTATATGAGAATAATTTAAGGAGTGCAAATAAGGACGCTGTGATAAATAAATAGCGTCCTTTTTTTGTACCCCGTTACCAACTATAATAGACTTACAATTGAAAAAGTATGAAGAAAATATAAGGAGGCACAACATGGAGAAATGTTATTTGGCCGTTGATATCGGGGCATCCAGCGGACGCCATATGCTTGCATATATGGCCGAAGGCAGGATGCGGCTCGAGGAAGTGTACCGCTTTCCGAATGGCATGGATAATAAGGACGGTACCTTGTGCTGGGATGTAGAGCGTTTATTCAATGAGATCAAAAACGGGCTGAAAAAATGTAAAGAGGTCGGAAAGATCCCGGCTTCGATGGGGATTGATACCTGGGGCGTTGATTATGTGCTGCTTGATAAAGAAGATCAGATTCTGGGAGATACCGTTGGATACCGTGACAGCCGTACCAGTGGGATAGACAAGAAGGTATATGAGAAGATCTCCCCGGAAGAATTGTATGCAAGAACAGGAATCCAAAAGCAGGTCTTCAATACCATTTACCAGCTGATGGCGGTGAAGGAGAGCCATCCGGAACATCTGGAGCAGGCGGAGGCGATACTTATGATTCCGGATTATTTCCATTTCCTGCTGACCGGTGTTAAGAAGAACGAATACACCAATGCCACAACGGGGCAGCTGATTAATCCTACAACAAACGACTGGGATTACGAGATGATCGATATGCTGGGATATCATTCAAAAATGTTCCGTCCAGTATCTATGCCGGGCACTGTGGTTGGCAATTTTACAAAAGAAATCCAAGAAGAAGTTGGCTTTGACTGTAAAGTCGTACTTCCTGCCACTCATGACACCGGCTCAGCGGTACTGGCAGTGCCGACAAACGATGATAATGCAATCTATATAAGCTCCGGTACCTGGTCACTGATGGGCATCGAAAGAAAAGAAGCAGACTGTTCGATGGAAAGCATGCAAGCCAACTTTACAAACGAAGGCGGATATGACCACAGATTCCGCTTTCTAAAGAACATTATGGGATTATGGATGATCCAGTCAGTAAAAAAAGAGTTTGCAGAGGATCTGTCCTTTGCTGAAATCTGCGACAGGGCATCCAAAGAAACGATTCCATCCATAGTAGACTGCAATGACGACTGTTTCCTGGCACCTGAGAGCATGATTAAGGCAGTGCAGGATTTCTGCAGCAGAACAGGCCAGCAGGTTCCGCTCACGATCGGAGAGATTGCAGCAGTCATATACAACAGCCTTGCAAAATGCTATGGCGATACCGTGAAAGAGGTCGAAGCAATCACAGGCAATACATACGACACGATTTACGTAGTGGGCGGAGGTGCCAATGCCGGATATTTGAATGAATTGACTGCAAAATATACCGGAAAGAAAGTTTCGGCAGGCCCCACCGAGGCAACTGCAATCGGCAATGTAACCGTTCAGATGATGCATGATGGCGTGTTTGCAAGCCTTCCGGAGGCGCGGACATGTATCGATCGGTCATTTGATATAAAGAAGTACGATGAAAATGGAAAACAATTCTGACAATGAGACGCAAAGGGGTCAGACCCCTTTGAAAAATGAAGGAGGATTTACGATGACAACGAAGGAAAGATATGAATCAGCGAAAGAGATCTATGGGAAAATTGGTGTGGATACTGATAAGGTTCTGGAAACATTAAAGTCTGTTCCGATTTCTATGCACTGCTGGCAGGGGGATGATGTTGGTGGGTTTGACAGTGAGGGGGCGCTTACAGGCGGTATCCAGGCTACAGGAAATTATCCTGGTAAAGCAAGAACACCGGAAGAACTGATGGCAGATATCGACAAGGCTTTGAGCCTGATACCAGGAACACACAGAATCAATGTTCATGCAAGTTATGCTATTTTTGAAGAAGGCGAATGGGTAGACCGTGATAAGCTGGAGCCAAAGCATTTAGCTAAATGGGTGGAGTTTGCTAAGGAAAGAGGTCTTGGATTGGACTTCAACCCGACCTACTTCTCACACCCGAAGGCCGATGAATATACTCTGACAAGCCCGGATGAAGAGATCCGTAAGTTCTGGATCGAGCATGGAAAAGCCTGCATCCGCATCTCTCAGTATTTTGCTGAGGAACTGGGAACGCCTTGTCTGATGAACATCTGGATTCCGGATGGTTTTAAGGATATTCCGGCTGACAGGCTTGGACCGAGAGCGAGATATAAAGATTCTCTGGATCAGATTCTGGGAATTGACTATGATAAAGAAAAAGTGCTGGTATGCCTGGAGTCTAAGGTGTTTGGTATTGGCCTGGAAGCTTACACAGCAGGTTCAGCAGAGTTTACGATGAATTACGTGATGAACAAGGGGATTGTGCCTCTGATGGACAATGGACATTATCATCCGACAGAAGTAGTTTCTGATAAGATTTCATCTATGCTTCTCTTCAATGATAAGATTGCTCTTCATGTAACAAGACCAATCCGCTGGGACAGTGACCATGTAGTACTGCTGGATGATGAGACAAAAGAGATTGCAAAAGAGATTGTAAGAAATGATGCTCTAAACAGAGTGATCATCGGCCTTGACTTCTTTGATGCAAGTATCAACAGAATCTCCGCATGGGTAGTGGGAATGAGAAATATGCAGAAGGCTCTGATGTGTGCGATGTTAAGCCCCAATGCACGGCTGAAAGAACTGCAGGATACACAGCAGTTTACAGAGCTGATGGCAATGCAGGAAGAACTGAAATGCTATCCGTTTGGCGATGTATGGAATTATTTCTGCGAAATCAACAATGTTCCGGAGAGAGAAGACTGGTTTAAAGAAGTTCAGAACTATGAGGCGGAAGTACTTTCTAAAAGAGCCTAACCTTAGATGATCTTTAGCAAAACTGTTGCTTTTGTGGAGATTTTCCTCCACTTAGAATCAAAAATAAATACCTTACCAAAGAAATGGCTCAGATACCGTTACTATGCGCGGCTCCTGTGCCGTGAACAGTAACGACAGCGGTTCGGTATAAGAAGAAATCTAAAATTGACATTTAAAGCAAATTTGTTATAATATACTTAACAAGACAGCCGGGATTGATAGATGAAGTCTATCCGTACCGGGTAAGATGTTATTTCAAAGAGTAATCGCCTATCCTACCAAGACGGGGCGATTACTTTTTTTGCTTATCATAGAAACTTTTCACAAGCGTAATGATAGCAATAATCATCAATACAAATGTAAATAAGTTATCGTATGTAACATACATAAGCACCACCCCTTTCGTTATACTCCGAAACGGATGGATCCGCCCTCCCGGCTGCCTGGGTAAGTATACTATTTTTGATGGGGTTATTCAGGACTGCCCGGCTGATCTATTCCTTAAGCCGCTTCAAATCCAGATAAAGTCCTTCTACCGTATGCACACGTATTCTGTCAGAAAAGCCGTATTCCTCCATTGCCTCTGTTTCATTCAAACGAAACAGGCAGACTGTTACCGTCTGTTTCTGTCCGTCAATAATCCAGTACTCGCGGACTCCCAGCTCTCTGTACAAATGAACCTTTTCAGAACAATCCAGCTCTTTGCTGTCAGGTGAGACGACTTCCGCAGCGAAAACAGGAACTTCTGTAATCTTATATCCAATGATTCTGCCGGGATGCAGAATTATGGCAATATCGGGAATCAGTATAGTATTTCCTCCATTGAGGTAAAAACGAATGGGAAAGGTAACAGCTTTGCAGGGAGAAAAAGATTCTTTGCCATATGATACAATCTGACAGAGTAATTCCGTGATGACAGCCTGATGCATAAATGAAACAGGAGGTCGGGTTAGAATATATCCGTTCATTAGCTGGGTATGAAGAGAAGAAGGCAGCAGTTCATAATCCTGGCGGGAGCACTGCCCCTGCTTTTGGGCAATCCAGTCAGGTAAACAGCTTTCCGATTGTGCGCCATTTAACACAGGCTTCCTAGCATTATCATTTGTCTGGCTGTCCTGGGAAAGATCTTTATAATTACTCATGGAGCGCCTCCTTTACAGTTGAGAGTACTCTTGATATAGATCCATTTTACATGCAAAGGCAGGCAGAGTCATGCAGTTACAAACTGCTTGACATACTAAGCAGTAGCTAAATTTGTGCCGCCTGTGTTATGATGGAAAGGGAAGGAAGTGAGGACGGATGAAAGAAAAACAGAATAAAGCGGGAGGCGGTTCGGCGGAGGGGGAACGAAAAAAAGAAGATCTATCCAAGATAAGCCGTTACCCCGGGATTCAGATGGCAAGAACAGGAAAGTGGCTGCGTTTCGTCTGCAAGATTCAGAACATACCCGTAAAAAAGATCTGCGAATGCCTTGGCCTGGGATGCCCCCAGTCGGTCTATGGCTGGTTTGGAGGGAGAACACTGCCATCTCTGGATAACTTCTACACGTTAAGCCAGATGCTGCACATGCCCCTCGATGAGCTCATCATAAACTGGGATGAGCAGCTGCCCGGAGGGTTTTGCAAAAGGGTGGGGAAGGCCGGCATAAGAATCCTGTCATACCGCCTGAAGCTTTAGTATGCAAGATAACTGATGTGACCGGCTGAATGTTCCATAAAGAGTTCAAGATGGAACACTCAGCCGATCACATAATTCATCAGACATCCTGACGGGATCTCTCCAGAAAACATTTGAAAGCCTTCAAAGAATAATTCATGATCAGAGAATCAGGCATCCCGGCAAGCCGCGCCAGTTCCAGCGAAAAGGTAAAGTCTCCGACATGCTTTGTGCCGTGGCTGTCACTTGCGAATATAACCGGGTAATGATAATGTCTGCATAGATTTAAGATCATCAGATCGTTAAACCGGGTATCTCCCCGGTAGCCGTCAGGGCTTAAGGAACTGTTGTTTATCTCCAGAAGAACATCATATTTCATGGCCGCCTTTACAATTTCCAGATAATCAACCGGATACTTTACATCATCACAGTGTCCGATAATACGGACATAGGGATTTTTCATGGCGGCAATGTATGCGGCTGTATTCTCCTCCATGGTGCCGGGTTTTTTAACCGGTTTATGAATGCTGGCGATTACATAATCCAGTTTTGCAAGTATGGAATCCTCCAGATCCAGCTTTCCTTCATTATTTAAAATATTTGCTTCCGCACCATAAAGCATCTCCACTCCCAGACGCTCCTTTTGGGCATAGAACAGGCTGCGAAAATAAGATGGCTTTCCGCCGCCGCAGGTGGCAGGGCCGTGGTCGGATATTCCGAGCATTTTCAGATTCCTGGAAGCAGCGGCTTTTGCCATGTCTGTGATGGTTGCAGTAGAGGCATGTCCGCTTGCTATTGTGTGCGTATGTATATCAAATTGGAAAGAAGACATAATCATTAGGCCTTTCTATCTATAATTAATGAACACTTTCATCAAAAAAATCCTAATATATAGTATGCGCGATGCTCTTTGGTTTGTCAATAAAAAACTAAAATAAAAAATGAAAATACCAATAAAAACAACAAAATTAGTGTTGGGATTGGTTGGATTCACATATAAAAATCGTTAAAATCATGTTGCTTCGTGTTGACTTCTGAGTATTGTTCAAGTATAATAATTAAGACTGGGTGGAGATTCATTAAAACCCGGCGGGGGATGCATATTGCGGCTTAAGCAGATGCTGCAGTGCGGCCGCCGCAGGCGGAGCTTTGATTTATCTTCGGAAGGTTAATATTCTATGTGTAGATGCAGGCTGTATTTATACATAAGGAAAGGAGTAACAAAGCAAATGGGACTATATACCTATGACAGTACGGACATACCAAAGTCAGATCGTATTCCAAAGCTTGTGGAGAACCTGTATGCCAAGATGCCGGAGATAGAATCAGCCAGAGCCGTTCTTTTGACGGAATCCTATAAGCAGACAGAGAGCGAGCCGGTGATTATCCGCCGTGCAAAGGCATTTCAGCATATTTTGGAAAACATTCCGATTATCATCCGTGACCTGGAGCTGATTGCAGGCAGCACAACGCTTGCGCCAAGAGGCTGTCAGACATATCCGGAATTTTCGTATGAGTGGCTGGAAGAGGAATTTGAAACCGTTGAGAACAGAAGCGCAGATCCGTTCTATATATCAGACCAGACCAAGGCGGAGCTGAAGCAGGCCAATGCATATTGGAAGGGAAAGACAACAAGTGAGCTGGCCACCTCCTATATGGAGCCTGAGACACTGCTTGCTATGGAACATAACATTTTCACACCGGGCAATTATTTTTATAACGGCGTAGGCCATGTTACGGTAAAGTATGGCGAAGTCCTGGAAATTGGATTTTCCGGTATAAAGGCGAAAGCGGAAGCCGAGATGGCAAAGCTGTGCCTGGCCGATGGTGATTATCAGCAGAAGTCGAGATTTCTGGAAGCAGTTATGATCAGCTGTGATGCTGCCGTTACATATGCCAGGCGTTATGCGAAGCTGGCTCTGGAGGAGGCGGAAAAGTGTTCGGATATGACACGCAAAAAAGAGCTGCTTCAGATCGCCCAGAATTGCGCAAATGTTCCGGAAAAAGGGGCATCGGGATTTTATGAGGCATGCCAGTCATTCTGGTTCGTACAGCAGCTGCTTCAGATAGAATCCAGTGGACATTCAATCTCTCCGGGAAGATTTGACCAGTATATGTATCCTTATTATAAGAAGGATTTGGACAGTGGAAAGATAACAAGAGAATTTGCACAGGAACTGATGGACTGCATCTGGGTGAAGTTAAATGACCTGAATAAGTGCCGTGATGCTGTCTCAGCAGAAGGGTTTGCAGGATACAGCCTTTTCCAGAATCTGATCGCAGGCGGTCAGAATGAGGAAGGGATTGATGTGACGAATGATCTATCATTTATGAGCATTGAGGCATCCATGCATGTTTACCTTCCGCAGCCTTCCCTGTCCGTGAGAGTATGGAACGGTTCGCCTCATGAATTCCTTATTAAAGCGGCGGAGCTGACCCGTACGGGTATCGGCCTTCCGGCGTATTACAATGACGAAGTGATTATTCCCTCCCTGGTGAGCAGAGGCCTGACGCTGGAGGATGCAAGGGATTACAATATTATTGGCTGTGTTGAGCCGCAGAAGGCAGGTAAGACAGAGGGCTGGCATGATGCGGCATTCTTTAATATGTGCCGTCCGCTGGAGCTGGTTTTTAACAACGGTAAGGATAAAGGGGTGCAGGTAGGACCGCAGACCGGGCGGGTAGAAGATATGAAGACCTTCGGAGAATTCTACCATGCATATAAGATCCAGATGGATTACGCGATCAAACTTTTGGTGAATGCGGACAATGCCATTGACGTTGCCCATGCAGAGAGATGCCCCCTTCCGTTCCTTTCTTCTATGGTCGATGATTGTATGAAGAAAGGGAGAACGGTGCAGGAAGGCGGAGCAGTCTATAACTTTACCGGCCCTCAGGGATTCGGAGTCGCGAACATGGCGGATTCCCTGTATGCAGTGAAAAAGCTGGTTTACGATGAAAAGAAAGTTACCATGAAGGAACTCAAAGAGGCCCTGGCTACAAACTACGGCAAAGGCTTAAGCGGTGAGGATGTTGCGTCCATGACTGCAGAGATTGCAGGCGGCATGAAAGCGTCCGGACAGGCTGTCACTGAGCGGGAGGTTGCAGCAATTCTGAAGACGGTAGTAGCCGCTTCAGAGGCTCCGGAAGTAAAAGCAAACGGAGAACGTATCCTCAAATTGATCGAGGAAGTTCCGAAGTTCGGCAATGATATTCCGGAAGTGGATGCTTTTGCAAGAGATGTGGCCTATACATATACAAAGCCTCTGCAGAATTATAAGAATCCAAGGGGCGGCATATTCCAGGCGGGCTTATACCCGGTATCTGCCAATGTTCCGCTGGGGGCACAGACAGGGGCCACGCCGGATGGGCGTCTTGCACATACACCGGTTGCCGACGGCGTTTCACCGTCCGCAGGGAAAGATATAAGCGGCCCGACGGCGGCAGCAAATTCTGTCTCCAGGCTGGATCACTATATTGCATCCAACGGGACACTGTTTAACCAGAAGTTCCACCCATCCGCATTGAGCGGCAGGAGAGGGCTTGAGAACTTCGTAGGCCTGATCCGTTCCTACTTTGACCAGAAGGGAAGCCATATGCAGTTTAATGTAGTCAGCCGCGAAACACTGCTGGATGCACAAAAGAATCCGGAGCAGTACAAGCATCTGGTTGTCCGGGTAGCCGGATACAGCGCTTTGTTCACCACGCTTTCCAAGTCGCTTCAGGATGATATCATCCGGAGAACGGAGCAGGGCTTCTGATGGAAGAGAGGAATCGCAGCATGGAAGATTATTTAAATACAAAAGGCCGCATTTTCGATATACAGAGATATTCGATCCACGACGGCAACGGAATACGGACGATTGTATTTTTGAAGGGCTGTGTTCTGAGATGCCGGTGGTGCTGTAATCCGGAGTCACAGAAGTACGAGATCGAGACCATGATGGTACAAGGGGAGCCAAAGGTAATCGGAGAGGACGTCACCGTAAAAGAAGTGATGGAGACGGTCGAGAAAGACCGCACCTATTACCGCAGGACCGGAGGCGGCCTGACGCTGTCGGGAGGCGAGAGCCTGTGCCAGCCCGAATTTGCCGCTGCACTTTTGAGGGCGGCATCTGAAGCCGGAATCAGCACGGCGATGGAAAGCATGGGATGCGCCGATTACAAAGTAATCGAGGGCCTGCTCCCGTATCTGGATCAGTACCTGCTGGATATCAAACATATGAATCCGGCAAAACATAAAGCATTCACCGGGCGCTCCAATGAACTGATGGTGGAAAATGCGATGAAGATTGCAAAATCAGGCATGACGGAACTGAGCATCCGGGTACCTGTTATTCCAGGGTTTAACGATACAAAAGAAGAGATCCGGGATATCGCAGAGTATACAAAAGCGCTGGGCAGCGTAAAAAGGCTTCACCTGCTTCCCTACCACAGACTTGGCCAGGACAAGTACGAAGGACTGGGAAGAGAATACCTGATGGGGAATGCAGAGCCGCCGTCAAACGAAACGATGGAAATGCTGCTCAAAACTGCAGAACTGGCATCCGGAATTGAATGTCAGATAGGAGGCTAAGAAACATGAGTTATGAACAAATGCCGGAAAGAATCGTACAGGAACTGGTTCCCGGTAAGGAAATAACAATCGCCCATTTGATTGCAAGTCCGGATATCACACTGTATGAGAAGCTGGGACTGGACCCAAGGGTGGAATACAGTAAATCGGCAATCGGCGTACTGACAATCAGTCCCGCAGAAACCGCTATTATTGCGGCAGATATTGCAATTAAAGCGGCGGGAATCGAACTGGGCTTCGTAGACCGCTTCAGCGGTACTTTGATAGTAACCGGCACGATTTCAGAAACAGAGGCCGCGATCCGCGCAGTACTGGATTATGTGAGGGATAAGATGGGCTTCTCTGTATGTGAGATAACAAGGACTTAATAAATATGAAGAAAATCGTATTGATGGGCAGGAGTGAATGTGGGAAAACCACATTGACCCAGGCACTAAAAGGTGAAAAAATCCAGTATCACAAAACACAGTATGTGAATAACTTCGATGTTATCATAGATACCCCGGGGGAATACGCCCAGACCAAGCATCTGGGATACGCCCTTGCGTTATACTCCTATGAGGCGGATGTTGTCGGGCTTCTGATATCGGCTACAGAGCCGTATTCCCTTTATCCGCCATGCTGTACAGCCATGTGCAACCGGGAAGTCATCGGCATTGTAACTAAGATCCATGATAAGAATGCAAATGTAGAGCGCGCCGAGAGGTGGCTCAGGCTGACAGGCTGCAAGAAAATCTTCTTCGTTGACTCGAAAAATTATGAGGGAATTCCGGAAATTCTGGAATACTTAAAAGAAGAAGGAGATGTGCTTCCGTGGGAGCTGGAAGAGGCTGAAAAAAAGATGGAGAAAACAACAAATCCAACACAATAATAAGTTGACTACTGTGGGATTGTGTGGTAATATCGAGTTAGAAACAACAAAAAACAAATGTTTAGTTTTGTTTTAAGAATCCAAGGAGGAAAAAAAGGATGCAAAACGAATACGAAATCAAAAAAGAAATGTGTGAAATCGGTAAAAGAGTGTACAACCGCGGGATGGTTGCTGCTAATGATGGAAACTTCTCTGTTAAATTGAATGACAATGAATTCTTATGTACGCCAACAGGTGTCAGCAAAGGATTCATGACACCGGAATATATCTGCAAAGTAGACGCTGAAGGTAATGTACTGCAGGCAAACAAGGGGTTCAGACCTTCTTCAGAGATAAAGATGCACATGCGTGTATATAAAGAAAGACCGGACGTAAACTCCGTAGTACATGCTCACCCGCTGTACGCTACAACATTTGCTATCTGCGGTATTCCTCTGACACAGCCGATCATGCCGGAAGCTGTTATCGCTCTGGGATGCGTACCGATCGCAAAATACGGCACACCTTCTACAATGGAGATTCCGGACGCTGTTTCTGAGCACTTACAGTACTTCGATGCAGTTCTGCTTGAGAATCACGGAGCGCTTGCATACTCAGACAGCCTTCTGAGCGCATACCACAAGATGGAATCCCTGGAATTCTACGCACAGCTTCTGTATCAGTCAAAGATGCTTGGCGAGCCACAGGAGTTCAACAAAGAGCAGATGGACAAGCTGTATGAAATCAGAAGAAAAATGGGACTGCCAGGAAAACATCCTGCAAACGTATGCCCGAACGCAAAAGCCGGCAAGCCAAGCTGCCACAGCTGCGGAGGATCATGCAGTGCTGCTGCACCGGAAGCTTCCACTGCAGATGCTGATTTAGTTGCATCTATCACAAAGAAAGTGATGGATCAGCTGGGACTGTAAGAAAGCTTACCCAAAGGGGATTCCCAAAAGAACGCCCCGCGGGCGGAATCAAAATATATTTAGGAGACTGCTATGAACGAACAGGATATTACCAATGCCGTAAAAGCGGTATTGGGCCAGATGAAGGAAAGTGGTTCTCATCACGAAAAAGGACATGTATGCAGGTGCCACAAGCATAAGATGACATTGAAGGCTGCCAATGCACTGATCGAAAAAGTGACTGCAAAGGCTGCCAGCATGGGCGTCAATGTGGTGGCCGCCGTGTCAGACCAGGCGGGCAGGCCTGTTGCGGTTCAGAGTATGGATGGGGCCTACATAGCAAGCTTTGATATTGCGATCAATAAAACATTTACTTCAGCGAGCCTCAAGATGTCCACGGAGGCGCTTAGCCATCTAAGCCAGCCGGGACAGCCTTTGTACGGAATCCAATTTACGAATGAAGGGAAGATCGTTATATTTGGCGGCGGGGAGCCGCTGGAAGCAGATGGAAAAATAATCGGGGCCTTGGGTGTGAGCGGCGGTACCGCTGAAGAAGATACCGCAATAGCCGCTTATGGCAGAGAAGTTTTCGAGGAGGTATTAGCGTGTCTGTAAATGAACAGATGATCCAGGACATCGTTTCAGAAGTCATGGCAAAGATGCAGATTGCTTCCGAAGTATCAGGAAACCACGGCGTATTTGCTGATATGAATGAAGCGATTGAAGCTGCGAAAAAAGCGCAGAAGATCGTGGGCAGAATGTCCATGGATCAAAGAGAGAAAATCATATCCAACATCAGAAAGAAGACAGTTGAGAATGCCGAGATACTTGCACGCATGGGTGTACAAGAGACAGGCATGGGAAATGTCGGACATAAGATTTTAAAACATCAGTTAGTTGCTGAGAAGACGCCGGGAACGGAAGACATCACAACAACTGCATGGTCAGGGGACAGAGGCCTGACACTGATAGAAATGGGGCCGTTTGGTGTGATCGGTGCGATTACTCCATGTACCAATCCCAGTGAGACCGTACTCTGTAATACAATCGGCATGCTGGCCGGCGGCAATACAGTCGTATTTAACCCTCATCCGGGAGCAATCAAGACATCGATCTATGCGATCAACATGATCAATGAAGCTTCTCTTGAGGCAGGCGGCCCGGACAACATCGCATGCACGGTAGAGAAGCCGACACTGGAATCAAGCAGCATCATGATGAAGCACAAAGAGATTCATCTGATCGCAGCAACAGGCGGCCCGGGAGTTGTAACAGCGGTTCTTTCCTCAGGCAAGAGGGGGATCGGAGCAGGGGCAGGCAACCCGCCGGCGCTTGTAGACGAGACAGCGGATATCCGGAAAGCTGCAGAAGATATTGTAAACGGATGTACATTCGACAATAACCTGCCATGTATCGCTGAGAAGGAAATCGTAGCTGTGGATTCTGTCATTGACGAATTGATGCACTACATGGTCAGCGAGCAGGGATGTTACCTGGCTTCTAAGGAAGAGCAGGATGCCCTGACAGCAGTTGTCCTGAAAGACGGCAGACTGAACAGAAAGTGTGTGGGAAGGGATGCAAAGACCCTTTTGGGAATGATCGGTGTAAGCGTTCCGGACAATATCAGATGTATCACATTTGAAGGCCCGAAAGAGCATCCATTGATTGCAGAAGAACTTATGATGCCGATCCTTGGCGTAGTCAGAGCAAAAGATTTTGATGATGCGGTTGAACAGGCTGTATGGCTGGAACACGGCAACAGACATTCCGCACACATACATTCCAAGAACGTAGACAACATCACGAAGTATGCAAAAGCCATTGACACTGCGATTCTTGTAAAGAACGGCCCGTCCTATGCGGCACTTGGATTCGGAGGCGAAGGCTTCTGTACATTCACAATCGCCAGCAGGACAGGGGAGGGTCTTACAAGCGCAAGCACATTCACAAAGAGAAGACGCTGCGTCATGTCAGACAGTTTATGCATTCGTTAAGACAGGAGGAAATAAAATGGAAATGAATTCTGCAAATGTAGAAGCAGTCGTGAAACAGGTACTGGAAAGTATGCTGGGCGAAAAGGCTGCTCCTGCAGCAAATACAACAGCAGGAAGCCAGGCAGTTCCAAAAACTGCTCGTGTGGCTATGCTGACAGCACTGGAACACTATGACATCAAAGAATTCCCGATCCCTGAACTGGGAGACGGAGACATTCTTGTAAAGGTTGAAGGATGCGGCGTATGCGGTACTGACGCCCATGAATTCAAGAGAGACCCGTTCGGCCTGATCCCGGTTGTCCTTGGACATGAAGGAACCGGAGAGATCGTAAAGATGGGCAAGAACGTAAAGATCGACAGCGCAGGAAAAGAACTGAAGGTCGGTGATAAGGTTGTTACCTGTATGATCTTCAAGGATGATCCGGACATCACAATGTACGATCTGAACAAGCAGAACGTAGGCGGCGCTGATGTATACGGACTTCTCCCGGATGATGATATTCATCTGAACGGATGGTTCTCCGATTACATTGTGGTTCGCGAGGGTTCTACTGTATTCAACGTAAGCGACCTGGACCTGAAGTCCAGAATTCTGATCGAACCATGTGCAGTACTGATTCATGCTGTAGAGAGAGCTAAGACAACAGGAATCCTGAGATTCAACAGCAGAGTTGTCGTACAGGGATGCGGACCGATCGGTCTGATCTGTATCGCAGTTCTCCGCACAATGGGCATCGAGAACATCGTAGCTGTAGACGGAGAGCAGAAGAGACTTGATTTTGCCAAGAAGATGGGAGCTGAGCGCTCTGTAAACTTCAAGGATTTCAAGGGAATTGAGGCTCTGGCAGACGGCGTTAAGGCAGCGTTTGACGGACATCCGGCAGACTTCGCATTCCAGTGTACAGGATCACCGGTTGCACATGCCAACATTTATAAGTTCATCCGCAACGGCGGCGGACTTTGCGAGCTGGGATTCTTCATCAACGGCGGAGACGCTACAATCAACCCGCACTTTGACCTGTGCTCTAAGGAAATTACATTAGTTGGTTCCTGGGTATATACATTAAGAGATTATGCGACAACATTCGATTTCCTGAAGAGAGCAAAAGGAATCGGACTTCCGATGGACGACCTGATCACACATGAATTCCCGCTGGATCAGATCAACGAGGCTCATCAGACGAACCTGAAGATGGAAGGTCTGAAGATCGCTATTGTAAATAAATAGCAGCAATCCCAAAAAGGAGAATTGACATGGGAGAAGCAGTAGGCATGTTGGAAGTATTCGGACTGGCAACAGCGTTTGCAGCGGCGGATGCCGGATGTAAAGCGGGCGATGTGAGTCTGGAGACTTTTGACAAGAATAAACCGGCAAATGCAGATGAATTACCCGTACCGCTGATTGTTATGATCAAGTTTCGCGGAAGCGTATCCGATGTTCAGGCAGCATTAGACGCAGCGAAAATGAAAGCAGAAGAACTTGCAGGAGTTGTAGCTGAATACGAAATTGCAAGACCGACAGAGGATACGGAAAAGATGCTGAAGCTGAGCGGTTTAGATAAAGGCAAACCAAATAAAGTCTATGTAAAAGAAGTTTAGGAGGAAATGAAAATGGCACAATTAGCATTAGGAATGGTAGAAACAAGAGGACTTACAGCAGCAATCGAGGCTGCAGATGCAATGACAAAGGCTGCTGAGGTTACATTGGTAGGAACAGAGAAGATCGGTTCCGGACTGGTAACAGTTATGGTTCGCGGAGACGTAGGAGCTGTTAAGGCTGCAGTTGAAACCGGCGCTGACGCTGCAGGAAGACTTGGCGAATTAGTAGCAACACACGTAATCCCGAGACCACACAACGACGTAGAGAAAATTCTTCCTACTGTATAGGAACCGGAGATGACTGCAGTTCTTCCTGTCACTGAAACAGGGAGCAGCAAGAAGAATGAGTAAAGGAGCAGTCTCATGGGACAGGCGTATGGATTTTTTGAAATCCCAAGTGTGACGGCAGCGGTGGTTGCCATTGATATCATGTGCAAGACAGCAGAAGTGCAGCTTGTCACCTGGGAAAAAAAGTTAGGTGGAAGACTTGTAACCATCATTATCCGCGGAGACGTATCAGCTGTATCGCAAGCCATTGAAACTGCTGCTGCAAACGGAATTAAAGAACCAGTAGCGCATGTGGTGATTGCAAATCCTCACAGGGAGATACTGAAGCTGATCAATAACAGCGCGAACCGGGTAAGTTAGGAGGCAGTTAAATGGCAGAAGATAATAAACCAAGCGGCGAGGAGAAGGCACCAGACACTTCCAAGCCGGAAGGTGCAGCCAAAAAAAGCACAGCCAGGTCGGCCGGTACTGCAAAGAGTACGGCGAAAAAGACAACAGGCGCTGCGAAAGCTGCATCCACCAGAAAAACGACGACTGCGAAGGCACCGGCCAAAACCATCCAGCGGGTGAAACAGTCGGCGCAGCAGGCAGAACAGGTAGAAGAAAAGATTCAATTAAAGGAGGAAAAAAGAATGTCACAGGAAGCATTAGGAATGGTCGAAACAAGAGGTTTAGTAGCATCAATCGAAGCAGCAGATACCATGCTCAAAGCTGCTAATGTAGTATTAGTAGGAACAGAGAAGATCGGTTCCGGACTGGTAACAGTCATGGTTCGTGGAGATGTTGGAGCTGTTAAATCTGCAGTTGAATCAGGTGCAGAGGCAGCAGGAAGACTTGGCGAGTTAGTAGCAACACACGTAATCCCAAGACCACACAGCGATGTAGAAAAAATTCTTCCGGCAGTGAAATAATAAGCGTTAGCATATTGTTCAGTACAGGACTGTGCATTTACTGCACAGTCCGTACGAAAGCGCTGAACAGCCAAAAGCAAGCCCCATCGCCGCAGGCGATTTTCATGGGCTTGCGGCGTATCTGTCCATGTTCTTGAACAGATACGTTCAGCTAAAGATTTACGGCCTTACGTCTCTTCCTCAGGCAGATGCGTAAGGCCTGTGAATACTTAATGAGGAGAATTGATATGGACAATAACAATGTAGCATTGATTACCAAAATGGTACTGGAAGCAGTTGAGAAGCAGAAAGCTTCCGGAGATACGGGATATCTTGTGCCAATCGGAGTATCCGCAAGACATATCCACCTCACACAGGAGCACGTTGAAGCCCTGTTTGGTCCGGGATATCAGTTGACGAAGAAAAAAGAGCTGATGGGCGGTCAGTTTGCATCAAACGAACTGGTGACAATTGTCGGCCTGAAGCTTAGAGCGATAGAGAATGTAAGGATCTTAGGACCTGTAAGAAGCAAATCCCAGGTGGAGGTGTCTGCAACAGATTCCATCCGTCTCGGAGTAAAGGCGCCGATCCGCGAATCCGGCAACACTGCTGGCTCAGCAGCGATTGCAGTCGTTGGGCCAAAAGGGGCTATTTATCTGGATGAAGGATGCATTATTGCAAAAAGGCATATTCATATGTCACCGAAAGATGCAATGGCAGCCGGTGTTCATGATGGGGACATTGTATCTGTGAAGGCAGACAACGAGAGAGGAACCGTATTCAACCATGTTCAGATCCGTGTTGACGACAGCTTTACTCTTGAGATGCATATCGATACAGATGAAGCGAACGCAGCGAAAATTGCGACAGGAGATACCGTAAGAATCATTAAGTAAAATACCCCGCAGCAGACGAAGGGGGATTCATCCCACAGGCTTTTTTACGGTGCCGGACAGTTCCGGCACTGGCGCGCCGTCTGTGCGGGGTAATTGTACTAGTATCAAACACTGAAGATTATAGTTGCAGGAGGGTTACTGTTCAGACCGTGCCGTGCACCTTGCTGCACGGCATCGGAGCCGATAAAGTGATGGCCATCGGGCATCTGCCCTTCGCCGAAGGCGACTTTAAATGGGCAGATGCCGTTACTGTGCACTCCCGAAGGGTGTGAACAGTAACGCATGAGGAGGAGTTATGCTGATAGGAAAAGTAAAAGGAAGTGTTGTTTCAACACGCAAATGTGAGAATCTGGTCGGCAATAAGTTTATGATTGTGGATGTCTTAGAGCATATGCAGAATGGTGCGAATCAGCTGATTGCGATTGATAAGATTGGTGCGGGTATAGGTGAGTATGTGTTGGTAGCACAGGGCAGCGCAGCCAGAATTGGTTCCGGAATGCCAGATGCACCTATTGATGCAGCAATTGTTGGAATTATTGACGATGGAACAGGACTGGAGTAATGAAATGATGGATATGAAAGAATTGAGCAGCATATTGCAGTTAAACGGTATAGTTGGTGCAGGTGGTGCAGGTTTTCCTACATATGCAAAGCTAGATGAACGTGCTGAAACAATCATCCTGAATTGTGCAGAGTGTGAACCGCTTCTTCGGCTGCACAGGCAGCTGCTTGAGAAGTATGCACAGGAAATCGTTGAGACCTTCCATATGATGGGGCAGGTTGTAGGTGCAAAAGAAGTAGTCATTGGAATTAAAAAGGCTTATAAAAAGACAATTGAAGCTCTGGAGGAAGTCATTGGTGAGTATCCCGAGGTCAGGCTTGGGCTGCTGGATGAAGTATATCCGGCCGGAGACGAAGTTGTTTTGATCTATGAAGTGACTGGTAAAGTAGTAAGGCCGGGAGGGCTCCCAATCGAGAGCGGTGTAGCCGTATTCAATGTGGAAACTGTATACAACGTATACAGAGCGCTTAACCAGCAGGCTCCGGTAACAGATAAGCTGGTATCTGTCGTGGCTGAGGTAGAGCGCCCGGTAACGGTGCGGGTGCCGATCGGAACGACGATCGAAGAGACCGTCAGGCTGGCAGGCAATGTCACTGCAAGGGATCCGGTATATTTTATCGGAGGCCCGATGATGGGATTTATCGGCAGCGGCTCACAGCCGGTTACCAAGACGACAAATGCCGTGCTGGTACTGCCGGAGGAACACCTGATTATCCAAAAGAAAAGAAGAAAATCATCCATCGATTTAAAACGTGCAGCGGCTTGCTGCTGCCAGTGTACGATGTGTACGGATTTGTGTCCGAGAAACCGGCTTGGACATCCGATAGAGCCGCATTTGTTCATGCGTGCGGCAACCTGTAAAGATTTACAGGAACCAAACATATTTATAAATACCATGTTTTGTTCTTCCTGTGGTCTGTGCGAAATGTATTCCTGTATGCAGGGATTGTCACCGAGATCATTAATGGCAGAATATAAAGCGGGCCTGCGTGCCAACGGGCTCAAACCTCCGCAGGGCGTCATACCCAAACCGGTGGGGGAAGAGAGAGAGTACCGGAAGGTGCCGATGGAACGCCTTATGGCAAGACTGGACCTTACAAAATATGACAGGGAGGCGCCTCTTGATGAGACTGCAGTTCCTGTAAGAAAAGTGAAGATTCTGTTAAGCCAGCACATAGGCGCACCTGCATCTGCAATTGTAAAACGTGGTGATAAAGTAACGCAGGGACAGATGATAGCCGAACCGGGCAAAGGCTTGAGCGTGGGAATACATGCGAGCATAGACGGTACGGTTCGTGAAGTAAATGAGAAATATATAATCATAGAAACGCAGGAAGGACGTGCAGGCAATGAGTAAGGCAATTGGAATGGTAGAATATAAGACTGTTTCAGCAGGTGTTGTAGCAGCAGATGCTATGGTAAAGACTTCTGAAGTTAGTATCATTGAGGCCCAGACAGTATGTCCGGGGAAGTATATCGTAATTATCTCAGGAGATTTGAGCGCGGTAAACGCTGCGGTTGAGACTTCCAAAGCACTGCATGGGAAACATCTGATCAACAGTTTTGTACTCGGCAACCCGCATAAATCTATTTTCCCGGCAATCTATGGGGCTACTAAGATCGATGATGTATCAGCTCTCGGTATTATGGAGACTTACGATGCAACCTCTATCATTGTGGCTGCAGATGAGGCTGCGAAGACAGCGATTGTTGATCTGATTGAACTTAGAATTGCCAGAGGAATGTGCGGGAAATCTTATCTGATGCTGACAGGCGATGTGGCAGCCGTAGAAGCTGCTATCGAGAGGGCAAAGGCTGCAGTGGCAGACCAGGGAATGTACCTGGACTCTTCTGTGATCGCGCATCCGGATGCTCAGATCCGCGAAGCGATATTATAATCATTCGCAATTGTTCAGCACAGGATTGTACATTTACTGCACAGCTGCATGATTCGAAACAAAGATTTGCTGTATAGTCCGCTGCAGTGTGTAGAGAAGGACACTGAAGGGCAATATGACCGGGAGGCAATGTGATGCTCGCAATAGAGAGACGGAATGAAATATTAGAAAAGCTTCAGGCTGAACGGCGTGTAGTGGTAAGTGAGCTGAGCCAGATATATGATGTGTCTGAAGAGACAATCCGGAGGGATCTGGAAAAATTGGTGAATGACGGCTATGCCATAAAAAGCTATGGCGGAGCTGTTATCAATGAAAATGTGAACATCGATCTTCCATTTAATATCCGAAAGAACCGCAACGTTGTCGGAAAACAGCGGATTGCGGATCTTGTAAACAAAATGGTCCACGATGGCGACAGCATTATGCTGGACGGCAGCTCAACAGCAGTTTATATCGCAAAGGCATTAAAAGAGAAAAAAAACCTGACGCTGATCACAAATTCAATTGAGATTATCATTGAATTGTTTGATGTGCCTGACTGGAGCGTGCTGTCGACCGGCGGCGTATCCAGGGAAGGTTCGTTTGCGCTCGTGGGGCCGCAGACGGATAAGATGCTTCGTTCTTATCACGTGGATAAGTCGATTATTTCCTGCAAAGGGGTTGACCTTGCTTCCGGTCTTACAGATTCGGATGAGCTTCACGCGAACAACAAGAAAACCATGCTGGAATCAGGAAAACAGAAGATTCTGGCAATAGACAGCAGTAAATTTGATCAAATTGCGTTTACAGCGATCGGAATGCTGGAAGATATCACGACCGTTGTTACTGATGAAAAACCCGAGGCCAAATGGCTTCAGGCATTTGAAGAGTTAGGGATAGAGTGCATCTACCCGGAATAAAGGAAAAACACTATGAAAAGCTTTGAGATTAAGACTAAAGTATATTTTGGCGATCAGGCGCTGGATCGTCTGGCAGAAATTCCATACAGCAAGGTACTGGTAATCACTGACCCGTTTATGGCTCAGAGCAGTATGATTAATCTGATTACCGATCCTCTTAAAAAGGGAAAGATAGAGTTTGACATTTTCAAGGATGTTGTGCCGGATCCTCCGATCGAAAAAATCAGTGAAGGTGTCAAAAAGATGCTGGAATATAAGCCGGACGCGATTGTCGCAGTCGGCGGGGGATCTGCCATTGATTCCTCCAAATCAATCCGTGAGTTTGCACTTCGTGTGGACAATTACGGGGAAGTCGGACTGATCGCAATCCCGACAACAAGCGGAACTGGTTCAGAAGTTACATCCTTCGCGGTTGTATCCGATCCGAAAGAACAGATGAAATACCCTCTGGTTTCCAGAGATCTGACACCGGATGAGGCAATTCTGGATGCCGAGCTTGTTAAGAGTGTGCCGCCGTCAATTACAGCGGACACCGGTATGGATGTATTTACGCATGCGCTTGAGGCCTGTGTAAGCACAAACAGAAACGATTTTTCAACGGCGCTTGCAGAGAAAGCAATCGAAATCTGCGGCGTATTCCTGCTCCGTGCATATCTGGACGGAAATGATACCCATGCGCGCCAGAAGATGCATTCCGCATCCTGCCTGGCAGGGCTGGCATTCAATTCCGCGTCATTGGGACTGAACCATGGAATGGCGCATCAGCTTGGCGCAACATTCCACATCCCCCACGGACGGGCAAACGCAATGCTGCTTCCCCATATCATTGAGTTCAACAGTGATATCAACAAGCACAGCAAGAGCCGTACGGAGTACCTGCCGGCTGTGAAAAGATACTCCACAGTGGCACAGCTGCTGGGACTGAGCAGTTATAACAAGATCATGACGGTAAGATCACTCGTGAACTGGGTACAGTTCATGTTGAAAGAGATGGATATACCGCTCTCCATATCACAGATGGGGACAATCTCCGAAGAAGAGTACTTCAATGCCATAGACCACATGGCAGATGGGGCAATGGCGGATGGGTGTACGGATACAAATCCGCGCGTGCCACGGAAGGCAGATGTAGTACAAATATACAAAAACCTCTGGTAACGGGTGGGGACGGAGGGGATTTGGCTGGTATGGGGGCGCTGAGTAAGAGCGGCGTCTGCCGCCTGCTGTGGGTTTCCATGCCGTTGCTGCCGACTGGCCGTGAGGCTAAGAATATCTAACAGAAAAAATAAGGAAAAGTAAGGGACATGCCGCAGTTGGCGTGAATGCCGATGCATTCACACCGCCGGCGGCAACAGCATTTGATTTTGTGAATCAAATGCTGCCCTCACTTTTCCTTATTTTTTCTGTAAGATATTCTAAGCGTCACTATATGTCCGCAGCAACGGCATGGAAACCCACAGCAGGCGGCAGACGCCGCTCTTACTCAGCTATGCGCATCCGGGTGGCAAAGCCCCTCCTTCCCGGAAGGCCTTGTATGGGAGCGGCGGATGGAATTGGGAATGAGGTGGCTTTGTGGGCTGGGGAAGTAAATTTTATGTATAGGCGGATTGATCCACTGCTCTGGCAGGGATTCTTCTCCCGGGTAGGTTTTGTGCCGACTTGATGAACGCAGCCTGAGTGGAGCGGGAGGGGACGGAGGCGGATTGGGGTATGCTGATTTTGGAAGCCTTTAGTGTGCTGTAGAAGTGCTTACTGCGAAAAAGCCGCATCTTATGGAGGAAAACTGATTTCCGAATCAGTTTTCCAGAGCGTCTGAGCTTAGAAAGCATCGGCTTTCTAAGTGAATACGCTCGGTGCCATAAGATGCGGCTTTTTCGCAGTTAGCACTTCTAAGCTAAGCGGCCGGTTTCCAAAATCAGCATACCCCAATCCGCCTCCGTCCCCTCCCGCTCCACTCAGGCGTCCCCCATCTTCCGCTCGCAAAATCTGCTCACTAGTCCCATTTGACGGGGGGCTGGGGAGTGTGTATAATTGGGATATGAAAAGAGAAGGCAGAAGACAAAGGAAATTGTATATTGATATTATTGCCGTTATTGCCGTGACTGTTTTGCTGGCAGTCTTTTTTACGTGGAAGTTTCAGCAGTCTTCGGAGAGGAAGGTTTTGAATACTCTTTCTGAGATATCTTGTCAGAGCGTGAATGTGATTCAGGAGGAGGTTAAAAAGAATAAGACGCTTTTGACGAATCTGGCTATTTATATTAGTGAGGGGGATACGAAGGATATTGATGTGCTGATTGAGCGGCTTGTGAATGTGGATAAGATGAACGGGTTTAAGCGGATGGGGATTATCCGGGATGATTATTTTGGAAAGGCTACCGATGGCAGGGGATTTGTTCCGGATCGGGAGAGTATTCAGGAGCGGTTCCAGGCTGCTATGGAAGGGAAAACGGTGGTTTCGGACCGTCTCAAGGACTTGGATGACGGGAAAGACGTTACTCTTTACAGCACTACGATTAATTGGCCGGATGGTACAAGGTATGTGTTGTTCGGTACATATGGGATCGAGTATTATAAGGAGATTTTGTCCGTATCGACATTCGGAGGGGAAGGGTACAGTTACATTATTCGAAAAAATGGGGACTGTGTCATTGACTCTAAAAACAAAAATGGGAACTCATTTGAGAATTATTATGATCATATTATTGAGGAATCGGAGGGGAACAGAGAGGGCATACGGCGGCTTCAGGAAGATATAGATGCCTTCCGGGACGGATTCGTGACTTTTCAGACGGAAAAAGGCAGCCGCTATGTATATTATCAGCCTCTGGAGATCAATGACTGGTATCTGATGAGCGTGATACCGGAGGCGGTAGTTGAGACTCATATCAATGGTCCTATGGCTACGGCCTATGCAATCCTGCTGGTGTGTCTGCTTGGAATCCTGTATCTGGCATGCAGGGTGTACCTGATCCAGAAGGCGGGCAGGAAGATGCTGGAGCGGGCGGCGTATGTAGATGAAGTTACCGGAGATGCTTCGTACGCTAAATTCATGCTGGACGCCCAGAAACTTCTGCATACATATACGGACAAAAAGTATGCCCTTGCTGTATTGAATATAAAGAGGTTCCAGTACATCAATGACCTGTATGGTTATGAAGAGGGAGACCGGGCGCTGAAACGCGTGATGAAGGCGCTGAGGGAGGCGGTCGGAACCTATGAGTGCGCGGCAAGAATGCAGTCCGATCATTATGCCGTATTACTGGTTTACGAGGATCAGAATCAATTGCAGGAGCGGCTGGATATGATTCTGGAAAAAATCGAATGTGAGGCCGATAACCGCGTGGGGGGTACCCCTTATGTGCTGAAAGTGCAGGCCGGGGTCTATATGGTGCAGCAGCGGGAGGAAATGCTGGAATCCATGTTGGATCGGGCGGCTATGGCGGCGCGGTCGGAATATAACCCGGAGATTAATTCGTGTAATTTTTACAGCGAGACCATCCGCCGCCGTATGCTGCGGAATCGAGAGATAGAGGATCGCTTTTCGGAAGCGCTTAAAAACCAGGAGTTCTACCTGTGTTACCAGCCCAAATTCCAGGTGGAAGTACAGCGGTTCTGCGGCGCCGAAGCCCTGGTCAGATGGGAAGATCCTAAAACAGGGGCTATCAGCCCGGCGGAGTTTATTCCTGTTCTGGAACACAGCGGCAGCATCGTGGAACTGGATGAGTTCGTGCTTGAGATGGCTTGCAGCCAGATACACCGGTGGCTTCAGGAAGGAATTGAGGTTCTGCCTGTCTCGGTTAATGTATCGCAGCTGCATTTATACAGGCTGAATTTTGTGGAACGGTATCTGGAAATCATTGACCGTCATCAGATCCCGCATGAGCTGATACAGCTGGAAATGACCGAGACGGCGCTGTTCTCCAATGAAGACATTCTTTCCGAAAGCCTGGAAGAACTCCGCAGCAGGGGAATCCGGATATTAATGGATGATTTTGGCTCCGGATATTCATCGGTTACGATGCTCAAGTCTATGCCGATTGATATCCTGAAGATTGATAAGAGCATGGTTGATTCCGTGGAAGACAATGAAAAAGTAAGGCTGATCCTGAGCAGTATTATCAGGCTCGCACAGTCGCTTCATATCAGCGTAACCGCGGAGGGCGTAGAAAATAAAGCACAGTATGAGATATTAAAAAGTATGAAGATAGATGACATACAGGGTTATTATTGCGCCAGGCCAATGTCGGCAGATCAGTATGCTTGTATTTTGAAATCACCTCAAAAAAAGTATGAATTTTAGAAACGTTCGTATTCCTGCGATGTGCATGGAAGCTTTAATCCCTCCATGCCTTTCTGTATGCCAGTGGGGTGGTGCCTTCCCTGGCCTTAAAAAGATTGATAAAATGCGTCACATTGTTCATTCCGGATTCAAAGGCAATCTCACTGACCGGAAGATCGGAATACTTCAGCAGCTCTTTTGCATAGGAAATGCGGGCAGTGATAATATATTCGTGGATCGTGACGCCGATATATTTTTTGAATTCTTTTAAGATATGATAGCGGCTGCGGTGGGTAAATTCTTCAAAATATGACAGCGGGAGGCCGGATTTAAAATTCTTATCTATTTCCCGCACGATTTGCCTGATATAATCGGGGATCAGAAAGGTATCTGCATTATTTGTAGCTGTTTGCAGCAGCAGTTCTGTCAGCATACCGTTGATTAAATTGGATGTGACCAGCTCGGTGGTCAGATCCTTTTTTTGATTGAGCGCAATAATGCGCCAGAGTGTGCGCTCCATGAAAAATTCATCGCGCACGCTCAATATCTGAAACCCGTTTCTGGTAAATTCCTTGTAATAACCCAACGCACTGTTTCCGTTAAAATGAATCCACAGGATCTCCCAGTCTTCCTCCCGGTCCGTACGGTAGAGATGGTGCTGTTCGCAGTTGATATAAAAACACTGCCCCTTTGTAATTGGATAAGTCTGCCCTTCATATTCCAGATATCCTTTGCCCGATACCGTGTAAACAATCAGGAAGGAGTCCAGATTCTCCCGTTCTGAAAAATAGGGGTGGAACGTTTTAAAATAACCTACCTCCTGCGTATAGAAATAGGTGGATCGTGCCGTACTGCTGGGCGTGAGTATCATCCGGATGGAGTCTTCACTCCAGGTGTGGGAGCCGCGCTCCAAAACCTTTGTGTTCTGCCTCATAATGTCACCACAATATTCTGTTATTTTTAAACAATTTGCTTGGATGCAATCTCTATTTTACAGGAATATAATGGGTTTGTAAACACGAATAGAAACAATACTAATATATTATTTTTATCATGAAAACAGGAGGAAAGACGATGAATACAAGAAAACAAGTAAAAAAACCAAGAATCGGAATTTATTCTATGGGACTGAAGCATTACTGGGGGCAGTTTCCGGGTCTGCGGGAACGTCTGATAGAATATGGGGAATTTATCGCAGGTAAAGTACAGGAATTCGGGGCAGATACCTGCTTCTATGGGTTGGTGGACTGTGAACAGGAAGGGATAAAAGCGGGAGAGTATTTCAATGAGAACCATGTGGACCTGATACTGGCTCATTCCGCGACTTATGTTACGAGTGCATCGGTGCTCCCTCTGCATCAGATCTGCAGCGCACCGGTCGTGATTCTGAACCTGCAGCCTGCGGCAAAGATTAATTATGAGAAGACGACCACCGGGGAATGGCTGGCACACTGCGGTGCGTGCCCGGTGCCTGAGCTTTCCAATGCCTTCCACCGTGCAGGAATCAAATACCGGGTTGTAAACGGCCTGTTGGGACTGGACTATACTCCGGAGATATCTCTCGCCAATGAAGATACCGCACAGCGCCCGGAGGCGAAGCGGGCGTGGAGGCAGATTGAAGAGTGGGTACAGGCCGCCAAAGTAAAATGCGGCCTCAGGGGTGCCAGATTCGGGTTCCTTGGCAATACCTACAGCGGTATGCTGGATATGTACAGCGATTTCACCATGTTTCAGGCACAGACCGGCGCCCATCTGCAGGTATTGGAAATGTGTGATCTGGACAGGCACCTGCAAAGTGTGACAGAAGAAGAGACAGCGGCAAAAAGAAAGGAGATCGAGGCGTTTTTTACGATAAGTGAAGATGCGGCGGCAGACCCTCTTGCCCAGAAACCGACGGATGAGCAGATGAACTGGTCGGCCAGAGTGGCTGTGGCACAGGAGAAACTGGTGGAAGAGTTCGGTCTGGATGCATTAACCTATTATTATCATGGGGCGCCCGGAGGACATTACGAAGAGGTGCAGGGAGGCTTTATAGTCGGGCATTCTCTTTTAACGGCCAGGGGAATTCCGTGCGCCGGTGAGGGAGACCTGAAAACCTGCCTTGCGATGAAGATATGCGACATTCTTGGCAAGGGTGGGAGCTTCTGTGAAATTGTCACGGCAGATTATGAGGACGGCACCATTCTACTGGGGCATGACGGCCCGTTCCACCTGGAGATCGCGAAAGGTAAGCCAATCTTAAGAGGGATGGGGCTGTACCATGGAAAACAGGGGACCGGCGTATCTGTGGAAGCCAAAGTGCGCACCGGTGACATTACTAACCTGGGATGTACCCAGACGGTGGACGGAAAGCTCAAGTTTATCATAACGGAGGCTGAGTCGACGGACGGCGATATCATGACCATAGGAAACACCCAGACCCCTGTTAAGTTCAAAAAGGATCCGGATTCCTATATGGATGAATGGTTTGCAGAGGCACCGACACATCATTTTGCAATGAGCATCGGGCACAATGCATCCCTTTATGAGAAAGTGGCAGATCTGCTGGAGATACCGGCAGTGGTACTGGATAAATAAAAGTATATGAAAGTTCAACAGGCGCGGGGCCGGCTTATTAACTCATGATTGTGGGTTAAAGCACCTGGCGCCTGTATTCTTCTGGTGTATAACCGAACCGTTCTTTAAATTCGGCAAAGAACTGCTGCGTGTCGCTGTATCCGCATTCCGCTGCAATCTCGTATATATTTATTTCCGGGCGGGACAGCAGGGTCATAGCCTGGATAAAATGGCTTTCTTTCAGCAGATCCTCCGGACTGCTTTCTTCTTTGGCGTCTGCGATTCCATCCTTGGGATAGCGTGCAGGCAGACGTATCTCCACCTCGGTGCCGCTGCCGCGGGTACTGGAATAGGTCAGCCCATACCCTGGACCGTACATCAGCTGCAGCCGGCGGTGTGTGTTATAGACCGCAATCTTCGAACCTTTTCCGCCGGAGGGGCCGTGTCCGGTCAGTATGTCATCCAGCTTTTCTTCGGAGATGCCTACTCCGTCATCGGAAATCAGAATCACAATATCCTCCTCCTCCAGCCATCCGGTAAGGACGATAGTTCCCTGTTTGGAGTCCTTTTCCAGAATGCCGTGCAGGACACAGTTCTCAATGACCGGCTGGAAGGTCAGTTTTGGGATCGAGTACTCGAGCAGATTATCCGGAATATCGATCAGAAAATCTATGGTGTCATGAAAACGCATATTCTGCAGCTGGACGTAGATAGAAACATGCTCCAGTTCATCTGCTATGGTGCTGAGGCTCTGCTTTCTGCTCAGCGTCAGCTTATAAAAACGGGACAGCTTCTGGACCGCCGAGGTTACATCCTGGGAGCGGCCCTGCTGGGACAGCCAGTTGATCATATCCATTGTATTATAGAGAAAATGTGGATTGATCTGGGCCTGCAGAGAATTAAATTCCGCTACCCGCAGATCCTCGGCGGCCTTGGCCTGCTCATCCATAAGCTGGTTAATCACGCGGGTCATATAATTATAGGTGGAGATCAGATCCCCGATCTCATCGTAAGTGTCTGCGTCAGGCAGTGCCACGGGCGGCCCGATCCGCGACTTTGCCATCTGATTGATGACGGCGGACAGCCTGTTTGTAATGGAATGGGAGAGCAGCGTGGCAATGAGGAATGCGATCAGGATACACGCCACATAAACCAGAATAAAGCCCGCCATAATTGTAATGCTTTTCGTAATCATGGGCTGGGACGGCATGGCGACGACCATGTACCAGTCCGTATTTTTTATGCTGTAAAAGCCGGCGTATACGTCCTCCCCCAGAACCCGCTTTAAGATAAAGTTATTGGAGGACATAAAATGTTCCTGTACCTCATCATATCCGAAATGATAGGCGCCGGATAATGCCGGATCCGATGTGGCCACAAGACTGTCTCTGTCATTAATGATGTAAGCCACGTTGCTGCTGGAAGAGAGGTTGTCTTTTAACAGGCTGTCGAAATAATCCTGGGAAAAATAGATCGCCATGTAGCAGGGGACCCGCTCACCCTCATAAATAATACTTGATTTTGTTATGTATGCCATCTCCCCGTTATGCCTGATCTCATAGGAGCCGAGATAGAAAGACGGACAGAAGAGCGCGCGCAGTGACGGAGCCCCGTTAAATATCCCATACCAGTAGGTTCCCCAGGCATTATTGATCGGAAGGATGGTATTGCACATCGGATAATTTGAAAAGATACGATCTGTCCGTGGAATATCTATATACAGTTTAACATCTGTGATCAGAGAGTCATCAGTGGCTTCTTTGATTGTTTCCATAAAGCTGTCTGCAGAATCTGTATCTGCAAGGCTGCTCAGTGTTTCTGTCCGGGCGGAGCTGACAATCTGGTGGTAGAACTCTTCCCCCGTAATCTGGTCGTGTAAACGGAGGATGCTGGAAACCGCATCCTCAATCATCGGGGCCGTCTGCGTGGATGCATTCTGTTCCGTACGGATGGTGTCTGCAATGATCATGTCGTAAAGTTTCGTATAGAAAAAGACTGCAAGCACAATCATGGGGATCGTTGCGATCACCAGATGTGTAATCGTAAACTTGGTCTGAAGCTTCAGGTTCTTATACAAACTGCCGCTCTTCTTTGTATGTAATTTCATCCCAGCATCTTCTCCCTGTATTTGGACGGGGTCAGCCCCGTGAATTTTTTAAAGCTTTTGCTAAAATAATTGCCATTGCTGTAGCCCACCTTAGAGGATATATCTGTAATCTGATAGCGGGCGTCGCTTAGCAGCTGCATCGCCTTTTCCATGCGGTATTCTGTCAGATACTGATTGAGGGTCTGTCCTGTCTGGCTCTTAAAATAGGTACAGACATAAGAGGCAGACAGATATACATGATCGCTGATCTCCTTGATGGAGAGCGCATCGCTGGCATAATTCCGGCTGATATAATCCTTGATCAGAAAAATCGTGGAATCTTCCGGAACATGGGCGCTGATGCCTGCAAAAAACTGCTCCGTCCTGGTGACCAGCAGCTGGTGAAGCTCCTGGTAAGTAAAACAGCGTTCCAGATGGTCAATGATACTTTCCTCTGTACTGGTCTCCGAAGGATCATGGCTCAGCTTCAGCGTCTGGCGGCAGTCATTGATACTGATAAAAAGCTTGTAGTAGATATCCTTGACCTGGTTGGGCAGAAACACCCTGTTTTCAGAATAACACCGATAGAGCCGGCTCAGAAGTTCGATGCAGGCAGCCTGATCTTTGGCAAGAAGCGCATCCTTAAAATCTACCGCAATCTTTTCCGTCTGTTCCTGTGCACCTGGTTCCATTCCCGGTGCGGTTTCCATGTCCGATGCAGCAAGAAGCGTACCCGGGCTGAAAAAGAAACTGCTCTGGAGCATAACCACCGCGGTCGTATAAGAGTGATAGACCCGGCTGATTCCGCTCACCGTGTCTCCCCGCCCGATAAAATAATCACCCAGGGGAAGAAACTGCTCTTTCAGACAATTCTCAACAGCAGACAGTGCAATTGGGGAGGGCGCGCTGTTTCCCATAATATGGAACACATGATATACGGCGTGGATCTGTATGTAAAATACATGCAGGTGATAATGCGTAAGATAATCGGTCAGGTCATCCCGGATATTGCGCAGAAGTACGCCGTCAGGTTCGGAGGTTTTCAGCCTGACGATATAGGTTGTAAAACTGCTTCCCGGCATCAGGCGGAGAGAAAGCTCTTCGGTCAGGCTGGTGATTTGTCCGGTATTCTCCTTATAGGGTTTGGTCAGAAGCAGTGCAAGCTGGGAGGCAGTCTCCATAGAATACAGGTTTTCGTTCTGTCTGGTGCGCAGATTCTTTTCACGGCGTTCGATGGCTTCCAGCACGGCCTCTTTGATTTCCTCCGGATTTAGAGGCTTTTCTACATAATTGATCGCTTTCAGTTTGATGGCCGCCTTCAGATACTCTTTGTCAGAATAACCGCTCATAAAAATGACGCTGGTATCCGGAAGAAACTCTTCCAGACGTTCGACCAGCTGGATCCCGTTCATGCGCGGCATGCGGATATCACACAGAATAATATCCGGTTTCTGCGCGCGGGCAATATCCAGCGCGTTCACTCCGTCATCGGCCTGAAAGATCTGCTCGATTCCCAGTGCGCTCCAGTCAAGAGACGCAATCAGTCCTTCACGGGTTAACTCTTCATCATCCACAATCAATAATTTCATCGTATCGTTTCTCCTTCGTAATCAGATCGTCCTTTGCCCTGATGTGCTGGGCATGGAGAATCCGCATGCTGGCAGGGGCTTACGAACAGGCCCCCTCAAAAATAGAAGTTTCATCATATTCATACTATATGCTATCATTCTAACAAAATCCATCTGTGAAATCTAGACTTTATTCTGCAGCTCTGCTGCAGACCCGCCTGAAGGTTAACACAAAAAAAATTTACCCTTAATCGAAAAATTTTGCTGTTTTAGAAAAAAATTAGAACTGTTACACTTATTTTAGAAAGGAAAAGGAGGGAAACACGGTGTCTGAATATGTTTTGGAATTAAAAGGTATCACAAAAATATTTCCTGGCGTTAAGGCTTTGGACAATGTGCATTTCCAGCTCAAAAAGGGTGAGGTCCATGCATTGATGGGCGAGAACGGAGCCGGTAAGTCTACATTCATCAAAGTCATAACCGGAGTACATAAAGCAGAAGAAGGCGAGATGTTCCTGGACGGCAGGAAGGTTGACTTCAAAGGCCCCAGGGATGCGCAGGCAGCCGGCATTGCAGCGGTTTACCAGCATCCGACATCTTATCCGGATCTGACAGTAGCAGAAAATATCTTCATGGGCCACGAGATCATCAGCAAAGGCATGATCCAGTGGAAGAAGATGAATGAGGAGGCAGGCAAGCTCTTGGCGCAGCTGAACGCCGACTTTAAGCCTACCGATGAGATGGGAGCTTTGAGCGTGGCACAGCAGCAGATGGTGGAGATTGCGAAGGCGCTTTCAACAAATGCCAGAATCATTATTCTGGATGAGCCTACCGCAGCGCTGACCAAGAATGAGTCTGAGGAACTGTACCGGATTGTTGATAAGCTGAAAGAAAGCGGTGTTTCCGTCATCTTTATTTCCCACCGTTTTGAGGATATGTACCGCCTGGCAAGCACGGTTACCGTGTTCCGGGATTCACAGTATATCGGCACTTATGATGTGGACGGAATCACCAATGCGGATCTGATAAAAGCAATGGTCGGACGTGAGATCAAGGATTTGTTTCCAAAGCCGGAAGTGCAGATCGGACCCGAAGTACTGCGTGTGGAAGGACTCTCCAGACTTGGATATTTCAAGAATGTTTCCTTCAGCGTGCATGCAGGTGAGATCGTAGGTCTGACAGGACTGGTTGGAGCAGGGCGGACCGAGGTCGTGGAAAGTGTCTGCGGCATCACAAAGCCGGATGCCGGAAAGGTATTTCTGGAAGGCAAGGAAACGCATATCAAACAGCCGTCCGATGCGATGAAGCAGGGGATCATCCTTCTTCCCGAAGACCGTCAGAAAGAAGGACTGATCATGAGCTGGGGCCTGGGCAGAAACGTCACACTTCCGACCATGGGCAAATATGCAAAGCATGGTTTTAATAACGAGAAGAAAGAACGCGAAATTGCGAAGAAGCTCCTCGAAGATGTGGATACAAAAGCAGTTACGATTTTCGATCCTGCGACATCACTCTCAGGAGGTAATCAGCAGAAGGTCGTAGTAGCAAAGGCGCTCGGCCAGGAGATGAAGGTTGTCATCATGGATGAGCCGACAAAAGGTGTGGACGTAGGAGCCAAGGCAGAGATCTATCAGATCATGGGCGACCTGGCAAAACTGGGATACGCGATTATCCTGATCTCCTCCGAAATGCCGGAGATCCTTGGCATGAGCGACAGAATCGTCGTGATGTGCGGCGGAAAAGTAACTGGTGAACTGAACCGTGATGAGGCGACCCAGGAAGGAATTCTTGAGCTGGCAATGGAAAAATCAAAATAGGAGGAAATGGGAAAGATGAAAGAAAATAAATCTATCTGGAAAAAAATCACCGGCTCCCGTGAAGCAAGCCTTCTGATCGTTTTGATTATCCTCTGTGTGGTCATTTCATTCAGAAGCCCTTCGTTCATGACGCTAAAATCTATATCAGATATGCTGAAAAATAACGCGGTTATCATGATCATGACGCTGGGAATGCTGGGAGTGCTGCTGCTTGGCGGCATCGATATCTCAATCGCATCCACGCTTGCATTTTCAGGAATGACAGTCGGGATGCTGCTGAAATATAACATCGTAGAAAATGCGTTTCTGCTCTTTGTGATTGCAATCGGAATCGGAGCGCTGTGCGGGCTGGTAATCGGACTTGTCATCGCAAAGGGAAAGGTACTCCCGATCATTGCAACGATGGGATTCATGTACATATACCGGGGCATGGCCTACATGATCGGAAACAGCCAGTGGGCAAGTGCAGAGAACCTGGGTGAATTCAAAAACTTTGCCCTGGGCAAGGTACTGGGAATTAATAATGTTGTATTAATCATGTTTGCATGTTATATTATATTCTTCATTGTTATGAAATGGACGAAGGTGGGAAGAAAAGTATATGCGGTAGGAAGCAACCGTGAGGCGGCTGCAATATCCGGTATCAATACGTCCAATGTGGAACTGATGGTTTATACGGTAATGGGAATTCTCGCCGGACTGTGCGGAGCCCTGGCCGTAGCGGTTTACTCTTCCGCACAGCCCAATATGCTGTACGGAAAAGAGATGGATGTTATCGCAGCCTGTGTAATCGGCGGTGTCAGCATGACTGGCGGGCGCGGAAGCGTTGTAGGAGCATTCCTTGGCTCTCTGATCCTGGCGATTATCGCAAAGGCACTTCCTCTCGTAGGAATCGACTCGATTGCACAGAATACAGTAAAGGGTGTTATCATATTAGTCGTTGTAATCCTGAACGTCGTAACACAGCGTGTAATGGATAAAAATAATCTGAAGGGAAGGGAGATGTAATCATGGCAGGAAAATCCGGAAGAACCATAGCCAATGTGCCAGAGAAGTCATGGAAAAAGACGGTTCTCAGCTGGGAAGGCATGCTGGTAGTATTGTTTATCTTAATCAACGTTTTTTGTGCAAGTATCTCCCAGAGCTATCAGGTATCCAATGTACTCAGAGAGATGCCCAAATATCTGACAGAAGTGTTTCTGATGCTTCCCATGGCATACATCCTGATACTTGGAGAAATTGATATTTCCGTAGGCGCTACGGTCTGCCTGTCAGCCACGATGACATGCATGGTATGCAACAAAGATATGCCGTTTATCTTAGTCGTTCTGACCGCGCTTGTGGTCGGCACGGTCTGCGGACTGGTGAACGGGCTGATCCTTACAAAGTTTACCGAACTGCCTCCTATGATTGTAACGCTGGGAACGCAGATCGTATTCAGAGGAATTGCGGAGATCGCTCTTGGAAGCGGCGGATCCATATCCTTAAGCAACGCTGACGGGTTCCGCATGATCGCAGGAAAAGTGGGGATGATCCCTTATATTCTCTTCGTAGTGATTATATTTGCAGTCATCTTTACCGTTGTACTCAGCAAGACGACATTCGGAAGGAGTGTATATGCCATAGGCTCCAACAGGCTGGCAGCTTACTATTCAGGAATTCATGTACAGAAGATCCGCCTGATCATCTATATGGCAATGGGATTCATGGCCGGGCTTGCAGCGCTCTTCCTTACATCCGTACTTTATGGAGCCAACACCACGACAGGAAACGGTTTTGAGCTTGATGCCATTGCAATGGCGGTATTCGGAGGAATCTCAACCGCCGGGGGCAAGGGTAAGTTACAGGGCGGAATCATATCCGCATTCATCATCATCTGCCTGAGAATCGGTCTTGGACAGATCAACATGAACCCGCAGTTAATTCTGATTATATTAGGCGCTCTGCTGATTCTGGCGGTATTACTGCCAAATATCGGAGGCGAGTTAAAGTTAAAGAAAAAAACGGCAGCAGTTAAGTAGTCTGTTTCTGATAACTTGTTTTTATCTTATAGGAAAGTTCACCTATAAGATAAAAAAGCCTTCCAGGCGGGTTGCGCACTGCGGCGTAAGATGTAGATGTCGCGGTGCGACCGCCGCAGGCGCGAGTTTCGCAAGCGAAACTCTATTCTTATTAATCTGATACCGGGCGCCGGGAAAGGCGCTTTGTATATAATAAAATTCCATAGGGAGGAAAGAAAGCATGAAGAAAAAAGTTTTAAGCGTACTGTTATGTGTAGCAATGGCGGCAACACTGGCTGTAGGATGCGGCTCAAAGGATGAGGGCACTACAGACGGCGGTTCTGACGCAAAGACAGAGGACACTGCAAAAGATGACAGCAGTGATTCTGGAAAGAAGACTTATGCAATTGTCACAAAATCAGCAGGAAATCCTTACAATGAAAAAGAGGCAGAAGGATTCCAGGAAGTAATCGAGGCAGAAGGCGGAGAATGCATCGTAAAACATCCTGAGGCTGCTACAGCGGATGCACAGGTATCTGTTATCCAGTCACTGATTTCCCAGGGAGTAGATTCTATCTGTATCGCTGCAAACGATGAGAATGCACTTCAGGCAGCACTGGAAGAAGCAATGGATGCAGGAATCAAAGTATCCTGCCTTGACTCTAAAGCGAACCCTGACAGCCGTCAGACATTCGTAAATCAGGCTGGAACAACTGAGATCGGCCAGGCTCTGATGGACGCAGTTCTGGACATCACAGGCGGAGAAGGACAGTGGGCAATTCTTTCAGCTACATCACAGGCAACAAACCAGAATGCATGGATCGACGCTATGAAAGAGATCATGAAAGAAGACAAATACTCCAAACTGGAACTTGTAGAAGTTGCATACGGAGATGACGAGCCGCAGAAATCAACAGACCAGACACAGGCTCTGTTATCCAAATACCCGGATCTGAAAGTTATCTGCGCACCTACAACTGTTGGTATCAATGCAGCAGCTAAGGTACTTCAGGACGAGAAATCATCTGTAAAACTGACAGGACTTGGACTGCCTTCAGAAATGGCTGAATACATCGGTGATGACGACGCTCATTCCTGCCCGTATATGTATCTGTGGAATCCGATCGATGTTGGACGCCTTGGGGCTTACACATCAATCGCATTAGTTGACGGAACAATCACAGGAGCAGTAGACGACACATTCACAGCCGGCGACATGGGCGACTACACAGTAGTAGAAGCATCAGACGGCGGAACAGAAGTCATCCTCGGCGCACCGTTCAAATTCGATCCTTCTAACATCGACGAGTGGAAAGACGTTTACTAAAATTTTACAAACCCATAAATAAGTAATATAAGCGGGCCAAAATGGCTCGCTTATATTACTTATGATTCCAAAAAGACGCTGCTTGCACAAGAAATCCGGGTGAAAAGATTCCGGATAAATGCAGGATATCTCACTGGACAGAAGCCGTGGTAAGTGATATTCTGGAAACAGCACAAAGGGCATGTACATAAGAATGCCGAGACATGAAAGGAGACAACATGATCAGAAAAAGTTTTAAAATGAAATTATACCCGGGAATGGAAAAAGAGTATGAAAAGCGCCATAATCAATTGTGGCCGGAGATGAGAGATATGATCCATGAATACGGCGGATCCAACTATTCGATCTTCCTCGATAAGGAGACCGATATTCTGTACGGCTATATAGAACTCGAAGACGCAGAAAAATGGGACAAGAGCGCGGACACAGAGATCTGCCGTAAATGGTGGGACTTCATGGCGGATATCATGGAGACCAATCCGGATAATAGTCCTGTATCTACCGATCTTTATCCTGTATTTCATTTGGATTGATATAAACATCGTGCATATGTATTGGATCTGCAATAAGGGGACTGTCGGGAAACAGACGGCTCCCCTTCTCTATGTTAAGAAACACATGAGCCTCTATCCGGTTAAGATTTTAAGTTGTTTCTATTATAATGTTTTGAAAACTGGGGATTGACATTCTGACAAAACCGGATTATTATATAAATATAAACAAACCGAAACGTTTCGGTTAACCCTAAGGAGGATAATACATATGCCATTAGTTACATCAGAACAAATGTTATGGGATGCGCAGAAGGGCGGTTATGCTGTAGGTGCCTTTAATGTGGAGAATATGGAGATGGTGAAGGCCGTGATTGCGGCTGCGGAGGAGCTGCGTGCGCCTGTTATGCTGCAGACGACCCCTTCCACAGTGAAGTACGGTTCACTGGACACCTATTTTGGGATCGTTGCTGCGGAAGCAAAAAAGGCTTCGGTTCCTGTATGCTTACATCTGGACCATGGCAGCAGCTTTGATCTGGCGGTACAGGCAATCAAGGCGGGGTATACCTCGGTCATGATCGATGGCTCACATGAGAGCTTTGAAGATAATATTGCTGTCAGCAAAAAGGTGGTAGATGCAGCCAAAGCATGTGGCATACCGGTGGAAGCAGAGCTGGGTAAGGTCGGCGGTAAGGAAGACGATCTGGAAGCAGAAGCGGATACCAATACAGATCCTGCAGAAGCAAAGGAATTTGTGGAGAGAACCGGGGTTTCCTCCCTGGCAATTGCAATCGGGACGGCTCACGGATTCTATGCAGGCACTCCGGTGCTGGATAAAGAAAGAGTGTCCGAGATCAGAAAGGTGGTCTCTGTACCGCTTGTTCTTCACGGGGCTTCAGGCCTCAGCGATGATGATGTCAAAGAGTGTGTGGAGCGCGGGATGTGCAAAGTGAACTTTGCCACAGAGCTGCGGGTTGCTTATACAGACGCAGGCAAAAAACTTCTTAAGGAGAAACCAGATACCTTTGATCCTAAGAAACTTGGCATTGTGGGTATGGAAGCAGTGAAGAATCTGGTGATGGAGCGCATGAAGGTATGCGGATGCGACCATAAAGTGAATTAGTTCCTGTTCACACCCTTTGGGCGTATACGGCACGGTTTGAACAGTAACGTAAAATAGTCTTTCTGTGCACGGCACAGGGGCAGATAAGGCAGGGATAACCATGGCAGCTACGATCAAGGATATTGCGAAGAAAACCGGACTTGGCCTGGCAACTATTTCTTCCTATTTAAATGGAGGCAATGTAAGAGAGAAGAACCGGATCAAGATAGAGGAAGCGATAGAGGAGCTTCACTTTGAAGTCAACGAGGTGGCAAGAGGCCTGAAGACAAATAAGACGAAAACAATCGGAATTATCATACCGGAGCTGAACAATATTTTCTGTGCTGAGATTATCACGGAAGTGGAGGACCAGCTCAGAAGCCATGGATATGCAACCATGATCTGCGACTGCCGTACGGACGAAAAACGGGAAGAGGAGGCTGTCGAGTTTCTGCTTCACAGGCGAGTGGACGGATTGATCATTATGCCCTCAGGAAAAAGGGGCGTATATCTGCAGAAGTTCCTTCGGGCCGGAAAGCCGGTGGTGTTGATTGACCGGAAACTCAAAGACATAGAATGCGACTGTGTCCTGGTAGACAATGAAGGTGCGGCAAGGGATGCTGTGGAACGGCTGCTCAAGGCAGGACACAGGAAGATCGGCATGATTGCCGGACCGGAAGAAATCTATACCGCAGAAGAGCGGTACCGGGGCTATTGTATGGCTATGGAGAAGGCAGGCGCTGCCTTTGGAGAAGGGCTGGTGGTCCGCGGCGACTATACGATTAAGGGCGGCGCGGCAGCCATGAAGGAACTGTTCAGGAAAAATCCGGATATGACGGCAGTATTCGTTTCCAATTACGAGATGACCATGGGTGCGATCATAGAGGTTAACGAGCTGGGGATTGAGATCCCCGGGCAGCTTTCCTTTATTGGGTTTGATAATGTGGAGTTTGCCAAGGCAAGCATTCCCAGGCTGAGTATTGTGGCCCAGCCCACAAAAGAGATTGGCAGCTGCGTGTCGGAACTGATGCTTAGGAGGCTGGACGATGCGGGAGCGCAGGAAGAGAAAGAGACGGTGAAGCTAAAGACGACCTTTGTGGAAGGAAAATCTGTCAGATGACAGAATTTTCTTTTAAGGAGAACCGAAACGTTTCGATAGAGAGCAATTTGATATTTCCGTTTATATAAACAGCGGATGGTATGGGAGGTAGAGATGGAACAATATTTACTGGGAATTGATATAGGAACCAGTGCCTGTAAGATTGCTGTATTTGACCGGGGCGGTAAGGTAATAGCCACGGCAAATGGCAGTTATCCGGTGTATTATCCTCATCCGGGATGGGCAGAACAGAATCCGGAAGAATGGTGGGATGCCATATGTTCTGCGGTTAAAGAAGTACTGTCCCACGGCAGTATCCGGCCGGAGCAGATTGCCGGCGTCGGAATTGACGGGCAGAGCTGGTCGGCAATTGCGGTTGACCGGGAGGGCAGTGTGCTTACGAATACACCGATTTGGATGGATACAAGGGCTGCGGATATCTGCGATGAACTCAATAAGAAGATCGGGGCGGACGAGATATTCGAACTTTCCGGTAATTCTCTGCAGCCCTCTTACACAACGGCCAAGATTATCTGGTACCAGAGAAATCTGCCGGAGATATATGCGCAAACTTATAAGATTCTGCAGTCCAACAGCTATATTGCCTATAAGCTGACGGGGGAGATGACTCAGGATCTTTCCCAGGGATATGGGCTGCATTGCTTTGACATGCACACAGGAACGTGGGATATAAAAATGTGTGAGAGGCTTGGGATCCCGGCGGAGTTTCTGCCGGAAATCCATCCCTGCCATGAGGTGATCGGTAAGGTTACGGAGAAGGCTGCCGCAGAAAGCGGTCTGGCCGTTGGAACACCGGTGGTGGCAGGAGGTCTGGACGCGGCGTGCGGAACCTTAGGCGCGGGGGTCATCCATCCGGGAGAGACTCAGGAACAGGGCGGCCAGGCGGGCGGCATGAGCATCTGCACAGATACATATCAGGCGGACCCAAGATTAATTCTGGGATACCATGTGGTTCCGGGCCAATGGCTGCTTCAGGGCGGCACCACCGGCGGCGGGGGTGTTATGAGGTGGCTGGAACAGCAGTTTGGAGACTACGAGAGGGAAGAAGGGAAGAGACAGGGAAAAAGCTCTCTGGAATTATTTAATGAGATGGCGGAAAAGGTATCTCCGGGAAGCGGCGGAACCGTATTTCTGCCCTACATGTCCGGCGAGCGTTCTCCTATCTGGGATCCGGATGCAAAGGGCGTATTTTACGGCCTGGATTTCAGCAAGACAAAGGCGCACTTTATCCGGTCTGCCATGGAAGGCGTGGCATATGCCCTGAAACATAATCTCGATGTGGCAGAAGAGGCGGGGGCAAAGGTCAGCGTACTGCGTGCCATGGGCGGTTCAGCCAATTCACTGCTCTGGACACAGATCAAGTCCGATATTACGGGAAAACCGATCCTCGTTCCTTCCTCTGATACAGCTACAACACTGGGCGCTGTCATACTTGCAGGCGTGGGTGTGGGCATGTATGAGAGTTTTGAGGAGGCAGTTGCCCTGACGGTGGAGAACAGACGGTCCCATGAACCGAATCCGGACAATGCTTCCGTTTACGAAAAGAACTATCAGATTTATCTGGAACTATATCATAATTTAAAAGAAACCATGAAAAAAACAGGAGGCAGGTAAAATGAAAGCAGCAGTAGTATGCGCAAATGAGGATGTACAATATCTGGATTACGAGGAGCCCCAGGCAGGGCCGGGCGAAGTCAAGGTGAAAGTGAAGGCTTCCGGAATCTGCGGCTCTGATATTCCCAGGGTGCTTCATAACGGCGTGCATTTCTATCCCATCGTACTGGGACACGAGTTCTCGGGTGATGTCGTGGAAGTGGGGGAAGGCGTTACGAAAGTAAAAGTAGGGGACCGGGTATCCGGGGCGCCGCTTCTTCCCTGTATGAAATGCGACGACTGCCAGAACGGCAACTTCTCCCTCTGTAAGCATTACAGCTTTATCGGATCCAGACAGCAGGGCAGCAATGCGGAGTATGTAGTCGTACCGGAGCAGAATGCGGTTGTTTTTGACCCGAGTATTTCCTATGAGCAGGGGGCCATGTTCGAACCTTCCACGGTCGCACTGCACGGCCTTCTGCAGAACGACTACCAGGGGGGACAGTATGTTGCGATTCTGGGCGGCGGAACCATTGGGATGTTTACGATGCAATGGGCGAAGATCTTCGGTTCCAAAAAAGTGGTTGTTTTTGATATCAGCGATGAAAGGCTGGAGCTTGCAAAACGTCTCGGAGCAGATGAAGTGATCAATACAACAAAAGAAGACTACATGGAGGAAGCGATGGCTGTCACGGGCAGCAAGGGTTATGCATACGTATACGAGACCGCAGGACAGGCGCCTACGATGTATATGGCCTTCGAGCTGGCGGCAAATAAAGCGCATGTATGTTTTATTGGGACTCCCCATGTAGACCTTACATTTACGCCGGCCATGTGGGAGAACATGAACCGCAAAGAGTTCAAACTGACAGGTTCCTGGATGTCCTACAGCTCTCCGTTCCCCGGAAAAGAGTGGGAACTGACGGCGCATTATTTTGCAACCGGACAGCTCAAATTTGATCCGGGATTCATATATAAAAAGATGCCCATGAGCCAGGCCCAGGAAGCATTCCAGATGTTTAAGACACCGGGGCTTGTAAAAGGAAAGGTTCTGTTGATGAACTAGTACAGCAGCGCACTAATAATTCAGCAATAAGCACCTGCTCTCTACGCCATAGCTGCACCTGCTTTCACTAGACGTAGGAACCACTACGCCGTCGCGAAAGCAGGCACACCTCTGACGCAGATATCAGGCACTTATTACTGAAAGATTCATGCACGGCTGTACTAGTACATCTGGTCGTGGACAGATATGATTAACTAAAGCTTGGGAGGGCTGAATTCATGATACTTACAGTCACGTTAAATGCGGCGATCGACAAGAGATATGTAGTGGAGGGCTTTCAAACCGGTGAAGTGAACCGGGTCAGAGAATGCGCTTATACGCCGGGCGGAAAAGGGCTCAATGTTTCCAAGCCTGCAGCAATTGCGGGTGCTGAAGTGGTTGCCACGGGTTTTGTCGGCGGGCATGCGGGCGCTTATATAGAAGATTCCCTGAAACCATTCGGGATTGAAAGTGCATTTTATCATATGGAGGCGGAGAGCCGATCCTGTATTAACATATGGGATGAGGTGAACCATGTGCAGACAGAATTTCTGGAACCTGGTTTTACCGTATCCGAGCAGGATTTCAACGGATTTCTGGAAAAATTCCAGGGGCTGGCGGCTAAGGCCGATGTCGTGGCAATGTCGGGAAGCGTACCCAAAGGTCTGGACGGAACTGCATACCAGAGGCTGGTTAAGGTCTGCAGGGATGCCGGGAAAAAAGTGATTCTGGATACAAGCGGAAGGCTGCTGGAGATGGGAATAGAAGCGAAACCGACGATGATTAAGCCAAATCTGGATGAGATCAGGATGCTGACGGGGCAAGAATGCGAGAGTATCAACGATATGATAGAGGCTGCGAAAAGAATCCACAACGATGGCGTGGAGATTGTAGCCGTTTCACTAGGCGGAGAAGGATCATTCGTTGTGTGCAGTGAAGGGATATACCGGGCAGAGGTTCCGAAAATTGATGCAGTGAATACTGTGGGATGCGGCGATTCCATGATAGCCGGATTCGCTCTGGGGCTGAGCGAGGGGCTTTCCATGGAAGGGGTATTGAGAAAAGCAAGTGCGATTTCCGCGGCGGCAGCCCTGAGAGAAGAGACCGGTTTCTATGTAAAAGAAGATATGGAGCGTATTTTCCCGGAAATCCGGATCGTAAAAATGAAATAAAAATTCCCGTATTTATACGGTGAAAATAAGAAAAGAAAGAAGGAGATAAAAAGATGGGAGAATTTATTAATCCGGCAGATGTGCCAAAAGTGAAGCTTTATACAGGTGAAGAAGTACCATGTGTAGGAATGGGAACGTTTGGTTCCGACAGATTTACAGCACAGCAGGTGTCAGACGCGGTCGCAGGAGCAATCCGATGCGGATACCGCATGTTCGACTGCGCGGCGTGCTATGGAAATGAGGACCAGATCGGGGAGGTCTTCAAAGCTGCATTTGACGAAGGCGTGGCAGAGCGCAAAGAGCTTTATATTATGACAAAAGTTTGGAACGATATGCACGAAAGAGTGGAGGAATCCTGCAGAAAGAGCATTGCAGACCTGCAGTGTGATTACATCGACATGTTCTTTATCCACTGGCCGTTCCCGAACTATCATGCACCTGGATGCGATGTGGACTCCAGAAATCCGGACTCCAAACCATTCAGCGTGGAAGAGTTTATGAGCACTTACAGACAGTGCGAGGCATTGGTAGAAAAAGGGCTGGTCCGCCATATTGGTATCTCCAATATGACAATACCGAAACTGGAAGCTGTACTGCCTCTTATGAAAATTATGCCGGCAGCATGCGAACTCGAGCTTCATGTATGCTTCCAGCAGCAGGAATTATTCGATTATCTTGTGGCTCACAACATCCAGCCAATCGGTTTCATGCCGTTAGGCTCCCCCCAGAGACCGGAGAGAGATATGTGTCCGGAGGACGTGGCTGACCTGCAGACACCGGAAATGCAGGAGATCGCAAAAGCTCACGGCGTGCATCCGGCTCTGATCGCACTGAAATGGGCGCATCAGAGAGGACAGATACCGATTCCGTTCTCTGTACATGAGGTTGAGTATGTAAGCAACTTAAAGAGCATGTTAGATGATCCGCTTACTGACGAGGAAATGGCAAAAATTGCAACTCTTGAGAGAAACAACCGCCTTGTAAAGGGGCAGGTATTCTTGTGGGAAGGCGCAAAAGACTGGCATGACCTCTGGGATGAAGATGGGGTTATTGTAACTTTGTAGGTAAGGTCCGCCTGCCGTGAGACTGACGGG
>NZ_CYZU01000022.1 GCF_001404335.1 Faecalicatena contorta
CATGCAGTCCTATTTTCATTTTTTGAAAGGAAGCCGTGTACACTTTGCCCTGCAGGAGCTCCCGCCTCCTTCCTTTGATCGCTAAATGCTAATTTTAGTTACCTATTTTTCTCTCCATACAGCACCTGGATACCTTTGAAAATACTCTTTTCCCTGTTGAGGCTGTCCGGATTAAGTGCGAGGCAAGTCCGAATCCAATCTACGTAGAATGTCCAGTATTCTGCCTCATTTCGGAATAGCCCTTTGTCTTCTAAGCCGTTCATTCCTTCGCCCCCTTAATCTTCTTGATCCGGGCTTTCAGGCTCTGCATGAGGCTCTCCTGGGTCATATCCTTCCCCTCCAGTCGCTGTATTACATCCTCATCCACCGTACCCGCAGTTACTATCCGATGTATCACTACGCCGTTCCTCTGCCCCTGACGGTACAGCCTTGCATTCGCCTGCTGGTACAGCTCCAGGCTCCAGTTAAGCCCATACCATACAATGATATGTCCTCCGGCCTGTAAGTTCAGCCCATGGCCCATGCTGGCCGGCTGTGCAAGCAGCAGAGGTATCCTGCCCTCGTTCCAATCCCGAATATCCTTCTGTCCCCTTAATGTCTGAGGTCTGTGCGCTTTGAATGTTTCAAGAAGCCGGTCATAATCATGCCGGTAATTATAAAACACAAGGACTGGCTGCCCGTTTGCAGTATCCATTATCTCCTCCAGGGCCTCCAGCTTCTTCCTGTGGATCTCCACTGGCTCTCCGTCATCTGTGTAAACACTGCCGTTTGCCATCTGCAGCAGCTTATTATATACAGTAGCCGCTGTGAGCGCTGTCACCTGCTGTCCGTCTATGTCCATCAGCCGGTCACGCTCCATCTCTTTATAAACCTCCATTTCCTGATCGGACAGATGGACCTTAATATCATTCACTGTAAGCTCTGGCATCTGCAGGTAATCCTCTGCTTTCATGGAAATGCAGACATCCGATATTTTCTCCTGTATGGTTTCTTTGGCCCCGGGTTTGGGCTCATAGGAATATACCACATGCCCATTTGACTGCCCAGGGTAGAAATACCGGTTCCGATAGCCGGTTATGGTCTTTCCCAGCCGCTCCCCCCTATCTATCAGATACATCTGCGGCCAGAGATCCAGGAGTCCGTTTGGCGCCGGGGTTCCTGTCAGGCCCACGAACCTAGATACTAGAGGGCGGATCTGCTTCAGCGCCCGGAACCTTTTTGCCTTACTGGACTTGAAGCTGGATAATTCGTCTACAACTACCATGTCAAACGGCCACCCCTTTCGGTACTGCTCCACCAGCCAGACCACGTTCTCCCTGTTGATTACATAGATGTCAGCATCCTCATGCAGTGCTTCCAGGCGGCTCTTTTGGGTTCCCAGTACACGCGATATTCTCAAGTGCCTGAGATGATCCCATTTCGCAGCCTCTGTCGTCCAGGTATCTTCTGCGACCCTCTTTGGGGCTATCACGAGTACCCTGCTTACTTGGAACCGGTCATACATCAGCTCATTGATGGCGGTCAGCGTGGTCACAGTCTTGCCAAGTCCCATGTCAAGAAACAGCCCTGCCTCTGGAAGCTCTATGATCTTTTTACAGGCATAAGCCTGATAGTCATGCGGCACATATCTCATTCTGCAGCTCCTTAATAAATTCCTTCGCCTGGTTCATGCCCTTCACAAGATAAAATCTGCATCCCATCTCGGTGAACCGTTCCCTCTGCCATTTCTGGATGCCGGAGAGCTTTCCGATCTCCGTCTTCAATTCAACAAAATATACCTTGCCTCCGGGAAATATGTATATCCGGTCTGGCACCCCCGGGTTATTCGGTGACACAAACTTGAAAGACAGCCCTCCGAGCTGCTTCACCTTTTTGTTCAGCCAGTTCTCTATATCCTTCTCTAGCATGTTATTCCTCCTGTGACACTGTGACGCCTCGCGCGCGTATGAGCACATATACGCGGGTATCTACGTGCAATACCCTTTATTCCTATTATTTTATATCTATAGGGGAATAAGACTGTCACACTGTCACTATATCTGTTCTATCCCTTGTGGTTACTGGATTTCTCATGTGACAAGGTATGAGACAACCCCCGTGACAGTTAATTTTCAGACTGTCACACAAAATTTTGAGACTGTCACAAATTTGAGGTTGTCTCACCCACCTTGTCACAGGCTGTCCCACGTTCGTAGGTATACCCGCTGCTGTCCGTAGCAGGCTCCCAGACGTTTTCGTTCTCCTGAATATTCCCATCCGTCTAACCTCGCCATAATCTTTTTAATTGTATAAGTGTCTTTGGTTTCCATTTTTGTCAGATTATAACCAAAACACTCACACCAGATCTCCTGCGGGCTTACATAATCTCTTCTCAGCGGTGTTTCCGGCCTCGGCAGTTCTGTCCCGTATAAAAAATCACGCCTCTTATCTAAGTCACGTGAATACCAGTCCAAAGGCAGCATAACCTCCAAGTATTCCCTCACTTTCTCTTCTCGGGGATCGGCCATCATAGCTGCTTTCTGCCGCTTCAGCGCTTCGTCAGCCACTGAACCTGACAGGATCAGGGATTCCCCTTCATCCATCCTGTATACCGCCTCTGCCCATATCTGGTCGATCTCGTGCTGGGTCAAGTCCCATACTTTCTTACTACCGATACAGGGTGTATTCACGGGCCAGAAACGCCGCCCGCCCTCCACATCGTTCAGGTATCCTTCCTCAGAATTTGTAGTCCCGATAAGAATGCACTGCCGCGGATGGGAGCTTACCCTACGTCCGTAAGAGGCCCTGTAACGGTCATCCTGCGTGGTTATGAACGTCCTCAATGTCTTCACTCCTGCGCTCCCCATGCCTGCCATTTCGCCGATCTCTATGACCCAGTAACCCTGCAGCTTCTCTGCCGCGGTCTTATCCCGGGTATCTGCCAGGTTTAGAGAATCAGAAAACCATTCCCCACCCAGCTTCGCGATCAGCGTGCTTTTTCCAATTCCCTGGGGCCCACAGAGAACCAGCACCGTATCGAACTTGCACCCCGGGTGCCTGACTCTTGCTATCGCCGCGCACAGTGTCTTCCGGGTCACCTGCCTGACATACTCGTTATCATCTGCCCCCAGGTAGTCAATCAGAAGCGTGTCGGCCCTTGGCACCCCGTCCCACTCCGGAAGACTGCTAAGATATTCCCTTACCGGATGGTAACTCCGATCGTCGGCCACCTTCGTGATACCTGACATGATCTTGGCCTTTGAAAACTCTGTATATGATTTCGATAGGTATGCCTCCAGCTGGGCGTCATCCGCATCACGCCAGAACATCCCGTGTGTCTTCCAGGGGACATCCCCTTTTATTTCCAGGTTGTCTGCCATTTGGTTGAATACGATGGGCTTCAGACATGGGTCATGTTCCATGATCAGCAGGATGTTGTTCAGGCTGTTTTTGAGGTCGCCCTTTTTATCCCACTCAAGCCCTGCCATCCAGCCGTCTTCGTCATCGTCTTCGAAGTCCTGTAACGCCTGTGCCTTCCGCTCCTGCCCCAAGGTCAGCTTGGTTCTCTCGTCCTGCTGCAGGAAGTCCATCATTGCTTTATAGCTGGGCAGCTTCGTTGCCGGCGTATCCGGCGCCATGTCATCGTCCTGCGCCCCGAACTTATGGATACGGACAAGGTCAAATGCATTACATAACTTCCCGCCTGCCGGATCTGTTGCATGGTTGCTGTACGCAAATTTTTCATCATATATTACCAGGCCGGCCGCCGTACTTCCTTCTATATAAGTGTATCTTCCTGGCATTGCACAGGGCGTATAAGTTTCTGGTAGAAATTCCTGTATCGCTTCATCAATGTTGTAAGTCCGGCAGAAAGCCCCAATCAGCCCTTTCTTTTCACACGGGTCTCCCTGCTTCTTTGCCGTCCGCTTCCGGTTATCCACTGCTCTGCTGCTCTCTGGCCAGTAGCTTGTATCCGTCCAGTCCGGATATTTTGCCAGCACGCTGTCTGCCGAAAGCCATGGCACGTCCTCGAATTCGAAGACATATTCCCCGTCTGCGGCCACGCTGGGCCAGTACATCAGCCGGCTGGGCTGGTAGGTAGTATCATCGAAATAATCAATTCCGATTTCCTCCGCAATTTTTCTGGCGATTGCCTCGTACTCATCAGGCGTAACTTCCCGGTCAAGTGGTATTAGTATCCTGAGCCTGGGTTTCTCCGGGCTATGCTTATGGGTCGAATATACGGCGAACCCACCATCAATATATAAATAAAGGGAATCCAGGAGGTCTGTTGGCGCATAATCCGCATCCAATGCTATAAGCTGCCTCATATCCACGCTGTCAGCCTTCCTGCGGCCGTTTTTCAGCCTCCCGCCGACAAATCCACCCACATCCTTAATTCTGTCCTGCTCAGCCTTAGGTAGCCTTAGATACTCTGCCAGGCTTTCTGGCGTCCTTGTAGGCGCCTCCAGTTTTGCAAGGAGCGCAGACCATGCCATTTTTCTGTTTTTCCATGCCTTCTCCATCCGGCTCTTGCCAGTGGCGATTGGGAGGGAACCGTCATATTTTATGTTTTTTCTGTAATCCTCAATTGCTTGAACCGCCATATTCGGCCTCCCTTAATCTTTTTTATAAAAATCCGTCTCGTATCCATCGCCCCTTAGCGGAAGCCCCGGTGCCCAGGGCATGGGTTCTGCCATTACGGCTGTTATAATATCCAGAGCCTCCTTATCATCCTTCTGGGCATCTACGATAATCTCATCATGTACATGCATTACGATCTGATATCCCAGCTCGTTGACGCGCATCATCGTGACTGCCAGACAGTCCCGTGCAGTAGCCTGTACAATGTTTTCCACCAGTTTCCCACCCCAGGTTTCCAGCCGCCCCCATCGCTTACTCTGCTGTTCTATCCCTGCATAAGTGATGCTTTCTCCTTTATCTGTGTGTTCCAGCTTCGCGTCATAATAAGCCAGTTTTCGCCCTGATAGCAGTTTGATAAACAGGATCCGGTTTATGTATGAGAACGCGATACCATTCCTCAGCTTAACCGTCCGCCGATCCTGAATCGCCATTTTCGCGGCGGCTTCCGCCTCTCGCCAGAACTTGCAGATATTCGGGCTTGCTTTCCTCCATTTGGCCACCAGCATAGGGATCTCCTCATCCGGTATGCTGCCATCCTTATCCATCTTTTTGATCGCACCGAACGCCCCTCCATATCCCAGGGCCAGTTCAGCAACTTTCCCTTGCTGTCTAAGCTTGCTCCCTTTTTTGATGTTTTCGAGCGGTACGTGGAACATCTGTGAAGCCGAGGCCTCGTATATTTTCCCATGCGTCCGGAATACCTGCAGACGCCACTCTTCATCGGCCAGCCATGCAATGACCCTGGCCTCGATCGCAGAAAAGTCAGCTACACAGAACCGGCACCCCTCAGATGGGATGAATGTGGTGCGGATTAACTGGGAGAATACGAACGGCACTCCCTCAAAGAGCATTTCCAACGTATCAAAATCTCCAACCGACACAAGCTGACGCGCCAGATCGATATCCGGTATCTTGTTTTGTGGCAGGTTATGTACCTGGACGATACGTCCCGCCCATCTCCCGGTACGGTTCGCCCCATAGAATTGAAGGATCCCCCGCAGCCGGCCATCTCTACATACAGCATTCTTCATGGCAGCATATTTTTTTGTTGAGGTTTTTCCCAACTCCTGCCGCAGTTCCATCATCCGGATCCCCTCGGCTGTATGGCTCCCCCTCTCTTTCAGGTGTTCCTTTATCTGTGGGATGGTATCTTTGGTTATTGACTTTACCTCGATCCCGCAGGCTTCCATGTACCACCTTTTCAGTTGTGGCAGGCTGTTCGGGTTGTCAAGACCGGTTATTTGTCTGGCTTCCTGCATCAGCTTTTCTTGATATATCTCATCATACCCAATAATATTTTCAGCCAGATGCATGTCCAGGCGGATACCGTGGTCATTCATCTTTTGATCCAGCTCCCAGAGCCGCTGTTCCTCTTCTGGTATCGGGTAGATGGACAGCTTCTCCCGGATAGCATTCTCCGTAACGACATCTTGTCGGTTGTATTCTACGAACAGTTTCCACTTATCCGGTGCATGTTCCGGAAGATTTCGGGTTCGTCCGCCGTTTGCTTTTGTTGGCTTGCAGGGTTTGCAGAAATATTGGATCAGGCTTTTACCTATCTTATCTTTTTGTTGGTCTTCCGGGAGTCCCAATGCTGCGCCTACGGCACCCAGGCCAGCTGGTAGTCCTAATGTAGCGGCATGTACAGCCGTACACCGCCATTGTTCCGGCGGCATCGGGACCCCCAGGAAAGAAGCCATGCAGGTGCGCTCAAAATTTGCATTATACGCAGTCTTGGTATATTCTGCATCTGTAAGCGCTTCATAGAATTCTTTACAGTCCCTTTCAAATACTCTCTGTTTTTCTGTAAGCGGGCTGCCTTGTTTAGCTTGACTGGTCTTCAGATCCAGCACTTTTACCAGCCCGTCATCTATTTTATAGGCTATCAACATTACCTCGAAGTCCGGGGCCTCTGCATAAGCGTAAGCCCCTGCCTCCCGGATATCCACGCTGCTGTACGTCTCAATATCCACATTCATAATGTGCATAGGTCATCATCCTAACATGTCGTCATCGTCATCATCGTCAAAACCGTTTCTTGCCTCATCCAGGGATACCCTTCCACCAAACGGTTGGTCATCCCGCTTCTTCTGCAGCGCGTTCAGCCCTGCGCTGACACCCTTAGTGTTGTTATCAAAGGCAAAAAAGCTGATGTTTGCCCGTCCCCAGCATCCGCTGTAAAGCTCGGTTTCGTCCAGGATCTCATCCTTGTATTCGTCCAGCAGGATCGGCTTGCTGTCTGATTTTGCCTTCAGGAAATACATTCCCGCATACTCTGGATGTTCGTCGGCCTTCTCTTCGTCCCCGTCTCTTAAAGGGTTCCACAAATCTTTAGGCTCCTTGCCCTTCCATTTTTCTTTGATGCCCTCTTTCTTGGCCTGATCGATTGCTTTCTTTACTGCGATCACTGTTTTCTTATCGTCCTTCGGAATCAGAAGCGTCACAGAATATTTGTCATCCAACTGGCTCTTTCTAAAAACATTTAAATATGAAAATCTTACGGTTCCTGTAATTACTTTTACACTCATTGTCTTTATTCTCCTTTTACTGATTCATAATTATTTTCAATAGTTACTGTGTCAAATTTATCTTTCAGCCTCGCTTTCCAAAAAGCAAGACCTCCTAAGTCACCGCCATGGGATTCCTTATATTCCCGCATTTCCTGGGCACAGTCATAATCGCTGTCACTAAATTCTTCTTTTACCTTTTTTGTGATATCCAGCTCTGGCCTCTTGTCTGTCTCTGATACCAATGTTGGTTTACCCTCAGGTTTTATAACCAGCCCTTTCATCAGTTCATCGAATTTCTTTTTACCTACCAGCCTCTCCATATCTGTAAGCCCCTTCAGCTTGAATATATCCTCAAATCCCGCTTCCTTGAGTGTTGCTGCGGCTTTCTTCTCGTCTATGTATATCCGGTTGCTCTTACCTTCTACGAGCTTAAATCCCTCGTAATGCATGCCATGGTTTAATACCTGATCAAGGGCATACCCCTTTACGGCTTCTGCCCATTTTATGAGGGGATCAATCCTTCCCAGGATATCTCCGATCTCCCAATCCTCCAGCAGGGCACCATCTACAAAGTCGTATTTCGCCAGCTCCATCTGCCTGTCCTTCTGTGCCCTGCAGACAGCGAATGCCTTGCAGAACCGGCAATGTACGCCTACTTGGAATTCTCCCTTGCCTTCCCTGGCCAGGAGAGCCTTTGGCGCCACTTCCGTTTCAGCCCATGCAAGCAGGTTATCCACAGAGATTTCCTCTGTAGAGATATTGTCGAGCCGGGGCTGAATAATAGTCGTGCGGACACGCCTGATATCATACAGCATAGAATGCTCCAGATAAGCCCCAATTCCATATAAACGTAACTGTGGGTTTTCTTTTGCGGAGACACCCACGCCCTTTCCATACTTTAGGTCAATGACTTGTACTAAATCGTCCGCAATAATTACGACATCCCCTGTCCCAAACCCTTCTGGGACATATTCCGAGAAATCCAGTTTCTGTTCAAAAAGTATCAGCGCATCCGGGCAGAAAGCTTTAACTTCGTTGAACAGCTCCCATACGGTTTGGGCGTAACCTTCTATGTATTCCTGCATCTCCTGGTTGTAAAAGGGATCCTTTTTCATTTTATTTAACCTGGTAGAGAAGGTCTTTTTTGTCATCTCATTGTTGTTATACCGAAGGATAAGCTCTGCAAGGCTGTGGGCAAAGGTCCCTTCCTCTGCATATTCACTGGTCTTATCTGGAAACTGGGCCTCCAATTTTACTGAAGGTGGGCAACTCATCCAACGCGCAGCGCCGCTGGCGCTAAGTTCCGCATGTACATCTGGCATTACAGCTCACCTGCTTTCTCCATCAGTTCCGTATAATGTTCCGGATCTATCATTGATAGTTTCTCTACACCAAAACTGCTGATTAATCCCTGCACCTGCTCTTTCTTCCCTGCCTTATTAAGTGCCGCAAGTTTTGCCCTTACCTCAACCAAGGTATATGTCTTCTCCTCCTGAGTAGAGTGTTCAGGTGCTTCATCTTCCTGTTTTGGTTCTTCAGTCGCTTTCTCTTCTGGTTTTGGTTCTTGTGCGGCCTCTTCCTTCCGGCTCTTATTCGCATCCGGGAAGTGCTCCGCTATCTGCTGGCCATAGGCCTCGCAAGGTACGGTATTATTACTTTTCGTTTTAATGGGTGCCGGATCCTCACTTTTCAGGATTTCCCCTGCGAATCCTAACATCTCGTCGATACTGTCAAATACTGCTGTAATCTGCATACTTACTTTCCTCCTAATTTTTCAACCACTGTCTGGGCGATTTTTATAAGTTCATCCTCAGTGAGGGTGATACCCTTTGTCATTTTTTGATGATCCTCCGACCATCCCCGGATATCATATTTAGGCTTCCGGCCACCCCAGCTGATAACGTTCAGCTCCTTTTGAAATCCTGCCCTATCTCTTTCTGATAGAACCGCAAGAGTTTCTATTATTTCAAAGTTAGTCACACTACTTGTCCTCCTTCTTGACGTACAGGTCATAGCCTTTGCATCCTGACAGCCGCAGCTCCATTCCTTCCGCTATGCTACCGGCAGTAGCCATGTCTTCCGCTTCGATTTCGCAGGCAAACTGCCCGCCGCCGGTAAAATAATATGTAAGTTCAAATTTTCTCATTTGACGTATCCTTTCTTTTGGTTTACAATAAAGTTGATTAATTATCTGAGTGCTTACGCCTTGCCGGGCTTTTATGTAAGCGCTCTTTTTTATTTGATCCGATCCAAAATCTGAAACTTATACCCGATCCGCTCAATATCTTCTACAGATAAAATTTTGCCTTCTTCCGGGCGGCCATTGAGTTTAAAAACAAGTGCCCTCTGCTCTACATCCTGAATGAACATCTGGCGGTTCATCGGGACTTCCACCCCCAGCAGCGTTGTCATGATCTCTGCTGTTGATGCGTGTCCTATCGCTGAGTTCAGATTGTCACGGTGTTTTTTGACAATGGCCCGCGCCTCATCCAGTGTAATGTCCGTAAGGCTGTACTCCCCTGCTGTTGTCAAGATGCTTGTGTTTAAAAGTGCTAATTTTTTCATAATGATCTCCTTTTTATTTGAATTTAATTATGTAGTTGCTATCCCGATCAGGAATAATACTGCCAGTGCCACTCCTACATAGCACCAGTCCCATAGCGACATTGATCTGATCGGTTTGAATTCGATGCACGGGTAGTCTCTGCTACGCTCCATGCAATTCCTGTAGTGGCTGCACTGCCGGCAGGATACCGGACGGTCACGCGTTCTGTGTCTCATCGCTTTGCACCTCCCTGTGCCGCAGATCAAATATCTGCTGCAGTTGATCCTCTGTGTAGGTTAATGCGTATTCCGTGCCTGCACAGGCCGTAACGCATGCAACCAGATGCCTCGTTACCGTGTCATCGTCTGCACCCTCCCGGCGCCATTCCCGTACATTCTCCTTGATATATTGGTAGCGCTCCTTAAACTGTTTGTTCGTCATTGCCTGTCCTCCTCTATTCCGAGATGCTTATACAGCTTTCTACGATAAATGACAAAGCTGTCGATCTCATTACCAGTTTTTTCCTTTGGGATGACCTCCCCAAATTTCCAGATCCCGCGGCGGATGCGCCTTCTCACTGCCTCCGGGTTGCACCCCAGCAGTTTGGCTGCCTCGGGAACACCCATTGTTTCTTTTTGCATTTATGCACCCCCTTCTATCTTGATATAATTTCCTTATCCTCCTATAATCTAAGTACAGGCGCTGGCATGCCGAGTAATAGAAAGGAGAATAAAATATGTCCGTTTACATGATTACCTACGACCTTAATAGCGAAGGTCAGAATTATGAAAAAGTCACTCAGTCAATTAAAGATGCTTCCACGGGTGCTTGGTGTTCATACTGGAAGTCATCCTACCTGATAAAATCAAACCTTACTGCTGAGCAAGTATCGAAGAAAATCACACCCCATATTGATTCAAACGACAGGTTAATTGTAATCGAAGTTCGAGAAAACTACTGGGGATGGCTAACAGACAAGCAATGGAAATATATCAAGGAAAATATTTTTAATTAGCGCGGATTTGCACAACTGCCGCGACTCCCACAATGCTTTCCATCACTGTCTTCCGGAACAAAAGAACTGGACTCCATGCTACTCCGAATAGCTTGGAGTTCTTTCCTTATTAGTAATAACTCCTGATAAATCTTTTTCAGCATCCTTCCCACCTCCTATCCAACTTTCTTATCATCGTTATCCGGCATACCTTCTGCTTCCTGCTTACGCATTAAAAGGGTATTCGCGTCCCTCTGCAGCAGAAGGATGTCCGGAAGGTCAATTTGCTTTACGATGGATACTATCTTGTCAATTTCTTGCTGCTTTTCTTTTTCGATATCAAACATGTTCTCACCTCACTTTTACTTACTATCAGAAAAATATCGCGCGTGGTTAAATGATTAATGGAGATTTTCCATTCTTTTTTGTCTCTTTATTAATCTCTGCCACAGCTTCATATACACCATTAGCGATTTGTGTACCCGTATTGGACTCCATGCTACTCCGAATAGCCTGGAGTTCTTTCCTTATTAGCAATAACTCCTGATAAATCTTTTTCAGCATCCTTCTACCTCACTTTCGACTATTTCTCACATACACATCTAGGCATTGCAGTCTGAGATAGTTTCTTCTAATATTAAGGGGAGCTCATAGGCTTCAATGACCGCAACCGCCCTGTCGCATTGGCCGCGCTTGATTGCCTTGTATGTAAATACCCCAAACTCCCGTTTCAGCTGTCCATAGATGTCTGCGTACACTTTTCCACGCAATGATCTGTCCTTATAGGCCTCGGACTCTTTACCGCCTAGGCACTTCACACCTTTCTTCCTGACTGCCGCTGTGATCCTGCTCTCTTCAATCCCTAGTATTGGCATGTCCTGCTTGAAATTCTGAAGATCTTCATCCACAGCAGTCACCTTCTCGTTGACTTCCAGTATCGCCTCCTGCGTGAGCAGTAATTGTTCAATGGCTGATTTCGGTTTCTGGTATGCTCCTGTCTTCCTGATTGCCGGAAGGACTTCGGATGTTACCCAATGCTTAAATCGTTTGGCTGATTCCAATTTACTGCCAAAAATGAGGGCATATAGACCGGACTCGTTAATTACCGTCATCCCTCTGTTTGGAATTTCAAAGGTCGTGATTTCCGACTTTTGGATTACACGTTTGTCATCTTCCTGCACATGTGTTGCTATAGCGTCTTTTGTATTGGAATACCCAAGAGCTTCTGCAACGTCCTTTCCCACAAAATATGTTTCATTATTCAGTTGTACTGTTCGTATCTGCCCAAACTCCGCATTTTCAAAAATTCTTAATTCGTTCATTTGCCCTCCTCCTTTCTTCTGTTTTCAATGCGCCTGCCTCCTTTCTTGTTCTTTGTAAGACGATTATAAGTCTTTAGATTAGCATTGTCAATGGTTTTTTTGTTATTTAAATGACTTTTTGTTGTTTTAAAGACTTTTTTCTTGACTAATTATCCGAACACGCATATAATAAAAAACAAGGGAGGCAGGTGATAAAGAATATGAACGAACGAGTTAAAAGATTGCGAAAGTCGCTAGATTTAACCCAACAGAAATTTGCAGATGCATTAGGGGTAAAAAGAAATACTGTTGCGCAATGGGAATGTGGCATAAACGCTTTGACTGATCAAGTAATAACTTCTATATGTAGAGAATTTGGAGTGAATGAAGACTGGTTGAGAACCGGAGAAGGTGAAATGTTTGAGCAGTTGACGGATCAGCAAAAACTAATGAAGTATACGGCTATGCTGTTAAAAGGAAAAGACTCCGCTATGGTTTCCGCCATCCAAGCGCTGATTGTTACTTATGAGCAGCTGGATCCTGCAAGTAAGGCTACATTGGAAAAGATTGCTTTACAATATATAGAGAATCTAAAAAAGAGCCAGTGACCTGGCTCCCTTTAGATGAATTATGGCGAAAGATAATTTATCACGAATATAAGTATCTCAGAAACTTTTTCCGGAGTGTCTTTCTTCAATAATTCAACGATGGTTTCAATGTCCTTTTGTTTTTTAGATTCTTTGCTATCCATATGTACCGCCCTCCATGCACCACTGGGAAACGCACGTCCGAAATTCCTTGTCTTTATGATACTATATATGATATAGAAAAACAAGAACATGTGTTCGAATATTTTGTTTATAACTATGTGGAAAATATGTGGATATCTCCCGTTCTGTTAAGTAAACACGGGGATAGCGGGACTCTTATGGAAACTTATGGAATTGTCCCCGATGTGGGACACTAATTATATGGGCTATCAAGAAGGTCAGAAATGCGCAGTTTTAGACCCTTAGCCAATAATTCCAGAGTATCAGCGGTAGGGGAAACCTTCCCGTTCATGATTCGATGTATAGTAGATTTTGTCAGGCCTGTCATTATTGATACCTGGCGGATGCTTAAGTTTCGTTTATCCATAATTTCAGCCAGTAATATCCTCATACTTTAATTTTATGACATAAATTGGCAATATGTTGCTGGTAATTATTGGTAATTTTCTGTGGTGTTTTCTTGGGCAAATGATGTAGGGGGATCTATTATGAAATGTACAAAATGCGGCAACGAACTGCGAAAACTCGAAAATAAAGAGGGTTATTACATCTGTGATAGGTGTAACTTATATTTTAAAACCAGAAGTAAAAGTGAAAACACAGCGCCCCATAATACCAGTACGGAAAACAGGTATAGCTTCGTCAAAGATCCGCAGCCTGCTGCCAGCCAGTCAGGATCCATGGGGCACACACCAAACGCAGCACACACGGGAGGCCCCGCCAAAATACGGTGCCCTATGTGCGGCGGCACCGATGTAGATATATCTTTTGTGCAAACCGGGGCAAGTACAGTAACAAGAAATCCGGGAGCCCCTACTAAAGTAGGCAGAAAAGCAATGAAGGCATCAACGTTCGGGCTCTGGGGATTGACAGGAAAACGAACAGGTTATAGCTCAACTGCATTTTACAATCAAAAAATGGCTCTCTGTAAAGATTGCGGACATTCTTGGGCATTCTTTACTGAGCGTGAAAAGAATAGAAATAAGTCTCTAGTTACGGGAATACTTATAACAGCGGTGTGTTTGATCTTCTTCCTTACTTTTTGGTCTTGCGGATCGACCACTGATGAAAAAGATACACCCGCGCCCTCTTATCAAACAGAAAATAAGGCGCCCGTTGAGGAATCTGATCAGGCAGAAAATAAGATACTAGTCGATGAATCTGAACGGGGTATTGAAGATTTCGAATATGAGATAAGCGATGGGCAGCTTAAATTATTAGATTATAACGGGAGTAATGAGTCCCTAACTATAGCTGCAGATTACAAAATTCAGGACGTAAATTATAAAACAGATCTGACTGATTTCCAATTGGGAGGCGGAGTAAAAACGTTAATTATATCAGAGGGAATTTCTGAGCTGTATGAAGCTATGTTTAATATGTCCGATGTTGAAAAGGTCTATCTTCCATCAAGCCTCACAGTTATTACCGACAATACATTGTCATACTTGCACGGAGATGAGTTAACCGAAATTTACTATGGCGGAAGTGAAGAACAATGGAATTCCATTTTCAAACATTACGTAAGCCCAGGCGTGACAGAATCCTGGAAGGCCGAAGATTATGAAGCCGCGGGAACTGCTATTGCAGACAGAATTAACAAAATGGTAGGATTAGAATATGATCCTTCCAAGTTCAATTTCCACTACAATAGCTCACCAGATGAACTGAATCAATAATTAACATGAAAAACCGCCCGGTGCTACCAACACCGAACGGCTTAATATAGATGCTATACAGGCTGCAGAGCAACCGTATAATCACCCCACATGATGATTATACCACAAAATCTCTGCACCTGCATAGGTGTATTTTTTATACCCATTTTTACAGAGAGGTGAGAGATATGGCAAAGAAAAAAAGGAAAAAACATCAGAAACTGCCGAACGGATACGGCAGCATAAAATACCTGGGGGACGGCCGGCGGAATCCTTATGCGGTTCATCCGCCCACAAAAGAATTTAATATCGATGGCATACCTCAAACGCCCAAAGCTCTGTGCTACGTTGATGACTGGTACAAAGCCTTTACGGTCCTCACCTGGTACAAAAACAACGAATATTACCCGGGCCGGGAAACTGAATTGTCGTCCGATCAGAAGGAATTGGATAAGCAGGTTGCTGAAATCCTCTCCCAGTACACCCAAAAGGCCAAGGCAAACAAAGGCACCAAAACGTTCAGCGAGGTGTTCTACGAATATTACAAAGATAAGTTTAAGCAGGATTATGGCCATAAAGGAAAAAAAACAAGCATGGAACGCAGCATGGGCGCCGCCTATAAAAATTGTGTTGTTCTCTACGATAAGCCATTTAACGATATCACCCAAAAAGATATGCAAAAAGTAATAGATGACTGCAAGTTAAAATATGCATCGCTGGAGCTTATCCTGACTCTCTTTAGGCAGATGTATCAGTATGCGGAGGCCAATAACCTATGTGATAAAAATTATGCTCAGTTTGTCCGAATCGATCAGGAAGATGACGATGAGCACGGTATACCTTTTACTGATTCCGAGTTAAAGAAATTATGGGATAACAAAGATAATGAAGTCGTAGAAATGATACTGATTATGTGCTATTCTGGCTTCAGAATTGCGGCATATAAGAAAATGAAGGTTGACCTTAAAGGAAGGTATTTTCAGGGCGGAGTAAAAAACAAATATAGTCGGGAAAGAATTGTGCCTATACACAGCGGTATATACGGCCTCGTAATGCGACGTATAAAGAGAGATGGAACATTGATGACCGAAAGTCCAGATAGCTTTAGAAGCTCTATGTATGCGGCGCTGGAAGCTATAGGAATTGAGAAACACACGCCCCACGACTGCCGCCATACTTTTTCGAAACTCTGTGAGGATAACAAAGTATCTGAAAATGACCGGAAGCGCATGCTGGGACATAGTTTTGGCAAGGATATTACAAATAAGGTCTATGGGCATCGATCATTGGAAGACTTGCGCGAAGAGATTGAAAAAATTAAAATAAGTTACTAACTTGTTACTAACCGATCCGTTTTTATCAATTTTTATCAGTGCTGATTTATACCCTTTAAAACTGTCAAAAGTGCCGTAAAATAAGGGGTTCACGGCATTTCCCCTTCTGTTCTGGGGGATAGAATAAAATGGCATTCTGTTAATGCCTGATTAATATGAGTGTCTACTGGAAAAGCCTGGAGGTGATGGAGCGCAAACAGACAGATACAGTCAGCCACCTTTTCGCCTACGCCGAATAGCTTCAACAGCTCTTCTTTTGCCTTTTTATACGGCATCTGCCGGATCTCATCCAGGGATATATCACCATTTACCACGCTTTTGGCTGTCCTGACCACATATTTGCTCCTGTATCCCAGATTGCAGGCCTTCAGCTCGTCCTCATCCAGGCAGGCCAAAGCCTCCGGTTTCGGAAACGTATCATAAATGTTGCCGTCAGCATCCTGTTTTCTATCCCCGTATTTTTCGCTGATATTTTGTATGCACCTTCTGATCCGGACAATATTATTCTGCTGGGATATCAGAAACGACACAATCATCTCCCATAAATCCTGATGCAGGATGCGGATGCCGCTGCCAAATTCTGAGGCAGACAACAGATACCGGTCACGCTGGCTGATACATTTTTGATAGTCTTCATAGTCAGTATCCAGGTCAAAATAGTGCTTCCAATAATTTTCGTATTCTGCCTCATCACAATAAAATGTGCATTGGTTCCCGCTCTGCCGGACTTCCAGATATCTCTCCCCGGCGATCACGGAATATGTATCTTCCCCCTTCTGGCTCATCCGAAAACACTGTCCGGAATCGCAGATCTGGGATATATCAAAATAATTCAGTGTTTTTTCAGTCATTGCTTTCATCCGTATCTCTTCTACTCCACTCCTGACTTTGCGCAGATATCCGCAAGACAGCATTTATCACAGTGCGGCTTTGTCCGTGCCGTACAGACATCCCGTCCGTGGTATACAAGCCTGTGGCAGAAGTCACTCCCTTCCGCCGGCGGTATAAGCTTCCACAAGGCCATCTCTACTTTTTTAGGATCTTTTATTTTGTCTACCAGTCCAATGCGGTTTACCAGGCGGATGCAATGTGTGTCTGTCACAATCGCCGGCTCACCGAATACGTCCCCCATGATTAGATTGGCGCTTTTTCTTCCTACCCCCGGAAGCTTCAGCAGCTCATCAAAGGTTTTCGGTATGCCGCCGCCATATTGTTCCTTTAATATTTTCATGCAGGCGCTGATGTCTCTGGCCTTGCTTTTGCCAAGCCCGCATGGCTTTACGATGCGCGCAATATCCTCCACATCGGCTTGGGCAAGCGCATTCACATCCGGGTACTTTGCATATAAATCCTCTACCACCACATTTACCCGGGCATCTGTACACTGTGCTGCCAGACGCACACTCACAAGCAGTTTCCATGCCTGGTCATAGTCCAGGGTACAGTCCGCATCCGGATATTCCTTTTTCAGACGTTCTATGATTTCCAATGCTAATTCTTCTTTTGTCATCTTGATCCTCCAATTAAGAATTTATCAAAATCTGTTTGCTTACCCTCCGCCTATAGAGGTGGGAGGATTATCCGCTTTCAAGATTAATCTTCTTCTATTATAACAACCTTGCACATTGCTTTCCAGTTATAATTCTCTGCGTTTCTATTATAGATCAAAGTGGGCAAGCCCACATGGTCTTCCCACCCCCTCACTCATGTGGGGCTTGCACACTTTGGCGCCGCTTTGCGGCTATATACCTTATCATGGCGTGTGCATCCCCCGGAGGGTTTTATATAATTAGCAAGTGCTAAGCACTTTCCTATTATATAAGAAACAGAGCCGCAGCTCCATAGAAGTTTCTTCCACTATGAAACAACAGCTCTTAACTTTTTTTCATGAAATGTTATAAGTCCTTTATCTCTTCCATCATAGCTCTTCGTTTCCGATACTTATATCTCCAGGATCCCACAATCCGTTCCACGATTTCCGCCCCGCCTCTGAACTCCTTCATATGGGACAAAATCTGTACTATCTCCTTGTACGTTGATCGGTTGCTGGCCCGATCCGCCATCCCTTCTATATTGTCTGCATATATCTGAACTATCTCTTCGGCATATTCTTTCTGTAATATTTTCTCATAACGGCGCAGTATGTTTAAACTTCCCGATTTTTTTATCGCCTCCAGCAAACGCCCATAAAGCCCTTCTTCCTGCAGCAATTCATATAAATGCTGCTCGCCATAAGGCGCCGTAAAAACTGCTTCCCGCTCCTGTTCCCATTCTTTACTTGTAAACAAAGCCTTATATTCCTCATAGTCTTCCTTCGAGGCCCATGATTCATTTAGGATGATGTCTTTTAATTCTGCACGGTACTTCTCCACATCCCCCATCTGTTTATAAATCTGCATCAGAGTGCGTCTGTATTCCATTACCAGGACAGGTTTGCCTTTTGACTGTTCCAAACTTTCCTTGATAAGACCGATTGTCTGTTCATAAGCGCCTGCCTTCTGGCCCTTGCTGATCCAATATCTCCGTACGTCATCCAGATTCCAGTACTGCCGCGAAAATTCCGTCAATTCAGTGTCCGAATACCCCAGCTCTTCCATAAAATATAGTATATCTGTCACACAGGTACTTATTGTGTAAGAATCCTCCCAGGTGACCTTCCGGCTATCACATTTCTTTAATGCCTCTTCAACAATGTTCAACATTTCTGTGATATATTCTCTTTCGTCAAAGAAGTCCTGCATAAACCCCCAGGCCCTTTCTGACCGGTAATGCACTCCACTTCTGCTTACGATATCTTTTAAACCTGAGAATATCATATCCCCGATACTCTGTTCACCGCAATCATCCAATAACTCTTCCCATATTTCAGTACAAAGTTCAAGAATCTCATCTGTTACGCCGTCTGATTCGTCGACGGCCACATATTCAAGCTCTTTATATAAATACAGCGACAGTTCAAAAACCTCTTGATAGCAGCCACACTTCATCAGTTTCCCCGTTATATCCCCCATGATCCTGTATATCTGTTTTTCCAATTTTGAGGCATGGTAATAGTCCAGGTATCCGTACTCCTGGCACTGTTCTTCGAAAATCTTATCGATCTGACTTTTGAATATCTCCATCATTTCCCGGCTGTCGCTGAATTCATACTGGATTTTGAATTTCTCATATAAGTTCTTATCCTTGTACAGAAGTTGTTTGACATAATCTCTGAGATCAGCTTCACTCACACGGTCAACGGAAGCGGCGATTTCCTGTCTCCTGTGTTCTGTATCCGGGATGTCACCGGCTTTTCCGGAATCACTTGCAGATCTGCTGCTCCCGGCAGCCATACATTGATTTGTAAGCTCATACAGAACCGCCGCCATATGCTTACAGTATCTTCCCTCCTCTGCATAAGGGCAGTCACAATACATCTCCAGCACTTCATCATCATCTACTATAATTTCCACTTCATAATTGTATGAGCCGCTTACAATTGCCTCATAGCCGTCTTCTGTAGACAAGACATCGGAAACCAATCCTTCGGCCCAGTAATCATAGCCTCTTTCTAATATCTTGGAAGAAAACAAATTTTCCTATCCCTCATATATCATATGTACTGCCTCCATATCACTTTTTTTAATTATATCACTCCGTGTGATGGAAATCAGCATGCTTCTGCAATATATTCAGTTTAAACTCAGAATATTGGCTGCATTTCACCCCCAAGCTCTCCTGACGCTTTCCTGCTGTACCACGCAATCAGAAGCCCAAGCGCAGCCGCCGCGTAAAAGATAATAAATACCCCATGATCCAGCTTCTCAAACAGAAAACCATAGACCATCTGCCCAACCGGCTGTGCACAGGTTGATACCGCAATGATCCAGGATATTACTTTTCCGATCATTTCCTGCGGCACTGTCATTTGGATATAGGACATAATCTGGATGGTGTATATAGATGATAATGCCATGATAACCATTCCTACTGCCGTCAGCGCCGCATACGTCAGATATGCCGGACCGTCTATCATCAAAATGACACCGATAGGCCCCAGGAGAATTCCACAGTATGCTATCAGTCTCCAACTATTCCCCACTTTCAGTCTTGCCCCCAGCACACCGGCTCCCACTCCGCCTGCCAGTCCGCCGACCGCCAGTGCCGCCTGCATGAATCCATACAATCTGGATGCTTCGCTCTCTGAAAACCTCAGCAGCTGCATAACGATTACAGGAAGCCCTATAATCATCAGGGAGGACATCACCAGATTTACCCCCGCACAGCAAAGTGTCAGCTTTCCGATCTCAGACTTTTCACGGCTGATGTAAGATATGCTTTGTTTTAAATCTGCAGCTGCCTCACGCAGTACGGAGACATTCCGTGTCCTACGTGAAGAGGGGATATGAATAAAGAGTTCCATGACCGCCGATAAAAAGAAACATCCTGCAGCCATAGCCAAAACCGGGTAAATCCCCCATAAACTGTATGCAATTCCTCCAAGTGCAGGCCCCAGAAGACCTGAAAGCGAAGATACCATATTAATGACTGCATTTGCCTGCATCACTCTTTCACCGGACACCAACACCGGTATGCTGGCCTGCACGGAAGGCTGGTAAGCGCCGGATATGCCGTAAAGCATAAACAGCATCACCATAACAAGCCCCGTTATATTAACTTTTCCGTAAAATAGTAAAAAGAGGATTGTCAGGGCCGAAGTAAAAAAGTCCAAAAATACCATGATATTTCGCTTATTTACCCGATCCGCTATGATACCTCCGATGGGTGACATTACCGCCAGAGGAATAAATGCGCACCCGGAAACAACACCAAGTACCGCCGCTGAACCCGTTACGTTCAGCAGATGAATCGGCAATGCAAATCTCATAACCGCATTGCCGAACAACGAAATAATCTGACCGGCCACGACCAGCCAAAAATCTTTTGAGAATCCTTTTTTTTGCTTCATATATTCTGCCTCCATTTTTTGTTTTAGATACCGACCGTTGGTATGTATATATCCAAAAATTATCTGTCCTGTTCAGGCAGGACAGATTGTGATCATCCTAATTATTCTTGTTTTTCTGATATATAGCTGCATATTCTTCCAAAGCAGCCAGCACTTTATCGTCAATAACATTGATCCCAAATGATTGCAGTATTATGTGATAAAACTTTACCTTCTCAATCATCTCCTCCGGACCGCAATGATAAATCATCGGGTTGAGCCATACATTTCCCAGCAGCATAATGACTTCCGCCAGCTGCTTTGGATAATCCGTCTGAATGGAACCGTCTTCGATTCCCTCTTCAATCACCTTCCAGACCAATTCCGTTGCCTCTCTCTGGACAGAGTCACGCAAATATAGCACGAGAAGCTGCGGGTTCTTCAGCATATCCGGAGCCACTTCAAACATCTCCTTCTGTGCAGGATTGAACGCAGATACCCGGAAAAGTTCCTTCAGCTTTTCCATCCCGCTCAGATCTTTTCTATTGGAGACCTTCATCATCTCTGACTCAGAGCCAAGATACATCTTGTCGGCAACTGCCATCATGATATCCTCTTTTGACTTAAAATGATGGTATATGGCCCCCTTGCTTAGACCGCCCAGGTGATCGATTATGTCCTGAATGGATGTATGGTCATACCCCTTCTCACTGTACAGACGGGCAGCGGTATCAATGATTAAATTCCTGGTTTCTTCAGGATATTTGTTTCTTGCCATGTCTCACTCCTATTTCTCTTTAACATACTAACGGTATGTTTATTTTACATACTTACGGTATGTATGTCAAGAGATTTTTATGTTTTAGTGGAAAGGATGTAAAACTAATACACTATATCCCGTATCTTATTGCTCAACCCGAATATCTCCATTCTTAGATTCCAACTCGATCTTCACTGTCGGCCTATCGCCCACATCCCCTTCTATGCGGCCCTTTTCAACAAGCATCCCGTCTGAAAGAGGGGCCTTGACGGTCCCGTTTTTCGTTACCGCTCTCAGTTCATACTCCAGCCCCCGTGGAAGGAGGAGCTCGATCTTATCATTTTTATTATAAAAGGATAAATCTCCATCCACCTTTTCATATGAAACATACAGCTTCCCAGAGTTCTCTGCCCGGTAAACGCCGCTGCCTGCTGCGGATTTGATTACTGCATTCCCGCTTGTGGTAGTGTAAGAGATTGTACCTTCCATTTTGCTGCATTTCAGTTCTCCTGAGGTTGTTTCCAGGCGGATCTGCCCGCCCCGGATCTTGCCCAGCTTCAATGTTCCCCTGGTCGTGGATAAATAAATGGATGGTGCACTGGCCCCGCTGATCGTAACCGTACCGGACGTACTGTCAATCCGCAGGCTTTCCAAATCCAGGACCGTCCGACTTAGATTAATATCCCCATCTGTAGTCGTAACCCCCAGGCTGCCCGAATAAGAATCCGGCAGATAGACCTCCACGTATCTGTGAAAACCACTTTTAAATAATGGCTTTTTCCCTTCGCTGATTTGCAGCGAATTTCCTTGTTGTTTCACACTCGCAAAATATCGTTTATCACAGTCTGTCATAAATTCTTTTACTGTAATTGTCTCGTCACTGCTTTTGTAAAATGTAATCTCCTCCTCATCATAAAATATATTCAATTCTGTTATGCTGTCAGATGGAAATTTAAGTACATTCGGTTCATCTGCCGGCTTTTTTGCACATGCTCCTCCAATTAATATTGTAACTGCAGCTATAATACCGCATCCCCATATTTTTCCTGCATACTTCATAATACAGCCTCCTAAGCTCCTGCTCTCTCGGTTTGAGTGAACCATTCATTCATATTGTGTTTAAAATATTGGGGACATCCCTGCCCCATTGTTTCATTGCTGTTTCATTTTTTATAGGCATGGATCATATTATCCATACATACTTCCTTCGCCTCTTCCGGTGAAATATCCTGCTTCTCAAAAGTAACATAACGAACATCCATGGCCCACCATGACAGCGTCTCAATGATCAGACTGGTGGAAAGTTTCACGCTTTTTAACGAACGTATAATTCCTGTTTGGATAAATGACTCCATATAGGCTGACATCGTGTCGAAAAATTGTTTCCGGTAATCTGTGTAATATTGAATCAAACGTCCGCAGTCCATCGGGTTCTTTTCTATGAAGAGACATCCCACAGCATATCGGGACATCAGGTCAAATGCATCCGAAATCAAATCTTCAAAACCATAGGATGTCCCGGCATGCTCCAGATTCCTTCCGAACTCATCTGCAATAGATTCAAATGCATCCTTTATTTCCTGATCCAGATCCCAGAAAAGTTCTTCTGTTATGGGTCTTTCAAAATCTCTTTCAATAAAATCTGGATCCAAAGTGCACTTCAGCAGGAAATGCATGATTTCCTCTTTTCCTGTAAAATCATGGTATATGGTACCTACGGAAACGCCTATTTTCCTGGCAATGTGGCTGATCTGCGTTTTAGAATACCCTTGCTGAAGGAATAGCTGCACAGAAGCATCATAAATAGCGTGGATTCTTTCATTTTTCATGTAAACAGCCCTTTCTAGTGAATGAATTATTCATTCATATTATATGCACACCCGCATGGAAAAGTCAACCTATTTTAACATTATCGTACAGCCATGCTAATAGATCGCCTGAGACCGTGTATTACAGGATACCTCCTAATTCGGCTCAACACTTTTAATTCCGTTGAGCCGTTTATGTGTTTTTGCCCTTTTACACACATGTTTGCGCGTATATACTATAACAATCACTTGAACGAAACCAAAATATAGCTTCTTTACTTATTCACTTATTTATATTCATTATACTTAAAATTTTTACCCCTTACTTCATCGGCAGGATACTTTTGGCCATTCTTCTGTATTTTCCTGGTCAGTATATCCTTAAGATCCATGTGATTCATCTGAGCAAAACGCAGTACAAAAAACAGTACATCTGCCAGTTCCTCTTCAACATGCCGGCGCTTTATTTCATCGTTCATGATTTTTTTCATTTCCTCTTCGTTTTTAAAGCGGAATATATCTAAAAGTTCATTCGCCTCTGTTGAAATCCCAATTGCCAGATCTTTAGGATTATGAAACTGATCCCAGTCACGCTCACTGCAGAATGCTCTTACTTTCTCCATTAATTCTTTCACTGTATAATCTTCCATCTTACTGTAGTCTTCCTTTCAGGTATTCTGCCAGATTTTTGTCAACACAGTAGACATAGCATCCCTTCATGCCACGTGTCATCAGTGTCCTATATGTGTTTTTAATTAATTCATCCGCAACTTTTACTGCATGTTCCGGGTCTTCTCTGCTCATTTTCTTAATGCCCTTAAGTGATTGATCCGTTAAAGCTCTTTTAGTAAAGTCAGTAACGATATGGCCATTTTCAAAGCGCATATCATTACCAATGATAACGCCCGCATATTCGAATTCAAGGCCCTGGCATGTATGAATACAGCCAGCCTCATTAACAGAGTTTTCGTCGATTGCAAAGGTGGTGGTATTCTCCAGATTCCAGCTGATTTCAAAATCATCAATTTTTATATCATGCACTTCAGAGTTATTTCTGCCCTTTTTTGGCCAGTCCCAACAATATCCGGCAAGTATTCTGGCATGGTTGGCACTTCTGTTTTTTTCAATAATTATTTCATGTACTTCCTTTGGGGAATCCAGAATTTTGATATCATAATTCATATCCTGCAGATCGTAATTAGCAGTCGGGCGAATTTCCAGCACGTCATCAAGCCAGGCAAGATACCCTTCGGACCCATTACATCTGAACTGTGAGGTCAGTTCCAATTCAAAGTATTCTGCTCCCTCTTTTTCTGCCCACCGTTGAATCTCTGCTTTACTCCCGATATCACTGATTGTTACCCTTTGACTTTCGTCAATAAAAAATACACTGCATTTTGCGGCATGTATGATCTCCATGATTTGGTTAACTCCCTGATTATGAAGCATACCGGACTTTTCATTCAGGCGGTGGGCCTCATCTACAAGCAGCGTGTCCATGCTGTCTTCCGGCATCATGGTATAGGCGCCTGACCCCTTAAACATATGATCAATACTGCTTCTCTTCATGGTTCCCTTCAATTTCTTTAGGTAAACATTTCTCGGCGCACTGTTTTTTGAAACATACTGACAAAACTGCTCTTCACATGTCAACTGTGCCAGCAGATTAACCGCTACAACCGTCTTTCCCGTGCCTGGACCTCCCTCTATAACAATTACACGTTTTTTCCGATCTCTTTGGGATTGTCTTGCTAATCCAAGAATCTCTTCATATACTACCTTCTGATCATCTATCATGACAAATTCCTGATTGCCCTTAAGCATATTAACAATAGCGTCCTGCAGGCTCTTAGACGGTTTTATTCTGCCACTGTCAATATGGAAGATTAGATTTTTGTTATCACCCGACACAATCTGCTTTTTAATAAATTCTCTAAACTGTTTCACCTGCCCTCGTGTAAATGCAGGTGCTTCCTTCAAGTACTCCATATACTGAACTGCATCTAATGGATCGTCTGATTTTCTTCTGTAATTGTGAAGATACGAACAGGGAAAGAGACGAATTCCTTCATTCTGTACAGATTGATTATAGTCCTGAATCAGCATTGCATATGACCATGCCTGATAGGAGGGATGCACCACACGGCGCACTGCATTGCCTGTGTAAGTTTCCACCAGACCGTCTCTTCCATTCACCGCTTCAAGATGGCCCCACTGTTTTAATTCTATAATAATCACATTTCCTTTGTTATGCGAATCATAACCGAAAATCAAAAAATCCACCCTTCTGGATGTATAAGGAATGTTATACTCAATTGCAATTCCGGCATTTTGAGGAATCTCTTCATCATTCAGTACTTTATACATATATTCCAACGAATTTTCCCAGGCTCGGAATTCATTGGATGCCGTATGCCTGTTCATCTTCTGATACATGCCCGCTTCTATTTCCAGCGCTATTGTATCTTCTTCCACACTTTTCAAAAATTCCGTTTTTGTCCCATTGTAAATTATCATCGTATCTCATCCTTATATTCCTGATTCACGCCACTGAACTTTGAAATTCTCTCTTTAATATGTTCTCCCAAAGCTTTGTCCATGCAGTATACTTTGCACCCTCTTGTCCCTCGTGTCAGTAATACTCTGTATGTATTTTTCACAATATCCACTTCTCGTTTCATTGTCGCTTCTTTTCCAAACTTACGTAAAAATTTTTCTCTTGCACGCTTGCTTACGGTAAAATCATCAGTTGCCCTCTTACTAATATCCGTAATTATTTTCCCTTTTTCATATCTCAGATCTTCACCGATAATGACTCCCACATAACAAAATTCTAATCCCTGACAGGTATGAATACACCCAATCTGATCAAATGTTTCGCCTATAGCCCAGCTGACAGGATCTATCTTGTCATCATTATTCCAGCGCAGATTTTCATTTTCAATATTAAAATCATATAGCTTCTTTGTACGGTCATTTCGTGTCCTCCACTCCCAGCAATATCCTGCAATAATTCTGGTATTTAGATTTCTTCGGTTCATCTTTTCCAGAGAACCTTCAAATTTTTTAAAATCATCTTCTACCTGGATATCATACTTGAGCCTGGCTGCCTCTCCTTCCTCGTTCTCCAAGAGTGCGTCAACCCATTGTATATAGTCTGTCATTCCCCTGCACCTGAATTGTGCCTGCAGCTCTCCTGCATCGATAATATCCGCATCCTGACGCTTTGCACATTCCATAATTACTTCTTTCGTTCCAATATCTTCAAAGGAAACAATCTGTCCCTCATCTATAAAGAAAACGGAAACTACCGCAGCTTTTATGATAGACACAATCTGTTTTTCCTCGCTTAGCCGATGAGCTTCATCAACGGTAATGACACTGGCTTTATTTCTTTCGAGTTTTTCTAAGAAAGGAGGGTATACAATACTGCTGCTAAACCGTTCCATTCCCGCTATTTGACTTAAATCAAACCTCAGAACTGCTCTGAGTGCTTTATTTTTCGCAGTATAATAACAGTTCATATCCGAATGCTCACACAAACATGCTGCCAGGATTTTCAAAGCCACTACTGCTTTACCTGTTCCCGGACCACCCTGTACCAAAACTACTTTTTTACGTTTATCACGTTTGGCAGTATTCAGCATTTTCATGACAGTTCCCTGCATCCTTTGCTGTTCTGCATTTAATCGCAGAGAACTGTCATTTACACTCAATTTTTTTAACAATTCTAAAAGAGTCAGGGAAATACCACAACATTTTGTTTCAATATAAGTCAATACGCTTCCATTATCACCGCTTTTAATTTTCTCTGCCAGATAAGACTCTAGTTTCTCATCCTCCCCTTTAAAAAATACGGGAACATTTAACATATAATTTTTGTACCCATTTTGAAAAAGAGGATCTTTATTTTCCTGTAAGCTGTAATTATGTAATACTACCGCCGGGCATAAGTGCAGGGGGAAATCTTCTTCACTAATACCTCCTGCTATCGCATTTTTATAATAATTAATCTGATAACATGGATGATCCCTCAATTCACTCCCGCCGCTCATTGGGATCTGCACTTTATAGCTTACTGCACTGTCACAGCATTCTATGGCTGACCACTGTTTCAGTTCTATTAATATTGCAGTCATTTCTCCATTATCATCAAATCCGGTTATTATCAGGTCTACCCGCTCGGACAGCCCGGGAACCTGATATTCAACAGCGATCCCGGCGTCTGCTGGAAGTCCCGCCTTCTTAATAACCGCGTACATATACTCCTGCACGGAATGCTGCCATGCACGGTATTCACCAGCCTGAACTTTCCCCACTAAAACCCTGTAATTTTTTTCTAATGCTGCCAGAAAGGTTCTATTTTCCACCTCATCTATGAACTCTCCAACTGTTTTTGCGTATATTTTCATAGTTTATCTCCACAAGCAGCCCCTGCCTGTTTGTATTCTGATATATCCTGACTGCTCTCACTCCAGTGTACCGGAAATACAGATCTTTTTCAACAGACCAAGCAATAATTCATGAAAGCTGCGTTATTTTACTTTATTCACGATTCTTTCCCCAAATAAGCATCCAAAATTTCTTCAAACAACTCCACCGGATTTTCTTCCAAAGCATTTGCCAATACAATAAGCTTCTCAATACTGATCCAGTTTTTCCCAAGCTCCACATTTGCCAGGTGCCGCGGGGAGATCCAGGGCTCTCCCCCAAACAGTTCCTCGCTTCTGAGATCTATGAAGTTTTCTCTGTTCCTATACTGTTCTCCAAGGCCTTTTCTCTTCCCCGACAACAGTTCGCCCACTCTGACCAGCGCCTGGCTGTATTCTTTTTTCTCTGCCATGATTTCACCAAATATGCACCATGGTGCATTTATTTTTTATAGATTTTATATTACACTCTTTTTATACTAAAGACAACCGCACGGAAAAGTTTCCGGCATTCTAAGGAGGAATTTATTTTATGAAGAAACCGCTGAAGTTTAAAGTCAACTCCCTTCGCACCCTTGTCTCTCCCTATAAAAAAGGAGCAAAAGATGAGAGTACATATGAAACCATTTACTATTTATTAGTGGATATGAAAGATCTGCCCGAAAATATTCCCCTGGATGTAAACCCAAGGGAACCGAAAATGACGACCAATGTGGCCAAGAGTCTGTTAGCCGCGGTCACAGAACCGGAAACGGACTTTTATATCAACAACCGTGGGATCGTAATCGCTGCCAAATCACTTACTTTTAACAGCACAGATTCAGAGGTTACAATCGACATCGGTGATCAAAACAATGAAAATGATCGGTTTACGTATGGAATTCTGGACGGCGGCCATACCTATACTGCAATCATAAAAAAACGCAATGCGATCCCCACCGAAATTACGAAATATGTCCGCATCGAAGTCATTACAAATGTACAGAATATCTCCCGGCTGTCTGATGCCCGGAATACCTCTGTCCAGGTATCGGACATTGCACTATTTAATCTGGATGACAATTTTGAGGAAATAAAAGACGCGATCAGCAGCCAGCCGTATGCCAGCCGTATTGCATACAAAGATAATGAAAATAAACCTATTAATATCTCGGAATTGCTCCGCCTGATGTATGCCTTTGATATCACCAAATATCCGGACGACTCTGCTGCCCCGGTGCAGAGCTATTCCGGAAAGGCTCAGGTTTTTAAACGCTATAAAGAAGCATATAACACGCCCTTTTATAAATCTCTGACTAAACAGATTCCCACGTTAGTTTCTTTATATGATGTCATCGAACGGGAACTGCCTATTAAATATCAGGAGTATAAAAAGGCTCTGGGCGTCAGCGTCCCACGATTCGGCAGCGTCCGCGGAATTGAATCACTGGAAAAGAAAACCAAGACGGAATTCCTGTGCACGGATACCAATTACGTTGTATCCAGCGGATATATTTACCCTATTTTCGGGGCTTTCCGCAGTCTGTTGAAATATGACGTAATCGATCAGGAGGTCTCCTGGCTGTTCGATCCTTTGGAAATATGGAACGAAGTTGGGGTAAATATCGTGCAGAATACGTTCGAAACCTATACGAATCCACAGTTGGCAGGTAAGGACAAACAATTGTGGCTGTCTAACTATAGAATTGTAGAAACGCAGAGCTTGAGAAAACTGCTAAGCAATGCGCGCTAAAGTCACAAAAGCCGCAGCTCCCGCTGGTTATGCAGGGGCTGCGGCTTTTGATAATCTGCTGCTTTACGCCAGTGCTCTGGCTTCCAGCTCTTTTTCTAAAAATTGCCTGATATATGCGTTGTTTTCCTCATTCAGCGTGGGCATAAATGCCATATACCTGCATTTTTGGAAGCTTTCCCCATCCAGGCTGAAGGAATATCCGGTCACACATTTTGGATTGCAGTCATCCGGATTTAACAGCCTCTTACATACAGAGGATTTCCGGATATCCTTTTTCATCTTCTCTGGCAGAACATTAAGAAAATCGGCATACTTTCCAAGATTCTCCGGATAGATACGCAGTTTTACTCCGGTTTTCCGGAAAACATACGTTGCCAGTGTTTTCTTCGTATCGCAGAAAACATAGGAAACAACAAATCCGCTCTTTGCGGATTTTATTTCACATTTACAATTGTTCTGTGTCAGATAATCATTCAATTCCTTTACAAATCCCTGGTTTTTACTGTCAACACTGGCAAGAAACAATTCAAACTTTTCGTCCATAATATACTCTCCTCTTATTTTTCCTTTATCGGTATCCATATCTGCGCCAGATAATCCTGATCATATGGGTTCCCGCTGCTGTACCACTCCAGCTCCGGGCAGTCTGCATGCGCAAAGGGATAGCTGACCAGCCATTCCTCTGTCAGGTACTTCCACCCATTTTGAATCCCCTGCGGCACCGGCCCTCTGCAATCGAAGACAGCCCACGCTGCCTGTGGAATTATTATCTCATGGAATCCCTGCGGAGCCTTTTTGTCCGTGACGGCCATGATCGAATAATCCACTTCATCCGATGAATCCCCCTGTTCCTCAACCAGGCCGAACAGGCCGCGGGGTTCTCCCTGATCCATTGCTGCCAAAGCAGCGAAGGTACCGTCTCTTTGACACTCACTCCAAAATCCGGGGATTTTAACCAGATGGGCATCATCCTCCCGTGATATGCGGATGCGCCTTCCAACCAGACGGAATGCTTCCTTTTGTTCCAGTCTCCATGAGTATTGCTGTTTTACGGAAATCTGCATCTTAGGCAGTATCCGCAGTTCACTCTGATCCCGCCTGGCCTCCATGGGGGATATCCCATGAAACTGGTGAAATGCTTTTGTGAATGATGTGGGAGAATCATAGCCATACTTGTAGCTGATATCAACTACTTTCATCTCTGTACTTTTTAAATCATAGCCCGCAAGAGTCATTTTCCTCGAACGGACATACTCCGCAAAACTGATGCCATTCATATATGAAAACACCTTTTGAAAGAAGCCATATGAGCAGCCCGCTATTTTTGCTATCTCCTGAACGTCAACAGGTTCCTCTTTCCGCTGCAGATGATGCTCCACATAGTCGATAATGATCTGTAATTTTTCATTCCATTCCATATAGCTGCTCCTTTAACATGCGGTGATAATATTCTAACATTAAAGTAATAGGGTTTCATCTTATTTTTAGTACTCACTGGATAGTGTCTGGTTTTGTGGACAAATATATTCTTTTTAAAATAATCTTCTATAGCTTTTTTCCTATACAGAAAAAGACAGAGCCTAAAAAAAGGCTCTGTCCCTTATCAATCATACTTATACTATCTCTTTAATGGCAAACCTGTACTATCTGTGAAGGATCCTATGGCAATCATAATAATGTCAACAACCCAGCCAAATCCGAAGCACCCTGCTGTCACAAACCACACGATGCCTGTCCCGTATTTCCCTACATAAAACCGGTGTATGCCCAGATACCCCACAAGGAAGCATAGAACCAACGCAAGCATTTTGCTCTTTGGACTGCAGGCTTCTGCATATTGCTGATTCGGATATACGGGCACACTATTTGTAAACACTTCTGTACCATACCCATAATTATTAGCCCCCTGTGGATTGGCATATCCATTATTATTCATCCCCTGTGGATTGGCATATCCATTATTATTCACATCCTGAGGATTCACATATCCATTTTCCATTCTACTGTTCTGTGTCTCCTGCGGTTCTACATAGCCGCAATAAGAACAAGTTGCCCCTTCCAGAGGCGCGCCGCAGCGCGGACATTCCCCACCCATAATATTTTCTCCTCCTAATTTTGTTTTTCCATATTCAAGTACGCAGGGGCGCACTTGCCGCGAGGCGCACGTCATGCTTTGCCTGGCATAATACCTCTGTTCGCCTCTGCCATCCGCCGGCGGTTTTGGATCTAATCATTATTCCGGTGCCTGCAGATGTAACACTGTACAATACAGACCTCTTCCGATTTCCATGACTGTTCATTCCCATACCGTTTGCAAATTTATTTTCTCATAATATGAGTATATCAAATTAATCTCCTATACTCAATCAAAATCTGTACAGGGCTTCTGTTTCTTCGTCTCCTTATTGGTCTCCCATGATCTTCCCGTAGTATGAATCTGCGGTATAAAGCGCCGCAACCGGATTATGCCCCAGTACGCGGTCTTTCACCACCAAAGTAGTAACAGGGGCTTTCGAATACTTATAAAAAAGACTGTCATGACCCACACATAATCCAACTAAAATATTAAGATCCGTTTCTTCTTTATTCAACCTCATGGCCTGATGAATTGGATTGCACATAGAAGCTCCAACCCCCTTACATTTTTCAGGAATTCCAACTTCTGTTTTGTCAACCGCCCCCGCCTTACACGCAACCCCAAACACTTCAAAACCATGACTTCTTAAAATCCGTGCTAAAATTCTGGACTCATTAATCAGGCCTGCACATGTGGCAATTCCCAGTTTATGATAATTCATTCTCTTTGCAAATTCTATCGTCTCTTCTACTCTGGTCATTTTACAGTAGAATTCGTACTCAACTTCTGCGGCATTGAGCATAATCTGCTTATTCTCTTCTTTATCGTATTCTTTTATTGCAGCATCCAGCAGTTCTAGATCACTGTTCTCTGTTGTCAGACAGAATTTAGGATAGACTTTATTCTGAGAACCACAGTTGGCAGTTCCACAATCTATACAGCTTCTTGTAATTTCATCATTCATTTTCTGCGTATCCTCCGCTTTTTTAAGGGCAGGTATTACCTGCCCTTATGCTTCTCTTTTCTTTTCTGCTGTTTCAGTTCAAACTGCCGCTGTTTCTCTGTTTCCCGCTGTTCCCGGCTTACAGTCCTGCGCTCAGTTTTCCTCTGCTCCTGCTGCAATTTTAAAGCCTGCTGCGATTTGGTGCCTATACCGGTGTTCTGAACCTGTTTGTGCACCTCCCGCTGTACCCTCTTGGGATTGCGGCCGGCTTCTTTTACATCAGCTGCCACGGCCTGGCTAAATCTCAATTGATCGTAATTTTTCAGAATAAAAGCATACACTTCATAATCCTTTGGCTCAGCCCCAAATGTCATCTTACAAGCCGATAGCTTTCCCTCTGATATCCGTTCAAAAACACCGATCCAGAAAGGCTCCTCAAAAAATACTGTCAATTTTACCGATACTTTGTCCATGACAATTCCTCCTTCATGCCTTGCGGCTGTCGCAGTAATCGGCGAATGCTCCTGTAACCAAAGCATTTTCCTCTTTACCTGCAAAAATTGTGATGCACAAAGAACGGACGACCCAAGGAGGGAGGGTTACTTACACCAAAACGGTGCGGCCGGACTACCTACCGGCTCTGCGGAATGATAACCGCGTTGTGTTTTTATCTCTGTTTCTTGATTTTACCATATCCTTTCTCTATCGGTCAAACCGGAATCATGAAATCGTACACTTAAAGAAAAAACTCCGTACTGTTTACAGGATTGCCCGTGAGCAGTAACAATAAGACTATTCGCTGCAGAATTATGTATTATCTTTGATAAAATTGCCGGCAAAATCTATAGCCCTACAAGTAAGGGCTTCACACAAATGAGGCGGATCATTAGATGTAAATCCTTCCGGCCTCAGCTCATAACACCTTAATGATCCAAACTTCTGTTGAAATGAATCTGCAAATTCATAACATAATTGAATGATCTCCTCCTCTGATTTTCCTTGCAAATTATAGTAAATGCCTATGAACATTAAGCCGCCTTCAACCAGGCCGCATTGCGCGCGGAAACCGCCGGCGCCGTGTAAACCTGCCGCCGATATTAAGGTTTGCAGTTCAAGTTTAATTTTAAACAATTCACTCAAGCATATTAACGTTGTTCGTGCGCAATTTGTATTATCATTCCAGTATAGTTCATGTACCCGTTTTTCTATAAAATTCATATATTCAAAGACTCTCTTTCCCGGATTTTAAATTTTCCATAAATTTCTCTGCACTGATTTGGCGCTTCAGTCCGTCCAGCAGCTCTTTATCCGCCCTGGGCACCATGACCGCCAGGGCGGACAACGCCTCCTCATTGTTTTTCCCTTCCCGCTTAAACTCACAGAACTTCTCAACAATCCGAAGCACTTTTACATTTTTCAGGTCCGGATCAATGAACGTTTCGCTCTGCTCATCCCTCAGATATGGTACAATCCGCCCTGAGAGCTTCAGTGGTGCAATCATGTCTTCAAGCTCATCCCTTGTTATTCCATGAGACATTACAAATTCCCCAAATACATGAAACGCAATTCCAAGTTCAATTTCAACTCTTTCATTTTCTGAAAAGTTTAAAATATGCAGCAGACGGTCGCAATATCTTTTCACTTCTTTGGCCTGGCTGTATAATTCCGAATCCATATACCGCACCAGGTTTAAAATGAACTGACACACACTCTCCGCCTTTTCCATGTCTGCAAGCCTCTTTTTCTTCCCCAGCAGATATCCGATCTGCTTTCGGAGTTCCTTGTAATTCACGGGCTTGCTCAGGAACAGATCGGCGCCCACATTGACCGCCTGCATCCTGTCGCCTACATCGCTTAATACCGTAAGTAAAATAACTGCAATATGTTCTTTCTCCGGGTCGGATTTTATTCGTCTGCATATCTCAAAACCGTTCATGCCGGGCAGCATAACATCCAGCAATACCAGATCCGGCTGAAACTCATCCACAAGCGGCAGCGCTTTCATTCCCTGATATGCTTTTTCGGTACAAAACCCCCACTCATTCAGTACATCATACAGCATATCGCAAATCACTTCATTATCATCTATCACAAGAATTTTTTCCATCTCATGCGCCCCCATATTTATATTTCCTGCTCTTCCGCTGCCGGAAGATAGAAGACGGCCTCTGTCCCTACATTCACTTTACTGTGCAATTCTATCTTCCCTCCCTGAACCTCCACCCATTTCTTTGATAACGGCAGTCCAAGGCCGGTTCCGCCATATTCTCTTGAATAAGAATTATCTGTCTGTTCAAATTCGAGGAATACCCGTTTCAAATCCTTTTCATCTATTCCTATACCCCTATCCGAAACACAGAATTTTACATACTTTCTGCCGTTATCCGGACAATTGACGTTCTTTGCTGAAATAGTGACCGTACCGTTCTCATGAGAAAACTTGATCGCATTGGACAGCAGATTATATAGAATCTGTTTCAGAAGCTTCTTATCCGCCCATACTTCCAGGTCATCCGGTGACACCGATGTAATCAGTTCGATGGATTTCTTATATGTGGTACTTTTTACTATGCCGATTGCTTCTTCCAAAACCTCATTGACAAAACATTCTACAGGATTCACATTCAGTTTCCCTGCATTTATCTTGGATAGATCCAGGATATCATTGATCAAAAGTAATAACTGGTTGCTGGAGAGCCATATATTTTTTACATATTTGGTCTGCCGTTCATTGAGCGTACCGAAAAGTTCATCCAGCAGCAGTTCCGATGCATTAATACTTCCGGTCAGCGGCGTCTTCAGTTCATGGCTTATGTTTGCAAGGAACCGCGACTTCACCTGATTTGACTCTTTCAGCTCTTCAATCGTCTGCTGGAGTTCTATCGTTCTTGCGTCAACCTTTTGTTCCAGAGTAGAATTCATCTCCAGCAGCTGCTGGGAAAGGCTGTCTGCTTCCTGATGCTTTTTCACAAGCTCGTCTATGTACTGCTCAATGTCCATTTTGTTTCGATACAGAGTTTCAGCCATTTCTTCCATTGCAACCAGCAGTTCCTTCGTTTCACGGCTTTGATTATTCATATTCCCATAGCCGTGCACCACTTTAAAATCTCCCCGGCAGATATTCCGTGCAATATCTGCACTTGCCCGGATTGGTTTCGTGATACTCTTTCCGAACAGAATACTGGATACCAGGATAATAAAAAATGTGATACAGATTACCGTGATTACAATCTTCCGGTTCACAGAAAGCATCTCTACAAATATAGTTTCCGGAATCCCCACACTGAGATATCCCTGAAAGTCATCAAAATATCCCTTCAGAGGTTTATAAAGAAAGTAATAATTATCGCCGATCGGCGCATATTCTGAACCAAAATAGATTTCATTCCCCGTCTTTGTCCCCTGTGTAATATCCGGAATTGTTGTCCCTGTATAATCACTTTTATCTTCCGAAAAAATGTTGGTACATATCCTCAGATCATTGAGAGATATGGTAAGATAAGAATCCGGAATAATCCCCGTGTACTCTGTAGTATAGTAACTGTTCTTATTAATGATATCCCCCAGCAACAGATATCCCAGTACCTGCCCCTCCGAGTCTTTGACAGGGAAAATTACAATTGCCACAAGGCCGTCATAACTGAGCGCTCCTGTGGATTCCAGCGTAACGGCATAGTTTTCTGCCAGACCGCTTCCCTTCTCAAATATATCGCGCAGGTCTGCCACGCACTGTGTTTTGATCACACGTCCCGGGGCCTGCTCTATATATGGGAGCGATATCTTCCCCGCACGATCCGCGTTTTCTTCCATATGTGCCAATACATTGCCTGATGCATCCACGAATATGCCCAGATCAAGATACTCGTATTCTTGTTTTAAGTCAGATAAACTTGCGGCAAGCTGCACCTGATTCCCCGCCTGGTAAAACTCTTTGACATCATCTAAACGGATAATTAGAGACGCACCTTTTTCCATCTCATTCAAACGGGCATCCTGAATCTCCATTGCCGCGTACACTGATGTATTCAGATAATTCTTTACAGAATTATCCAGCATCTTATTCAGCGCGCGATTGGAAACCAGCAGGACAAGCAGCATAGACAGGATCATAATTACAGAATTAAAGATAATGAGCCTTTTATTAATAGACATGGGTCACCTCGTTATTTCCTCAGCATCCAGTTCCTGACAAGCCAGCATTACGTCAATCCGATTCTTTACATTCATCTTTCTAATAATGTTACTTACATGTGTCTTAACAGTCTTTTCACTTATAAAAAGACTTTCGGCAATCTCGAGATTGCTCTTTCTTTTCATCAAATAATCGATGATGCTTATTTCCCGCTCCGTTAATCCGTATTTTTTCATCAGCTGCGTGTATAGGTGACTGTTGTGAGCTGCGAAACCATCCGCCGCTTCCGGCATATGGATCATAGCAAGAATACTGGAGAGAAACGTTAGAATATTCTCCAGGTCAGATTTCTTCATATAATTAACAGAAAACTTTTCATAAATTTCATTTTTTTCTTCTGAAAGCGAAACCATGCCGCCGATGAAAAAAGCAATAATGTCATGATCGTAAAATATCGGATACAAAAAGTAAGCCAGGCCTGTGTAACAGTACTCTATAATCGGTTCCCTCTTTTTAAGCATAGCCGCAATAGACTCTTTTCTGTAGGAAATGCATTCTGTGGAATTATTTTTTTGAAGCTTATAACATAACAAAGACTCATTTGACCAGACAGTCAGAGGTTCTCCATCTATCGAAAGAAGACACAGGCTGATATTGTAACTTGCCGCAAAATTATCCTGAAAGGTCTGTACTTGTTCTTTTCCAATAGACTGAAGCCACCTTAAGGCAATTTTATCCATATGACACCTTTCTGTGTTTAGATACGGTTACAAAGTTATACAACAAATATAGCAGAAATCCAGATTGTTATCAATAATAGCAATCTGGATTTCCGCTCCTTTCTTTTAATTTCATGAAATTTTACTTCTGTATGGCAGATAAATTATATACGATATCCGTATCGAGATAACAGGCAATTCCTTTATCGAAATACACATCCTGAAGGTATTCCAAATCCTTTTTTGACAATGCTTCCTGATGCTTATACTTATATACCGTGCCAAGCTGCTCCCATTTCGATGTCCCCAGTCTGTGGAACGGCAGAAGATTGATTTCAAAAAAGCCGTTTTCATTCATAAAATCTGCTGTTTTTTCGGCATTTTCCACACTGTCATTAAATCCTGGAATAATTGGTGTCCTTAGGATTATTCTTCCGTTCCAGCCGCTTTTTTTGAGCGCCCTGAGATTTCTTAATGTAACTTCGTTGCCCACACCTGTCTTTGCCTTATGTGCCTGTGAGTCCATGTTCTTGATATCTACAAAAGCAAAATCAATATACTCTAATACCTTTAAGAATATGTTTTCATCCGTATAAGCAGACGTCTCAATTGCCGTATGCATATTATTTTTCTTACATTCCTTTAATGCATCTAAAAGAAATTCCCACTGCACAAAAGGATCTCCTCCGCTAAAGGTAACTCCCCCGTCGGTTCCCCAGAAATCTTTATCCCGCTTTAACACATCCATCAGTTCCTGCAGTGTGTAATACGTGCCGGACACCCGGAGCGCTTCATAATTACACGCGTTCGTGCACGGATACTCTTTACAGTCGACACAGTGCGCCCGCTGGATCTTCGGTAACCCGCTTTCCGGATCCATAGTAACCGCGCCGCGCGGACACGCAGCCACGCAGCTTTTACATTGATTCTGCACTGCCTTGCACCTGCCGGAAGTAAATAACAGATTCTGTTTCAGCTTTTTCCCCTCAGGATTCGCACACCACTCACAGCGAAGCGGACAGCCGCTTAGGAATATAAGAGTTCTGTCTCCGGGACCGTCATGTACAGAAAATCCCTGTATGTCAAATATTAAACCCTTCTTCTCCATAACAATCCCTCCTGAACACTCGTACATCATATAATAATTAACTGCCATTTAAGCAGACCTAAATTTCCGATAGCACTGCTCCACAAGTCTCATCGTAACCCACTACCCCTGCGTTTGTGGAGCAGTACTCTCGAAACTTTATCTCAGCTTATGAGTCAGTTACTTATTTTACGATGTACTGGCAACTTATTTTTTTAACTTATCCGGCAATTTTGCATTTTTAGGTAGTGTGAATGCAAAGATCGCAGATAAAAGAAACATAATAGTAGCCACGATGAACGACACCTTATAGGATCCGAATACATCGTATAATTTTGCTCCCAGGTAACTGCCAACTGCAGGTCCGATACCCATAATGATGAGAGTGGCAAGTCCCCAGATTTTCGGGAAACTTCTTCCGAATATAGATCCCATATATCCTGTAACCTGCCCCGGCATTCCCTGCCAGTATGCTGCAAAGAAGATACATGCAACAATCGTAATAAAGATGGAGGTCTTACCCGCCAGCAGGCAGATCATACCGAGAACTCCGCTTGCAGCCGCAAAGAACATTAATATTCTCCTTGCTTTTGTCTCGTCACCGACTCTGCCTGCATACTTATCGGAGAAGGTTCCGAGAAGCGGTGCGAATACACAACCAAGAAGTCCGACAAAGGCATAAAGATTCGTACTCGTCCCCATAGAAAGGCCGACGTCTGTCTGCCAGTAGCGGACCAGCTGTGACCAGATCAGAAATTCAGAGAAGCAGGAACAGAAGAAGGACAGAATTGACCCCCATACAAAATATGTTGAAAATGCTTCTTTTACTAACCATGCGTGACCAGCCGTTTCTGATGCGGATTTCTTACCGCCGATCATCTCACCTTTTGGTTCCATGCCATATGACTGCGGCGCCTGTTTCGTAATCAGCGTAGCTATCAATAACAGTACCAGCGCAACAGCACCGAGCAGCTTCATCGCCACACGCCAGTCCATTGTCAGGAGAACCGCTTTCAGCCCAAGTGTCAGTATTACCTGTGCGATACATGCGCCTGCCGCCGCAAACCCGAACGCTTTCCCATAGGCATTTCCGATAAACCAGCTTCTGATCGTTGACACTGCGGGAACAAAAAGCATACCTGTTGCGGTACCTGCAAAGATAGAATATGGAAGCAGATACATCATATAGGAATTGGCATAGCTTGTAACGAAATACCCCAGAAATCCGGCAACCGTCGCGATACCAAAGCAGAACTTCGGCCCGAATTTACTGAAAACAAGCCCGGAAAAGTAAGACACAACCGCATAGATCAGCATCATGATAGAATACCCTGCCGTTACACTTGCTGTATCCCACCCCATATCCGTTGTCATTGGGGTAAGTAAGACAGAGAACGCACTGCGATATCCAAAAAACACAAAATAAACAAGAAAAGCTGCCGCAATTACCATTAAACCATAGTTTTTAGAGTTTGACTTCTCATTCATATATAAGCCCCCTTTTCATGATGCAGGCGCCTTAGCGCCTGCATGGTCAGATAACCTCAATTATCTATTTTGTCTCATATCCTTCACATGTCTTAGCATCCATATCTTCGTATGCCCAGTATTCAGACTCCAGCCCTTTGCACATGCCGATCCCCTCTTCATTCACCTCACAAAAATGGCTGCAGTTCCTGCATTTTGCTTTTTCTGCAAAAGCCGGACAGATATCGGTATCGATCAACACAAAACCACCATTTTTTCTACAAAAGCCTTTAAATACATCAAACTGAACAAAGTTTTTACAATCACTATGTTTACTCATATCAGATACCTCCTTCAAATTCTGTACGGGCAATTACTTCGTCCTGAACCGGTTTGCCTGTCTCTACCCAGTACTGTGTAAATCCAGAAACTCTGACTAACAAATCACGGTTTGTCTCCGGATGTTTCTGCGCCTCTTTTAACATTTTAGAATCAACAATGTTAAACTGAACATGGAAGCCGCCCTTATTCATAAATGCTGAAATCATGGTTAGTAGCTTCTTGCTCCCGTCAAGCCCGCGTACTGCGTTCGGATGGAATTTCATATTAATCTGTGAATTCTGGGATTTACTCTGATCCCAGCAGCATCCGGAAGCCAGTAAAGCATATGGTCCCTTCCGGTCTGTACCAGGATATGCAGACATAGAACCATCTGCAAATGCTGTGTTGCACAGGCGTCCGTCCGGTGTTGCAAATGTTGCCATACCCACTGCTGCATGAAGCGCCACGGAAATCTGACATGCATACATCGGTTTAGCATACAGAGATTCGTATGTATTGCAGAGATCGCAGAACCAGTCTTCATACTCTTTCAGAATCTCTTTTACGTAGTCCTCATCATTTCCATGTTTTGGCGCTTTCAGGCAGTCACCATGAATCTCATCATATTTTGTAACATCTGGTTTTTTAATCTGCTCGCCCAGTGAGAATGCTTTTGATTCCACTGCTGTATAGAAACCAAAATTTTCCTTGATGGCATCTCTGAAATCATCCAGCGTATACTTTTTATCTTCATAAACAAGTTTCTTCAATGCCGCGAGTGAGTTAACCATATTGATCGTACCGCAGGACTCGATATTATAGGTTGCATTATATCTGGTTCCCATATGTCCGATATGATGTCCGTTCTTCAGGCAGTCCGGTTTGAACAGGGAGTTTACAATAGACATATTTCTGTCACGCCAGATGTCATGCTGGATATTCCCCGCTTTTACAGTCGGTTCCAATGTCTTAGCATAATACTTTTTATACTGATCCCAAAAATCCTCATAGGTCTTAAGTTCTCTGTTGTGCGGCGGGAGTACCTGTATGCCGGTTCTTGGGTCCACACCGTTGAACAATACCATATTGATCATCTTCGGATTCGATACAAAGTGTACGCCTACCGAAGTTGTCTGGCTTGCACCTGCCGGAATATAGTGTGTCTTTCCGTTAAAATGAAGAGGCATGAAACAGCCCGGTGCGGTCTCCAGACATCCGCCGATTGCCACTGCACGTGCTTCTGATACCGTCATTCCTTCTGCGCCGTACTGATTCATCATAAAGTCCATGGCAACCCGGTTATTCATCCATGCCGGGTATCCAACCCCTGTCTTGGTACATTCCACACACTTAATCAGGAAGTCCTTCGGAAGCCGCTCATCATATAATACCGATAAAGTCGGCTGTGGAGACTGATTTGTCATACCCGCATGAAGAATAAGCCACTCCAGTCTGTTTCCACAGGGTGCGCCGTCTTTATCAAGGCCTCCCACAGAAAGGTTATTAAATGTATTGCCTGATATACCGCCCGAGATTCCTGTGCTTGCGAACAGCTCAATGGTACTGAATTTGAATCGATGTACTTCCAGAAGCTCGATGACTTCTTCTTCTGTAATAGTTCCATCTGCAATATCTTTTTCAAAATACGGATAAAGCACCTGGCCGAGACGTCCCGGAGAGTATCCTGAGATTGCATCTTCGTTCAATACCGTAATATGGATCAGATAGGTAAGATGCAGTGCTTCCCTGAAGTTTCTCGGTGGATTGCGGGCGATCCATTCCATCTGATCTGCAAGTGCAAGATACTCTTCTTTCTGTGCTGCATCCGGCTCGATCTCAGCAACGGTTCTCAATTCTTTCACATAATTCATCCAGAACTGCTGGATACCGCCTAAAACAATGCGTGCCGCCTCGTAGAAATACAGGCGTTTCATACCAAGGATTCCATCGCCGTCCGCATAACCGGCAACTTCCAGTTTCTTTTCCTCACAGAATCTGATCATTCCGTCAATTCCATATTCCAGCGGGAAATAGTAGCTTGCAACTTCACGTCCCTGCGGAATTGTATAGCCGCTGTCACAGAACACCAGAACGCTCTTCATGATATTTGCCTTGTCTTCATAGTCAGACATCATCTTCTCATACGCAAGGCCAAGGTCTTCTACCGATTTTCCGGCCCACTCTCTCGCCAGTTTCGTAAGTACCGGCACTTCTTCCGCCCTGATCCCGAATTTGCCTGCAAGAGAAACAACTTTTCCCTGATTCTTGGTTACGTTTCCCCCTCCGGTTCCAAGCGCTGCAATCTCATCAATTGCCGTCGTTCCACTTGCCGCCGCACTCTTCAATTCATCTTCTTTTGCAAGGTAGAATGAATTGGTAAGCCATGGCATTGGAAAACCGCCTCTTAAATAATCTGTTTTTCCGCCCGGAAGTAAATCTCTGGGATAAATACTCGGGGTAGAATGAGCATATGCGCATGCAAGCGCTTTTGCACGGCGGACTTCCAGCACATCTCCGTCACATTCTGCAAACTTTCTGCTGTACCAGTAAGGGAACTCAACACTTGCGCTTGAAAATGCCTGGTAATACAGATCCATTAAGTATTCTGCACGTTTTGTTTTTTCCAGCTTAATCTCTCTGTCGACAATCTCTTCTGATTGCTGTAAGTCATCACTGCCGTACGCTAAACCCATTGACATTCCTTTTTCTGCCAGAATCTCTTCCAGCCGTTTTCCTCTCTCAATAGCGTCCATACAATTCTCCTCCTTTTGAAAATAATCGTCGTCTGCAGCCTTATAGGGGCTGTTTGATATATTATTATCATAGTATAAAAGGCCGTGGTTTCCTATTGACCAGGGGGCTCTTTTCGGGAGTATTTTTAGGGGGACTCAGACTTTTTTAGTTCTTTTCTCGGGCGGAGGGCTTAAAAAGGATGTAGGTGGGAGGATTGGTGTGTCTCACGGCTTTGGCCTTGATAATGAATCTTACCGTAAAAAAATAACAGCCACTATAATATATATAAGTGACTGCTTTTTATTATATAGTTTCTGTTATTTCACTTCGGTCGCCGGGACGCCCGTCTCACAGGCGGTCCGCCTTATAAAAGCGGATATCATGCCATTGGCGGCCATATCCGGCCGAAGGACAGGCTTAGGTCCCTGTTTTAAGTTGGCAAATCCTTCCTGCCGGCGCTGCCGCCTGCTGAATGCAAATTGGAACATATCTGCTTAATATAAAAGTCCTTTGCTTCCTTCTCATCATTAAACTCACATTTTAACCCAAATATGTAATTGATCAGCTTATTCCATTCGGTTATCTCGTACCCGCTGCACTCCAGTATATAGGCAAGGGTCTGCATCCGGATCTGCTCCTGTTTCAGATCACTGATATAGATTCCAAATGCTTCTGCTATACTTTCTATTAGATCTGTTTTCAATTTTTTATCCTTTCCGTATTCCGTTTGTATTATTCCTGCACCCTGCATGGGATAGGCAGCTGCGGGAGCGTCCAGATCAGCAGTTTGTCATATGGCCGGTCTTCCTTCGGTGCCTTAAAATCGTTTGTGTAGCAGATTTCCAGTTTGTCCGGGAGCAGGTCTTTATCTTTTACCAGAAGGATAAAATAAAATTCCAGTTCCTCATCCGCTTTGATTTCCTTGATAAATTCACTCTTTTCCGGGTTGGAAAAAAGGAGTCGCCCCTCGTAGCTTTTCTTACCGTGTGTCCCGTTTACAGCCAGATTTTCCGCATTCAGTGTATACGGCCCCTTGTTGGCGGCCTGCCCGGTGATGACATAATATTTCCAGCCCTTTTGTTCTTCATAATAATGGTAGTAGCCGCTTGGTTCTTCCGGTTTTATCTCACTGCGGGTTTCCATCTCCCCGATGGAGAAAGAAACGCCGTTTATCTCTGCCCCCCCGCCGGGACCTGCATAAGCGGTATCCTCTGCCTTTCCCTTCCCGCTGCATCCGCCTGCCAGAACAAGCACTGCCAGAAACAGTGCCAGAACCGGTACCGTAGCCAGTGCTTTCCTCGCCTTCATCTATTCCACCTCTAAGACCGCTTCCACCGCACCGCCGTTATAGTAGCTTTCCGGGTCTTTCAGGTCCGATGTTTCTACCGTGATGACAATCGGGTACTCGCCCGTTTCCAGCTTTTTGTTTATTTTGAATTTCGTTACCGCCGTTCGCGGCTTAATCAGGCCTGTGTGGTATAATTCTGTCCCGTCGCTTTTAAGTGTGATGGTGAATTTGAAGAAGCATTCATTCCCCTCCGGGTTCAGCAGGGCCGCTTCCACCTCCTGCGTGGCGTAATTCATTTCCAGGACGTCAAATCCCGGCAGGAGGATCGAATCCGGGTCCGTGTTCTTAACACCGTCCGGCAGCTGGTAGGCGATGGCACTGCCGTCGAGGGCCGGGCCGCGGTTCAGTAAGAAGGCGGCGGTCCCACCGGCTGCCAGGGTGAGCAGAAGGATAACCACGGCCAGTATTTTCCCTGCTGTCCTGACCCTGATCCTTGCATAGCCTGCTTTCCCGTTTGGGCTTGAAACAGGGATATAGCCTATTATTTTTTCAAAGAAAGATAACTTGTATTTGTACCGGAACAGCCGCATCGTCTTCCGCTCCCGCTCCTGCTGCATACTGATATACCGCCGGTTTGTATTGCCCGTCGCGCCGGTTACATCGCCAAAGACCATATCTTCTTTGTCATTCCCGGTGCCGTCAAATGTGTCCCCCGGGATATAGCTCCAGACCCCGCCGTCCCGGGATTTCATCTCTGCAGATAATCCCTCCATGTCTCTGTATGGGTATTCCATGTGTTCCTCCTTTTAGGGACTCCCGGTTATTTTCGGGAATGCCCTTATTTTGTTACGTTCAGCTGTGCGTCAATAGTCCCCCCGTTGTAAATGATCTCCGGATCCTTCAGGTCGATCGTTTCCACGATGATGTCGACCGGGTATGTCCCGGCCTGAAACTTTTTGTCAAGGTCAAATTCCGTGACGGCTTTCCCCGGTTCAATCAGTCCGGAGGTGTAGAGCGCCTCCCCTGTGTCTTTGAGCTTCACCGTATATTTGAAATAGCAGCCGTTGCCTTCCGGATTGAACAGGGTTGCCTCGACATGGGTCGCGTTCTCCTGTACATTGATGATGCTGATGCCGGGAAGCAGGATGGAATCTTCGTCCGTATTTTCTACGCCGTCGATGTGTGTCGTTACTACTATCGGAACACATTTTATCAACCTCGTTGCTATCATGTGAACACAATTCTTCAGTTCTATGTCGTCCTCTTGCATTTTTTCTTTGTGGTTTAAATTTAGCACCATCCACGTTATTCTTCAAGCCCGTTTTATAAACAAATGTCAATTGTGCAGGGTCAACATTTCCATTTTCATCAAGTCCACCTACAATTACTTTTTCAACAATGCTTTCAAACACATAGCGGTCGAATTTATCAAGAACTTCATTCTGTTCCAAAGTTTTCTTAAACTCTTTCAGACGTTTTTTTATGTCTTTTTCATTATCAGAAGTTTCTTGTAATTTTTTTCTTTCTTCAACAAGCTGTTCTTGTTTGCTTACTAAATCAGCATATTTACTTTCGTAGGTTTCCTTATCAATAATTTCTTCCAGACGCATATCCACAAGTTTACTTTTTTTCTTCTCTAATGCGCCTATCTCTTTTTCTGCTTTTGCAAGTTGTTTTGACACCACACTACTACTAAGCGTATCGTCCATTCTCTGCAAAAATTCTTCCAGAACATCTTTATTATCATCACACAATAAACGATAACTTTCTACAAACGCTTCTTCAATAGCTGTTTCTGGAATGCCTTTGCTATGCTTACAGAATTTTTTTCCTTTCTTCGTAGCCGTTACGCATTGCCATATAACCTTGCTGTACTGTGAACTGCTGTGCCAATTACGCCTTGTTAAAGTGCCACCGCAGAAACCACATTCCAGCATACAACTGAAAGCATATTTCCTACTATATTTTTCTCTCTTTGTGCTACCCTCTCCAATCTTTCCTCTATTAACATTTCTTCTGGCAAGAATTTCTTGTGCTTTTTCAAAAACTTCTTCGCTAATAATCGGTTCGTGATGATTACGAATATAAAATTTATCTTCCTCTCCGAAATTCTCCAATCTTCGCTTTGAAATCGGGTCTACTGTAAAGGTTTTTCCTAGCAATAAATCGCCTTTATATTTCTCGTTCTTGATAATACCAATGACTGTTGATTGTACCCATGTAGAACTTCCGTACTTTGTTTTATATCCCAAATTTTCAAGCTCATGTGCAATAACAGAACCGCCAGCACCCTCAATATACCGATTAAAAATATAACGTACAATTTCTGCTTCTTCTTCATTCACGGTAATTGTTTTCGTGTCTTTGTGATAATCATATCCAAGACAACCTTGAAAACCAACCAGCTCTCCCCGTTTCATTTTCATTTTTAAACCTTTTTTTACATTAGCAGATATATTTTCAACTTCCTGCTGTGCCACAGAACTAAGTACAACTAAAAGCAATTCCCCATCCATAGTTAAAGTGTTGATTTTCTCATCTTCAAAATATACTGCTATATTGCGTTCCTTTAACATACGAACATACTTTAAAGTATCTAGCGTATTTCTGGCAAATCTGGAAATAGACTTTGTAATAACCATATCAATTTCCCCATTCATACAATCATTTATCATACGCTGGAAATCTTCTCTTTTTGCCACTTGTGTACCTGTGATTGCTTCATCAGCATATATGTCCGCAAGTACCCATTCTTTATTCTTCTTAATCATATCTGTATAATAGGCTACCTGCGACTTATAACTGTTTAGCTGGTCTGCACTATCTGTACTAACCCTGCAATATGCACCAACACGCATAAGTTCAATCGTTTTTCCCCTTGTACGAGTTTGTAAATCATTTCTTGCTTTGATTACTTCTACTTCTTTCACAGAACCACTCCTTTTATATTTGCATTTTGTATTCCTTTTGTAGTGTTATTATACAATATTCAAATATACAATTCAAGCGGTTATATCTGAAACAATATTATAATCTTGCATAAGTTTTGATTTTACTAAAGCATATTCTTTTTCAGAAATCATTTTACGGGCAAGAAGTTGGTTCAACATGGCAATCTGCATACTATATCGTATTAGTTTTTTCTCCATATAAATTCCCCCTTGCTTGTAATTTCCAAGCAGACAGACGGCTTTGGAAAGCTCCGTTAGTATCTCAACTATTCCCATTCTTGTGGGCAGAACCGCACCTTGCGGACGTATCATTATTCTGTGAGCATAGGTCATGGCAAAACGACTTTTCCAACAGTCGCTCTCGGATCACTGTGTGGGTCGCTCGCTTTCTTTTGGAAAGGTCATGGCGTACAGTTCCCGTGGCTCGCTATCTCACAAACGTGTCTGTCTGCTTTATTCAGTTTTCAAAGAGCTGTGTCGAAAACATATTGCTTTCATTCTTTAAGCAGTAGCAGAGCAGGAAAGAGGGGGAATTGGACAAATCATGCTCTGCTGGCAACTGCTGATTATTCCTCTATCTCAAATTCACAAATCATCTTCAATAGAGCTTCTCTGATACGTCCTTTTAATTCCATATCTACGACAACACAGACATTTCCGTATTCATCATAGAACGGACGTAAACAACATTTTGATATGTACGGTTCATAGAACTGCAATAGCTTCTCAATAGAATTTATATTGCCGTCCACAGCCGACGAAATAAGATAAAATGACGGGTGTGTTTTATTCATTTTTCGTGTTCTCCTTTAACTTTTTTCCGATTTTATCAAGTGAACTTTTCCTAATACGAAATGATGTTGAACGGTCAATTTTCATCTTGTCACCGATTTCTGCATCGCTCATGCCAAGAAAGAAATACATCAATACAATGTTTCTGTCTTTTTCTGAAAGAACTTTGAGAGCGTCCGCTAATTCATCATCAAGTACACGGATTTCAATACCACATACATCAAAAACTATGTAGTCGCTTTCATACTCGTCCCAGACAGCCAGCTTTTCAACAACGATTTCTGGAAGTTCACAGAATGAGATTTCCTTATTCCTGCGTCGCCTTAATTCCTTTCGGTAGTTTCGTACAATGTTCTTGACTACACGTTTTAGCTTGCAGTCGAATTGACATTGTACTGTCTTTTGGAAGTCCGACGGTTTCATAACCACACCCCCTTTCCGTTATGACGTGAAAAGTGTTTATCCCTCTTTCCGCACCATATCTGTACGGCAAGGTGTGATTTGTTGCAGGATTTTAGAAAAAAGTTAAAAATATTTTCAGCAATAAAAAAACCCGCACAAAACATAGTGTTTGTGCGAGCTAAAGCTCTGGCATATTCAGTTGTAATTGTACGTATTGTACTGCTAAATTGACCTTGATATTTTTGTAAATTTCTTAAAATATTCCATAATGCAAGCCCCCTCAAAGCAATGCGTTAAATATCTAAAATCTTGGTTTTCTCTAATTATACGGGACACTTGTTGCAACAATAATATTGTTGGTATTCAAAAGTAGGTGTGATATATTTTCATTAGGAAATTATACCTTTTAGGGCATAACAAATATCAATAATTCTCAATACATCTTGAAATGGGTTATTCTTAGAATTTATATCTATCATAAGCCACTTTTGTCCATTCCCCTCTCTAGTATTGTGATAAATTCTCTGCTTTTTTTCCATTGACATTGGATAATTCATTTTCAGCATTTCCTGTTTCCACAGGAATCACCCATATTTCCATATAACTAATATCTGCACTTCCTTTGTAATATTTTTCTGCCATGAACGGCTTTGTAATCAATTTATGATTTGGAAGCCATGTTTCAAACAGATACTTATTTGCTTGATTTAAAGCAGTGGTAACAAGTTCTTCAAAAGATTCTGCCTCAATTCTGCATACAACATACTCACCTGCTGGTAATGTGTGTTGTACCATATTTTTAGGACATACATCTATTGATGAAGCCATACCTCCTACAAAGTAAAGGAACGTTCCTTTATCTGGACTTGCTGAATGAGATACACCAAGCTCAATATCATTGTTAAAAATGGCACTTTCGGTTTGCAGTTTCTTTGCATGAAATTCACGCCATAGCTGACCTGGAACATCAATTCCCGTACTTTCTCCAACAGGAATTTGTTCAGTAACATTTACTGTTTTTTCAAAACCAAAATACATTTCCCTTGTTCTTAATGTTTTCCTTTGAATCTCCAAAACAATATTCCCTACAATCAATGGAACATTTTCATCAATCATGATATAACGTGAAGCAAGTTCTGGCTTGTCAAATGTATTTAACATAGGAACATTCTTTCTGTATTCATCTGGAGTTATATGGTAAACTTCTTTAAATGCTCTTGTGAAATTAGCATGGTCTGAAAATCCATATTTTAAAGCTATGTCTAATATTCTTTCCTCCGAATTATTCAATTCTGCTATTACCATTGCTAAACGACGAAGTTTGATATATTCTTGAACTGATCTCTTAACTAATCTTTTAAACAAACGTTGGTAATAAAATGTAGAAAGACAGGCAATTTCCGCCAGTTTCTCTGTTTCGATTTTCTCACTTAAATGTTGTTCAATATAGTTTAATGACATTTCAATATTTTCATATGCGTACATATCAGTACCTCCTTGTATAATTTATAATCAAAGTATACATGAAATTTTTTTGTATAGCTTGTCGCACAATGCCATTATCTTATAAGAAATCAAAAGATATAAAAAAACAATTTTGTCTATATGGTAACTTTTATTTCTTTGGTACTTTTTAATGAGCCATATCTAATAAATTCATCACATATCTTTTAATGTTTTTCGTATCATAGACCATTGGAACTGTATTGTTCATTGCTTCGTCAATCGTCGCTTCAATATCAGCTCGTACATCAGCATACGATAAACCGCCAGCTTTTGCACCAGCTTTCAATGCTTTTTAATATCTCGTTTTTTAAGTCCTATCATTAGAACCAACTCCCTAAAATAAGTTAATCTTCTTTTTCAAAAATTAAATCTATCTTTCGCATACAGCCTTTTGCGTCAATTTCTGTGGGTACAAATCCTGCGTAGTGATACCCCGTTTTTGCGTAACTGTCAATAATTTCTTTGTGTTTATCAGTACAAAGGAATACAACTCCTTTCGCATTATAGTTAATTTCTACATACTCATATTTTTTCATTCTTCAAAACTCCTTTCAAATACAAATTTATCTTTGGATTTATTGACTTTTACAAACTGGAATTTATATTTCATACAGACTTAATCAAATGGTGTTCAAAAAAAGTTTCAAAAGTATTTGTAGCACCACCATGTTCCACGATTTTTCCATCTATAATTTTATCAATATCTACTCCTGTGATTTCCAAAACCTTATTTGTAGGTGTTATTCCGAAAAAATCTCCAACATGAGTCCCTTTCATAATAAATTCTGAAATAACATAATCATCTGCTTCGTATTGACGAATAATTTTCATAGTGTAGTCGGGATATGTTTTTTTGACAGCCTCAAGGTGTTGCCTCATTCCATCTATGCCGATAAACATCTCGTTTTCGCCAACCTTTTACACGCAATCCTTTGAAATATATTGTGGAAGCTCATTAAGCAAGTTTTCTGAAACAACCACCTCATAAAAGTATTTTATAATCTCTTTATTGTTCATGGTACACCTCCAAAATAAATTTCGATTTTCTTAATTCTATAAACTAGAATTTATAGAAACACTACTTTATCAACCTGCCTTGGTTTGTTTATAAAGTAACCCACCTTTGGCAAGTAATAGCAAAAATGCAACTACTATTGCATATGGTTCTCTCACCATCGCCAAAAACAAAACAGCAAAAACACTGAATCCAACGGACAATGAATTAACTACCCTTTTGCCCTTTTCTAATTTGAAATAGACCATTAGTATTTTTACAATTCCAACGATTGTTAAGCCGATAAACAATGCCCAATAGATTGTAATAATCAAAACATCATTATCTACATAATCAAAGAGATTTACTGCATAGATATATCCATTGACCGGTTTTGGATACAGCGGTAGAAAAATAAGCATCAAAGAAAATAAGTCAACAAACCCCAATAATAAGTCGCATATAGTATTGAGATTGGATCTATTTTCTTTTTCTGCAATTGTAATCAACTGTTCTCCTGATAACAGATCATCAATAGACACTGCAAAATATCTTGATATTTCTTTCAATGAATCTATGCTTGGATATCCTCTTCTTGATTCCCATTTTGAAATAGCAGTTCTGGAAACAAACAATGCCTCTGCCAGTTCTTCTTGTGTCAATCCCCGGCTCTTTCTTAATTCCTGAAGTTTTTCATGGAATTCCAAAACCTGCACCTCCCTTGCTTATTCTATTGATTCTTTGTCGATAGCATAACTACTGCTTTATAAATAGTAAACAATCCCATACTTAAAATTACTCCACCTACAATATCCGTGAACCAGTGTACTCCTGAAATCAATCTTCCGATAACCATAAATACTGAAAAAGCAATTACTGTAATCGTAATAATTCGTTTAGTTGTAACACAGGTCAGTCTACGCTGAATCTGTTCGATTAAAGTAGGCATCACACACAATATCAATAAAGTAGTAGAAGATGGATAAGAAGCCTCCATCACTCCTTCAATTAAGATTGGTCTGTAATTAATTGGGATAATTTCAAAAATTGAATATGCCAGTATCACGATACCATAATATACACCCAAAATGATGATATCTGAATCCACCTTAAAAAGACTTCTTCTCTTAATTAACTGAACCAGTCCAATTCCTGCAAAAATCAGACATACAACAATTGGTACAAGCCCCATCCAGTCGGTAATCGTATAAAGCGTCATATGAACACCTGTCAAACGATGAAACCAGCAGTTGAATGTTGCAAATCCAATATTGGTTCCATTCTGCCCAAGAGGCTGCACATCAACAATCTGAATCAAAGCTGTCCATATTACAAATGTTGCAAGGAGTATCACTCCAAATAATAAATTCTTTTTTCCGTTCTTTTTCATTATTCTACGTCCTTTCAAAAGTTAATCTGTCTTTTCGACAATTTAACGTTATCAAAAAACGTAAAATAACAACAGAATCTCTCTGTCACATGTATGATACGATTCGTATCATTCCTTCAAATACTTGTTTTCCTGATTCATCAGACCTACAATTTCTAATTTATCAATTTCGTATCTTCTTGTATTCTTCTATTTTCAAATCATTACCCTCAAAGATAAAATTATTGATGTCAATCGGTAAACATATTAGAACGCAAATTATAGTGTCTGGTTCTAAAGAATTTATTTTTTTTGTAGAATTATAGCAATAAAATTCAGATAATCTCCACCGCCAGCTTCTATTGCTTTACGGTCATTTATTGCATATTCATTATTTTGCTTTATCCAATCCGACCAAACTTCCGAATTACTTTCCATTTCATATATTGAAATTAAATCTGCCTTCTTACAATGACTAATTATGTTAGACCAATATGTTATATCATGTATATAATCAAGTTCTTCTGGTGTCCATGATAACAATAACTCTTCTGGAAGGTTGTCATGGCAATCTTTCTTCATGCCAGGAACTGTGATATAAACAAACCCACCTTTCTTAACAAATGGAAGCAATTTTTCATCTAAATATATAGGGTCACGTCCAAAATAATTATATGAATCTGTACTTACTACAGCATCAAAAAACTCTTTCTCAAATTTAAGTTCATTGGCATCAGCTTTTACAGATTTAATTTGTGCAGAAGATAATCCCATTTTTTTGAAAAATTCTTCATTTTCTTTTGGCTCACTCCATAAGTCAACTGCAAAAACAACAAATCCATATTCTTTTGCAAGAAATACAGAAGTTAAACCTTGTCCACTTCCAAGGTCACAGACATAGCTGCCAGACGGGATTTTATGATTTTGTAATAGTTCCTCTTGTAATTTTATAGGATTCGGTCCCATAATTTTTGTCTGTAAGTCGGGTGTAAAATATTTTTTACTGCGAATATATTCCATTTTCTCATCTCCATTATTGTAATATTTTAATAGTTAATATTTGTGACTTATAACAATATTCATTTTGAGTTTCTCTGCTGAAATTAAAAAGTTATGTTTGCATTCAGGACAGAATAAAGGATTATTTTACTTTTTCATTTGTAATATATTTCTTGACAAATTGATTAACATGTGTGGTTAATTGAGATTTTAAATCCCAACAATTTTCAACTGCGTCTGCTACACTTATCAATAGAAATAATGGCGCATAATATTCAATAGCAAGCTGTTTTGTATCACACTCTTGAAGAACACCTTTTTTAATCATTTCATTAAATATATCTTCTATATAACTGATAGGACCATTTACAAGACATTTTTGATAAAGCATATTCATTTTTAAATTTCTATATTGCTCTAGTATTAACATTTTGCGAAAATTAGACGCAAATTCATCAGTCACCCAAAAATCGTATTGTGCAAAAGTAAATGTTGTTAGACTTTCAATAGTTGTATTTCTGTATGCATTAGGGGTTACCACTATTGTGCTTTCTGGTACTTGATATTCCTTAGCTCGCTTATTATCAATTTGATACATACGTTCTACGATACAGTCAAAAATATCTTGCTTATTTTTATAATGTTTATATAATGCTCCTTTTGTCATTCCCAAGGCTTCCGCAATCATACTAACAGAAACAGCCTCATAACCATTCACTGCAAATAAGTGTAGTGCAATTTTTAATATATTTTCTTTTGTGTCAGACATTTACAACCTCCTTCTTTAGTAAACGAACGTTTACTTCTGTAAACCATTATAGTAAACGCTCGTTTACTTGTCAAGTAGTATAAAATGTAGTGTGCCTTTGGTTCATAGGTTGATCTCTCGATCGCTGGTGCTTTATGCCTTGCACCATATTTCCTACATACATTTCTCTATGCAAAATACTGTTTATTGGAAAGAATTGTACTCAAAGCTTTCCATAACGTTAGCCCCCTTAAAGCACTTTCTAGTATCTAAAAACATCATTCTACAACATAACAGATTTCAATAAACCTTAATACATCTTGTCGTCCTCGCTATCTTTTGGACTATTGTTAGAATTTCTCCTTTGGTTATACTTCTTCATAATTACAATTTTAAGTAAGCCAACGACAATCAAAACCACAACAATGATAATCCACCAGTATTGTTCCATAACCTATTTCCCCCTTTCCCTTTCAATAGTCTTAAATCATCTTCCCTGTCCTATGCAGAATAGAGAAGTTCATTCGTATTAACATGTACCATACAATGTTTACATTGTGGAAAGTTGTTTTCAATCGTTTGATGGACTCCCTCAGCAATTCTATGAGCGTCATAAAGAGCTAAATTACCATCAGCTAATATTTCAATATCTACATACATTTTCGCTCCAAACATGCGGGTTTTTAATTCATCAATACCATCAACCCCTTGCTGCTGAAGCACAACTTCCCTAATCTTTGTTTCAGTAGCATTGTCACAACTATGGTCTACCATTTTGTTAATGCTTTCTTTGAAAATGTCCAAAGCAGCTTTTAAGATACAACCGCAAATCACAACGCTTGCAATAGGGTCGAAAATAGCATAGCCTAAACGCACTCCTAAAATGCCAATTAAGGAACCAACCGACGAGAGTGCATCAGAGCGGTGATGCCATGCGTCAGCCATAAGTGCGTCAGAATTTGTATGCTTTGCAGCACTTCTTGTAAACCAGTACATCCACTCTTTTATAACAATGGATAAGACTGCCGCCGTAAGTGCGATTCCACTAGAGACAGAAAGCGTATTGTACTGTCCTGAAAAGATTTTCTTGATACCTGAATATCCTATTCCAGCACCCGTTATAGCCAATGCAACAGAGAGAATAATGGAAGCCACACATTCCATACGTTCATGCCCATAAGGATGTTCTCTATCAGGCTGTTTTTCTGATATTTTAATTCCAACCATCACAACGATTGTGCTTAATACATCAGAAGCCGAGTGTACAGCGTCCGACAGCATAGCACTTGACTTTCCTATATATCCAGCAGCAAATTTAAGTAGCGATAAACTCAGATTGATGATTAGTGTAATTTTGGAAACCTGAATAGCCTTATTCATATTTTTGTTTTGCAGAAGTCTACCTTTTTCCATAATATGCCTCCTTATCCTGCCAGCTTCCGAAACAGACGTTTTGTAAGGAAGTAGTACCAGACTAAAGCTACCACCAATCCTATGGAGAAATAAAGAACCGCTTCATTCTGCATGGCTTTCGCTACCCAAAATGATGGAAGGAAGCCAACCGCGAACTGGTAGTAACTATCAATAAAAAAGGGGGCTGGTATTCCGAGCAATGTAAGTGCAGCTAGTTTTGTAACTGCCATGACTCCTATTGGTCTGGGGTCCTCCGGGCTTGTTATGATTTTCTCAAAATCAGCCTCTGTTTCAGCAGGATATTTTTCAAATGCAGTAAAAACAGTATTGGACCCAAACAGCACCGCATCCGAATGAATTCCCCCGGCAACCTGGTAGTAAACTTCCGGATTATCAAAGCCTTTAATGCGGCCATCAAGGCTAATTTGTGTGTGCATAATTATCTTTGGTTTCATATTTTTCAATCCTCCTTTTTGATAGTAGAATATCATAATACACTGACAGCTGTATGTCAGCAGGGGATATGAAACCTTACAAAAAATACATAACAGACCAATCGCTTTCTCTAAATCAAGTTTAGGCAGTGATTCGTAATTTGTGCCAGGTGTTTACGGGTTATGCATTTTAATTCATCAGGTTGGACTATTTCAATGCCTGATCCATATTCAATCAGCTGCTTGCTCAATATCTCAAAGGAATCTGTCTGGAATTCGATTTCCATTTTACTTCCCAAATCGGTTTCTTCAAGGAAGCCGAGAGAATACCTGTTCTTGATAGAATTGTATGTCTCCCCTTTTTCAGCTCTAAGAATTACATTATATAGTTTTTTATATGAAAGCATTTGTTTTAATATTTGTTCCAAAGAGCCATCATGGCTTTGACAGAGCTCTTCTTCTATGCAAATGCTTTTAATCCGATCCACACGAAAATTCCTATATTCATTTCTTAGCCTGCAAAACCGATTAAGTACCAGTTCTGTTCATAAAACCCCAGTGATATAGGCTCTATCATTCTGCTTTCCGGTTCTTGCCCTCCTGATGCAGGATATTGAATTGATATTACCCTTTTATTGCAGATTGCAGTCTGAATTGCTGCAATAACGTTATCCGCCAATGTATTTTTCTGTCCAGATGTGCTGTACACGTTAATACTGTTCTCCAACTCCTGTGCATAGTTTTTTTCACCATGCTTCAAAATAGATTTGATTTTATACATAGCTGAATCAAAATCCTTTATAAATGATTCATCTCCATGGCAATTTAAAAATTTCCCTGCTGTAATCAATGCACCCACTTCCGCCGCTGTAAACATTACCGGCGGAAGTAGGAAGCCCTCTACAAGAAAATATCCTTTTCCGGCCTCAGATCCAATTGGTATTCCGGCTTCTTCAAGTGTCCGGATATCTCTGTAAACTGTCCTTAAGCTTATATTAAATCGCTGTGCAATTTCTTTGGCAGGAATTATTTTTTTTGATTGCAGCTGAATAAGAATAGAGGTTACTCTGTTAATCCTGTTCAAATTTTATTCCTCCTCTGTGACTTCCATAAAAAGTATATCCTATGCGTTCTTAAGCTAGCTGCTGTTAGTGCTTCTCATTGCACCCTGGTTATAAAAGCCATACTCACAAACCTCTTCACCAAAACTCTTTACATCTCTAATATAGAACTCTATCTAGCGAACTTTTAGAAAAGATATAAAACATCAGAGTATGGACAGTTGCGGATGTACTTCAGAAAAGATTAGATGTCTAAAAAGCTTGTAGTTAAAGCTTTTTAGACATCTAAATCTAGGTACTAAAACAATTCATCCAGTAAAATATAATATTTTATTTTCTCCCAATCAGGCTTGATCCCCAGTAAGTCAAAAAATAGCTCGACATACTGTTCTTCCCCGATATCCTCCCTGATCGACCGGACGCAGAAGGCAATGTCATACCACTTGTCCGCCCTGCCGCTTCTCCCAAGATCAATAAAGCCACTTACTTTGCCATCTTTCACAAAGATGTTGCTGTCTCCCAGGTCGCCGTGGGAAAAGACAAGTTCCTCTTCGGGCTTTTCCGTCTTTAAAAAATCATACAGCTCGCGCGGATCTTTAAATGGAGTGTCTTCTTCCCAGTTTTCGCAATCCACATCGGCCAGATCGTTATTCAGTAAGTAATCCAATTCGGCTAAGCGGCTGTCTAAGCTATTCGTATAGGGACAATCCGATATGTCGATGGAGTGAAAGAGCCTGATGCACTCCGCATACAGCTCGATAATCTTTTCAGGGCTTTGTTCATCTTCATACTCTTCCGAGCAAAGGACGCCATCGGCCTCACTCATGAGCAGATTGCTCCAGCCATCATGCCGTTCAAAGTGCAGGACCTTTGGAACAGGCAGCTTTCCTTCCAGCCATAGCATCATGTCCTTTTCCCGTTCCACATCATAGGTGGTCCCTTTATACCGGCTGTCCGTCATTTTTAAATATAGGTTTTCATTTTCTCCCACCAGCTTATATACCTTAGCAGGAGACATTCCTTCCGTATCTTTTACGCAGCGGTATTTTTCGATCAGTTTTTTCAATTCCGGTGATATTCTCATTTTAGCCATTTATTATTTCCTTCCTCTTTTCTACAGTATTTAAAGATACCCCAAGAAGCTAATTATAACAAGACGAACTCCAATTCACTGTTCCTTGCATTCTAAAACCTTAAATACCAGAAAACAGCTTTTTCAAAGTTGTTTTCAAAGTTGGCGTATAACATAGTATCGACGGAGCCGATTTTGAAACCACAATTATGATAGAATTTACAAGCTATAAGGTTATTGTCCTGGGTTTCAAGCATTAGTCCATGCAAGTTTTTATGCTTTGCCCATTCTATAGATATATTGATAAGCGCGCTGCCTATGCCTTGCCCCCTGAAATCCTTACATACGGCGATATCTTCTATATAAGCGTACCGGTTCCAATTTTTTCGCAGTTTAACTTTTCCGACGCATTTATCGTCTTGGTAGTAAAGATATATTATCTTATCAGTATTGTCAATATATTCAAGGCAATCTGCCTCCTCATCCTCTTCATCCTCTTCGTCTTGGTAGCTTTTTAAATATGGCGCTTCATAGAGTAATTCTGTAAAGGTCCAATTCTCGTTTTCATACCTCGGTATAATCTTACCTATCACCTCAAATGGTTCGCTGGGTTTATCGATATCTTTCAGGTGCCCTGCTTTCATTTCTGTAATCACTGTTCCCGCCTCTCTTCTATATCAGCGGCATATGTGCTATCCAGGCAGCCGGTTTTACCAGTGTATTTTTTATACATGTCCCTGGTATATTTTGTTATATTCCTATCATACTCCGGATAGGCATAATGAAGCCTTTCCGCCACCTCACCGGATACCGCCCTGAACAATTGATGGCATAGAAATAATGCTTCCCATATGTTTTCATAGGAATCCATCCGGTAGGTGGACAAAAGTTTCTCCCACAAATCCTCGGATATATACCTTTCAATAAACTTATAGTTCTTGCCTACACTTAATTTAAAGCCTGTTTCGATGCCGACCTTCCATGATATCATTCTCAGCAGCTCATGGCGAACAATCTGATTAAAATGATCAATAGCAAATAAAATTTCCTTACGGCACAATCCTTTAATAACATAAGGTGTTACATTCCAAAATTCATTGCAGCAATCATCATACTCCCTTGCGCTTGGCTTTCTTACATGATAATCTATATCAGTCGGAACTATGTCCCTTTTAATTCTACAATCTTTATCAATTAGAACCTTTATTAATTTATCGCCCTTTAGGTAATTATCTAACTCTTCCAAGGGCAATAAGGTAAGATCAATTTTATTGTAATCATCAAATAGCATAAGATAGGAAAATCCCTTTTCTTCAGGTGGGAATAATTCCATATCCTCCGGCTTTTGCATCATTATTATATTCCCAAATTGATTAAGCCAGTCATCATTAGATATAAACGGTTCTATATCACTTACAAAATATGTAATATCATAATCCTGAAATTCATCTTTAGGTATATTAATATTTGCGCGTGACCCCTCAAGGGTCACAATTCGAATACGTTCATCCTGTTCTGCTAAAGAAAGTACTAAATCCATCATTTCTTTTTCTGATCTCATTTACATACTCCTCGTTTATTTTTTCTATATTATTACATCTTCTTTTTTGCCGATACAATCAGCATCATTGGGCGTCGCATTTCATCCGCCATCCCCGGAATATCCATCATGTTCTCTGGCGGCTGTGGCTCCACAATCTGATTTATTATAAAACTATTTGAAAGCAGTGTATTTAGATATGTGGTCAGTGTTCTATGATATTTTGTAACCTTTTCTTCCAAAAACATAGCTGTCCGTTTGCCCTCATAATAATAATTGTCCACCGGGAAATGCAGTATTTCTCCTTTTTCGTTATAATACCAGTCTTGTGTTCCATGAGCAGTAAAAACAGGATGTTCAACTGTAAAAACTAAATTGCCACCAGCCTTCAGCATCCTATATATCTTTTTTATTAAATTCTCATAGTCTGCTACATAATGAAACGCAAGCGAACTTAGTATTACATCAAAGCTCTCCTCTGGGAAATCCACATCTTCTATGGCACAGCATTCATATTCAATCTGTGGAAAATGGGTTTTTCCTTTTGCTACTTCGAGCATTTTATGAGAAATATCAACACCTACTACAGAGGAAGCACCGTTTTCCATCGCATATATACAGTGCCATCCATAGCCGCATCCTAAATCAAGCACACGCTTCATCTACTTGTTTTTTGCCTTCTGTACCGCTTAAAACCGTTAGACTTGAACGAGTAAAGCCCTTATTATCTGTTTGTTTGAAAGACCAATCTTGCCATTCTTTGAAAGAATAACGGTAATTGGGATCAAAAAATTCTACATTGTCCGTTCTTGGTATACGAGCAATCCCAAAATGATTGCACGTTAGATCAACTGGCAAAGACTTTCCAAAATATTCTCGGATATTTTGCGAGATTATTTTGGCTGCTTTGACAGATTTAAATTCTGATTTTGAAGTCACATAAACTGGCGTTTCTAAAACAAAATATGCTTGATAACCTTTATCAGATTTGATAATTAACGTAGGCATAAAACCTAAATCAATAGCTGTTGTTAAAATATCGCTTGCTGAAATAGTTTCTTTTGCCGTGTGAATATCAAAATCAATAAAGAAGGTATTGATTTGTCTTAAATTGTTTTCAGAATGTCCTTTCGTGTATGAACGGTTTTCGTCTGCATACGTACCATAACGATAAACGTTTGGTGTCCAATGCGTAAATGTATCTTGATTTTCGTGAATCGCTTCTTCGGAAGTCAGAACAACGCCACGTCCGCCAATCATGCTTTTTTTTGAGCGATACGCAAAAATAGCCCCTTTGCTTTTACCTGGCTTGGTAGTGATTGAGCGAATTTTACTATTTTTAAATTTGTACTTTAACAAGCCGTCATGAAGCACAGTTTCTACAACAAAAGGGATATTCATTCAGCTGTTCTCCTTTCTTACGAAAATTAATTAGTTAGAAGCTACGATCAAAGTTGAATCACAACAAAAAAGGCAATCAACTAAGTTTTTCTTAATTGATTGCCTGGTATCTTCTTAAAGACTTGAAATTCCCTCAAAAACCCGATATAATGGGTTTACAGATATTTAAGTATCTGATTAATAAAGTAATTAAATACTTTACCAAATTTCGGGTCTCGACTTCTTTAATTGATTGGTGGTAATCAATTAAGGCTCGCAACTTATTTTCTTGGCGGAAAATAAGTTGGTCGTGGCTCTTTTTTTGTATTCTTTATTCAGTTCGTTGTTTCGTTATATCTAGTATACCGCTTTTAAAAAAAATAAGCAACAATTTCGTTAAATATATTAACGACAATCATTGCTTCTCTTCTTCTATTTGCAACTCTACTTGTTCTAATTCATTAGGAATTAAGTCAATAACTAAGGTTGAGTTTGTCAATTCTGCAATTCGTTCCAATGTTTTTAATGTCGGATCTGATTTTCCTGATTCAATCAATGAATAATTTGATCTACTCATTTCTAATTCTTGGGAGAATTTTTCTTTTGATTTGGTACCTCTCATCTTTTTTAAGCTTTCTCTAAATGCTAGTTCCAAGTTTCTCCCTCCTGTTTATGTAAATATTTTGCACGTTTTCCATTTAATTATATCGTTACACCTTGTAAATCACAAGTGATTAATCACAAATCACTTGTGATTAGTGATTGTTATTGGTGTTGCCTAGAACGATTCTAAGCACATGTTTAATTTTAAAGTGGGCAATTATCTTTAAAATGTCCTACAATGATTCAATAAAAGCATGGCTGCTAGTGAAACTTGCGACCATGCTTTTAAAAATACTTAATGGGGTCCCGAGCGCTTTAGCTCCTTGGAAGCTGTCAGTAGTATACCTAATAATTTATCTACATTCCCTTTAGTAACGTGTAACTTTCCAAATTTACAAAAGCGACTCATAGAATTATTTCCTCCCGTTAAATAATAGATAACTATTAAAAATAGACAATACTTGCTCATAAGTAACGGTACTTAAATTGTTTACTTTGGCGTGTTTCATTGCTTGATGAAACTGATTTTTAGTAAACAGTTGACGATATTCTCGATTGACCCATTTTGAAACAAAGTACGTATATAGCTTCCAATATTTATCTGGAACATCTGTGGTATGGCGGGTAAGTTTTATTAAGACACTGTTTACTTTTGGTTTAGGATGAAAGCATTCCGCTGGCAGCTTAAGCAATTGCTGAATCGAGACTTGAGTGTGCAAGAGCAACCCTAGTGTTCGGTGAATATCCAAGGTACGCTTGTAGAATCCTTCTTCAACAATCAGATAGATGTCAGACGCATGGCTTTCAAAAACCACTTTTTTAATAATTTGTGTGCTTAAATGGTAAGGAATATTCCCAACAATTTTATACCTCTGTTTGTTAGGGAATTGAAACTGTAGAATATCTTGGTGAATTAAAGTGACACGAATGTTCAGTTTTAATTTTTCTGACGATAAGTTGAATAGATGACTGTCTAATTCAATAGACGTTACCTGTTTACTTATTTTAGCCAGTTTCGTCGTTAAATGCCCTTTACCTGTTCCAATTTCGTAAACGGTATCGGTTTCTTTTAAATTCAATTGTTTTATTATTTGGTTGAGTACTTTTTCACTCGTTAAAAAGTTTTGAGAATATTTTATATTTTTGTTCATGTAATCACTCCTGAAGTGATTACATCTATAAATAAATACAGAAGTTAAACGATTTGTTTGTAATTTTAGTTATCTGTTTAAAAAGTCATAAGATTAGTCACTGGTAGGAATTAATCTAACGTATTTATTTATCTGCGTAATCACTGTTTTTAGTCTGTTTCAAAACAGTAGATGTTTTATCTACATTACGCATTTGGAATACCAACATGACGAATCCCTCCTTCTTAATTACAAATTTTTAGCATCTAATTTAACTTCAATTCCTATTATACAAAATTTTAAGATAATGCACTATCAACACACTCTTAAGTTTGCTTCTAAGTCTTATTTCCATAACTTTAGGGTTAACCATACGCAAGACCAATCACTCTCGGACAATACTCATGATTTTAATGATAAAATCCATGTTAAACCCATAGATAAGAAATACACCTGCAATAACCGTTACCTGTTTGTGCCAATTTAAAAATGCACCACTTTTTTATGATTAAAACGGTTGAAAACTGTACCACTAATAACTCACAATAGAGAGATGTCACCGTCAAGTTAAATGTACAAAATAACAGCGAAATTTTTAAATCTATTTCTTATCGATACAAATTCCTCGTAGGCGCTCGGGACCCCTTAATTAGATTCTCTTTTTAAAAATGAATGCTGATCCTAATACCATTAATGAACCTAGGACAGACAATGCAATATTTTCTGTTTCTCCTGTTTTTGGTAAAACTTTCATTTTTCCGTCTGAACCTTTAACCGTTACTGTTCCGTCTTTTTGAACATCTGCGCCAATTTCTTTAGCTTCAACTTTTTTTGTTGTTCCGTCTGCTAATTGAATGATTGGTTTACTATCTTCAACTGCAACAATCACAACGCCTGTATCTGTATTAACTGGGTTTTCGATTGGGTTTGTGTCTACTGGTTTACTTGGTTCTGTTGGCTCTGTCGGCTTGCTTAGGACACTGTCCCAACAGACACTTTTTAAAGTATGCTGCACTAATCCTTATTTTTCACAGCATAGCGCAATGACAGACAGCCATGTTCTGCATTCTCTGTTCCCTGCAATTCCAAATTAACTTTTTCAGATAACAGAAGGTTATCAAATAGTTGTTTTTCTTTATTACCTACAAAACATGGTGATATCACAAGACTGATTTCATCAATAAGTCCGTTTTCTAATAATTTGTTGGTTAATCCACCGCCACTGTCTGTCCGCATGTATTTACACCCATATTGCTCATGCAGGATCTGAAAGGCTTTTTCATAGTCCACATGATCATTTCCTGACACAATATATGGGTAATGCCTTTCCTCCAAATAATTCAAATATTCCTTCGGAGTGGCAGTTGATACCAGAATGACAATTTCCTTCAGATATCCAAGATTTCTTAAGCAATGAAGACTTCTCAAGATACCTCTGCTGTCAGGTATACCCTCTAATTTATTGCTTGATAATGTGATAATCATAAGTGAAACAATAATTGCCTGTACTGAGCCGAGAAGCGCCAAACATATTGTCATTCCAATGGACAACTTTTCTAATGAAAAAAGTAACAGTACAATAAAAGCGATGACCGCCGAAATAATTGAGGGTACTCCCAACCTTGTAAAGAGATACCCCGACTTACCAAGAGGGGTAATCGAAAAGTACCGTGACACTTTATCGTCGATTTCCTCTAATGTAATCATTGCAAATGCAAAGCAGAGCAATACAGGAGCCATGATAGAAAGTAATAAATCAAAGATCGGATAGTATGCTTGCAAAGAAAAATCTGTTATTCTTTCAAGAAAGGGAATACCGAATTTAATCAAAGCTCCCATGACAAAAGGCGTAAAACAAGCTGCAAACATCATAGGGTCGCTCTTAATTTGCTTAAATACCTGTATGGTACTGGATAATATCCTTTTCATAGCTTTACACCTCCCAAACTTCTCCACATATGCTTAACTGTATGTCGCGCAACTATGTAGAGGATAATCAACGTAGCAATTACAAGTACCATATCAAACGATAGTAAAATGCTTTTTCCAGTTATGAGGTTCATGCAAGCTGTGAACGGAAAAAAGCGGAATATATCTGGTAACTTTACAAACAGACCAACGATAGGTGGAACAAAGCAAACAATTTCTATCGACATAATCACAATGAGAAATTGGTTCAAGTTTGAAATTTTTGTAGCCGCAATAATGCCAAGCATAGTAAAGATTGCTGATGTCAAAGCTGTACCAACTGCGATACTAAGTAACTGATTGCTACCGGAAACGAATCCTAATATCATTGCAATTACCGTAGATATGGCAATTAACGCAACTGTTTTTGAAAGTATGTACTCCGATACTTTTACAGGCGATACTACCATAGCATTTAACACCTTTTGACTTTTTTCCAAGAGGACAATCGCTCCCATAAAAAACAATCCCATTGCTGCTGGGTCAGAGTATATCATGATAGAAGCAATATCCGTTTTCCAATGTCCCGTCAAAGCGGCAATCCCACACACATATAAAACTGTTAATATAAAGTAGATAAAATAGAAACCATATTTCCATTGGAAATGTATATCACCACAAATTAAACGTCCCAATCTCATTGAAGTGTCCTCCCTGTAATATCAACAAAAATATCATTTAATGTAGGCTCACTACTATGAATAGAAAGCAAACGGTTTTCGGAAATTAAACTTTTTAACAACTTATCTTCTGTGGTTCTATCAAGCAGACATTCTCCGGTTTTCTCGCCTTTATCATAGTAGGTATAGTGTATTTTGGCAGCTCCCCTTGACATAATCAAATTATGCGGGCTATCCAATGCACTGACTTTTCCGGCAACAATAAAGGCTACTTGGTCACATAGCTCTGTTGCGTCAAACATATTGTGAGTAGTAATGATAATCGTTTTTCCGCGTTTCTTTTCCGCAAGAATAATATCTTTCATTAAACGATTATTTGTAGGGTCAAGACCGCTTGTAGGTTCATCAAGGAATAATATATCAGGGTCATGGACTAACGCTTTAATGAAATTCAAGCGAGAACGCATACCTTTGGAAAAGTCAGCAACTTTTTTGTCCCCATCATTTTCTAAGCCTACCATATGCAATAATTCATCAATAGACCGAGGTTGCTTGTCATATAGAGAAGCAAAATAGGCGAGATTTTGTCGTGCTGTGAATTTCTCGTAGCAGGTTGAAAATTCAAAGTCTACTCCAATATTTTCATAAAACCGATTTGTATGCTCCCTTATTTCTGTACCTGCAACTTTTACGCTGCCTTTATAACTTGTATTAAGCCCAGTTAAAATTTTTTGAATAGTTGATTTCCCAGCACCAGAGGGTCCTAAAAAACCGAAAATTTCTCCTCTCCCAACATGGAAACTTACATTCTCAACAAACGGTTTGTCAGTATAGCTAAAATACAGTTTTTTTACATCAATCATTATTCTTTCCTCCTTTAACTTTATGACGTTTATAGATATATAGTCATATAAACTGTAAAAAATTTGTTTGGCCACTTGCTTGTCAAATAACCAAACAAAATTATTACTCTGCTACTACTTGCTGAATAATACCATTCACTAAAAGATTTTGTATCATATTCAATTCTTCGTCCTCTTTGAATTGTTCCAAACAGGATAAAACAGAATACAGGGATTTTATGATAACCGTATGCGGAACCAAAAATACAACCCCTAAACCTTCCAGTATCTCCAATATACGAATATCACTGTACATATGATTCTCAAAAATATCTGACGATATTTTTCTTTGCAGATAGTCCATTAAAGATAAATCAATCTGTGAAAGAATAGGCGAAGTAATCACCCCCGTTAAACTTAGCATGATAACGTCCTTTGCTAAATCTCTATGGTTCTTATACTTTTTCTTTTTAACGGTTGTTTCTATACTTGTAAATAACTCTTTTTGTAAGCGAAAATTGATTTCCACATATAGATGTTCTTTACTGGGATAAAAAGCATAGAATGAACCTTTTGATATGTTTACAGCAGCTGCTAAATCATCAACTGTTACTTTTTTTAAGCCGTGTAATGAAAACAGCTTTTCTCCCTCTATCAAAAGTTTACTGTTTATGATTTCTTTTTCTTGTTCCGTAAATCGTGGCAAACTCATAACCCCCTTATGACTAAAATGTTTTTATCGTCATGAAAAGTATAACATTTACTGATTATATAATCAATATACTATCCAAGATATTTATGCAAGGTAGCTTCCAATGCGTTTATTGTAGTGTCCGTGTCCTCATTAAAAATCATGTGACGATTAAGCTCTAAAGTAAGTAATTCCTTTTTCGGTACATGAATTAAATCAAATACTTTGTTGGTATAATCAAAGCTAAAAAGCGGATCGCCTTTGGCAGTAATTAAAATAACAGGACATTGTATAGCCCCATTCTCCAAGCACGATAAGTCAGCATTAAATAAGCTGGCGACAAATCTTAAAGGATAATAGGGTAAAAGCATAGGGTCATTTAAGCAATCTTGTTTTGCCTGTTCACTATAAAATACTCTGTCATAGTCTAAATAAGCGTCTCCTGGAACCTTATAGTTAGGCAGCAATTTTCCACCTACACGAAAGCCCAACTGTATCAGCCCCATAAAACGGTGTGACCATGCGGGATATTTTGTTAAGCTCATAGTTTCTTTTAATGTAGTCAGCATGATATTATGTGGAAAAACGGCTTTTAACCTTGTGTCCCTACCCGCCGCCATTGCAGCTAAAATCCCACCTTGACTGGAACCCATGACAGCTATGTTTTCACCAAAATTTTCTATTCCGTAAGTCGTTGCGTCATATACATTATGCAGCAAATCTTCCATTGTATAATTTTTTTTGATTTTAGGGCTTTTTCCGTGTGAAAGATAGTGAATGCCTATTATATTAAATCCTCTTTCACTCAAACCACATAGAAAATTCTCATACATGAGAGGGTGTGACATAGTACCCGGCAAAAAAACAATGGTAGGACTACTTCTTTCTGTATACCAGATAGAAAGTGTTATCGGAACATTATTTGAAGAAATACCAACTTCTTTATACATACCACATACCTCCTATATGACTGATTTGGTTTTATAGTCATATAATAACTTATTGTAAGCAGAAAGTCAATATCCATAAATATATGATTTAAGATAAAATTGTCAAGAAAGATTTAATTGCTTAAAATACAATGAAATCGCTTGTTAGTGCAGCACATTTGCTACAGAAAAGGCAGACTAAATCCGAAAATAGAGCCTGCCAACAAAATATCTTACATAATAATTTTCCAGTTGCTATCCTTATGTAGCACAAGTTCAAACTGTGATACCTGCATTGCCTTTGTCTGATTGTCTATGAATTTCACGGCAACCTTGACTTTCACATTATCCCCGTCAGCCGTAAACACGGGATTGACTAATTCAGAATAGAGGTAGTCCCTGCCGATAGGTTCAAGCACATTGCCAGCTACATAGTAGGAAAGTTCTTTTTCCGTTGCTGTCGGGTATAGCTTAAAGAATGTTTCTAAAAATGCCGTAGCGTCATTCACAGTATCAGCGTCCACGCTTGCGTCTGCTTCGTGTGCCTTTGGTTCATAATCGGATTTCTCAACCGCTGGTGCAAGTGTCGGGTTCTGAATGATTACCATATCCCCGTCAGCGTCCACATGGACTTTTACGGTATAGGTTGCTTTGACATTCGTTGTCTGTTCTCCCTCTTTTATCTGCTGATCTACTTCGTAGGTAGCGATAAAATCGTCCGTTCCAGACTGTTCTATATCCCAAATCAGCACATTTGTAACAACGGAGCTGGTCGGTATATCGGTTCTTATGGTATCAAGGTTTAAGTCCTGCAACTCCTTTGTCAGATAGTTGCTGATTGCCTGCATCCTTGCTTCGATAGCTTCCTTGCTGTTATCCCATGTATAGTAGGACTTACAGAAATTTTTCACGAAATTTTCAATCCCGTTGGTGTCATTTAGTCTTAGCTGTATTGTTTCTGTTTCATGTACCGTGTGCATATCAATAGCGGTAAAGTTCTTATACACACCAAATGATACGCTGGCAATAAGTACCACCCATAATGCAATCACAGATTTCTTATGTGTGCCTACCTTGACAGTACGCACCTTTTTTTCTTTTACTGGTTTTTCTTTCTTTTTAAACATGGTTTCCAATCCTTTCTACTGTTTTATTCTTCCAGCACCAATCAAGTGCTGTTGCCAATACGAATTATTAAGGTCGGTATATCCGATAGGATCGCCTGCATGATACATCTGATTATTTCCTACATAGATACCGACATGGGTTACATAGCTTCCTGCATTGTAGGTACTGTGGAAAAAGACCAAATCGCCAGCCTTTGCCTGCGATAGTGGGATATGCTGTGTTGCGTCATACTGCATTTGTGCGGTTCTCGGTAAAGAGATACCAGCCTTGCCATAACACCACTGGGTCAGTCCGCTACAATCAAAAGAAGTGTTTGGGTTACTGCCCCCATACACGTATTTCCAACCTTGATACTTCAACGCTTCATTCATTATCCTTTGTGCCAGTTCGCCCGATACTTGATTGACAACAAGATACTGGTTCACAAGCTCCACATAAAACATATTTCCATAGCCATAACGCCAGCCCCCGTTCTTTGCCACAGCGATAGGGTTCGTATAGATTACTTTCTGACCGCCCGACTTATCCCTTGCGAAGTTTTCCGCAAGATTGAATGTATGCTTTTTTCCATTTCCTGCCACATATCCCACATAGCCACCGCCATAGTTATAGGACTGTATCACGACATTTATATCACTGATACCTTGATTTTTGCAGGAAGAAAGCAGGGACGCAAAATATTTACACCCCTGCTTGATTGAGCTTTCTGTATCTAATGAGTTGGGCGGTAGTCCCAGACTTTCAGAACTTTGCATAACGTCCTCGGCTGTACCGCCACTTTCCACTTGTATGATTGCCAGCAACACATTGACATACTCGGAAATGCCGTTTTCTCTGGCATACTTTTCTACCATAGGCTGATGTTTCAAGACTTCGGCAGATAGGTTCATACCAACGTAATTAGAGGAATAACCGTTGCCCCCGTCGTCGTCCTCGGCACTAATCAGAACCCCAAAGAATAATACAATAGAAAAGAGGATAGGAAACAGACTGCCAATGATAGCGATATGTCTTAGTTTCATTTCTTCTTTTGTCCTTTCTTGAATAAGGTTCGTTTGTTCTTTTCGGTATTCTGCTGTGTATGCTTCTGAACGGTTGTTTTCGTAACACGGTCAGCCTTGTAATTCTGTCTTATGGTTTCTTGATTGACGGTCTTTGCTGATGAACCACCAGAAGATAGCGGACGTTCCTTGACAACATTTGTTTTGACTTCATTATTCTTAACCGTAGAAGCTGTGGCAGGGCGTTTGACTTCCTGCTGTTTTTCCACATTGACCTTAGAAGTAGTCGCTGGTCTTTCATGGGGACGGGTAGCTCCGCTTGTCGCTGATCCGTCCGTTTTCTTACCTGCCTGCCTTGCTTCTTGTGCCTTTTGAAGCTCCATACGCTTGTCAGCGATATTCTGTCTGTGTAGCTGTTGTTTCTCGAAACGTCCAGACTGGCGGTTTTCTTGTTCCTGCACCACACCACGCTTGAAGTCGGACACACTGGACTTTGCCTTTTCTTTGGCAGAATGAACCGCATAAGCGGTCTGTGTCGGCATATCTTTGATATTTTCTTTGACAGCAGTTGCCTTGTCCTTGACCTTATTCTTTGTATCAAGGACAGCTCCCACGGCTGAACCTGCTTTCTGCCCCATGCTGGAGCTTGTATTTCCACGATTGTTCTTTGTTCCATTCTGGCGTGTAGATTTTGAACCGACAACGACACCACCAGCCACCGCACCAGCGACACCACCAGCACTAACAGCTCTTGCAAGCCTATGTTCCATACGTCTAGCCCTATGTCGCATGAACAGATACGGTCTGCGGAATATTCTCCGTCCCATGCTTTGACTGTCGCCAGCGTTTAAAGAGAACATACTCATTAAATCGCCCAGCTTCATGTAGATACCTGCAAAACACACTATCTGCAAGAACGCCACCATAAAGAACGGGTAGTCCGTCGATATGTTGTAGAACATACTGGAAATACTAAAGGCTACCGTTACAATCAGCGTAATACCAGCCCTTGTCATAATGGTATTGAACACACGGACGATTGCCTGCTTTGCCATACTTTCATAGCTCGGTATCATGGAAAGTAGAAAACTGATAGGCAAAAACATTGCGAAAATGATAAAAAGTATCTGGCTAAATAACATCATGCCCGTAAGCAAGAATACAAATATGGTTATTCCTAAGTTGAAGATAAGCAGGAAGAACACCATACCTAAACGGTTCACGACCTGCGGTATCGTCAGATTGTTGTTGTCATTGTCCTCAATCTCGGTCTTGACGACATTTTCCCTTATTTCGCCGTCCTCGTCCTCTGGGCTTGCCGATACCAGAGCTTCCACACGGTCAGAACCGATTTCCTCTATATCGGAATTACCGAATTGAAGCAGTAGCCACGGCTGTTGTACTTGTATGGAAAATAGGCTGTCCCTTATTAAGTCCACGCTATCCTTGCCCTTGCTGTCGCTGTCGGGAAGCATGATTTTTGTTCCCAAGTCCAGTGAAGCGGTGCTGATGTCTGATGAAAAGTCATTTATTTTCTTGATGTAGTCAGGAGCGTAGGCAATAAAGGAAGCAGATAAAAGAAACACCACTACAAAGTTGATAACGGCGTGAAGTGCCTTGCTGGTTTCCCTTTTTATCAGTCCCGTATAGGCAACATAAATACCCACTACTAAGATAATCAGAAGTAGAAATCCCACATAAAATCCAGAAGTAGAAAAGCCGTTTTCGGTAACCCCTGCAAGGGTCTGTATGCTTTTGCCGATACTGTCTGCCATATCGTTGATAAAATCCAGCTTGTAGGCTTCCTGCACCACATACCCCGTAGCATTGCTTAAATACAAGCTGATAGTCCAGACGAAATTTGTAATGCAGTAAAGCCCATATTGCACACTTTTTCCAATCCCGTCCAGCCAGTTCCACGGAAGCCACGACCAGCTATTATCCACATAGAAATCAAGCTGATAATTCGACAGCGGATATTTTGAATAAAGGTTTTCGGTATTGACAGTGTCGTCCACAAGTCCCGTTGCGTGTACCACCGTTCCCAAGAGTGAAAGCAGGATAAGGGACAGTGCCACGACGAACAGAGCCATTTTGAGAACGTGAAGTATCTTTTTTCTTGTGAACGCACTTTTTATCCTTTCTTTCATCACTCCACCTCATTTCTCTGTATCGGCGGTCTGGTATCAAAGGCGTGCAGTAATTCTTCAAAGACTGGGTGTATCTGCACCACGCCCACACGTCCGTATAAATCTTGTAATAGGCATTGCCCGTTTTCCAAATCACGAAGTCGCTTCTGGTTGTTCTCGTCCTCTTTGTCAATGCTGAAAAATTCAAGGGTCTGCTTAATCTCGTTGATGTCGGTACTACGGAAAGCGAATTTTAAACCGATATTGTTTTTCAGACTTTCCTTTGACACGTCCCCCGAAGACTGTGTTACAAAATATACGCCTGCCTGCATGGCACGACCAGCACGAACCAGCTTGTTAGAGAGCGTTTCGCCTTGTGCCACATTTAAGAACGCCCACGCTTCGTCAAGGTCTACAATCTTGAAAATACTTCTGTCCGAATGGATAAAATCTAAGGCAAAGGTACTAATTACAATCAGCATGGAAACAGACAATAGTTCAATGGTCGTGTATTCCTCAAAGGTGGTGTCTTTATCGGGTAGCACTAAGTCAGCTACTTGAATGATATTGAGCTGGTTATCTAAACTGATTGCATTTTCCACCGTACCGTCTGAAAACAGCAGATGTGCAAAATCGTAGTCCGTGAAGCTGTCGATATGGTCGGCAATGTTGCGTGAGATAGGCGTATCTTCCTTTCTTAATTCCTCAATCACATGGAGCAATCCTCGCTGGTCGCTTTGGGTAACGGCACGCACCGCCTTTCTAAGTACGGGGAACTTCTCGCCGTCCCTCGATGAGATCCCCGTAAGGAATGCGAGAATGTCGATTGCCAGACTTTCAGCGTCTTTGACATTCTTCATAATCACGAATGGGTCAAGAAGTCCTGCGTTTTCTCTGTCGCTGGTAAGGTTTACGATATTGATTTCATGGGCGATTTCTGGCAAGGTTTCTTTCCAGTTGCCACGTTCACTTTTCGGGTCTAAGATGACCGCCTGACCGCCAAACAGCACAGAATAATAAACAAGCAGATTGTTACAGAATGATTTTCCACCGCCAAGACTTCCAACAAAGGCAGAAGCCAGAGCATTTGTAACCGTTCCTTTTACACCTTGACTGGCAAGGGACGGCTGTAAATATACATTGCGTCCCGTATCAACGGAATAGCCTATATAGATACCCGTATTTTCCCCTAACTGCTGTGTCGCTCCAAAGCCAAGTCCTGCTAAGAAGTCGGATTTTACATACTGCACATAGTCATTGATGTATCGCTTGCTGGCTGGTAAAAATTCAGAATGAAGCCCCAACATATCGCCAGCAGGACGTACCAGCTTGACGTTCAAATCGTCGTAGAAGTCCTTGACTTCATCACAGCGTCGTTTCAGTTCGTCAAGGTCGGGAGCAGATACACGGATAACATAAGAGAGCTTATACATACTTTCTTTGGACTGGTCTAAATCCATTTCCAGCTCGTCCACATTGTCTAGTGCGTCCACTACATTTGAACTGGTTTCACTGCCAGACTGATAGGCGTGATTGTCTAAATCTTTTAACTCTTTCTTTTTATTTCTTACTGTCGATAACGCTTTTCGGTTCTCCACAATTTCTACATTCATGCTGGTATCAACGGGAAAGGTAAACTGCTGTTGCTGAAAATAGAAGATTTCGCTGGACGGAAAATCAAGCTCGCCGACAATCGCATTGACGGTAAAGCAGGAAACGTAGCTTTCGCTGTCCTCATGTTCCAAGCGTAAATGTCGCTGGTTTTCTTCCACAAGGCAACGGGTCGGACGTATCAAGTCATAATGCTTTATCAGCGTTTCCTTTTTCAGTTTCTTCTTTGGTAGCGAATACTCATAATCTTCATAGGCGACACCGTCCCTGCCGTAGATGTGTTCAATCAGATAGCCGAAGTCGTTTTTATCTAAGCGTCTTACTTTGAAGCGTCGGCTGATTTTGTTTTCTAACAGCTTTTCCATTTTCATGTAACGGTTGATTTCATCATTCGGCATAGATACAAAGTCATTCATCAGCGTATGGTTCACTTCATGGATAAACTCCTTGAATGTCAGCCACGCCGATTTTTTAATGTTCTTCAAATTAAATTGTTCTTCCGTTACCATGAGCTTGAAGCCAAGAAAAAAGCGGTAGTCTACTTGATTATCCCCAATCATGCTTACTAACGCTTCGGTCTGCTCGTCTATCTTCTGATAGGCAACGTCTTTCAATCGCCCCATTACCAGCTTTTTTGACTGTTCTTGTATGCTTTGGATTGAGCTTTCCGTGGCAATCTGCAAGGCGTGTATCTTGCCCTCACGGGACTGTGCGATAAGCTGTCGGAAGCTGTCATGCACAATGAATTTCTGTTCAGCAGATAGAAAACTGTAATTGTAAGGTATCAGCTCATAGTAGGCGAATACCTCATTGTCCTTGTTCCAGACAAGGTTATTGTCGATATATTTAATCGGGAACATAGCTCACACTCCTTACTGCCGTGATAGTTTCATGTAATACCTGCTTATCCAGTTTCACGGCTTTTCCTGCATAAGTGGTCTTTGGTCGAAGCCCGTAGGTAATCATGGACTTTAGAAAACTGTAAGGCTTCTTGCCGTCAAAGGTCTTTTGCGACATGAACCATGTAAGAGCTACGGGAATACCGAAATATTTCAGAAATGCCCCCTCAATCATGGATAAGGGCGGTAAGTCCCCAAACAGAATGATGATAAACTCGGTTATCACAAACCATGTAATCTGTGTAAAGGTAACGGGAAAGGGCAGGTTAAAATCATTGATTGCATACAAGACTTTTTCCACGTTCCAGATACCCGTATAGCTTTTAATCTTTTTCATGTTTTCGTTTCAACTCCTTTCTTTATTCCTGCCGTGTTCTTCACGGCATAGTGGTATCTCTTTATGAGATTTCACATAATAGAAAAGGACAGCCGTTTTTCAGACTGTCCCCAATAGAAAAAGCTGTCAGAAGCAACAATGCTTGTCGCTGATCTTCCAGCTTCTTACCACAGTATTTCACACATACCGTAGCTTGTTTCAATAAAAGTTCCCTCAAAGGATAAATCCCTGCCGTATGCTTCATAGTCGATATAGTTCTGTAACTGTGGGGGGATTTCCCCTAACATCTGCATTTCATCTATGAAGTAATAAGCAACGTCGGTCATGGTTTCACAATCGGAATAGCAATACACGTCGTCCTTATGGTCGTACACTTCTTCCAGACTGCCGTAATGAGAGATAAACTCGTCCAGCTCGTCCGTGATGTAGTCGGGTAATTCTTCAATCATTTCAAACATTTCATTGAGTTCTTCAATCGAGATATATTCGCCAATCTCAATGGGAAAGTTTTCCGTATCATGTACGGCGTATTCTTCGTATCGTTCATTCAAGCCGATACGCTCGGCAACATCTTCTTCATCAATCGGAAAAGAGAACCAGTCGCCGACCAGATACCCCTCATTGTATTTCCCAAGATTAGCGATATATACACGCATATCCTCTACCATAGCAACACCCCATTTCTACGGCAGTTCATAGATACCGTGGTCTGTTTCTATAAATTTTCCATTATCATCAAGATACTGTCCGTAGGCATCGTAATCAAAGTAACGGGTCAGGCGTTCCTCAATGGCAGAAAAAGCAGGGTCATTGTCCAACAAATGCCTTGCCACATCAGCCATGTTTTTACACCATGAATAATGTATCACGTCATGGCGGTGCTGGTGCAGTTCGTCAAGGCTGGTAAAGTAACACATCAGTTCCCCGTAGTCCTCTTGTAAATCAAGTGGCAGACTTTCAAAGGTATGGTAAAGGTCATTCAGCTTTTCAATAGTCGTATCTTCGCCGACTTCATCAGCAAAAGACAGTTCCATTTCTGTGATACGGTAATCTTCACTGTCGATAGGAACGCCTATCTGTTCTTCCAGTTCTTCCTCGTCAATGGGAAGTGTGAACCATGCGGAACGGATTTCTTCAGAAGTGTGTAGTCGGCTTTCGATACAGACACGCATTTCATTCATAGGTTTTCACGTCCTTTCTTTCATGCTTCAGCTATGCTAGTGTAAGGGACACCAAAGACATAGCCTGCAAAATCTTCTAATTGTTTCTGCGGATAATCGGCAAGGTTCAGTTGCTTCATTTCCTGCCACACCATACGTTTATGATGTGGTAAATCTGAAATGTAGGTACAACCAATCCTTGCCTGCATATCCGAAAATATATCTTTCAAGCAATCACTCTAATCTTAAATTTGAGTATAGAAAAAGCGGTTAATCTCCAATGGAGTAACCGCTTAATTATGTTTATTCATAATCTCCAAATTTTTCCAAATCATTGTTCCAAAGAGGTGGAGCTTCTGGAAAAACTTCATCATGCGTTTTAAAATATATTTCTCGAACGACATCAATCCAATTATTTATATTTTTTATTGCGACAATGCCATCTCCATAAGGAAAAATATTTAAAAACATACTTGTAATCTGTGCTAAAGATATGGCTGAATGTTCTGCAGGTGTTGTAATTCCGTAATCACTTCTGCCAACGGGAATAATATTTTCTGTCTTCATATTACCTAAACGTGCAAATGTTCCCTGTGGTGAAGCATGAACAGTTTTATTCGCTAAGTCATATTGTTTTCTCCAGACTTTGGTATTCATATCGCAATGAGTTTGAATATCATTAAAACTTATATATCTTTTTTTAGAAGAAAACAAATCACTTGCTCGTGCCCATTCATATCTATCGTCCGTTTCGCTAGCTTCAATAAATGCTTTTGCAACATTTTCTCCATTTTCTGTTATAAATGAAGCTATTATGGAGAGTTCATACATAGAACGCCACCTAGCATATGCACCATCTGCAAATCCATTTTTCATAAGGGTAATAATTTCAAGAAATTCTTGTAAAGCTCGTCCATGGATATGTAGCATAGCCAAAAAAGTGTTATTATTTTGAATTTTTTCTTCAATACTTAAATCGTTGACATACTGGACATAGGACTCAGCAACTTCTAATGTCATAATATACATTGCTTCTGAAGCGACAAAGCCTCTATACCATTTTTGTTCTTGTCTGACTATAAATTCCTCTTCTCCTGCCCTAAAAGCCATGACCTCTTCATACATTGTTTTTTTCATATATTGAGTAGTATCATCAGCCATTTTGAAAAGCATTTCTTTAAATAAGTCACTCAAATCAATTTTTTCTAATTTTTCTATGACTTCTTTAGCTTCAGCTTCCGTTTCCGCTTCTTCAATTCTATTTTTTACAGTTTTCATAAACGTATCTTTTAGGAAAATTGAAGCATTATCTTTTGCCATATTTTTAACCCACCCTTCCAATATCTTATATGTAAATTATAACATTGTTAAAGCTGGTTAGCACTATTTATTATGCTCCGATAATCTTATTGAACAGCTCTAAGAGTACATCTTTGACACCGCCTGCATTGAATACCAATCCAACAGCAACTAAGGCAACCACCAAGAAGCCGATAAGTTTTGAAAACTCACGTTTAAACCCTAAGTAAATACCAATAACCACAATCGCCATAAGCACTAAGCTCTGGGCGTTGCTTAAAAACCATGTATATAAATTTTGCCCGAAATTCATTTATTTTTCCTCGCTTTCCTTTAATTCAATAATGTGTCGGTCAGCTTCCTTTCCGACACTCATAATACACATCAGAACCACGCCGATACCCATGCCAAGTGATACCAGCAGTAAGTCCTTAATCAATTCCCATATCATCATCAATCACTCCTTTTCTTGTTTTATCAGTTCATCCACCGAAGCCGTCTGTTGCTTCACGATCTGCTTGTGCTTGTCCGTCAGTTTTGCCTGCTGTTCAATAGTTTTGAGATAGTCGGTCTGATTGCCTGCGTCTATCTGTTTCAGCATTTTCAAAGTCGGGGCAACCTGCCTTTGTAGCCAGTTCAGCGTTCTTTGCAGAGTATAAGGCTCTGGCTTTGTCGTCAGCTTCACGGGCGGTCGCCCCTCACCAATGAACCAAGACCAGCGTGCATTTGTTTTCCAGTCACTTTTTCGTTTGCCTACTTCCTTATCGGCAAAGCGGATATACTGGTTGATAATAGAAAATGCCGTCAGCTCTGCGTCGTAGTGGGTCAGCAGTTCTCTCACGGCATAGTAGGCACGTTCATTTTTCAGACGTATCTCAAATCGGTTTTTAATGGGGACTTCCTCAATCGGTATTCCCAATTTTGAGGATTGTTCATAATTCTTTTCATAGACACAGAAGTAGACTTCACTGGTAAATGAACCAATATAAAGCGTGTGTCCCATGCCGTCCTTGTTGACTTCGTTGTGCTTTACCAGCTCCCCAGAACCATAGTTCTTGAAAGAACGAAATTTAGAAATACATTCCTCGTTCTTGCATTTCTCTATCAGTTCTGGAATATCCAGTAAGCCCGTTCTGTCGTTGATAGCTAGGTCGATACGCTTCATCACACCGCCATTAACTAATGCGTCCATGAGGAAGTCATACCAGCTTCGCTCCTGTGCCAGCAGGTAGCTTTCAAACTGGCGACAGCCTTTGCCTTTCAGTTCCAGCAGGACACCTTTTTCCTTGTCTTGTGAAGTATAAACGAACACGTCCCCGATATAGTAATGCTCGGTGTACTTGTAATGCCCGAAATCTTCGTGAAGCATATAGTCTACATTCAGCTTTAGAATGTCCTTGATAACGTGCTGTATATCCAGTGTGGGAAATCGGATACGCACATAATCAAAGAGCAGGAACATGGGAGCTTCGGGATTGAATTTTTCCACAGCTTCCAGTAGTTTGTGCTTCATGTCCTCGGTCAGTGCTACCTTGCCAGCTTCGATACGGCTTAGATGTTCACGGCTGATACCAGCCATGATTGCAAGCCTTGTCTGCGATACGCCATAATCATTGCGTTTTGCTTTCAAGGCGTTGAGAAAATCAGTATCATTCAGTTGTCATACCCCCAATCGTGATATTTTTGTGATTTTGTGATAATTTCAAGCGATTATCACAAATGGCTGAAAATAGAGAAAACCCTAATAACTAGCGGACTTTCAAAGGTTTTTGAACCAGTTTCCAGCGTAATTGTGCCCCTCTGTTAGATAATGAGGGGCTTGTATCTGCTGGCGTGGCTACCGCCACACCAGCAACGGCTAGTCCGTGCCGTCGCCTTTCGCTTCGCACGTCGCCGTCCCGTCCTGCCTTGCATATGTAAGAGAACCTATGTTCTGCAAAAAATCATATCCTTTCGGGACTAAAGGCGTGTAAAATTCACTTATGACGCTTGTTCCCACATCGCAATAGCCACGCCCTTTGATACGCTTCTGGAAAAACTGTTTTTTCACATCAGAACCAAACAGCATACCGTAACCTAATTCGCTGATACGTCCCAACCCTACACGGAAATTGAAATTATCTCTGATACCGTCCGAGAAATATTTTGCGTCTGGACGCTGGCAGGCAACAATCAGAAAATAGCCTGCTTGTCGTCCTAACATAACGATTTTCTTTAACTGGCTAAGTAAACTTACGCTTTCCTTTGTCCCCAGCATTTCAAAAAACGCCACATATTCATCAAAGATAAGAAAACAGGGGGGCAGTCCCAGATAGGCGTAGTTTTCGCCCGTCTTATAGTTCGGGTGTTGCTTCATTTCTTCGCTTCTTTGTACCATGCCCTCATAAAAGGCATTGACGCAATCAATCATTTCTTCTTTGGTGTGATATACATTTCCCATAACTGTACCTAAGTCTGCAAGGTCAGCGTTCTTCGGGTCTAAGATGTAAAGAATAGCGTTCGTATGTAGCAGAGCTTCAATAAGCGTCAGCAGAAAATACGTTTTACCGCCACCAGTTCCACCAGCAATCAGAGCGTGAGGAAGTGCGTCATATTCCCATACAAGATTTTTCATCAGTCTAAGACAGCCGTTTTCTGCTTTCACTTCGTCAATGGTAATGCGGTTCGCTATCATATCATAAAGCAGTGTATATTCGATATAGCCGTCATGTAAGGTCTTGTCGGTCAGTTCACAATACAAGCCACTTTCCAATTTATCCTCTAATCGTAAGAGCTGGTCTTGATATTTCCCCAGCGTAATTTCACAGCGGATATGAAGCAATCCTTTTTCCATTTGATAGTAAATCTTTGGAAACCAGACGATTTTTTCCCTTGATCTGCTTTGCAGGTCAGTAAAAAAACCGCCGTCTTGTACAGTATCGGCTTCATACCACTTGTTTTCCAGTATCATTCTTGCCAGCTTTTGACGGTGCAGTAGCTTCTTGAAACTGTCATGGCAGAAGCGGTAATACCAAAAAGCGACCAATGCACAAACACCAGTCGCTATCAGTATGGTTATGAAGTTGTAAGGGGAAAGCGTCAAGCCGTTCTCTAACAAGCTGATATGCTCCCAATCAGTACGCATGAGCTGTTTCATATTCAGTAGCAGAAGAACTACCACGAATACAAACAGAAGCGTCCCTATGGAAAAATGGTAGACAAGGTGCTTGTCGCTGGCTCTGATACGGTGTCCTTTATTCAAAATCATTCGCATAAATCAATCACTCCAATCTTAAATTTAAGTATGAAAAAAGCAGTCAATCTTAAAAGACTAACCGCTTTGTGTGTATGAATATGAAGTTGTTACATTGTAGGGTATGTTCATTATACGTGCTTTGTTGTTTTAACTCTTGATTGTGCAATTTCTTCAAATAGCTGTTTTTCGTTTAGGTCTTTAAAAACTCTTTTGGGAATTAACGTATATAATCGTGGTGCTTGAATTAAGTAATAAAAATCATGGCTTTCCCATAGTGCAGAGTAGATGTCCCACTTCACTTCTGAGTCAATGCTTTGTGTTTTAAATTTAATGTTTTCCTTAGAAAATACCAGCGTATATTCCTCATGATATTTTGCAGTTTGTTTGAATTTCAGTATAGGCATTAGGATATATAAATAGCTTCCCAATGCAGTTACAACAATTATCAATCCAAATATTAAAATACTAAATACGCTAAAAGAGGAGAACAGCATATAAATGACTGACAGCAACAAAAATACAGCGACTAAAGCAATATCATATTTATGTATAGTTTTACTAGAAATTAAATATTGCCTTTCTGCTTTTATATATTCACTTTGAGTATATTGAAATCTTAACTCTACTGTTTCCAAAGTTATACCTCCGTTCGTTATATAAATAATCTTTGTTACAATTTCAAATTTGAAAATCACTTTTTTTTGATAAGTTTCAGTTTTATATTTCTCCTTTCAGCAATCTTCCGAAACACCTCTACCACATACAAGCATTGTGCCTTAAATGGTAGTAAGGACAATTCGTCATTGGATTGTATTTGTTTCATTGCTTCTTGCAATTCTGAAAGATCTAATAAATTAACTGCCACACAAAAGAAAGTCTTTCTACGCCCGTCATTATAGTTAGAAAGTAAGTAAGAAAGAATTTGTGTTTTTTCCTGCTGTTCAAGATTATATTGCTCAATGCCTATGTTTTTTGCTCTTTCTAAATCTGCTTTTCGCCGTTTATGCGTGATGAAAGAATCATAATCATCAATGTGTTGATATTTTTCGCATGGATATTGTCTGCATTCATAGCAATATTCAATCTTTCCATGTTCAAGACTACATTTCGCAATTCTGCATGATTGATTACCATTGCCACAACCGCCACAGTAATTTCCCAAAAGCATAGGGCATAATCCGCAATTCAATCCGCAAAGAGAAAATAATTGGTTTTTACGTTCAAATCCTTTCATAGTACCAGTCTCCTAACTTCAAATTTATCTTTGGATTTATTGACTTTTACAAACTGGAAGTTATCGCTCTGACATATATTTCTGTATTTCGTTAGAAGTCAATTTTCGTATTTGTGTATTTGCATATTCTTTATATTCTTCAACAGCAAAAATAGGCTTTGTATCTTTACAGGTTTTACCTTTATTCTTTTTTAGGTATAACTGTAAGTCCTCATTATTTGCAAAAATTTTGTAGGAACGTCTCCCATTTTCACTTACTATTTCATAAATACCACATGATTTTTTCATACTGTAATCAGCAGTACGCAAATACATTTTTGCAATTTCTAGTGACTTGAAAGGAAAATTCCATCTTTGCAGACCACGCTTAGGGTCATGTTCAATACAGATGCACCGTCCACAAGTCCCACAGATATACTGTGTATGATTTTGTAAACATTCTATCGGATTTAACAACGGTGTAATTCTATTTTCATCAATATAGCATTCAATGCACATTATGGTCTCATCTCCTTACAAATTATATTTTTTATCTTCTATAGTCATATAAACTGGGATTTGCTTACTTCTTTTTCTTCGGTTTTGGTGCTGGTAGTTCTTCATACATAGCATGAAACAAGCCTGTCAAAAATTCCTTATTATCAACTTCTTCTACCAACAACATTTCTTTTGCTCCCTCATAGGGTAACTCATGCAGAGCTGTTGACATATAACTAATTGCTGATTTTACTGGTTTGACAAGCAATCTATCATCATAGATACCGCCGACAATCTTACCACGATAATAGATAATAAATTCTCCCATCATAGCACGATATGTAATTTCTTCTAATTCGGATAACTGCCCTAAAATAAACTCCAAATATTCTTTGCTTGATGCCATACTTCCACCTCAAATTCCTATTTATATACTAAATTGAAGTATAAAATCATCATTTCCTGTTGGGCTTTCTTTTTATTCCCAATAATTTAACAAAATCATTAAATAAGATTGTATCTGTTGGCTCAAACATCAACCATTTTCCGTCATGATGGTGCTAGAATATAAATAGTACAAGTCAAAATGAGAATTCCTAATCTAATATTTCATGGTACAATGTAGGTACCGCACTGAAGGAGGATC
>NZ_CYZU01000023.1 GCF_001404335.1 Faecalicatena contorta
CGCCTATCCGGCATCGGGTGTTCTAGAATCACTTAGCAGCATGGGTGCATATCGCAACGGCATATACAGCCCCAGCACCTCCCCGGCCTCCCTGTCATGAAGCGTCCCCATCCGTCGACTAGGCTAAAGCTAGCCGACTAAATCCCGATTTTAAAAAAAGTATTGACATTTGAAAGTTCCCGTAGTAAAGTATTTATCAAACCTATGAGGAAGAGCAAGTACCTTTTGTACTTACCACACAGAGAGCTGCAGGCGGTGGGATTGCGGCAGGACAAGACAGATGGGAATGGGCTTCTGAGGGCGAACTGAAAGTTACAGTAGGTGAGCCGGAGAGAGTACTCCGTTAACAAAGTCAGCATATGTTAGTATGCATGAGAGGATGCGTTCGCCGCATCAAGCTGGGTGGCACCGCAGGAGTTTTGATGATTCATACTCTTGTCCCTGCAATAATTTATTGTGAGGGATAGGAGTATTTTTTGTGCAGATAAAAAGGCTTATCCCTAAAAAAAGAAAGGAGATTTATAAAATGAGTGAAAACAAAATTCCCTACAAGATTTATCTGGAAGAGAGCGAGATGCCGAAGGAGTGGTACAATGTCAGGGCCGATATGAAGAATAAGCCGGCCCCGCTTCTGAATCCGGGGACTTTAAAGCCTATGACCGCTGAAGAATTGGGGGTTGTATTCTGTGAAGAACTGGTGAAACAGGAACTTGATAATGACAACCGTTATATTGAGATTCCGGAGAAAATACGGGATTTTTATAAGATGTACCGCCCGGCTCCACTTGTCAGGGCATACTGCCTGGAGGAGAAGCTGCAGACTCCGGCGAAGATTTACTATAAGTTCGAGGGAAATAATACAAGTGGAAGCCATAAACTGAATTCTGCGATTGCGCAGGCCTTTTATGCAAAGGATCAGGGCCTCAAAGGTGTGACAACAGAAACAGGCGCAGGCCAGTGGGGAACAGCCCTCTCTATGGCTTGCTCTTATCTGGATCTGGATTGTAAAGTATACATGGTAAAATGCTCATACGAACAGAAGCCGTTTAGAAGAGAAGTGATGCGGACATATGGGGCAAGTGTAACACCGTCTCCATCCGAGACAACGGAGGTCGGAAGGAAGATCCTGGCCGAGCATCCGGGCACTTCAGGAAGCCTGGGATGCGCGATTTCCGAGGCTGTGGAAGTGGCAACACATTCGGAAGGATACAGATATGTGCTGGGAAGCGTATTGAATCAGGTACTGCTCCATCAGTCCATCATCGGTGTGGAAGCGAAGATTGCTATGGACAAATATGGAATCAAACCGGATGTTATCATCGGATGTGCCGGAGGCGGTTCCAATCTGGGAGGTCTGATCTCACCGTTTATGGGAGAGAAACTCAGGGGAGAGGCTGATTATCAGTTTATCGCTGTTGAGCCGGCATCCTGCCCAAGCCTGACCCGTGGCGTATTTGCATATGATTTCTGCGATACAGGCATGGTTTGCCCCCTGGCTAAGATGTATACTCTGGGAAGCGGCTTCATTCCATCTGCGAACCACGCAGGAGGCCTGAGATATCATGGAATGAGCTCCACTCTGTCACAGCTGTACCACGACGGATACATGGAGGCGCGTTCTGTTGAGCAGACATCCGTATTCGAGGCCGCAGAACAGTTCGCACGGGTAGAGGGCATCCTTCCTGCACCGGAGAGCAGCCATGCAATCAAGGTTGCTATTGACGAAGCAATGAAGTGCAAGGAGACGGGAGAAGAGAAGACCATTCTGTTCGGACTGACTGGAACCGGATATTTTGATATGCTTGCATATGAAAAATTCCATAACAATGAAATGACCGATTATATTCCTACGGATGAAGATCTCCAGACAGGGTTTGATGGAATCCCAAAATTTGAGGGCAATATGGCATAAAAAGATTTTAATTCAGTAATCCCTCCAAGTCCCGTAAATACAGGGGTTGGAGGGATTACGTTAACAAATTTTCAAAATTATACAAAAAATTTACAAAAATCTGTTGACATTTGCGGAAATAAATAGTAAGATATCATTCGTAGCGCGGTTGAGATACAGCACTACAAAATGCGGAAGTGTCGGAACTGGCAGACGAGCAAGACTAAGGATCTTGTGAGCAATGCGCTCGTGTGGGTTCAAGTCCCATCTTCCGCAGTACATGGAAAGCCTTGCAGATGCAGGGCTTTTTATTATTTAAGGTTTATTCAGTGGTATGTCTATACATCAACAATGTCATCAATGCGCAACTGTTGGAATAACATGTACAGGAAACATGGGCTAAGGATCTTGTGAGCAATGCGTTCGTGTGGGTTCAGGTCCCATCTTCCTCATTAAAGGTGAATAGCTGAAAGTCTTTGTTTACTTGGGCTTTTGGCTATTTTATTTTGCATAAAAACCAGGATATTTTGATTACACTTGATTACACTTTCTGTCACTGCTGAATTTGACTGCTTCGCAGGAGATATCGTTTTTTTCGTTCTCACAGCTTCGGAAGAAACAGAGTCTATCTTTATAAAATCTTGAAAATTAGCTGTTACCATAGCAGTATCAAGTCAGAAACCCGCCGTAAGCCGTGGGTTTTTGTCCGCCGCGCCACCCGCCTTATGTCCATGTATGCATGGCGGCACTGATCGGTGGCCGCGGGAATCAAAAGGGAGATATAACTATGGAACAAACAAGTTACAAACCGGTTGACAGAGATGAGATGGAGGATGTTAAGATGCAGGAGTACGTAATAAGGACAAAACAAGTCTCTAAAAAGTTTAAAAATACCTATGCGGTGAAAGACCTGTCTATGTCTGTAAGAAAAAATACAGTATACGGATTATTAGGACCTAACGGTGCTGGTAAATCCACATTATTAAAAATGATTACAGGAATCATCAGACCGACTTCAGGTGAAATTTTATTCGAGCATCATCCGTGGACCAGAAAAGATTTGATGAATATAGGTTCATTAATCGAATCCCCGCCGCTGTATGAAAATTTAACGGCATTCGAAAACCTAAAAGTGCGGGCAACTCTTCTGGGGATTGGGGAAAATAAATGCGAAGAAGTCTTGCGGAAAATGGACTTACTGGATACTGAAAATAAAAAGACATCCGATTTTTCTCTGGGAATGAAGCAAAGGCTGGGCATTGCATTGGCGCTGCTTAATCGCCCTAAGTTGTTGGTTCTCGATGAACCTGCGAACGGCTTAGACCCTTTTGGTATTGAAGAATTGAGGAAAATGATCCGGTCCTTTGCAGAATCCGGGATATCGGTAATTATATCCAGTCATATTTTAAGCGAAGTTGAACAAGTAGCCGACGACATAGGGATTCTGCACAATGGGGCGCTGCTGTATCAGGATAGAATTGATGCAAATGAAAATTTGGAGCAGTTATTTATGGATATCGTCAGAAGGGAGCGTGCAATTTAATGCTGGAAATATATTTGAAAGCGGAAAGCCTGAAATTCAAACGTTCCCTGTTTAGAAAACTCGTGTTAGTTATCCCCGCAGCTTTAGTTTTGATATCCATGATCTTTCTGTTTATTGGGATTGGTTTAGGCGGTTTTTCAAGCTCCATGGTCTGCAATTGGTGTATGCCGGTTGCTTCTCTCTCCATAGTGGTTTTATGCCACCTGGTTAATCATAAGGATCAAAAGCACAATTACCGTACTCTTTACAGCCTGCCCATTAACTTGAAGAAGACATTTATCTCAAAAACAATTATGACGGCGCTTAATCTTTTGGCTATCTCCTTGATTTTAGCTCTTATTACGATAATCACGGAGTGCATATTGTCAGGTGTTTCTGCTGCTATTGGACGTGCCGGATATTATATTTTGGGATACAGTTTATTGTGGATCACTTTATTATGGCAGATCCCTTTCTGTCTGTTTTTGGATCAAAAAGCGGGATTTGCCGGTTCTGTGATTCTGAACTTATTTGCCAGTGCGCTGGGGGGACTGTTCTTTTCCCTGACCCCTTTATTTTGGTGCTTCCCATACAGCTGGCCTGCCAGGTTTATGGTCACATTATTCGGAGTTCTGCCAAACGGATTATTAGCCGAATCCGATTCCAGACTGATGCTGAATCTGGGAGAAAGCTCGCTGCTGGTATTGATATCCCTGCTTGCCGTGTTCGTTCTTACAATCCTGTTTTCCCGCTGGTATAGAAAGCAGGTGCATCGCAGATGATGATAATTAGGGAGTTTCTTTCAAACTTTATAAAGATCAGGCGGACTCCGGTTCTTTTGCTGCATACCGTACTGCCCGTAGTGGTTACCGCATTATTTTTAGCCTATTATGCTTTTGCCGGGTACCATATCATTCCTGATGAGAGGTTATTTTTCGTTATTTTACAAATATGCTATCCGATATTTGTAAGTATTGCCGTGCCAATGCTCATTCAACTGGACAAGAATGTGAAAGGGATTCAGAATGCGCTTGGTTTAGTGGAATCCCGAAGAAGTGTATTTCTCGGAAAATTGTTCTTTCTTCTGTTTCTTTCAGCCATAAGTATGATACTATATGAACTGTGTTTCTTTGTTGGAGCTAACTGTTTCATGGAAAGCAGACGAACACACTTTAATTCATATCTTGTCATATTTTTTGTTTTTTTAATCAGTAACCTATTTCTATATATACTGCATATACTCCTTGCTTTCCGGTTTGGATCCAGTATTTCTGTCCTGGCAGGGATATGTGGCACAATTTCAGCCGGTTTCTTTGAAAATGCGATTGGTGATAAAATCTGGCCCTTCATTCCATGGGAATGGGGAGTACGGTTTCTGGAGAATTATTTTGACTTTTCAAGTGTGCCTGTTTTTCCGGGGATTATTTCTTTGCTGCTGATGTCCCCGGCTGTACTGGTCTTGTCTATACTATGGTTCTGCAGATGGGAAGGAAAAGTCTTACAAGAGTAAACAGGAGGATAAACGATGTCAAAACTTTTCGTTGTTGATGATGACCCGGATATGCTGGATCTGGTGCGTGCCGCCCTGGAAAAGGACGGGCACTGCGTAGATACCGAAGCAGATGCCGCCGCTGTGCACCCGGCCAGGTGCAGGCTGTACGATCTGCTTCTTCTCGATGTGATGATGCCCGGGGAAGATGGGTTTTCTCTCTGCGGCCGTATCCGCGCCGAAGTGGACTGCCCCATACTGTTTTTGACCGCCAGATCGGAAGACGCGGCCCTTGTACGGGGGTTTGGCCTGGGCGCTGACGATTATATTAAAAAGCCATTCAGCATTGCGGAGCTGCGTGCACGGGTAAACGCCCATCTGCGGAGGGAGGTGCGCCAGCCAACTCATACCCTGAGCCTGGGAGGTGTGCGTTTTGATATGCAGGCAAAGGAGGTCATTGCGGGCGGACATACGCTGTCTTTAACCAAAGGTGAATATTCCATCTGTGAGCACCTGGCACTGCATGCCGGGCAGGTGTTTACCAAAGAACAATTATACGAAGCGGTTTTTGGGTTTGACGCCGAGGGCGATTCTTCGGCCATCGCGCAGCACATCAGGAATATTCGTGTCAAGCTGAAATCCGAGGGGGTAAGCTCGATAGAAACGGTCTGGGGGGTGGGCTATAAATGGCGAAAAGACAACGTTGTGTAAGCCTTTCTTTTGTGCTTCTGCGATTTGCAGTCGTGATGTCCGGCTGCATGCTGTTATGCTGTATCGTATGGTTTACGACATTGGTGCGGCTTCAAAATAACGGTGTTGTTTACCGGGGAGTCGCTGCAGGCCAGCAGGTGGAGCAGATGCTGGAGAATGAGCCGGAGACCTTTGTTTCCCCCAGTGATGATTTTTTGGCAGAGTACGCTTTATTCGGCCCGGACGGAAAAGTGCTGGAAGCCAACGCGGAGGGGGCAAAGCTGAAAAAACTGGCTCAATGTCTCCGGGAGGCTGCCTGTGGAGAGAATGCCGCGCGGTACACCTATGCGGATGGAAGTACCGTAATCTTTCGCTGGCAATACAGGGCAGAGTTCGCCAATCCTGTGCTGCGCGGCATGCTGCCCCCCTTCGAATACCTGTGGCTGGCCACATTTGTCGCGGCACTGGCGCTCTGTCTTATGTTTAATACCCTGTGGCTCCGCGGCCACCTTGCCTCCAGGCTGAAGCTGTTCAGTGAGGTGAGCGGCAAAGTGGGTGCTCAGGAGCTTGATTTTACAATTCCCCAAGCGGGGATTCGGGAGTACGACCAGGCGTTAGCCGCCATGGATGATATGAGAGATGCATTGTACAAATCGCTGTCATCCCAGTGGGCCGCTCAGCAGGAGCGTGAGGCGGAAATAGCTGCACTTGCGCATGACTTAAAGACCCCGCTCACACTGACGGGAGGCAATGCCGAACTTCTTTTGGATGAAGAACTGCCTGAGCACAGCCGGAAATTAGTGGAAAAGATTACGGCCGCCAATAACAGGGCCAGGCAGTATGTCGCCAGCCTGCTGGAAACCGCAGCCGGTGCGGACGAGGCATTTGAAAGCAGAAGCCTGCCTGCCATGTTCGAGGAGCTCTGCCAGAGCACAAAGGGCATTGCGGAAGCCAAAGGAGTCTACCTGCAGGTTCAAAATGGTCTGGAGGGTACAGCGGGCATGCAGAAAGAACACTTACTCCGGGCCCTCGGAAATGTGGTGCAGAATGCCATCGAGCATACCCCGGAGGGCGGAACGGTGTATTTGCAGGGCGGCATGGGAGACGCAGGCTGGCAGATCATTGTGCGTGATGAGGGCCCCGGGTTCAGCAAGGCGGCATTACAACATGCGGCAGAGCGTCTGTGGCGCGGCGATGCTTCGCGCAGCACAGATGGACACAACGGACTTGGACTTTGGTTTGCAGCGGAAGTCGTAAAAACTCATGCAGGGCAGATGGAACTGTGTAATTGCAAAACCGGCGGCGTTGTTATCATCAAGTTTTGTTAAGCCTCCGGGCAGCATTCGAAATACAAAATTCTTTCCATTTAAGGAATTTTTAATAAACAGTACGCTATACTCTCCTTATCAACAATGAAAGGGAAGGAAAATTACATGATACAGAGGATATTGAGAAAGGATCTGAAGAGGAGAAAGAGCGTTAATATCATTCTTTTTCTGTTCATCATGATTGCGTCCATCTTTCTGTCAAGCAGCATCAACAATATTATGGTAGTGTCTTCTGCAGTGAACTACTATATGGATTATGCCAATGTACCCGATGTGAATTATATTATCTCGGGCACCCAGGAAAAGGAACAGATTGACAGCTGGATTGAGAAGGATGCCCCGGGCGTGAAAGAGTGGGGCTATAATACGGTTATCATGCTGAACGAAAAGGATATCCGGATTCAGACAGAGGGGAAGGATAAATCTTTTAACACGCATGGGGCCAGCATGTATCTGGGCACAAAGGATGCCGATTACTGCAAGGTATATGATACGTCCGGGAAGGATTTCAGCCTGGAAAAGGGAGAGATTGCGCTGGGGAAGGCAATGGCCGGTAAAAATAAGCTGGAGGAAGGCAGCAAGGTGAAACTCAGCGTGGGAGGTTCTGAGAAGCTGTTTACCGTTAAGCTGTTGATCAAGGATGCTGCTTTCGGGAGCGATATGGCCGGTATGAGCCGAATGATCGTCTGCCCTGCGGATTATGAATTCTTTTCGGAGAAAGAGGATGCTAATATCATTGGGCTGTATTACTTTAATGTGGAGGATGTGAACGGGTTCGTCAGCGGATTTGACGCGGAAGGTTTTGTGACTTCTATGAACTCGATTACAAAAAGTACTTATACGATGGCGTATTCTTTCGATATGATTATGGCGGGCCTGCTGATCCTGATCGGAATCTGCCTGATCCTGATAGCACTTTTGGTGCTCCGGTTCACACTGGTATTTACCATAGAAGAAGAGTACAGGGAGATCGGAATCATGAAAGCCATGGGACTCAGGAATTTTGCGATTAAAAAGCTTTACCTTATAAAATATATCCTGATCGTTGTTATTGGTGCTGCGGCAGGACTGGGAGCAAGTATTCCTGTCAGCAGAATGATGGTTGCATCCGTCAGCGGCAATATGATTATGGAAGATACCCGGGTCAATCTGTGGGTGAATGGTGTCTGTACGCTGCTGATTGTAATCCTGGTTATGTTTTTCTGCTACAGCTGTACGAGAAAGCTGAATAAAATCTCCGCAATCAGCGCCATACGCGGAGGCCAGAGCGGGGAACGCTATGGCAGGCGGGCGGGGCTTCGCCTGTACCGCAGAAAACGGATGCCGGTGGCGCTGTTTCTCGGAATCAATGACATGGCGAGCCATGTAAAGCGGTACCTTGTGCTAATTGTGACGTTTTGTCTGAGTTTTATACTGATCACCATACCTTTGAATACGCTGAACACGATGAAAAGCGATGAGATGGCCGGAAAATTCTGTATGGACCCGAAGAGCTCTGTTTATGTAGAAAAAATAGAAAACTACGGCGAAAATGTTTACAGAACCAGGGAAGATCTGGATGCCGGCATGAAGAGAGTCGAAACGGAACTGGCAGAAAAGGGATATGAGGCTGAGCTTACCGGAGTACCGATCTATTTCCTGCGCTATTCCTCAAGGGGAGAGACCGGTAAAAATAATATTATGACGGTGCAGATAGCCGGTCCGAACCAGGACTTTCTCTCCTACCAGGAAGGAGATGCGCCGCGTCTGTCCAATGAGGTTGCATTTTCAAGAAATATTATGGAGCAAAACGGATGGCAGATCGGCGACACGGTAGAAGTAGAGGCCGGCGGGGAGCAGAAGCAGCTTATCATAACAGGAACATATTCTGATTACATGCAGGTTGGCAAGAGTGCCAGAATGAATCCGAAACTGGTATTGAAAAATGAAACCATGTTTCACTATTGGAACATTATGGTGGATATGGAGACGGATCGGACGCAGGAAGAGCTTGTTACAGAGCTTAGCAGCTTGTTTCCGCACTATCAATGGACGACGGCCCAGGAGGTGGTGGACCGGAATGTGGGCGGTATCCAGGAATCTCTGAAGGATATGCTGGTTCCGATGACCGGAATGCTCTGCGCAGTGATTATGCTGATCACCCTGCTGATGGAACGGCTGTTTATAGTCCGCGAAAAGGGAGAGATCGCCATGATGAAGAGTATTGGATACCGCAGCGGGACGATCCGCCTGTGGCAGGTCATGCGTATGGTATGGGTGGCCCTTATTTCGATGATTGCAGCAGTCCCTCTGTCACTGGTATCCAACCGTTTCATGCTGAAGCCTATTTTTGCGATTATGGGTGCTGACGTGGAGATCCAGGTGGTGCCGTGGCAGGTATACGGGGTTTATCCCGGAGTATTGCTTGTTGGGATTATCCTGGCAACCGTCATTGCCACTATGAACGTAAAAAAGATCAATATCCGCGAACTGAATAACCTGGAGTAGGAGGAAAAGAATATGAAGACATTAGAGGTATCGAACCTGTGTAAAACCTATATAATAAATAAGCGCCAGAACAATGTTCTGCGCAATGTAAATCTGACGATCCATGAAGGGGAAATGCTGGGAATTATGGGTCCGTCCGGATCCGGAAAAACCACGCTCCTCTATACGGTGAGCGGCATGGATACCGCAACAGCCGGGAAAGTGGACTTTTTTGGCCGGGAGCTGACTTCTCTGAAAGCAGGTGATATGAGCGATGTGCGCCTGAATGAGATGGGGTTTGTGTTTCAGCAGATGTATATGCTGAAAAATCTGTCGGTATATGATAATATTATTTTACCCGGGTACCAGACGGCGGAGGGAAAGACAAAGAGCGGCAGAAAGCAGCTCAATGAGAGGGCAAAACTGCTCATGCACAAACTGGGAATCAGTGAGATCGCGGAAAATGATGTCAACGAGGTATCGGGCGGACAGCTGCAGCGGGCGTGCATCTGCCGCAGTATGATAAACAATCCCAGAATCATATTTGCAGATGAACCCACCGGGGCGCTGAATAAGCAGAATTCCATTGAGGTAATGGAGGAGCTGAACCATATTAACAGAGAGGGGACTACGATCATGCTGGTGACCCATGATATGAAAGTGGCTTCAAAATGCGGGAGGGTGCTGTATATAGAAGACGGTGACATCCGTGAAGAAATCACTCTTGGAAGGCGGGAAAATGCGCAGGAGGACAGGGCCAGGGAGAGAACCTTAAATGACTGGCTGATCAAATTGGGATGGTAGGACATGAAAGATATATTACTGGTGGAAGACAATAAGGAACTGGCGGTTCTGATACGGGATTTCCTGAACAGAGAGGGATATTCCGTTTGTTGGGCCGGGAGCGGGAAGGAAGCGCTGGATTATATGGAGGTGCAGCCTGTGAAAATGCTGCTTCTTGATATAATGCTGCCTGAAATGGACGGATTTGCAGTCTGCCGCGCTGTGAGGGCGAAGTGGAATCTTCCGGTGCTCATCATGAGCGCACGGGCCGGCAGGGATGATAAACTGACCGGATATGAGCTGGGGGCGGACGATTACATGGAGAAGCCTGTAGACGCAGAGATTTTGATCGCTAAGGTCAAAGCGCTGATGCAGCGTGCTTATGGGGGACGCCAGGAGTCCGATCTGATCGTATCCGGGCAAATCAGCCTGGATACAAGTGCAAGGCAGGTCTATCTGAACGGCCGGGAACTGGAGCTGAATGTGAAGGAGTATGAACTTCTGCTCCTGTTTCTCGAAAACCCGGGGAAGACGCTCAGAAAAGAATATATTTTTGCACAGATATGGGGAATGGACAGCCTGAGCGAGAACCAGACCCTTACCGTACACATCAAGATGCTGCGAAGCAAGATCGAGGATAATCCCAGGCAGCCCGGGCGGATTCAGACGGTCTGGGGGGTAGGGTACCGCTATGAAGAAGTTTAACAGGCTTATTGGTCTTTCCGTGCTGCTGTATATGCTGGCGGCACTGTGGACTGCAGGCATCTCCTATAAAGATGCCGCAGACAGGGAAAAAGAATATAAGGTTGAAATAAACCGCATTTACAACAGCTTATCCGAAGGTGAACCTCTGGATAAGCTTGATTTGCATTCTTACAAATATGTACGGGGCGTAACCTTTCTGTCTTTGGCAAGTCTGGACAGCGAGGACATCACATCGGAATTCTACAGAGGGGATGACGCCGGTGAAACGGAAATCCGGCCCTTGTACACGGCGGACAGTTTGACGGGATTCTTACGCTTTGACTATGACAGGCCTGGCTTTGACCAGAGAAGGATTCTTTTGTGGACGCAGCTTTTTCTTGGAATCATGGAGCTGGGCATACTGGTGATTTTATTCTATCTGAAATACCAGCTCATACGGCCCTTCCAGAGAATGAGCAGCCTTACTTATGAACTGGCCCAGGGACACTTTAAAGGTGCGGTCAATGAAGAAAAAAGCAGATTCTTCGGGCACTTTATGTGGGGGATCAGCCAGCTCAAGGATAAACTGGATGTAACAAAAAAGAGAGAGCTGGAATTGCAGCGGGAGAAAAAGCTGCTTCTCTTATCCCTTTCGCACGACATCAAAACGCCGTTGAACACCATCCGGCTTTGCGGAAAGGCCCTGGAGGAGGATCTGTATCAAACAGAGGGGCAGAAGAAGCATGCAGTTTGGCAGATTGGGGAGAAGGCAGAGGAAATTGAGCGCTATGTAGAGGAAATTATGAAAAATACCCGTGAAGATATTCTGGATATTTCCGTAAATAACGGAGAATTCTATCTGGAGGAGCTTCTCACAAGGGTCCTCGCGACTTACCGTGAAAAGTGCAGCATCCGCATGCTGGAACTGCACGTCGGCAACTATGAAAACCGTCTGTTGAAGGGCGATTTGGAACGGTCTTTAGAGGTGTTTGAAAATATATTTGAAAATGCATTCAAATACGGGGACGGGAAGAAAATTGAGATTACCTTTTATGAGGAGGATTACTGCCAGCTGATCCGCATATTCAATACGGGAATTCCCGTGACAGATAATGAATTTAACCATATCTTTGAGAGCTTTTACCGTGCTCAAAACAGTGAAGGCAGACTGGGCAGCGGGCTGGGACTCTATATCTGCCGCGAGATTATGCGGAAGATGGGCGGCGAAATATTTGCAGAAAAGCAGCAGGACGGCATGGCTTTTGTGCTTGTATTTTCCTGAAGCTGTCCCGGCAGGCTGTCTGGTGGGTTACTCTTTTTATATAAAATGTGTTTCCCGGTAGGAGAGAGGTGTCATTCCAGTATATCTTTTGAAAGATTGGGAAAAGTAATTGGCAGAGGAGAACCCTACAAGACGGGATATCTGACTGATGCTGAAATCAGTTGTCTTGAGCAGCTCTTCGCTGTTCAGAATTCTTCTTTCTAAAAGATAATTGATCGGAGCAATCCCATAAGTTTTGGAGAATATGCGGGAAAGGTAATACTTATTAAAACCGGAAAACTCCGCCAGGGTATCCAGCGTGATATCTTCGGCAAAATGGAGCTTAATATAATCTTTAACGGCGGCGCACTCCGGCGGAAAGCTGTCCGCCGTATACAGGGCAAGTCGGTCGCCTATGAGACGCTGTATCTTCAGAAAAAAAACGGACATATAATGCTGGCATATCTGAAGGGATGACTGCTGCCTGCTCTTTGTCTCTTCCAACATCAGATTCATAACAGGCATGATCGTATGTTCAAATTCCTCAAGCGCATAGATATGAAACTGAAATTTTCTGTTATCCAGAAACTGAAAGAAGAGATTATCGATTCCCATAATCATGTAAGTCAGCGGCTCCGGTCCGCTGGAGCGTTCCGTGTGGGGCGTGCCTGGATTGATCAGCACCAGCGAATTCTTTCGGATTGGAATCTCCGCATCGTTGGAATAGAATACGCCTTCCCCGGAGGTAACAAAGAATACTTCTGCAAAACTGTGAGAATGAAGCGTGTATGCCCAGTTTTTTCCAAAAGCAGCGGATGTCATATAGACTAACTGCTCAGAAGGCTTCAGCGCCGAATGCAGAAAACTGGCAGTGGAATACTGTACTTCAGTCATGATTATGCCCCCTTTGAAGAATGAAGACAGTTCAGGCTTGCCTGACTGCTGCGAATTAAAATGTTTGGAAAAGTATATCATTTTTAATGGTAGTTGACAAGAATATGATGGAACTCCGTGCATATAAATAATTCCATGGCAGGAAAACAGGTGGATCCATGAAAGGACGCCTTTGGTGATCGGCGAAATTCTTTTCCGGAAGGCGGAAACCGTGGTATAATTAGTGACATAAAAGGAGTGCATCTGACATTGTACAAGATGCCGGCGTTTATAAATGAACGGACTCGTGAATACTAAAATCAGTAATGGACGGGAGGAGAAAATTATGTTAGAGAAAGTGGACCTTACCAAATCAATGAGGAAAGAAGAATACAAAGCGAAAATGCCGATGCTTGAGAGCCGGCTGGGAGAACTCCAGCGCCAGTGCAAGGCCCTGAATATCCCTGTGATGATCGTGTTTGAAGGATATGGAGCCGCTGGGAAAGGGCTGCAGATCGGAGAATTGATCCAGAGCCTGGACCCCAGGGGCTTCAAGGTTTTTGCCATTAAGGATGAGTCAGAAGAAGAGCGGATGCATCCTTTCCTCTGGAGATTTTGGACAAAAACTCCTGAAAAAGGCAGGATCGCCATATTCGACGGCAGCTGGTACAGAAAGGTGCTGATCGACCGTTTTGATAAAAGAACACGGAAAAAAGAGGTTCCCGATGCCTACCAGTCCATCTGTTCGTTCGAGAAGCAGTTAACGGACGACGGTACCGCTATCATCAAATTACTCCTTGCAATTGACCAGAAGGAACAGAAAAAACGCTTCCAAAAGCTCAGAAGCTCAAAAGAGACTGCATGGCGCGTGAGCCAGGGCGACCTTGAGCGGAATGTAAAATATCGTGAGTATACCCAGATGATCGAAGAGATGCTTCAGATCACAGATACGGATTATGCGCCGTGGACCATTATCGAAGCAATGGATAAAGAGTTTGCTTCTGTGAAGATCTATACGGTAGTCATCAAGGCCCTGGAAGAACAGCTGGAAAAAGTAAAAAAGGCAAGGGCAAAGGAGAAAGCGGCCGAGGCGATTGCCGAGATGGACGTGGAGGCTTCCAGCGGCACAGAAATACCTAAACAGGAGATCAACGGAAAAGAACTGCAGGAGTCTGTTCTTGCCAAGTCTGATTTGAGCCTGAGCCTGACCAAAGAAGAATATAAAGAGAAGCTGAAAAAATTGCAGAAACGCATGAGTCTTCTCCACAGCGAATTATACCGGAGGCGGATTCCGGTCGTGCTCGGTTTCGAGGGGTGGGATGCAGGTGGAAAAGGCGGTGCAATCAAACGGCTGACTGCAAAAATGGATCCAAGAGGATTTGTGGTAAATCCGACGGCGTCCCCCAATGATATTGAGAAAGCACATCACTATCTCTGGAGGTTCTGGACGGCAATGCCCAAGGCAGGGCACATCGCAATCTTTGACCGTACATGGTATGGACGCGTTATGGTTGAGCGGATCGAGGGGTTCTGTACAAAGCAGGAATGGCAGAGGGCGTACAAGGAAATGAACGATATGGAGCGTGACCTGGCGGATTCCGGGACCATTGTTCTTAAATTCTGGATGCAGATTGACAAGGACGAGCAGGAACGCCGTTTTAGGGCCCGTCAGGAAAATCCGCAGAAACAGTGGAAGATTACGGATGAGGACTGGCGGAACCGGGAGAAGTGGGATCAGTATGAGGAAGCGGTCAACGAGATGCTGATACGCACATCCACAGAATATGCCCCATGGGTTGTAGTTGAGGCAAACGACAAATATTATGCCCGCATAAAAGTACTGGAGACGGTTGTGCAGGCTATCGAAAAACGAATAAAAGAACAGGGAAAGTAACGGCTCATGGCAACAGTTCAGACAGGTCTGAACTGTTGCCCATGTTTCTGTACAGATGCCAATAAAAAGGAAATAAATCGTAAACACAGAATATATTATATATAGAAGTGTTTTATTATGGAAAAGTATGTTTTGTCCCCTGCAGTCAGGATTCAGTGTGAGGAATAGGCCTATGACAATCAGAGAGCAGCTGGAAGAACGGGAACTGGAATATTTAAGCCCTTATGCAACGTTCAGCAGAAATTCAAAGGGAAGAAAGCGGCAGGAGCCGGAATGCGATATTCGGCCCGTATTTCAACGCGACAGGGACCGGATTCTGCACTGCAAGTCCTTCCGGCGTCTGAAGCAGAAGACCCAGGTTTTTTTGCTTCCCAAAGGGGATCACTATAGGACAAGGCTGACGCATACGCTGGAGGTTTCCCAGAATGCAAGGACGATTGCAAAAGCCCTCAGGCTGAATGAGGATTTGGTGGAGGCGATTGCACTGGGCCACGACCTGGGGCATACGCCCTTTGGCCATGCGGGGGAGCGCGCCCTGAACCGCGTATACCATTTTTCCCATAACGAACAGAGCGTGAGAGTCGTGGAGTGTGTGGAGAAGCAGGGAGCCGGCCTGAACCTGACATGGGAAGTACTGGACGGCATCCTGAACCATCCCACAGCGGGCACGCCCCGCACCCTGGAGGGCCAGGTGCTCCGTCTTTCGGATAAGATAGCCTATATCAATCACGACATCGATGATGCAATCCGGGGAGGTATTCTCGTGGAGGAAGATATCCCTTACGAGTACCGCAGGGTTCTCGGCAATACCAGCAAAGAACGTCTGAACACCATGGTACATGACGTGATCATCCACAGCATGGATAAACCGGCGATCATCATGTCCGAAGAAGTGGAAACGGCAATGATCGGCCTCAGAAAATACATGTTTGAAAATGTTTATCTGAATCCAAAGGCAAAGGGGGAGGAAGACAAGGCAGTGCGCCTGATCGAACAGCTGTATGATTATTATATCCATCATATCGAACAGCTCCCCGTGCAATACCTGCAGGCGATTGACAGGACGGACAGCTGCAGGGAGCAGATTGTATGTGATTACATAGCGGGGATGACCGATAATTATGCGGTAAAAAAGTATGAAGAATTTTTTGTTCCGGAAGCATGGAAAAATTAAAGGAAATCAGAATGTTTTGTCGAATATAATATATAGGGCTTTTTTTATGGAGGAATAAATGTATTATCCAGAAGAATTGATAGAAGAAGTAAGAATGAAAAATGACATCGTGGATGTAATATCCGGTTATGTGCGGCTGCAGAAAAAAGGGAGTTCTTATTTTGGACTTTGCCCATTTCACAATGAAAAATCGCCGTCTTTTTCTGTGAGCAGAGGAAAACAGATGTATTACTGTTTTGGCTGCGGCGCTGGCGGCAATGTATTTACATTTCTGATGGAATACGAGAATTTTTCGTTTATAGAGGCTGTAAAGTTTTTGGCAGACAGGGCTGGCGTGGAGCTTCCGGAGATGGAATATTCGAAAGAAGCCAAAGAGAAGGCCGATTTGCGCGCATTGCTTCTGGAGATCAACAAAGCTGCGGCGCAGTATTTTTATGTGCAGCTAAAATCCGAGCAGGGAAAAGCAGCATATACATATTTGAAGAACAGGGAGCTCTCGGATGACACGGTCAAGGCTTTTGGACTGGGTTACTCCAACAAGTACAGCAATGACCTGTTCCAGTATCTCAGAAAGAAAGGTTACAGCGAGGATCTGATCCGCCAGGCCGGGCTGATCAATACAGACGAGAAAAACGGTGTATACGATAAGTTCTGGAACCGGGTCATGTTTCCGATCATGGATGTGAACAACCGCGTGATCGGATTCGGCGGCCGTGTTATGGGAGATGGAAAACCCAAGTATCTGAATTCACCCGAGACGGCGATTTTTGATAAGAGCCGCAATCTGTACGGCCTGAACCGGGCACGCACTTCAAGAAAGCCTTATTTTCTCATATGCGAAGGATATATGGATGTGATCTCCCTGCACCAGGCGGGATTCACAAATGCGGTGGCCTCCCTGGGTACGGCGCTGACAACCGGACATGCCTCTTTGATTAAGAGGTATGTACAGGAGGTCTATCTGACCTACGACAGCGATGAGGCGGGGACTAAGGCAGCGCTCCGTGCGGTACCGATTTTGAAGGAGGCGGGAATTTCCGCAAAAGTAATCCGTATGGATCCCTATAAAGACCCCGATGAATTTATTAAGAACCTGGGGGCAGAAGAGTTTGAAAAGCGGATAGGCAGTGCAAGGAACGGTTTCTTGTTCAGCCTCGAGATTCTGGCAAAGGACTATGACATGGAATCGCCTGAGGGAAAGACCGCATTTTTTAAGGAAACGGCAAAGCGGCTGACCGGATTTGAGGATGAACTGGAAAGAAATAATTATATTGAAGCCGTGGCAAAAGCCTACAAGGTCAGCGAGGACAGCCTGCACAAGCTTGTGACCAAGACCGCCATTAACGAAGGTATGGCAAAGCCCGCAGCAAGGCCCAGACAGGCATCCGGAGGGGGAAAGCCCAAGGAGAACGGTATTCTCGTATCCCAGAAGATCCTTCTGACATGGATGATCGAGGACGAGAAGCTATTTGGCACCATCAAGCGCTACATAAGTCCGGAGGACTTTACGGAGGAGCTGTACAGGTCGGTGGCGGAGTTGCTTTATGAGCAGTACGGCTCAGGGGAACTGAATCCGGCAAAGATATTGAATCACTTTACAGCGGAAGAAGAGCACAGGGAAGCCGCTTCTTTATTCCATACAAAGATCAGAGAACTGTCAACAAAAGAGGAGCAGGAGCAGGCCTTGAAGGAAACGATACTGCGTGTAAAGAGACACAGCATCGACGACCGGACAATGCACCTGGATCCGACGGATATGGCAGGGCTGCAGAGGCTCATGGAAGAGAAGCGCAGACTTGATGATATAAAGAAACTGCATATTTCTATTGAATAAGGATAAAATAAAACAAGATAGCCCTATACCGGGGTATACCGGCCGTAGGCAAAGGAAGGATGGACACATGGAAGAAAACACACAGAAATTTGACGAGAGGCTGAAAGAACTTGTTGCGTTGGGCAAGAAAAAGAAAAGCATCCTGGAACTTCAGGAAATAAATGACTTTTTCAATGATATGGAGTTGGACGCAGAGCAGATGGAAAAGGTATTTGACCATCTTGAGTCAAATAATATTGATGTGCTTCGAATCAGCGGAGATGATGATGACGTAGACGTTGAAGTCATCATTACTGATGAGGAAGAGGTGGATATGGAGAATATCGACCTTTCTGTACCGGACGGCGTCAGTATAGAAGATCCTGTGCGTATGTATCTGAAAGAGATCGGGAAGGTTCCGCTTTTGAGTGCGGAGAGAGAGATTGAGCTGGCACAGCGTATGGAGGAGGGAGACGAGGATGCAAAGAAAGAGCTTGCCGAGGCTAACCTCCGCCTTGTGGTAAGTATAGCAAAAAGATACGTTGGCCGTGGAATGCTCTTCCTCGACCTGATCCAGGAAGGAAACTTGGGTCTGATCAAGGCGGTGGAAAAGTTTGATTACCACAAAGGGTACAAGTTCAGTACCTATGCAACATGGTGGATCCGCCAGGCAATCACCAGGGCAATCGCAGACCAGGCCAGAACGATCCGCATTCCGGTGCATATGGTTGAGACAATCAACAAACTGATCCGTGTATCCAGACAGCTTTTGCAGGAATTAGGGCGCGAACCCACGCCGGAGGAGATCGCGAAGGAACTGGACATGCCCGTAGAGCGTGTGCGTGAGATTCTGAAGATTTCCCAGGAACCTGTGTCACTGGAGACTCCGATCGGTGAAGAAGAAGACAGCCATCTCGGAGATTTTATCCAGGATGACAATGTGCCGGTTCCGGCAGAGGCGGCGGCACAGACCCTGCTGAAAGAACAGCTGGACGAAGTGCTGGACACACTGACCGAAAGGGAGCAGAAAGTACTGCGTCTGCGTTTCGGCATGAATGACGGCAGGGCAAGAACTCTCGAAGAAGTGGGAAAAGAATTCGACGTTACCCGTGAGCGTATCCGCCAGATCGAAGCGAAAGCCCTCCGTAAGCTCCGCCATCCAAGCAGGAGCCGCAAGCTCAGGGATTATCTGGACTAGGTACGGGCGCATGGAATTATCAAAGAGACTGCAGGCAGTCGCCGCTCTGGTGACTGCCGGATATATTACAGCGGATATAGGCACGGATCACGCCTATATTCCGATCTATTTGGTGGAACACGGATTGATCCCCTCGGCCTTTGCGATGGATATCAACGAAGGGCCGCTTAGCCGTGCAAGAGAACACGTGGAAGAGAATGGTCTGTCAGACCGGATCGAGCTGCGGCTGTCAGACGGCCTGTGTGCCCTTCAACCGGGAGAAGCCGAGACAGCAGTACTTGCGGGGATGGGCGGCGGCCTGATGATCCGGATTCTGAAGAACAGTCCGGATGTTACCGCAGGCATGAAGGAGTTTATCCTGCAGCCACAGTCGGAAATAGCAAGAGTCAGAGCCTTTCTTTTAGAGGAAGGTTTTTTGTTTATCCGGGAAGATATGGTATTTGAGGATGGAAAGTTCTATCCTATGATGAAGGTGAGAACCTCCGGGGAGCGTAACTCTCACTCTGAACGCTGGAGTGATGTGGAGATCCGATACGGAAAATACCTGCTGGAGAGACGCCATCCCGTGTTGAAGGCATTTCTCGAACGCGAGATGTCTCTGAAGTCAGAGATACTCAAAGTCCTGGAGGGGCAGAGCGGTGAAAAGGCTCTGCGGCGATTCGGTGAATTAAAAGAAGAAATGGTATATGTGAGAAAGGGGCTGGATTACTATGCTGTGTAAAGAAATCATGACGATAATAGAGGCGGCTTACCCAAAGTCGGCAGCACTGGATTTTGACAATGTGGGCTTGCTGGCCGGACGCTTTGAAAAGGATGTAAACTGCGTTTATCTTGCCCTGGATGCCACCGATCAGGTCGTTGAGCAGGCGAAGGAAGCGGGCGCTGATATGCTGATTACCCATCACCCGCTGATTTTTTCGCCTTTAAAACGTGTCACGGACGGGGATTTCATCGGTAAGAGGATCGTAAGTCTCATACAGTCTGACATTTCTTACTATGCAATGCATACAAATTATGATGTTCTGGGAATGGCGGACCTGTCAGGAAGGATTCTGGAACTGGAAGACGCACAAGTACTGGATATCACTTCAGAAGCGGACGGTGTGCCGGAAGGCATCGGCAGGGTCGGCACTTTGAAAAATACCATGAGACTTGAGGAATGCTGTGCTTTTGTAAAGAATAAACTGGAATTAGGCTCGGTGAAGGTATTTGGAGATCTGGATAAAAAAGTCGGCAGGCTGGCGGTCTCTCCGGGATCAGGAAAAACCGCGGTCATGCCCGCCATACAGGCGGGGGCAGATGTGCTGGTTACCGGCGACATCGGCCATCACGAGGGCCTGGATGCAGTGGAACAGGGGCTTGCAGTTATCGATGCGGGCCATTACGGGACGGAATACATTTTTATAGAAGATATGAAACAATTTCTTCAGACCAGGCTGCCCTCCCTGAAGGTGGTAACAGCACCCATTATCCATCCGTTCCAGGTGCTGTAAAAGAACATTTCATCATCGTTAACGACCGGATACGCCGGTATATCATAACCGGAGGCAATGGAATAAGAGGCAGGAAACTGCGGAAAGGAATGCTATGGAATCAACAACTTGTACAGTACGCATCGGAGAAGAGACGAAGGAATACGCGGCGGGAACGACTTATCAGGAGATTGCACAGGAATATCAGGCCAGATACAGACATCAGATTGTGCTTGTCTTTATCAATCAGTTCCATCTCCAGGAACTGGATAAAAAACTGGAGCCGGACTGCCGGGAGATTGAATTTATCACAACGGGAGATCCTATCGGATACGAGACTTACAAGAGAAGTCTGTGCTTTATGCTTGTCAAAGCGGTACACGACGTCGGAGGCCATGACAAAGTGGAACGGGTCAGGATTCATTTTTCCATGAGCAAGGGATATTACTGTACGGTAGAAGGGGATGTGGAGCTCAACCAGGAATTCCTGGATCAAGTGGATGCGCGCATGAAGGAACTCACTGCAGAGAAAATCCGGATCGAGAAGCGTTCCGTCCATACCACAAAAGCTGTCGAGCTTTTTCGGAAACACGGGATGTTTGATAAAGAGAGGCTGTTCGAATACAGGAGAGTATCCAAGGTCAACATTTACAGCATGAACGAGTTCGAAGATTACTATTACGGATATATGGTGCCGGATGCAGGGTATCTGAAGTATTATGCACTCTACCTGTACGATGAAGGCTTTATTATACAAATGCCTACGCTGGAATCGCCTGAGACTGTAGAACCATTCTCACCCAGGCCAAAGCTGTTTCAGGTATTAAAAAGATCGGTTCTGTGGGGCGATATGCAGGGCATTGATACGGTCGGAGCCCTGAATGATATGGTCACGCAGCATGATATGAGCGAGGTTGTGCTGGTGCAGGAGGCGTACCAGGAGCGTCAGATCGGGGAGATCGCAAAGCAGATAGCCGACAGGCCGGAGGCCAAGTTTGTCCTGATAGCAGGGCCTTCCTCCTCAGGAAAGACAACATTCTCGCATCGGCTTTCCATCCAGCTCCGCGTCAACGGGCTGCACCCGCACCCAATTGCCGTTGATAACTATTTTGTTGACCGTGAGCGCACACCAAGAGATGAAAACGGCGAATACAACTTCGAATGTCTGGAAGCCATCGATGTAGACCAGTTCAACGAAGACATGCAGGCCCTTCTGTCAGGCAGGGAGGTATATCTGCCCACCTTTAATTTTAAGACAGGAAAGAAAGAATACGGCAGCATTCCCAAGAAACTGAACACGCAGGATATCCTGGTTATCGAAGGGATACACTGCCTGAACCCTAAGCTGACAGAATCACTAAACAATGACAACAAATTCAAGATATACATCAGCGCCCTGACCCAGCTGAACATTGACGAGCACAACCGGATCCCGTCCACCGACGGGCGTCTCATACGGCGCATCGTAAGAGATGCCAGAACAAGGGGCAACTCCGCCAAAAACACCATCGCCAGATGGCCGTCGGTAAGGAAAGGAGAGGAGGAGAACATCTTCCCGTATCAGGAAGAAGCAGACGTGATGTTCAATTCATCCCTTTTATATGAACTGGCCGTCCTAAAACAGTATGTGGAACCCCTGCTGTTCGGAATGGGAAAAGACTGCCCCGAATACGTAGAGGCAAAAAGGCTCCTGAAATTCTTTGATTACTTTGTGGGGATTGGGAGTGAGTCCGTGCCCACAAACTCCTTGCTTAGAGAATTCATCGGAGGGGGCTGTTTCAATGTGTAGATTTTTAGTAAGCGGGAATTTTTGGCTAGGGGGGACGCCTGTCTGAGGAGGGAGTTCAGCCGGGAGGCGGGGGACTTTGCATGTGCTTTCTGAAAGCTGTCCGTTTGCCTGCAACCCCTAAATAAAAACCATGCCGGATGGAAAGGCACCGGCGGCATTCACCCCGCAATTCTGATGAATTGCGCGGCTCAGGCCGCCTTAAAATCTGCTTTTGTGAAGCAGATTTTAGCCTTTCCATCCGGCATGGTTTTTATTAAGGGGTTACACGGCGCTCTCTATGCTTCTCAGAAAGCACATGCAAAGTCCCCCGCCTCCCGGCTGAACTCCCTCCTCAGACAGGCTGGCGCATCCTGGCGGAAATAATGCCGCTTATAGGGTGGAAATCTGACGGAGGAGGCGGATTGGGCTGGGGAAGCGGTAGTGTTTGTGCCGGAACAATTATCGCAGGTACAATGATACATCCAGGCACTATCATACGCTGCTCTCGTCCATTTACTCCCGTGCAAGCCGTCCTACCGACCGGGTGCGACTAGCTGAGCGAAAGGGGCTGGGGGCGGGGCTTCCTATGCTGTTTTTGGAACCCTCATAGCGCGCTTAGAATCCGTTACAGGGAAAATGAGGGAAATGAAGGGCAGGATTTGATTTACCAAATCAAATCCTGTAGCCGCCTGCGGTGTGAAATCATCAGATTTCACGCCAAATGCGGCTAGTACCTTCATTTCCCTCATTTTCCCTGTTACGGATTCTTAGCAAGCGGCCGGGCTCCAAAAACAGCATAGGAAGCCCCGCCCCCAGCTCCTTTCGCTCAGCGTCCCCCTACTCCGACTTCACCTCCCGCCAGAGTTGGTTATAAATGGCATCATTTTCATCCCCCAGGAATTGGAAGGTTTCGCAGTTTTTGAGATCCTCCGGATCAGGAAATGCTATTTCACTGTTCCTCATCCAGCCTTCCTCGATGAGTTTGCGTCCCTCGGAGTTCGGGATGGAGTAGGTGATGTAGTCGAAATTCATTTTGGCTATCTCGGGCAGGCAGAGATAGTTTATGAATTTCTCGGCGTTTTCTTTGTGTTTTGCGTTTTTCGGGATGACCCAGGAGTCGATCCAGAGGTTAGAGCCTTCTTTTGGGATGACATATTCCAGATCCGGATTTTCTACCTGGGTGTAAAGCGCCTCGCCGGAATAGATGACGCCTATGGCGGCTTCGTTTCCGATCATTTTGTCGCGGACCTGGTCTACTACGTATGCCTGTACCAGCGGTTTCTGCTCGATGAGAAGCTTTTTGGCGGCCTCCAGTTCGTCCAGGTCCGTGGAGTTCAGGGAGTAGCCAAGGTATTTGAGTGTGACACCGAAAGCGTCACGGACGCTGTCCTGCATGAGAATGCTGTCTTTGTATTTTTCATCCCAGAGGACGCTCCAGCTGTCTATGGGTTCGTCCACCATGGTTTTGTTGTATAAGATTCCGACCGTGCCGAAGAGATAGGGGACGGAATATTTGTTCTCAGGATCAAACTGGCGGGACTGGGTCATGTAGGTGCTGTCAATGTATTTTATGTTGGGCACATTATCAAAGTTGATTTCTGAGAGCAGGTCGTTTTCAATCATGCGCTGCACCATATAATCCGAGGGACAGACCACGTCATAGGCGATAGCGCCTGACTGGATCTTAGGGAACATAATCTCGTTTGTCTCGTATTCTTCATAGACCACATCAATCCCGGTTTCTTCTTCAAACATGGTAATTACCTCGGGATCCAGGTATTCGCCCCAGTTATAGACGATCACCTGATTGCCTCCGGAAGCGCTGTTTTGGGAGCCGTAGAAAAATCCGCCTGCTATGATGACGATCACCATGGCCGTGGGCAGTACTTTACGGAATATAAGGCGGGATACTTTGTGTTTTTTCTGGATTCTGAGCCGCTTTTCGCCTGCAGCCTCCTTTCTGTCGGGGGTTACATTTACAAGGAACAAAAGAACCAGGACTGTCACGAACATGATGGTGGACAGCGCGTACATCTCGGGCTTAATGCCTTTTCTGACTTCACTGTAAATCTTCGTGGAAAGGGTATCCACCCCGGGGCCCTTGGTAAAATGTGTGATTACAAAGTCATCCAGCGACATGGTAAAGGCCAGCAGGAAACCGGAAAATACGCCCGGCATAATATCCGGAAAAACGACTTTGAAAAAAGCATATACCGGGGAAGCCCCCAGGTCCAGCGCAGCCTCATAGGTGTGTTTGCTGGTCTGCTTGAGCTTGGGCATGACGCTAAGGATCACATAGGGAATATTGAAGGTTATGTGGGCCAGTAAAATGGTTTTGAACCCCAGTGAGAAGCGGAATGCGATAAATAAAAGCATCAGAGAGATGCCGGTTACGATATCGGCATTCAGCATGGGTATATTCGTGACTCCCATGAAAAAGGTGCGGAATTTCGGCTTCATGGCTTGAATCCCAATCGCCGCGGCGGTTCCGATGATAGTTGCGATCAGAGCTGATACAAGGGCGATGATAAGCGTTGTGTACAGCGCATTCATAATATCCCGATTCTGGAAAAGGGCCGTATACCATTTTCCTGTAAATCCTCCCCATTTGGAACGGGTTTTGGAACTGTTAAAGGACAGCACCATCAGGGTTACGATAGGAGAGTAGAGCAGGATAAAAATTAAAATTAAGTAAAAGCGTTTTGCAGCGTTTTTTATCAAAATGCGGTCCCCTCCCCATTCTTATCGTATTTGGCGATCAGCGCCATGCTGGCAATAATAAAAATCATCAAAACAAGAGAAAGCCCGGAACCTACGTGCCAGTTGCTTCCCTGTTTGAATTCCTGTTCGATTACATTTCCTATTAACAGGATCTTGCTTCCGCCCAGCAGATCCGAGATGACAAAGGTTGTCAGCGAAGGAACAAACACCATAGTGATCCCGCTGATGATGCCCGGAACGCTTAAGGGAAGTATGATTTTTGAAAATGTCTGGATACCGTTTGCTCCCAGATCCCGTGCAGCAAAAATAACATCTTTGTCTATCTTGGCAAGGACATTGTAAATGGGCAGTACCATGAACGGCAGAAAGTTGTATACCATGCCCAGCACGATGGCATAGGGCGTGTTAATCAGTGTCTGCGCCGGAAGATGAAAGAATCCCAGAATGCTGTTGATGATTCCGTTTTTTTCCAGCAGGTTCTGCCACGCCAGTGTGCGCAGAAGAAAATTCATCCACATGGGCAGGATGAATATCAGAACAATGAAGCTGGTCTGATTTACATTTTTTTCCGAAAGAATCATAGCCAGAGGGTATGCGAGAACGAGGCAGAGCAGTGTGCTTATGAAGGAAAGCAGCAGCGCCAGGCCAAGAGCCTTTAGGTTCTCAGGCGTTGTAATCTGTGCCAGATTCAGTAAGGTAAATCCTCCCTCTTTATCCGTTAGTCCGTAATACACGATCATGAGAAGAGGGATGATGATAAAAGATGCCGCCCAGAATAAATAGGGGCCGCTCAATAATTTTCTACTCTTCAATTCCTACCGCCTCCGCATCTTCAGACTCCGGTTTTTTCATGATCTGTATGTCAAATGGGTCTACTCTGATTCCCACTTCGGTTCCAACCGGGAACATATCCGTGCTGTGTACCAGAAGTTCATAGTTATTTGCAAGGACTTCCATCTCATAATGGACACCTTTGAAGATCAGGTGGGTGACTACGCCCTCGATAATTCCGTCCTCCGGTTTTACCAGGTCGATATCTTCCGGCCGGATCACCGCGTCCACGGGCTTGTTCCTTCCGAAGCCTACATCCACGCACTGCCAGATGGATCCGAGCATCTTTACCACCTTATCCTCCACCATGGTGGCCGGAAGGATGTTGCTGTCCCCGATAAAATCTGCGACAAACGCGTTCTGAGGCTCATTATAGATGTCCTCGGGCGTACCGATCTGCTGGATGTAACCCTGGTTCATGACAACAATCGTGTCAGACATGGTCAGGGCTTCCTCCTGGTCATGTGTTACGTAGACAAACGTGATCCCAAGCTCATTTTTTAAACGGATCAGCTCATACTGCATATCCTGGCGCAGCTTCAGATCCAGGGCGCCCAGCGGCTCATCCAGAAGCAGTACCTTTGGTTCGTTAACGATTGCCCGGGCGATGGCGATGCGCTGCTGCTGGCCTCCGCTCAGAGAGTCGGGGCTTCTGTCCTCGTATCCCTCGAGATTAACCAGCTTCAGTGCATAACGGATCTTATCCTGGATATAACCTTTTGATTTGCCTTTGATTTTCAGGCCAAAGGCGATATTTTCTGCGATAGACATATGGGAGAAAAGGGCATATTTCTGGAAAACAGTGTTCAGCTGCCGACGGTTGGGCGGCAGCTTATTAATGTTCTTTCCATCGAAGATGATATCCCCGGAATCCGGCGTCTCAAAACCGCCGAGAATCCGCAGGAGAGTAGTCTTTCCACAGCCGCTTGGGCCCAGAAGCGTTAGAAATTCGTTTTCACGAATATAGAGATCCAGCTGATCCAGAACTACATTCTCATCAAATGATTTTGTGATGTTTACAATATCAATCAGTTTATTGGACATTCTTTTCCTCCGTATAATAAGCTTTCACTTTATCCAGGCGGCTTCCCATGTTCTCGAGAAGCAAATCCGCCAATGTAAGGGCGGTCATGGACTCGATGACAACAACGGCTCTGGGGACGATGATGGGATCATGGCGTCCATGGATGGATATGGATGTCTCTTCCCCATCCTCCGTCACGGTCTGCTGTGCCTGGGAAATAGAAGGCGTTGGCTTAACCGCTGTGCGGACGATCAGTGTGGATCCGTCGCTCATCCCTCCAAGCACGCCGCCTGAATGATTCGTCTTTTTATATATTCTCCCGTTTTCGGAAGCAAATGCATCATTATTGATACTTCCTGTCAAAGATGCAGCCTGAATTCCGTCCCCGATCTCCACAGCCTTCACCGCGCCTACGGACATAACCGCCTTTGCAAGGCACGCATCCAGTTTATCGAATACCGTTTCCCCGAGTCCAACGGGCAGCCCGGTTACCCGGCATTCGATCGTGCCGCCGCAGGAATCCTGACCCGCGATCAGAGTATCCAGATGTTGGGCGGCTTTGGCAGCGGCCTCGTTGTTTGGCATATAGAGGCTGTTTTCTGTGATTTCCGAAAAATGATAATCTTCTTCCGGGATGTGAACCGGGCCAATCGATTTTGCGTAGGAAATGAGCCCGATTCCAAGCTCTTTTAATAATAAGGAAGCAACTGCACCGGCAGCGACACGCCCGATGGTCTCTCTGCCCGATGACCTGCCGCCTCCGCGGTAGTCGCGTATGCCATATTTTTGCGTAAAAGTATAGTCCGCATGCCCAGGACGGAAGGTGTACGCCAGATTCCCATAATCCCGGGAGCGCTGGTCCTGATTGCGGACGATGAGAGAAATTGGTGTGCCAGTTGTTCTGCCTTCGAAGATACCGGACAGAATCTCTACCTGATCCGCCTCGTTTCTCTTTGTTGTATATTTACTCTGCCCGGGCTTACGCCGGTCCAGAAATGTCTGTATATCTGCTTCGCTTAAAGGGAGCCCTGCGGGGCAGCCGTCGATTACAGCGCCTACAGCGGCGCCATGGGATTCCCCCCAGGTTGTTACCCGAAATAATCTGCCAAATGTTGAACCACTCATGGAAATACTCCTTTCTTTTTGCACATAGACTTATTATATAAGAAGATATATAATCGTGCAATCCTTAATTTATCTTTAAATTCATACTTTTTTACTGTACATTTTCCCTGTTTCGTAATATAATGTGGACTAGATATTGATTAAAAAAGAGGGAGTAATACTAGATGAGCGATAGGAATAAGACAAATTCAGACAGCATTCACCCAGAAGATAAAGAAAAAGAAGAGAAATACTACCAGGATGAGATCGATGAAACAGCCGAGGATTATTTTCTGGACGATGAGATAGATGAAGATGATGAGGACTACTTCTTCGATGAAGAAGAGGAGGAAGAGGAACCGCAAGAAGAGTCTGCCCGCACTGATACCGGCAGGGGGCAGGCGGAGCAGCCCCGGGATATAGCCAAAACCCAGGTGATTCCTGATGTGATCGAGGTCCGTTCCTCCTCACAGAAGGATGCGGCATACGATACAGACAGCGGCAGGTATTATGATGATGACTACGAGGAAGACGATGATTTTGAGGAGGAAGATGAGGAGATAGAGTTCGAAGACATCTTCGAGGAGGAAGAGCCAAAGAAAAAAAATAAGAAGTCTGGGAAAAAGAAAGGCAGAAAAAAGAAGAGTATGAAAAAGCTCTGGATAATTACAGGCAGCGTTGTGGCTGCTGTAGCGGCGGTCTATATCGGTGTCTCCGTATTCTTTATGAGCCATTTCTTTATGAACACCGAGATTAACGGGCATGATTTTTCAGGAAAGACCCCTGCGGATGTAGAGGCATACATGAAAGAACAGGTCGATGGCTATCAGCTGGAAGTCAAAGAAAAGGACAATAAGTCCGACACGATTGCCGGAAGCGAGATCTCATTAACCTACAAGGAAAATGATGATATTAAGCAGGCGTTGAAAAAGCAGAATGGTTTCCTCTGGCCGGCGGCGTTCTTTTCAAAGAATTCGGCCAAAGTGACGGTTGAGGTTTCCTATGATCAGTCTGCACTGGATTCTAAGATACAGAGCCTTCAGGCAGTGACTGCCGAACAGGTTCCTGCGCAGTCCGCGTATCCAAAGTTTGACGGAGAGAAGTTTGTCATAGAACCGGAAGTGATCGGCACCGCAGTAAATATGGACGTGCTGAAGGAAAAGGTGCACCGGTATATTTCCGAGTTTCAGACGGAACTGGATATGGAAAAAGAAAAATGTTATGCAGAGCCAAGATTCACCTCAGAGTCCGAGGAAGTAAAAAAGGCGTGCGATACCATGAATAGCTACTGTAAGGCAAGTATTACATATACAATGACCGAGCGGGAAGTTGTTGATAAGACACTGATATCCACATGGGTTACCGCCGATGAGAATATGAACGTAACTTTTAACGAAGAAGCGGTCAAATCCTGGCTGACAGAGTTTGGTGACAAATACGATACAGTGGGGACAACCAGGACAATCGTTACTCCAACCGGAAAGAGCGCGGAAGTATCCGGAGGCACTTATGGCTGGTCCATTGATGAGGATACCGAATTCGAAGCGCTGACCAACAGCATCAAGAATGGGGAAACGGTAGAAAAAGAACCGGCTTACTATCAGACAGCAGCTGCACATGCGCCTGCGGACTGGGGGAACACCTATGCGGAAGTGGATCTGTCTGCCCAGCATATGTGGTATATTGTAGACGGCGCCGTTGCGCTTGAGACGGATGTAGTTACAGGTTACCCTTCGCCGGAGAAGGAAACCCCTGCGGGAGTCTACAATATTCTGGAGATCCAGCGGAACAAGACACTGGTCGGTGAGATTGACCCGAGTACAGGAGAACCGGAATACGAGACGCCGGTCAGCTTCTGGATGCGTGTGACCTGGAGCGGAATTGGGTTCCACGATGCGACGTGGCAGCCGGGATTCGGAGGTTCGCTGTATACAAGCATTGGTTCCCATGGATGTATAAACATGCCATACGGCCAGGCTGAGGCTTTATTCAATATGATCGGTATGGGCACACCTGTGATCATACATTATTAAGTGCTTGAAAAATTATATAACAGATGAGGTTACTATGTACGAATTATTAAAACGGGACGGTCTTGCTAAGCGGGGCCGTTTTCATACGGTTCACGGAGCGATAGAGACTCCGGTATTTATGAATGTGGGCACCGCGGCAGCCATTAAGGGCGCCGTTTCCACAGATGATCTTCAGACAATTAAGACACAGGTGGAGCTTTCCAATACGTATCATCTTCATGTACGCCCAGGTGATGAAGTTGTTAAGAAGCTGGGCGGGCTTCACAGATTTATGAAATGGGACAAGCCGATTCTGACGGACTCCGGCGGGTTCCAGGTATTTTCCCTTGCAGATCTGCGTAAGATCAGGGAAGAAGGCGTTCATTTTCATTCCCATATAGATGGAAGAAAGATTTTTATGGGGCCGGAAGAAAGCATGCAGATCCAATCAAACCTGGCTTCTACAATTGCAATGGCATTTGACGAATGTCCCTCCAGTGTGGCAGACAGAGAGTATATGACGGATTCCGTTGCAAGAACGACCCGCTGGCTGCGGCGGTGCAAGACGGAGATGGCACGCCTGAATTCCCTGCCCGATACGATCAATCCGCAGCAGATGCTGTTCGGCATCAACCAGGGCGGTATCTACGAGGACATCCGGATTGAGCATGCCAAACAGATCACAGAACTCGAACTGGACGGATATGCAGTGGGAGGCCTTGCGGTAGGGGAAAGCCATGAAGACATGTACCGTATTCTGGATGCCGTTGTACCTTACCTTCCGCTGGAAAAGCCGACTTATCTGATGGGCGTGGGTACGCCGGCCAACATACTCGAGGGCGTAGACCGGGGGGTGGATTTCTTTGACTGTGTTTATCCGACAAGGAACGGAAGACACGGACATGTCTACACAAACCACGGAAAACTAAACCTGTTTAATGCAAAATTTGAACTGGACGACAGTCCCATTGAGGAAGGATGCCAGTGCCCCGCCTGCAGAAGCTACAGCAGAGCCTATATCCGCCATCTCCTCAAGGCAAAAGAAATGCTGGGCATGCGCCTGTGCGTCCTGCACAACCTCTATTTCTATAACACGATGATGGAAGAAATCAGGGCAGCCATTGAAGCCGGCGAGTATAAAGCGTATAAGAAAAAGAAGCTGGATGGAATGGAAGGTATGAAAGAGGCATAAAAATTTAGAGAAATTCCAAAAGATACTTGAAGATTTGTCCAATTTTGTGTATAGTTAACTTATTGTTTGTAGAGATAGTAATTAGGAGGATTTAAAATGAATGGATTATTAGCGGCAGGCGGAGCAACAGGGATGGGTGGTATTATCCTGATCTATGTTGTTATTATTGGTGGTATGTGGTTTTTGCTTATGCGCCCTCAGAAGAAAGAGCAGAAGAGAGTACAGGCAATGCTTTCCACAATGGAAGTAGGCGATACCGCTTTGACAACAAGCGGTTTTTATGGGGTAATTATTGATATCACAGATGACGATGTAATCGTAGAATTTGGGAACAATAAAAACTGCAGGATACCAATGCAGAAAGCGGCAATTGCTCAGATCGAGAAGCCTAGTGCTGAATAGGCGGGGAGACGCGGGGTGAGGGGCGCCCGTCAGGGAACACATGGTGATTCCCGGGGCAGGCCGTTTGCGAAGAAACACTAACAGCGAAAAAGCAGCAGCTGATGGAACCAGCCGCATTCACTTAGAAATCTGATGATTTCTAAGCTCAGGCGGCTTTGAAAACTGATTTGGTAATCAGTTTTCATCCATCAGCTGCTGCTTTTTCGCTATAAGTGTTTCTAACGCGCACTTTGATGCCCCGGGAATCACCATGTGTTCCCTGACGGGCTAGGCTCATCCGAGCGGGTGGACGACTATTCAGCAGGTGAAAGGCGGCGGGGAGGGCAGCGGATTGGGCTGGCTTCTAGGGGCTATTTTGGTAGGAGACGAAGGAAAATTTGCTGATCTGATAATATCCCGTCTGGTGAAAGATACACTTTGCCAGGGCACATCCGCTGCTCCCACTTCGAAATCCTACATGGGATGGAATTGTACGTGCCGGCCGGATGAACCAGCCGGCGGCAGGGGAAGGAGGGGCGGCTGCAGGCTCTTTTGGGGATTAGCAGCTCTTCATTAAAAAGGGCGGGAAAATGCGGGCTGGAACCAGGCTCACAAAGCCTGGTTCCAAGCAGGCCTGCAAGGCGAATTCATCGGAATTCGGCTTAAATGCCTGCGGTGCCCGGCATTTTCCCGCCCTTTTTAATTTAGAGCTGCTTATCCTCCAATTCCGCCCTCAGCTGCCCCTCCTTCCCCTGACGACGGCGTCCACCCTTGCGCAATCCCTCCAATCCCTCCATTTTTCGCATTAAAGGGTTGAAACGTGGCGAAAAATACGGTATGATAAAAATTAGCATTTTTATTCTATTACATATATATTTGGAAGGAAGTATTAGGTATGAGACTGAACATCGGAGTGATTAAAGGGGACGGTATTGGGCCGGAGATCGTGACGGAAGCGATGAAGGTTCTGGATAAAGTGGGAGCGGTATTCGGGCATGAGTTCTGTTATACGCAGCTTTTGATGGGAGGGGCATCTATTGATGTGAATGGCGTGCCTCTTACGGATGAGACGATTGCGCTTGCCAAGGCAAGTGATGCGGTGCTGATGGGGTCTATCGGCGGAGATGCCGCAACTTCTCCGTGGTATCAGCTGGAACCATCTAAAAGACCGGAGGCCGGGCTTCTGAGGATTCGGAAGGAATTGAATCTTTTTGCAAATCTGAGGCCGGCTGTGCTGTATGATGAGCTGAGGGAGGCGTGTCCTCTGAAAGCAGAGATCGCAGCAAAAGGGTTTGATATGATGATTATGCGGGAATTGACCGGCGGGCTTTATTTTGGACAGAGAAAGACCGTGGAAGTGGACGGGGTTATGACTGCATATGATGAACTTACATATAATGAAACGGAAATACGCCGTATTGCAAAACGGGGATTTGATATTGCTATGAAGCGCAGGAAGAAAGTGACGAGCGTGGATAAGGCGAATGTACTGGACTCTTCCAGATTGTGGAGAAAGGTAGTAGAGGAAGTGGCTGCCGATTATCCGGAGGTGGTTTTGGAAAACATGCTGGTGGATAACTGCGCAATGCAGTTGGTTAAGGATCCGAGCCAGTTTGACGTGATATTGACGGAGAATATGTTTGGGGATATCTTGTCGGATGAGGCAAGTATGGTTACCGGATCAATCGGTATGCTTGCATCAGCCAGCCTTAATGAGACAAAGTTCGGGCTTTATGAGCCAAGCGGCGGTTCCGCTCCTGATATTGCGGGCAAGGGGATTGCCAATCCGATTGCTACAATTCTGTCGGCGGCAATGATGCTCCGGTTCTCATTTGATCTGGATAAGGAAGCTGACGCCATCGAAAATGCAGTCTCAAAAGTATTAAAAGACGGGCTTCGCACGATTGATATTATGTCGGAAGGAAATACACAGATTGGCACCAGTGAGATGGGTGACAAGATCTGTTCCTATATAAACATTTAGGTAGATCAGAGTTATAACAGCAGGAGTAATGGCATAAGTAGAAAAGGAGGTTTTAAAACTATGAGAAGTGATACAGTAACAAAGGGAAGCCAGCAGGCGCCCCACCGTTCTTTGTTTCATGCGCTGGGAATGACGCAGGAGGAAATGGACAGACCGCTTGTGGGCGTAGTCAGTTCCTACAATGAGATTGTGCCAGGGCATATGAATCTGGATAAGATCACTGAGGCAGTTAAAATGGGCGTGGCGATGGCAGGAGGAACCCCTATTATGGTTCCGGCAATCGCTGTCTGTGACGGGATTGCCATGGGGCATGTGGGAATGAAGTATTCCCTTGTCACAAGAGACCTGATCGCTGATTCAACAGAAGCGCTTGCAATGGCGCATCAGTTTGACGCGCTTGTGATGATCCCAAATTGTGATAAAAATGTGCCGGGCCTTTTGATGGCCGCGGCCAGAATCAACATCCCGACGATTTTTGTCAGCGGAGGGCCCATGCTCGCAGGACATGTAAAGGGCGGAAAAACCAGTCTTTCCAGCATGTTTGAGGCTGTTGGATCCTATGCGGCAGGAACAATGTCTGAAGAGGATTTATGTGAGTTTGAAAATAAAGCATGCCCTACATGCGGTTCCTGTTCGGGTATGTACACAGCCAACAGCATGAACTGTCTGACGGAGGCTCTTGGTATGGGGCTGCGTGGGAACGGAACGATCCCGGCTGTCTACTCCGCAAGGCTGCAGCTGGCTAAACATGCGGGCATGCAGGTAATGGAGCTGGTGAAAAAGAATATCCGGCCAAGAGATATTATTACGGAGGAGGCCATTCTTAATGCATTAACCGTAGATATGGCTCTGGGCTGCTCTACAAACAGTATGCTTCACCTTCCCGCTATCGCTCATGAGATCGGAATGGACTTTGAAATTGAATTTGCAAATTCAATCAGTGAAAAAACGCCGAATCTGTGTCATCTTGCACCCGCAGGCCATACATACATTGAAGATCTGGATGAGGCGGGCGGAGTGTACGCCGTTATGAATGAGTTAAATAAAAAAGGCCTGCTGCATACGGATTGTATGACTGTGACAGGTAAAACTGTGGGTGAGAATATTGCAGGCTGTACGAATCTCAATCCGGAAGTCATCCGGCCGATTGAAAATCCTTACAGCGAAACCGGCGGAATTGCAGTGCTCAAGGGAAATCTTGCACCTGACGGAAGCGTGGTTAAGCGTTCCGCAGTTGTTCCGGAGATGCTGGTACATGAAGGGCCTGCCAGAATTTTTGAAAGCGATGAGGCTGCCACCGAGGCGATTAAGACAGGTAAGATCAACCCGGGGGATGTTATTGTCATCCGCTATGAAGGTCCAAAAGGAGGCCCGGGCATGAGGGAGATGCTCAACCCGACCTCTGCAATTGCAGGATACGGGCTTGGATCTACCGTGGCGCTCATTACGGACGGACGTTTCAGCGGCGCATCCCGCGGCGCATCCATCGGGCATGTGTCACCGGAAGCTGCTGTGGGCGGACCGATTGCGCTGGTAGAGGAGGGAGATATTATAAAGATCAATATCCCTGAGCTGAAGCTGGAACTGGAAGTTTCAGATGAAGAGATGTCTGCCAGAAGAGCTAAATGGCAGCCAAAGGAGCCGGAGATTAAGACCGGATACCTGGCAAGATACGCATCTATGGTTACATCCGGCAACAGAGGGGCAATACTGGAAGTGCCAAAGACAAATTAGGAGGTCCTTATCAATGCATTTAACTGGAGCAGAAATCGTCATTGAATGTCTGAAGGAGCAGGGTGTGGATATTGTTTTCGGGTATCCGGGCGGCGCGATCCTAAACGTTTATGACGCTTTATATAAACACAGTGATGAGATCACGCATATCCTGACCTCCCATGAACAGGGGGCTGCGCATGCCGCAGACGGATATGCGAGAGCGACGGGCAGAGTTGGTGTCTGCTTTGCCACAAGCGGACCGGGAGCCACGAACCTGGTTACCGGCATCGCTACGGCTTATATGGATTCCATCCCGGTTGTTGCAATTACCTGTAATGTCGGCGTATCCCTGCTTGGCAAGGATAGTTTTCAGGAGATTGATATTGCAGGCATTACAATGCCGATTACAAAGCACAACTATATTGTAAAAGATGTCAGTAAGCTGGCCGGGACGATCCGCAAGGCATTCAGAATCGCGCAGACAGGCCGTCCCGGTCCGGTGCTGATTGATATTCCGAAAGATGTGACCGGTGAGAAAACCGATTATAAGCGTGAAGCAATTACTCCCGTCATCCCCATGGGGGCTGAGGAAATCTCTGACAAAGAAGTGGAGACAGCAATCAGCATGATTAATAAGGCAAAGCGCCCTTATATCTTTGTCGGCGGCGGAGCCGTTTTATCGGGTGCAAGTGAAGAACTGACTGAGTTTGTTCATAAAGTTGACGCGCCGGTCACGGATTCACTTATGGGCAAGGGCGCATTTCCGGGAACCGATGGGAGATATACGGGCATGCTTGGCATGCACGGGACCAAGACGTCCAATTACGGGGTCAGCGAATGCGACCTGTTGATTGTTATCGGCGCAAGGTTCAGCGACAGAGTGACCGGCAATACCAGGAAGTTTGCAAAGAATGCAAAGATTCTTCAAATTGATATCGATGCGGCTGAGATGAATAAGAACGTCATCATTACCGCAGGTGTGGTGGGCGACATCAAAGAAGTCCTGAAGAAGATAAATGCAGGCTTAAAACAGCAGTGCCACCCAGAATGGATGAGTAAAATACAGGAATACAAAGGAAAATACCCGCTCAATTACCATACGGACGTACTGACAGGACCCTATGTCGTAGAAGAAATCTACAGACAGACAAAAGGGGATGCCATCGTAGTAACAGAGGTCGGCCAGCATCAGATGTGGGCCGCACAGTATTACAAGTATACAAAGCCGCGGACCTTCCTGACCTCCGGTGGTCTGGGAACGATGGGATACGGCCTGGGAGCTTCTCTTGGGGCGAAGACCGGATGTCCGGACAGCGTTGTGGTTAATATCGCAGGAGACGGCTGTTTCCGTATGAATATGAATGAAATAGCCACAGCGGTGCGGCACCGGATTCCCGTCATACAGGTTGTGATTAACAATCATGTGCTCGGCATGGTCCGCCAGTGGCAGAACCTGTTTTATGAGCAGCGCTATTCCGCCACCGTTCTGAACGATGCGGTGGATTTTGTGAAGCTGGCGGAGGCCATGGGGGCGGAAGGGATCCGCGCAACCACAAAGGATGAATTCCAGGCAGCATTTGCGAAAGCCTTAACGCTGAACAAGCCGGTTGTCATCGACTGCCAGATCGACAGTGATGATAAAGTATGGCCCATGGTAGCTCCGGGAGCTGCAATCAGCGAAGCTTTTGACGAGAGCGATATCAGCCATTAGTATCCCAAGAGGACAGAGATGGCTTGAGTTGTAATGAAACTTATCAATGATGAAGCATAAAAAGTGCAGGAGGAAATTTGAAATGAGTAGAGTGTACAATTTTTCAGCAGGGCCGGCAGTTTTACCGGAAGAAGTATTAAAATCAGCAGCAGAAGAAATGTTGGATTACAAGGGAACCGGCATGTCGGTCATGGAAATGAGTCATCGCTCAAAGGCTTTCGAGGAGATCATTACATCAGCAGAGGCTGACTTGAGAGAGCTTATGAATATTCCTGACAACTATAAAGTCCTGTTTCTGCAGGGAGGAGCCTCCCAGCAGTTTGCCATGATACCGATGAACCTTATGAAAAATAAGGTGGCTGACTATATTGTGACAGGACAGTGGGCGAAAAAAGCTGCCAGTGAAGCCGCAAAATACGGTAAAGTTAACAAAATAGCATCTTCTGAAGACAAGACGTTCTCATATATACCAGATTGCTCTGACCTTCCGGTTTCAGAGGATGCAGATTATGTCTATATTTGTGAAAACAATACAATTTACGGTACCAAATTTAAAGAACTTCCGAATACAAAAGGCAAAACTCTGGTTGCCGACGTATCATCCTGCTTCCTGTCTGAACCAGTGGACGTAAGTAAATATGGAGTGATTTACGGGGGAGTCCAGAAGAATATCGGGCCTGCAGGCGTTGTGATCGTTATTATCCGTGAAGATTTAATTACGGAGGACGTACTGCCCGGCACACCGACCATGCTTACATATAAGACGCACGCAGACGCGAAGTCCCTTTACAATACCCCTCCGGCATATGGTATCTACATTTGCGGAAAGGTATTTCAATGGCTCAAGAGCATGGGAGGCCTGGAGACAATGAAGGCCCGCAACGAAAAGAAAGCAGCGCTTCTGTATGATTTCCTGGATCAGAGCAAGATGTTCAAAGGCACCGTTGAGCCAAAGGACCGTTCTCTGATGAATGTGCCTTTTGTTACAGGAAATGCCGAATTGGATGCCAAGTTTGTTAAAGAGGCGAAAGCTGCAGGCCTGGAGAATCTGAAAGGCCACAGAAGCGTGGGCGGCATGCGTGCCAGCATATACAATGCAATGCCATATGAGGGTGTAGAAGCACTCGTTGCATTTATGAAGAAGTTTGAGGAGGAGAATCTGTAAAATGTATAAGTATAATTGCCTGAATCCAATAGCCCAGGTGGGACTGGAAAAATTTAATGAAAACTATGTAAGAACAGATGACGCAGGGGAGGCGGACGCTATCCTTGTAAGAAGCGCAGGAATGCATGATATGGATTTCAGCAGCAGCCTGAAAGTCATCGCACGCGCAGGTGCGGGCGTTAACAATATCCCGCTGGACAAATGTGCAGAAAAGGGAATCGTTGTATTTAACACTCCTGGCGCCAATGCCAATGGTGTTAAAGAAATTGTGATCGCGGGAATGCTTCTTGCAGCACGTGACATAATAGGCGGTATTAGCTGGGTTCAGGAGAATGAAGAGGACGGGGACATCGCCAAGATGACCGAAAAAAAGAAAAAGGCCTTTGCCGGGACAGAGCTGGAAGGCAAAAAATTGGGCGTCATAGGTCTCGGAGCAGTCGGAGTTCTGGTAGCAAATGCTGCAACGCATCTCGGAATGGAAGTATACGGTTATGACCCATATGTATCCGTCGACGCTGCATGGAAGCTTTCACGTAATATCCACCATGCAAAAACGGTAGATGAGCTCTATAAAGAATGTGATTATATCACGATCCATGTACCGGCCCTGGAAGATACGAAGGGCATGATTAACAAAGACACGATCAGCCTGATGAAAAAAGATGTGGTCATCCTGAATTTTGCAAGAGATGTGCTCGTAAACAGTGAGGACATGGTTGATGCCCTTGTAGCAGGAAACGTGAAATGTTATGTAACAGACTTTCCAACACCGGAGGTCACAGGAGTTAAAGGGGCAATTGTAATTCCACACCTCGGAGCTTCCACAGAGGAATCCGAAGACAACTGTGCAAAAATGGCAGTCAAGGAAACCATTGATTACCTGGAAAATGGTAATATTACACATTCCGTAAACTACCCCGATTGTGATATGGGACAGAAAGGTGAGGGATCCAGAATCACCATCCTGCATCATAATATACCAAACATGCTCGGACAGTTCACGGCACTGCTCGCAAAAGAAAAATTAAACATCTCATTGATGGCAAATAAGAGCAGAAAAGAATATGCTTATACCATGATCGACGTAGACGGAGATGTATCTGAGGCTGTAAAAGAAGAACTTGGCAGTATCGAAGGGGTTCTTAAAGTGAGAGTTATTCTTTAGTAGTTGAATGGATCGCGTAGAAAACGGGCACAGAAGTGTCGGGATACGCCTTCCGGCTGCAAAGTGGAGTAAATGAAAAAGAAGGAAAACCGGGGCAGACCTGGTTTTCCCTCTTTTTTCTTTATGCTGCCTGGCATCCGGAAGACGCTAAATAAATTACTATTGACACAGAATGTATAATTGTATACAATTATACGTGGATGTAATCTGCAGAATTGAAGTGCTGCGGGGTGTTAACTGGATATATAGGAGGTAATGGTAGAATGGAAGACAGAAAAGTATTTTTGAACAAACACACAAATCTTTTGGAACTGGAAGAGCATATGTATCAGCTGGTGGATGTGGACTCGCCTAATGTGTTCCGCAACTTGTTCCACTATGATGAGATTCCGAAGATTGCTTTTAATGACAGGATTGTGCCTCACAATATGCCGGACGAAATCTGGATTACGGATACGACGTTCCGTGACGGACAGCAGTCACGTGCCCCCTATACAACAGAACAAATTGTTACGATTTTTGATTATTTACATAAGCTTGGCGGGCCTAAGGGTAAGATCAGGCAGAGTGAATTTTTTTTGTATAGTAATAAAGACCGGGATGCGGTTTATAAATGTCTGGAGAAGGGATATGAATTTCCGGAAGTTACAAGCTGGATCCGGGCGAATAAGAAAGATTTTGAACTGGTGAGGGAGATCGGGCTGAAGGAAACGGGGATTCTGGTGAGCTGCTCTGATTATCACATATTTTATAAACTGAAGATGAACCGCAGGGAAGCTCTGGATCATTACCTTTCTGTTGTAAGGGAGTGTATGGAGACGGGAGTGAAACCGAGATGCCATCTGGAAGATATTACGAGATCTGATATTTATGGATTCGTAATCCCTTTCTGTCTGGAGCTGATGAAGCTTATGGAAGAGTATCAGATACCGGTTAAGATCCGTGTCTGTGATACCATGGGATATGGGGTGAATTTTCCGGGGGCAGTGATTCCGAGATCCGTACCGGGGATTATCTATGGACTGATGACACATGCTGGTGTTCCAAGTGAATTGATTGAATTCCATGGGCACAATGATTTCTATAAGGCGGTCAATAATTCGACTACGGCTTGGCTGTACGGCGCATGCGGGGTGAATTGTTCCCTGTTCGGAATTGGAGAGCGTACGGGAAATACTCCGCTTGAAGCGATGGTATTTGAATACGCACAGCTCAGAGGGACGCTGGATGGAATGGATACAACTGTAATCACAGAGCTGGCGGAGTACTATGAAAAAGAGATCGGATACCGGGTTCCCTCCAGAACGCCGTTTGTCGGGAAGAATTTTAATGTAACCCGCGCCGGGATTCATGCGGATGGAATGCTCAAAAACGAAGAAATTTATAATATTTTTGATACCGACAAATATCTAAACCGCCCGGCGCTTGTATCTGTCTCCAATACGTCCGGTATTGCAGGAATAGCATACTGGATTAACGCATACTACAAGCTTCCGGCAGAACGGCAGGTGGATAAAAATTCAGAGCTTGTGCTGGCATTAAAGACCTGGGTGGACAAAGAATATGAAGAAGGTCGCGTTACAGTCTTGACAGATGACGAATTAGTTGCCAAAATAGACAGTGTATGCAGTGAACTGCATATAAAACTCTGACTTGGGAGGACATAAAAGCAAAATGGAAGAATATCAGGACCATTCCTTAGGCAGCCGTGTTTTTCAGAGAATCCGTGACGATATCTTGAAGGGAAAGTATAAGGAACACGATGAGTTAAGGGAAAATACGATCGGGAAAGAACTGGGGGTCAGCCGTACGCCCGTGCGAGAGGCGCTGAGGCAGCTTGAATTGGAAGGCCTTGTCTCTATCATCCCTAACAAGGGGGCATATGTGACGGGAATATCTTCGAAGGATGTAAGCGACATCTATATGATCCGCTCTATGCTGGAGGGGCTGTGCGCGAGATGGGCTACAGAAAACATTACGGACGAGCAGCTGGATGAGCTGGACGAGATTATACTCCTTTCCGAGTTTCATATGAAAAAAGAGGGCGGAGGCAGTGCGGATCAGGTGGCTGAACTGGACGGCAAGTTCCATGCGATTTTATATGAGGCTTCAAACAGCAAGATACTCAGCCATGTACTGACGGATTTCCACAAATATGTCCAACTGGCGCGGAGATCTTCCGTAGTCTCAGAAGAACGGGCCAGAAAGTCGATCCGGGAGCATAAGCAGATTCTGCGCGCAATCCGGGATAAAGATGCAGACCTTGCGGAGCAGCTCGCCAACGAGCATATTCTGCATGTCATACAGAACCTTAAAAAACAAGGTTATACCCATGGGCATCCCGTAATTCATGCCCCTGCGGGGCTGGTTTGCAGCAAGCCGCAAAATAATGTATGAAGAAATATTAGGAGGAGACAGTTAAGATGGAAAAGATTAAGATGAGTACACCGATTGTTGAGATGGACGGGGATGAGATGACAAGAATCCTCTGGAAGATGATTAAAGATAATCTTCTGGAGCCTTACATCGAGCTGAATACGGAATATTACGATCTGGGCCTGGAATATAGAAATGAAACAAATGACCAGGTAACCGTGGATTCCGCGAATGCTACAAAGAAGTACAAAGTAGCTGTTAAGTGCGCAACCATCACCCCGAATGCTGCACGTATGGATGAATATGACCTGAAGGAAATGTGGAAGAGCCCGAACGGGACCATCCGTGCCATTCTGGACGGTACAGTTTTCCGCGCGCCGATCGTCGTAAAAGGAATTGAGCCATGTGTTAAGAACTGGAAAAAGCCGATTACCATTGCCCGTCATGCATACGGTGATGTATACAAGGGTTCAGAGATGAAGATTCCGGGCGCAGGCAGGGTAGAACTTGTCTATACGGCGGAAGACGGGACAGAGACAAAAGAGCTCGTACATAATTTTGACGGCCCGGGTATCGTGCAGGGCATGCACAATATCAACCAGTCCATCGAAAGCTTTGCAAGAAGCTGCTTCAACTATGCGCTGGATACAAAACAGGATCTCTGGTTTGCGACAAAAGATACAATTTCCAAAAAATATGACCACACATTCAAGGACATTTTCCAGGAAATCTATGATGCAGAATACGATGAAAAATTCAAGGCAGCCGGGATCGAGTATTTCTACACACTGATTGATGATGCAGTAGCACGTGTTATGAAATCAGAGGGCGGATATATCTGGGCGTGCAAGAACTACGACGGCGACGTCATGAGCGACATGGTATCCTCTGCATTCGGATCACTCGCTATGATGACATCCGTGCTTGTGTCTCCCGACGGTTATTATGAATATGAGGCGGCCCATGGAACCGTACAGCGCCACTATTACAAGCACCTCAAGGGAGAGGAGACATCCACCAATTCAGTTGCAACTATTTTTGCATGGACCGGAGCCTTAAGAAAGCGCGGAGAACTGGATGGAAACCATGATCTGATGGCATTTGCGGACAGACTGGAAAAAGCGACCATTGACACCATAGAATCCGGAAACATGACAAAGGATCTGGCACTGATTACAACGATTGAGAATCCGACTGTTCTCAACAGTGAAGACTTTATCAAAGCGATTGCAGCAAGGCTGTAAATTTTATCTGCCTCATTCAATGCTTAAAAAGTCATCAAATAAATGATACTTCAATTTAAATGATGCAAAAACGGACCGGCACGCAGATCTGCATGCCGGTCCGTTTTTTATAAAGGCGTTGGAGCGTTGAAGTGAGCTTCCCCATTTTATTCTTATTCTGCAAGTTCTCCCCATTTTTCATAGAGAATGTCCAGTTCCTCTTCATTGGAAGCCTTTTCTGCAGCAAGTTCCTGGCATTTGACCGAGTTGGAATACACATCTTCATGGGTCATCAGTTCATCGATCTCTTCATTTCTTTCTTCCAGTACAGTGATGCGTTCTTCCGTCTTTTTCAGTTCATTCTGTTTTTTGCGCTCCCTGGCCTGCTGTTCCTTCTGTTCCTGCCAGCTGAGCTTTGCGTCTGAAACAGATTCCTTCGGAATACCGGAATCATCCGTGCCCCTGGCTGCGGGGGAAGCATAGACGGCCGTCAGCTCTTCCTTTTTTTCCAGATAATAGTCATAATTGCCGATATAGTTTACAAAGGTCTGATTCACCAGCTCTAATATGCGGGTAGCTGTCTGGTTGATAAAATAGCGGTCGTGTGAGACGTATAAGACGGTACCGGTATAGTCGTTGACTGCTTTTTCCAATATCTCTTTTGATGTGATATCCAGATGGTTTGTGGGCTCATCGAGGATTAGGAAATTGGCCTCGGAGAGCATCAGTTTTGCCAGCGATACGCGTCCCTTCTCGCCGCCGCTCAGGTCCCCGATCAGTTTGTACACGTCATCACCGGTAAACTGGAATGCGGCTAGCGTATTTCTGATCTGCGTATTATTCAGAGTTGGATAGTCATCCGAAATCTCGTCAAATATATTTTTCTGGTCGTGCAGCACATGGTGTTCCTGATCGTAATAACCGATTCTCACCTTAGACCCCAGAGTAAAGGAGCCCGTATCCGGGGGAACCACCTGGTTGATAATCTTAAGCAGCGTGGTTTTCCCGGTGCCGTTGTCACCGATTACAGCCACATGTTCGCCGCGTCTGATATCAAAGCTGATATCCGTAAATAAGGTCTGACTGTCAAAGCTTTTAGACAACCCCTCCACTGAAAGCACGTCGTTGCCGCTCAGGCAAGAGGGCTCCAGGGAAAAATGGATCTCCTTCGCCGCCTCCTGGGGCTTATCGACCAGCGTCATCTTATCCAGCAGTTTTTCACGGCTTTCCGCGCGCTTGATGGACTTCTCACGGTTAAAAGACCGGAGTTTTTCTATGACGGCCTCCTGATGCTTGATTTCCCTCTGCTGGTTCAGATATTCTTTCATCATGGCGTCGCGGATCTGTTGTTTTTTGTCCGCATAGGCCTTATAGTTGCCGGCGTACATCCGGACAGCCCCATTTTCGATCTCCACCACTTTTGTGACCACTCTGTTTAAGAAGAAACGATCATGGGAGACGATAAATACGGCGCCGGGGTAGTTCAGCAGATAGGTCTCAAGCCAGGTGATGGAATTTAAATCCAGATGGTTTGTGGGCTCATCCAGAAGCAGGATATCGGGTTTTGTGAGGAGCAGTTTTCCCAGGGAAACCCTTGTTTTCTGCCCTCCGGAAAGGGTGTCCGTTTTTTTGTCAAAATCCTCCTCCTGAAACCCAAGTCCTTTGAGGACGCCTGTCAGCTCGCTTTCGTAAGCATACCCATTCTGTGCCTCAAACGCGGACATCATGCGATGATAGGTATCGAGCCTGCTCTGAAGGGCATCACCGCTCAGAGACTTCAATTCCTTTTCAATAGCACGGATTTGATTTTCCAACTCGATAATATCAGCCTTTGCTGTCTTTACTTCCTCATATATGGAGCGGCCGCCCTCGAGTTTCTGCTGCTGTGCGAGATATCCGAGAGTTTTCCCTTTTGTAACTACAATTTCACCGCTGTCGGCTGGCTCTTCCTTTACGATCATCTTAAGAATGGTGGATTTTCCGGCCCCGTTTACTCCGACCAGAGCCGCTTTTTCTCTGTCTTCTATATGAAAAGAGCCGTCTCTGACAATGACCTGTCCACCGAAAGCTTTATTGAGATTATGGCATGCAAGTATCATAAGAAACCTCCTGTTGTCTTCTGTATCGGGCCTCCCGGTTCTGCTTCAGCCGCCGAACCCCGCTTGTTTTCTTGAAAAATAAAGATTAATTTTCAGCTATGCTGAAAACCTGCCCGCGGGGCATGAGCTGCGGGATGCCCTTGCGTATACTTATTTCATTATAACGAAAATAGTTTAAAATACAACTAAAATTTGACTTTGCCCGTACAATTCTATATAATATGAAATAGATTAAGTTTGGAGGGGATAGCTGTGGAAGATAGAGAGATATCACGTGCGGTAATTGGACGGCTGCCCAGATATTACAGATATTTGGGAGAATTACTGGATGCAGGAGTAGAACGGATTTCATCAAATGACCTGAGCAAGAAGATGAGCGTCACTGCATCTCAGATTCGCCAGGATTTAAACAACTTCGGTGGCTTCGGCCAGCAGGGATATGGATACAATGTTAAGTATCTCTATACAGAGATCGGAAAGATTCTGGGACTGAACAGAAAACATAACGTAATCATAATAGGAGCGGGTAACCTGGGGCAGGCGCTTGCCAATTACGCGGCCTTTGAAAAGAGCGGTTTTATACTGCAGGGTATTTTTGATGTGAATCCAAGACTAGAAGGGGTAACAATACGAGGAATCCCGATCCGTATGATGGACGATCTGAGAGAATTTGTTGAAAATACGGACATAGAGATTGCCGCACTGACGATTCCAAAGTCAAAAGCGGTGGAAGTAGCCGATATGCTTGTTGAGAATGGTATCAAGGGCATATGGAATTTTGCGCACACTGATCTGCACCTGCCGGATGATGTGATCGTAGAAAGTGTACATTTGTCTGATAGTTTGATGAAACTGTCCTATAATATCAGCCGTTACAATGAAGAACATGATAATTGATTAATAATATAAAACGTGTAACAAAGGTGCTGCGCCTTCGTTGCACGTTATTTCGCTTATTAGGAAACGTGCGCCTATCAGATACAATCCCATTGGGGATACGCACAGTGGTATTAGAGGCAGATGCCAGTGCGGCCGCTGCGGACGCGGGTTTCACAAGCGAAACTCTATAAAAAAAAGGAGAGTGAGTATATGAGATATCTGCCTACCGGTGAATGGATGCAGAAAGCTGACAATTACACGATCCATGAGATCGGGATTCCCTCTATGGTGCTGATGGAGCGGGCTGCTCTGGCGGCAGTGGCCGTCATGGAGCAGGAAAAGATCAATACACACAGAACGCTGGTGGTCTGCGGCTCCGGCAACAACGGCGGCGACGGCTTTGCAGTTGCGCGCCTGTTAAAAGAAAAAGGCTGTGATGTTGAGGCCGCCTTCATCGGAAACGAAGAATCCAGGACTCCTGACTGCATGCAGCAAATGAAAATCGCTGAAAATTGCGGTGTTCCTGTAGTAACAACAATCAGCAGGAAGGAATATACTGTTATAGTGGATGCCGTTTTCGGCGTGGGCTTGAACCGGGAAGTCTCGGGAGCATACGCGGCAAATATTAAAAAGATGAATGCGCTGCCGGGGCAGAAGGTTGCCATAGATATCCCTTCCGGCATCTGCTCAGCCACAGGAAAGGTACTAGGGACGGCATTTTCAGCCGATCTGACGGTTACTTTTGAGTGCGAAAAGCTGGGCTGTGTTTTACATCCAGGCTGCCAATATGCCGGAAAAACTGTTGCCGTATCCATCGGAATCAGCCGGAAGCTTTTTGAAAAAGAACCGGGTGTCTGCTACACATTTGAAAAATCGGATCTGCCGGAGCTGATCCCGCCCCGAAGGCCCAATTCACATAAAGGAACCTATGGGAAGATCCTGATGATTACCGGAAGCCGCGGTATGTCGGGCGCCGCATATCTGAGTGCGAAGGCCGCGTATAGATGCGGCGCGGGTCTGGTTCGGATTTATACACATGAAGATAACCGGGTGATATTGCAGCAGCTTTTACCGGAAGCGATTGTCAGTACTTATACTGAATATGAGGAAGAAAACATTCGGGATCTCCTCGCATGGGCGGATGTGGTCTGCATTGGCTGCGGGCTGGGACAGAGCCGTGTTGCGGAGAGTATCTTGACTCAGGTCGTGAAAGAGGTTCAGATTCCCTGCGTGATAGATGCAGATGGACTGAATATACTGGGGTGCCATCCGGAATTGCTTGAAGAGCGGGAGCGGCCCATTGTCCTGACGCCGCACTTGAAAGAAATGTCCGGCCTGCTGGGCTGTTCTGTTACAGAGCTGCAGGAAAAGCGTTTCGAGATGACCAGGTCTTTTACAGACAGAGCTGGTGTTGTTTGCGTCTTAAAGGATGCACGTACAATTGCGGCCAAGTGGGATCGTCAGATATTCGTCAATACTGCAGGAAACAGTTCCATGGCAAAGGCCGGGGCCGGAGACGTACTCGCGGGAGTCATTGCCGGGCTGATGGCGCAGGGACTGAAGCCTTATGAGGCGGCTGTCTGCGGAGTATACCTGCACGCCTGCGCAGGAGATGAGGCCAAAGCCGCCAGGGGTTCCTACAGTGTGCTGGCAGAAGATTTAACGGCGGGAATCGGGGACTGCCTAAAAAGAACAGAGGAGAGTATGGAGTAATGAAACAGTTTAACAGGGTATTTGCCAGGGTAGACCTGGATGCCGTATCATATAATATGGAACAGATGAGGCGGCGGATTGGGGAAGGGGCGCAGATCATCGCCGTGATAAAGATGGATGGGTACGGCCATGGCGCCGTGCCGATTGCGGAAATGTTTGAAGAAAAGGATTACATATGGGGCTACGCCACCGCAAGCCTGGAGGAGGCTGCAGCTCTCCGAAAGGAAGGGATTAAAAAACCAATTCTCGTACTCGGCTGTATTTTCCCGGAGCAGTATGAGGAGATGATTCTTAAGGATATCCGTGCTACTGTTTATATGAAGGAGATGGTGGAAGGCATGTCAAAAGCCGCGGCAAAGCTCGGCAGAACAGCACATATACATATTAAAGTTGATACAGGGATGGGAAGGCTTGGATTCTTGCCCGGCCCGGAGAGTGTAAAGGCCATCCGGGAGATCGGCAGGCTGCCTAATATAGGGATCGAGGGAATGTATACGCATTTTGCCAAAGCCGATGAGACCGACAAGAGCTACACACATAAGCAGCACGAAAAGTTTGAATGGATGAAGAAGGCCCTGGAGGCGGAAGGAACTTCCATTACATATTATCATTGTGACAACAGCGCCGGGATTATCGACTTCCCGGACATGAAACATAATCTGGTCCGCGCGGGTATTTCCACATACGGAATGTACCCGTCAGGGGAGGTCTCGCGGGAAGCTGTGAGCCTCAAGCCAGCGCTTGAGCTGATCAGCCACGTTACTTTTGTGAAGGAAGTAGAAGCGGGGGCTTCCATCAGCTACGGCGGCACTTTCATTGCACCTAAGAAGATGAAAGTAGCTACAATTCCTGTCGGGTACGGTGACGGATACGCCAGAGGGCTTTCGAATAAAGCTGACGTGCTGATCCGCGGCAGGCGGGCCAGGATACTTGGAAGGGTCTGTATGGACCAGTTTATGGTTGATGTAACAGATATCTCGGGTGTGACGTTCATGGATCAGGCTGTTCTGGTCGGCTCCGATGGGGAGGAACACATCTCTGTGGAGGAACTAAGCGGTCTCTGCGGACGTTTTAACTATGAGTTCGTCTGCTGTCTGGGCAGAAGGATCCCAAGGGTTTATACCAGGAACGGGGAAGTTGTAAAACAAGTAGAATATTTCTAGTACATCATAAAGATTGTCCAAAGTTTTCGTGCACTTGCATACATCCGAAAAAAGCGGGAATACTCAAGTATCAAAGTATTAGAATCGGAGTGTGAAGTGATTTGGTAATTAAAAGAGGCGATATATATTATGCAGATTTGAGTCCTGTCGTGGGCTCGGAACAGGGCGGTATCCGTCCTGTACTGATTATACAAAATGACGTGGGCAACAAGCACAGCCCTACGGTAATCTGTGCGGCTATCACATCCAGGATGAATAAAGCAAAACTTCCTACCCATATTGAAATCAGTGCAGAGAAATACCATATTGTAAAGAACTCCGTGATCCTGCTGGAGCAGATCCGGACGATCGACAAGCAGCGTCTGAAAGAATTTGTCTGCCATGTAGACAGTGGAATGATGAAGCGGGTGAACGATGCGATCCGGATCAGTCTGGAACTTCCTACATAACCCAGAGATGAATCTGTTAAGAAAGAATTGAAATATACAAAAAAGAGTGGTAAAATTGTATGGCAAGTTCTGCGGATAGAATACGTAAAGAAAATTTAAAAGAGGAGATTAGAGATGTCAGGACATTCTAAATTTGCGAATATTAAACATAAGAAAGAAAAAAATGATGCTGCAAAGGGCAAGGTTTTTACGAAACTTGGACGTGAGCTTGCCGTTGCAGTAAAAGAGGGCGGCGGTCCGGACCCGAATAACAACAGCCGCCTGCGCGATGTAATCGCTAAGGCAAAGGCCAATAATATGCCGAATGACACCATAGAACGGAATATTAAAAAAGCGGCCGGCGAGGGTGCGGGCGACAATTATGAGCATATTACATATGAAGGATATGGGCCCAACGGGACAGCAATTATCGTAAAGGCCCTGACAGACAACAAGAACCGGACTGCTTCCAATGTAAAGAACGCATTTACAAAGGGAAGCGGTAATGTGGGAACCCCAGGCTGTGTCTCTTTTATGTTCGATGAGAAGGGGCAGATACTGGTTGATAAGGAAGAGTGCAGCATGGATGCCGATGAGCTGATGATGCTGGCACTGGACGCAGGCGCGGAAGATTTTACCGAGAGCGATGACAGTTTTGAGATTCTCACAGCGCCGGAAGAATTCAGCGCAGTACGCCTGAAGCTGGAGGAAGAGGGCATCAGTATGGCAGATGCCGAGGTTACGATGATTCCGCAGACCTATGTGGAACTGACTTCTGAGGATGACATTAAGAATATTCAGAAGACACTGGATCTGCTGGATGAAGATGATGATGTGCAGGACGTATATCATAACTGGGACGAATAATCAGCGGTATGCCAATACCTTACAAAAAGAGGAGATAATATGAATCAGGAAAATCTGCAGGCAGATATGATTTCTTTATTTCAGGAAACTGCCGAATATGCAAAGAAGTTTCATAAAAAAACTTATGCATCTGATATGGACATATTACTGAACAGGCACGGCGCGCTCCTGGGGCGTATCAGAGAAGCCTTCGAGGTGTCAGATGAGGCGCTGGCAAAGACTGCCTCTGTCATCCCGGATTATGCGGCGGAGCAGCTGGCGGCGGTGCCTTCAAAAAGGAAGAGGGATCTGGCCTGTCTTGACTTTAATATGAATATGGTATCTTTTTTTGTCCCGCTTCTGGGGGAGATCAGCAGCGTGAAGACAAAAGAGTTTACCGAAAAGATGATTGAGTTATATAATGAAAGGATGCCGGATAATAAAATCGGGCATTCCACACGTGAACAGATCCAGGGAGGCTTCAAAAAAGGACTCTGCTATATCACAACAGCAGTCTGCAGAAGCCTGGATAAACCGGACGACTGTTATGAACTGACGCTGCTTCGGAATTACCGTGACCAGTATCTGCTGGAGTCCAAAGAAGGTATGGAAACAGTAAATGAATATTATAATATCGCACCAACGATTGTAAAACGCATCGACCGGCAGGAAGATTCGGCTAGTATATATGCGGGAATCTGGCAGGATTATCTAAGACCCTGCGTCCGGCTGATCGAGGAGGGCAAAAAGAAGGAATGCCAGATGCTCTACAGCGACATGGTACGTAAGCTGGAAAGGAAATATCTATATTCTTAGGAGGAAGGAAATTATGAGCAGCTATAAGATAGAGACAAAATGCATACAATCCGGTTATGAACCGGCAAACGGAGAGCCGAGAGTCCTGCCGATCTGCCAGAGCACTACTTTCAAGTACACAAGCAGCGAGCAGATGGGGCGCTTGTTCGACCTGGAAGAAGCCGGATACTTTTATACAAGGCTGCAGAACCCGACCAATGATGCGGTTGCCGCTAAGATCTGTGATTTAGAGGGTGGTGTTGCCGGCATGCTTACCTCCTCCGGCCAGGCGGCTAATTTTTATGCGGTCATGAACATTGCAGAGGCAGGAGACCATATCGTATGTGCTTCTGCACTTTACGGCGGTACATATAACCTGTTTGCGCATACCATCAGAAAGATGGGAGTGGAAGCCGATTTTGTAGATCCTGACTGTACGCCGGAAGAGCTTGAGGCTGCTTTTAAGGACAACACAAAGGCTGTATTCGGGGAGACCATTGCAAACCCGGCGCTAGTCGTTCTTGATTTTGACAAATTTGCAAAGGCGGCGCATGCACATGGAGTACCATTTATTGTGGACAATACATTTGCAACGCCGATCAACTGCCGTCCCTTTGAGTGGGGGGCAGACATTGTGACCCACTCTACCACCAAGTATATGGACGGCCACGCATCCTGTGTGGGCGGAGCCATTGTGGACAGCGGTAATTTTGACTGGGAAGCGCAGCCCGGGAAGTTTCCGGGACTGACGACACCCGATGAGACCTACCATGGGATTGTCTATACACAGAAATTTGGCAAGCTCGCCTATATTCAGAAAGCCACCGCACAGCTGATGAGAGATCTGGGATCTATTCAGGCGCCGCAAAACGCATTTTTATTAAATATCGGGCTGGAGACGCTTCATCTGCGTATGCCCCGCCATTGTGAAAATGCACTTACCGTTGCAAAGTACCTGCAGAGCCATGAGAAGGTAGCCTGGGTGTCCTGCCCTTCTCTTCCCGGGGATAAGTATTATGACCTGGCTCAGAAGTATATGCCGGACGGCACCTGCGGCGTACTGACATTTGGTCTGAAAGGCGGACGCAGCGCGGCAGTTGAGATGATGGATAAACTGAAAATGGTGGCGATCGTGACTCATGTTGCGGATGCGCGCAGTTGTGTGCTCCATCCTGCAAGCCACACGCACCGCCAGATGAATGAGCAGGAGCTGCTGGAGGCAGGTGTTCAGCCTGACCTGATCAGATTCAGCGTTGGGATTGAAAATGTAGAGGATATTATTGCGGATATTGAGCAGGCACTGCAATAATTTGAATGGTATGGATGTATACAATCATCCATACCATTTTTGATTTGTCCGATTACAAATCAAAACATGCCCCTGTGGAGCGGGTTTGCTGCAAGCTGCAAATCAATGTATAATTCCTGTTTTTCTTTCAGATACTATATAAAAATGAAGCATTGTTACGAGAAGGAAAGGCAGGAATAAAATGGATAATAATAAAGAAGAGCAGATTCGGAAAACTCAGGCTGATGAGAACGAAGAGATTAAAGAGACCGGTACCCTCAGGCTTGGCAAGGAAAGCGGCAGGCATAATATCCAGCTGATGACGATTATCGGCGAGATTGAAGGGCATGAGGCAGTCTCCGGCAATACAAAAGCCACAAAATATGAGCATCTGATTCCGCGTCTGGCAGAAGCAGAGGACAATGATGAGATCGAAGGCATTCTGATTCTTTTGAATACACTGGGAGGCGATGTGGAGGCGGGACTTGCCATCGCAGAGATGATAGCTTCGCTCAGTAAACCCACTGTGTCACTTGTTTTGGGCGGAAGCCACTCTATCGGAGGACCGCTCGCCGTTTCCGCAGACTATTCCTTTATTGTACCCAGCGGTACGATGATTGTACACCCGGTAAGATCTACCGGCATGTTTATTGGAGTGATTCAGAGTTACCGCAACATGGAAAAGACACAGGACCGGATCACAAAGTTCATTGCATCCCATTCCAATATAACCCAGGAACGCCTGGAAAAATTAATGCTGGATTCCACACAGCTTGTAAAAGATGTGGGAACCTTGCTGGAAGGTGAAGACGCAGTGAAAGAAGGACTGATCGACGAGGTCGGGGGCATCAGCCAGGCGCTTTCCAAACTTCATTCCATGATTGAAGACAGGAACAGAGAAGAAACAGGTTTGGATCTTCCCGGTTTATAATCTAATCCCTGATATTTTTGAGTGAGAAAAATTTAATAATGACATGCTTTTCAAATAATGGTATACTAAATACAGTATGTGTAAATACCAAGGGGGAAGTATAATGGCTGCAAAGTCGACAAAGAAAAGAAAAACAACAGGCCGGAGGACGAAAAAGCAGGAAAATACAGCCCTGAAAGAAGAGATTCTGATACTTGCCGTATTGGCGGTTTGTATCCTGCTTGTGATTAGTAATTTTGGCCTGGGGGGAATTGCGGGGGAGGCAGTTTCGTCAGTCATGTTCGGATTATTCGGATTTATGGCATATCTATTGCCAATTATCCTGTTCGGTGTGGTTGCCTTTTCCATATCAAATAAAGGCAACGCACACGCGTACATAAAAGTGGGAGCCATTGTTCTGCTGCTGCTTTTGCTGACCGCATTTTTAGAATTGGTCATGAATCCTTACGATTCTGAAGCGGGATTATTGACCTATTATAAGCTTGCCAGTCAGCATAAGAATGCCGGCGGTCTGATAGGCGGCTGTATTGTAAAGCTGTTGTGTCCGCTGATCGGCGTCGTGGGCACCTATGTGGTGATCATCATATTTGCGGTAATCTGTGTGATCCTGATCACGGAGAAATCGCTTCTTGCGCCGCTGGGGCACCACAGTAAAAAGGCGTATGAAGACGCCAGAACGAAAAAAGCGGCTGCTGCCCGGAGACGGGTGGAGCAGAAACAGCAAAGAGAGACTGAAAAGCAAAAAAGACAGGATCGTAAGGTATCCGGAGTTTCTTTTGCCACCACCCTGTCAGATAAAACAATACACAGAAAGACTCCTGATCTGCAGGAGTTAACACCGGAGGACACGGGGGCCGGAGAAGCACCTGTGCCATCTCCGTTTGAGGAGCTGGTAATTAACCGTCCGGAGCCGGAATCCGTGGAGGAGATCGTACCGGACACACCGGTTAAGACACCCGAACCGGCCAAAAAGCGTAAGACACAGGAGAGTGCCCAGATGGTGGCTGCCGAGGCAGTACATGTAGAAGAGACTATCAAGGCACAGGATGAACACCCTGTGGCAATCTACCGGATTCCGCCGCTTTCCCTGCTGAACCGGGGGAAGAAAACGAGCGGGGATTCAGACGCCCACCTGCGGGCCACCGCACTCAAGCTGGAGCAGACGCTTCAGAATTTTGGCGTACAGGTACATGTGACCAATGCAAGCTGCGGTCCCTCTGTCACCCGTTATGAGATTCAACCGGAGCAGGGTGTAAAAGTCAGCAAAATCGTGGGCCTGGCCGACGATATTAAACTGAACCTGGCTGTGACCGATCTCAGAATTGAGGCTCCTATTCCCGGTAAGGCAGCCGTCGGCATCGAAGTGCCCAACAGTGAAAATACGGCGGTTATGCTGAGAGACCTGTTGGAATCCAGTGAATTTAAGAACAAGAAGTCCGGTATCTCCTTTGCAGTGGGCAAGGACATTTCCGGGAAAGTGGTGGTTGCGGATATTGCAAAGATGCCGCATCTCCTTGTTGCCGGAGCCACTGGATCCGGTAAATCTGTATGCATCAACACATTGATTATGAGTATCATTTATAAGGCTGACCCGGAAGACGTGAAGCTGATTATGGTAGACCCGAAAGTGGTGGAACTCAGTGTATATAACGGAATTCCGCATCTGTTGATCCCAGTGGTTACGGATCCTAAGAAAGCAGCCGGGGCACTGAACTGGGCCGTCGCTGAGATGGAAAAGCGCTATAAGCTTTTTGCGGAATACAATGTAAGAGATCTGAAAGGATTTAACGATAAGATCGGCCATTTGGAAACGAACGGAGACGCGCCAAAGAAGATGCCGCAGATCGTGATTATTGTGGACGAGCTGGCAGATCTGATGATGGTAGCGCCCGGAGAAGTAGAGGGAGCCATCTGCCGTCTGGCACAGCTGGCCAGAGCAGCCGGACTGCATTTGATTCTGGCGACCCAGCGGCCTTCTGTCAATGTAATTACCGGGCTGATTAAGGCGAATATGCCATCCAGAATCGCTTTTTCTGTATCATCAGGGGTTGACTCCCGAACGATTATTGATATGAACGGGGCGGAAAAGCTTCTAGGAAAAGGTGATATGTTATTTTACCCGACAGGTTTTCCGAAGCCTGTCAGAGTGCAGGGGTCGTTTGTTTCTGACAAGGAAGTGCAGAAAGTCGTTGATTATCTGATTGAACACAATGGCAACGCTTCTTATAGCGAAGAAGTGGAAGAGCATGTGAACGCGAATGCGGGAGCGCCTGCAGCCGGCGGTATGATGCCCGGGACTGGGGAAGGCGGAAGCGACAGGGATACATATTTCGTGGAGGCAGGAAAACTGATCATAGATAAGGAAAAGGCGTCTATCGGCATGCTGCAGCGTATGTTCAAAATTGGTTTTAACAGAGCGGCGCGCATCATGGATCAGCTGGCTGAAGCAGGTGTTGTCGGGGAAGAAGAAGGGACTAAGCCCAGAAAGATCCTGATGTCAGAAGAAGAATTTGAACAGTATATAAAAGATAATATATAATCCAGGAGGGAATCAAATGAAAACAGATATTCAGATTGCGCAGGAGGCAGAGATGCTGCACATAAGGGATGTGGCGGCAAGCATTGGAATTAAAGAAGATGATCTTGAATTCTACGGCAAATATAAAGCAAAACTTTCCGAGGATCTGTGGGATAAGGTCAAGGACCGCAAGGATGGGAAATTGGTTCTTGTAACGGCAATCAATCCGACCCCGGCGGGGGAAGGGAAAACCACCACCACAGTAGGTCTTGGCCAGGCAATGGCCAAGCTGAATAAAAAAGCGCTGATTGCCCTGCGGGAGCCGTCTCTCGGCCCCTGCTTCGGAATCAAAGGCGGCGCAGCCGGAGGCGGATATGCCCAGGTGGTTCCGATGGAAGATCTGAACCTTCATTTTACAGGTGATTTTCATGCAATCACCTCTGCAAACAATCTGCTGGCGGCAATGCTGGACAATCATATCCAGCAGGGAAACGCGCTGGGAATCGATCCCCGGCAGGTGGTCTGGAAACGCTGCCTGGATATGAACGACAGGGTGCTGCGCAATACGGTCGTGGGGCTGGGCAGTAAAATGGACGGAATGGTGAGGGAAGACCATTTTGTTATAACCGTAGCCTCAGAGATCATGGCCATACTGTGTCTGGCAGATGATCTGGCGGATTTGAGAAGGAGACTCGGCCGAATTATCGTGGCCTACAATTTTGATGGAGATCCGGTTACGGCAGACGATCTGCAGGCCACAGGAGCGATGACCGCTCTTTTAAAGGATGCGGTCAAACCGAATATTATTCAGACGCTGGAACATACACCTGCGCTGATACACGGCGGGCCCTTCGCGAACATTGCCCATGGCTGCAACAGTGTCCGTGCCACCAAGATGGCGCTTAAGATCAGCGATATTACGATTACCGAGGCAGGATTCGGTGCGGATCTGGGCGCAGAAAAGTTCCTGGATATCAAATGCCGCAAGGCAGGACTAAAACCGGATGCCGTAGTTTTAGTTGCAACAGTGCGCGCTTTGAAGTATAATGGGGGAGTTGCAAAAAGCGATTTGGGCGAAGAGAACCTGGAAGCGCTTGCAAAAGGGATTGTCAATCTGGAAAAACATATAGAGAATATCCAGAAATATGACATACCTGTTATTGTAACATTGAATTCTTTTGTGACAGATACAGCGGCGGAAAATGAATACATCCGCACATTCTGTGAGGAGCGCGGCTGTGAATTTGCACTTTCAGAAGTGTGGGAAAAGGGCGGAGCCGGCGGTATCATGCTGGCGGAAAAGGTACTTGAGACCCTGGAGAATAAGGAAAGCCATTACCATCCGCTATATCCGGACGAACTGTCACTGAAGGAAAAAATAGAGACCATAGCAAAAGAAATATACGGAGCGCGCGGTGTAGTCTACGAACCTGTGGCCGAGAAGCAGCTGGCTAAGATCGAGGCGATGGGCTTCGGAACCTTCCCCGTCTGTATGGCCAAGAATCAATATTCGTTGTCTGACGACGCGAAAAAACTCGGACGGCCGGAGAACTTCGATATCCACATCCGGGAGGTATATGTCAGTGCCGGCGCAGGATTTGTAGTCGCGCTGACGGGCGCAGTTATGACGATGCCGGGGCTTCCTAAAGTCCCCGCTGCTAATCATATAGATGTTACTGAAGATGGTAAGATTACCGGGCTCTTCTAAAGGAGGATGGAATGGCACAGATAATTGACGGAAAGCTGATTTCAGCTCAGATAAAGGACGAATTAAAGGAAGAAGTACAGAAAATAAAGGAAATGGGGGGCAATATCTGCCTGGCGGTTGTACAGGTGGGGGATGATCCGGCCTCCTCTGTGTATGTCAATAATAAGAAAAAGGCCTGCGCGTATATCGGGATAGAATCCCGGGCGTTTGAACTGCCTGAGACTACGACGGAGGCGGAACTTGTATCTCTCGTGGAGACATTGAATGCGGACAGCGGTGTCAATGGAATTCTGGTGCAGCTGCCTCTGCCTTCCCACATTAATGAAGATCTGGTTATCCGGACAATCTCACCGGATAAGGATGTAGACGGCTTCCATCCGCAAAGCGTGGGACGCCTCTGGATCGGGGAAAAAGGATTTTTATCCTGTACGCCAGCCGGCATTATCCAGCTTCTGAAGCGCTCCGGTATCGGGATAGAAGGAAAAGAATGTGTTGTGATCGGAAGAAGCAATATTGTAGGAAAGCCCATGGCGGCGCTGCTTCTTAGGGAAAACGGGACGGTAACCGTAACGCATTCCCGCACGAAAAATCTGAAAGAAGTTGCCCGGCGTGCGGATATACTGATCGTTGCAATCGGGAAAAAGCAGTTTATTAATTCAGAATATGTAAAAGAGGGTGCAGTCGTCATTGATGTGGGGATGCACCGCGATGAGAATAACAAACTTTGTGGAGATGTGGATTTTACGGATGTGGCTGATAAAGTGTCTGCAATTACGCCCGTACCGGGCGGGGTAGGTCCTATGACAATTGCCATGCTGATGAACAACTGTGTGGAAACTGCGCGCAGCTAGGAGGAAATAAGATGAGATGTACACATTGTGGTGCCATGATTCCGGACGATATGCTTTACTGCCCGAAATGCCATATGGAAGTTCAGATTGTACCAGATTATAATCCTCTGGAAGATGTCCTCGCTCAGGAAGTGAAGGGTTCTATCGAAGACGCCACAAGACAGATTAGGACAGACGATATCCGAAGATACCGCCGTGACGGAACAAGAGAGTACAGTAATTCGACAAGAGTACTGAACCAGGGAGAACTGGATGAGATACGCGCCCGGAGAAATGCGGCAGCGAGACAGGGGCGGCAGCCCGGCAGAGTAGCATCGGGTTCTTCGCGTCAGCCAGGAGCCGATTCCAGGTATCAGACGGGCCGCACTTCCACAGGTTCCGTGCGTCAGGGCAGCCGGTCCTCTACCGGCCCCATGCGCCAGACAGGCAGAAATACAGGTCCTATGCGTCAGACTGGAAGAATGGCAACCGGATCCATGCGCCAGAGTACAGGCTCCATGCGGCAGGAAAGAAATGAGGCTGAAGAAAGACGGCGCCAGCAGATTGCCCGCAAAAAAAGACTTGCGAAAAAAAGGCGGCAGAGAACGCTCATCATCGTGCTTGTCCTGCTGATTCTGGCGGGCGTGCTTGGATTTGTTTTTTATCAGAACTCCTATACCGGACAAATCCGCAAAGGAAATCAGGCACTTGTTACCAATGATTATACGCAGGCGGAAAACTATTTTAATAAGGCGATCTCAAAAAACGATAAGAGAGCAGAGGCCTATACTGGCCTTTCTAAGGTATACAGCCAGCAGGACGACCTGGAAGGGGCGGAAGCGGTCTTTATGACTGCCATAAGCGCCCAGCCCTCCAATGTGGAACTGTATCAAGCAGCCATAGACTTTTACGTGGAGACTAAGCAGCTGCTAAAAATATCGGAACTGCTGGATGGCTGCGAGGATGACAACGTTCTTCTCGGCGTAAAGTCCTACGTGTCCGAAGAGCCGGAATTCAGCCTGGAAGAGGGTACCTATCCGGAGGTACAGGAAGTATCCTTAAGCTCCGCAGGTGAAGCTATCTATTATACTACGGATGGTTCCGAACCGGATACCTCCAGCACGAAATATCAGGATCCGATTCTCCTGGAAGAGGGGACGACTACGATAAAGGCAATCTCCGTCAATAAGAAAAAGATTCCGAGTCTTACAGCTTCAAGAGTATACAACGTGGACATTCCGGTAGAAGATGCACCCGCAGTAACCCCGTCCACAGGCCAGTATGATACGGCAACACAGATAACAATCAATGTGCCGGAGGGGTATACTGCATATTATACAATGGACGGAACGGATCCCAGCGCTGCTTCCGCCAAATATGAAGGCCCTATTGATATGCCGGAAGGGCAGACGATGTTCTGCGCGGTTCTTGTCAGCAAAAGCGGCAAAACCACACAGATTACAAAGAGAAATTATGTATTGGAACTGCCTGAATAAGTAAAGAATAACGCCGCTGCAATTGTGTATATTTTTGACATAATTGCAGCGATATTTTTGTGCAACTTTTAACATGATTTTACCTGTATTTGGGTTGCGTTAAAACTTTAACAGTGTTATAATTAGCATGTTAAAAAAATGACGTACTTATAAAGGAGATGCAATAAAATGAGCAGATTCACATTACCAAGAGACATTTATCACGGAAAAGGCTGTCTGGAAGAACTGAAAAACCTGAAAGGGAAAAAGGCAATTCTCGTCGTGGGAGGCGGTTCCATGAAACGTCAGGGCTTCCTTGACAGAGCAGTCGGATACCTGAAAGATGCAGGCATGGAAGTAGAGCTTTTTGAAGGGGTTGAGCCGGATCCGTCTGTTGAAACGGTTATGAAGGGCGCCGAGGCGATGCGTGCGTTTGAGCCGGACTGGATTGTTGCGATGGGCGGTGGCTCCCCGATAGATGCAGCCAAGGCAATGTGGGCTTTCTATGAATACCCTGAGGTGACTTTCGAAGACTTATGTATTCCGTTTAACTTCCCTGAATTAAGACAGAAGGCAAAGTTTGCAGCAATCCCGTCTACATCAGGAACCGCAACGGAAGTAACGGCGTTCTCCGTTATCACAAATTATCAGACAGGCGTAAAATATCCGCTGGCTGACTTCAATATCACACCGGATGTTGCAATCGTAGATTCCGAACTGGTAGAGGGACTTCCCGCAAAACAGGTTGCATATACAGGGATGGATGCACTTACCCATGCGATCGAAGCATATGTTTCTACTTTAAACTGTGCATTTACAGATCCACTGGCAATTCAGGCAATTGAGATGGTATTTGATTACCTGCCGGCTTCCTACAGAGGCAACATGGATGCCAGAGAGCAGATGCATACGGCACAGTGCCTGGCAGGAATGGCATTTTCAAATGCATTGCTTGGTATCGTACACTCAATGGCTCATAAAACAGGTGCTGCTTTTTCAACAGGACATATTACACACGGATGCGCAAATGCAATGTACCTTCCATATGTAATTAAGTACAATGCAAAAGATCCTGTTGCCGCAAAACGTTATGCCGAAATCGCGCGCAGGACAGGACTTCAGGGGACTTCCGAAAAGGCTCTGATCAACAGCCTTTGTGAAAAGATTGACGATTTCAATGTTCAGCTGAACATTCCAAAGACCCTGAAAGAATTCGGTATTAAAGAAGAGGAATTCAAAGAAAAAATTGCACATATTTCCGAACTGGCCGTAGGTGATGCCTGCACAGGTTCTAATCCGAGAAGCATTACTCCTGCAGAGATGGAAAGATTATTTAACTGCATTTACTATGGAACAGAAGTTGATTTTTAATTGAATGGTTCCCTGGTACTTATGGATGGAGGCAGGCACGAGAATGTGTCTGCCCCATTTTTATGAAAGGGAAAAGTTACTGTGCACGCCCGTAGGGTGTGAACAGTAACAGGAAAAACAGAACATGTTCTGTTTTTTGAAAGAACACTTGCCAATCCTTTATTTATAGCGTATTATAAGGAAAGGGTGATTTTTTACAAGGAGGAATAAGATGTACAAGATATTAAAAGCAGAAAAACTGGCTGATAAGATTTATCTTATGGATGTACATGCACCGCGTGTTGCCAGCCACTGCCAGCCAGGACAGTTTGTGATTGTTAAGATGGATGATAAGGGTGAGAGAATTCCGCTTACAATCTGCGACTATGACAGAGCGGCGGGAACGATTACAATTGTATTCCAGGAAGTGGGTGCGTCCACAACGAAGATGGCGTACTTAAAAGAGGGAGACAGTTTCCGGGATTTTGTCGGTCCGCTCGGATGCCCGTCCGAGTTTATTCTTGAAGATATCGAAGCACTGAAGAATAAAAAGATATTATTTGTAGCCGGAGGTGTGGGTGCGGCGCCCGTTTACCCACAGGTAAAGTGGCTGCATGAGCGCGGCATTGAAGCCGATGTTATCGTAGGTTCCAAGACGAAGGACATGCTGATTCTTGAAGAAGAGCTTGCGTCTGTAGCAGGCTGTCTCTATGTTACAACGGACGACGGTTCTTATGGACGTTCCGGCATGGTTACGGCCGTTATCGAGGACCTGGTGCAGAACGAGGGAAAACAGTACGATGTTTGCGTGGCAATCGGACCGATGATCATGATGAAGTTCGTATGTCTGCTTACTAAGAAACTGGATTTGCCGACAATTGTCAGCATGAACCCGATTATGGTAGACGGAACCGGAATGTGCGGCGCATGCCGCCTTCAGGTAGGCGATGAGATCAAGTTTGCCTGCGTTGACGGCCCGGAATTCGACGGACATCTTGTAGACTTCGACCAGGCAATGAAGAGGAGCCAGATGTATAAGACAGAAGAAGGCCGTGCGATGCTGAAAGTACAAGAAGGAGACACTCATCATGGTGGATGCGGAAACTGCGGAGGTGACAACTAATGGCTGATGTATTAAAGAAAGTGCCTGTAAGAGAGCAGGACCCGAAAGTACGTGCAACGAATTTTGAAGAAGTCTGCCTTGGATATAACCGGGAAGAGGCTATGGAGGAGGCAAACAGATGCCTTGGATGTAAAGTGGCCAAATGTATCGACGGCTGCCCGGTAGCAATCGATATTCCAGGTTTTATTAAAAAAGTAAAAGAAGGCAATATAGAAGAAGCCTATAAAGTAATCGGAAAAGCATCCGCACTTCCGGCTATCTGCGGACGTGTATGTCCTCAGGAATCACAATGCGAAGGGAAATGTATCCGCGGAATCAAGGGAGAGCCTGTTTCGATCGGTAAACTTGAGAGATTTGTAGCGGATTATGCGCTGGAACATGATATCAAACCGGAGTGTCCCGAGACGAAGAACGGACATAAAGTGGCAGTCATCGGTTCTGGACCTTCAGGGCTTACCTGCGCCGGAGACCTGGCAAAGATGGGATATGACGTAACTGTTTTTGAAGCGCTGCATGAACTCGGCGGCGTACTTGTATATGGAATTCCTGAATTCCGTCTTCCAAAACAAAAGGTGGTTGCGAAAGAGATCGAAAAAGTTAAAGAGTTAGGTGTCAAATTCGAGCCTAATGTCGTAATCGGTAAATCAACAACCATAGACCAGCTCGTGGAAGAAGAAGGCTTTGAAGCCGTATTTATCGGCTCAGGCGCTGGTCTTCCAATGTTCATGGGAATTCCGGGAGAGAATGCAAACGGGGTCTTCTCAGCCAATGAATATCTGACAAGAAGCAACCTGATGAAGGCATTTGATGACAATTACGATACTCCGATTGTTGCAGGGAAAAAAGTGGCTGTAGTTGGCGGCGGTAATGTTGCCATGGATGCGGCAAGAACTGCATTAAGGCTTGGTGCCGAGGTACATATTGTTTACAGACGAAGCGAAGCAGAGCTTCCGGCCAGAGTAGAAGAGGTTCACCATGCAAAAGAAGAGGGTGTTATTTTTGACCTTCTTACCAATCCAAAGGAAATCCTCGTGGACGATAACGGATACGTAAAGGGAATGAAGGTGATCAAAATGGAGCTGGGCGAGCCGGATGCATCCGGAAGAAGACGCCCGGTAGAGATTCCAGGCTCCGAGTATGAGATCGAACTGGATACGGTCGTTATGTCACTCGGTACCTCTCCGAATCCGTTGATTTCTTCTACAACAAAAGGCCTTGAAGTGAACAGAAGAAAATGTATCGTAGCGGAAGAAGAAAACGGACAGACATCCAAAGAGGGGGTTTATGCAGGCGGAGATGCTGTAACGGGTGCTGCCACAGTGATCCTTGCAATGGGCGCTGGAAAAGCAGGTGCAAAAGGCATTGATGAATATCTGAACAAATAAAGAAGCTGATTTTACACAGGAGGAACTGCTATGACCAGAAAAGAAACCGCACTGGAATATCATAAAAAAGGTTATAATTGCTGTCAGGCCGTAGCCTGCGCATTCTGCCGGGATTTCGGCATATCGGAAGAGGAGATGTTTCGGATTTCAGAAGGATTCGGATTTGGCATGGGTATGATGGAAGTGTGCGGTGCCGTGTCCGGCATGACTATGATACTAGGGCTGCAGAACAGTGTAGGAAGCCTTGAAAAAGGGAAATCTACAAAAGCGGACACCTATAAGAAAGTAAAGGAGTGCGCAGCAAAATTCCGTGAGAAGAACCAGTCTATCATCTGCCGTGAATTAAAAGGAATCGGCTCCGACAGGCCTATTTGCAGCTGTGATCAATGCATTGAAGATGCGGTGGAATTGACAGAAGCGTATCTGGCCGCTAATCCTATGTAAGAAATAGCAGTAGTGCTAGACAATTAAAAAAGGGCTGTTGCAAAAGTAGATGAATAAACTACTGGAGCAACAGCTCTCTTTTAATATCCGAAAACAGAAAACGGATCCCAAAGAACCCGTAATCATTGGTATAAATAATTATGACGTGTAATTCAAAATACCATAAAAGAAACGGCGTGCAAACGCGATATTAACTTTATGTGGTTGCTGGCAGGAATAAAAGTTCCTGATCACAGCACCATATTGACAAAGAAATTTTTTTAACTTTAGAGTACAATAAGGATCTATTTAACTTGGCTGTTGTAAACATTCTCGTTGAGCATTCCCTCAGATTTAGCAACATAGATACATGTACAGGAATCTCCGACTACGTTCAGGGATGTACATAACATCTCGATTGGTCTGTTAATCGCCAGGATCAGGCTGTATGCCAGGAGCGCGGTATCGGATGTGAATCCGAATCCGGAAAGGATGGTGAACAGAATGACCGCACCTGCTCCAGGAGCTGCAGGTGTTCCTGCGGAACATAACAGTGCCAATACAGCGATCATAATCAGTGTAGGGATGGTTACCTGCTGTCCTGAACATCCTGCGACGAACAGAGTAGCGATAACCTGCATGATAGCCGTTCCGTTCATGTTGATGGTCATACCAAGTGGAAGTACGAAGGAAGCTATCTTCTCATCTACTCCAAGTTCCTGAGAGGTTGTTTCCAAGTTCAGTGGAAGTGCAGCCGCGCTTGAGGAAGTGGAGAAACCGAACATAGCAACTTTTGAAATCTTCTTAACAAATGGCATCGGGTTCAGCTTTGTACCGAAACGGATGATCAGCGCGTAACCTAGGAAGAGATAGATGAGCAGAAGGATTACTGTTGTTATAACATAAACCAGCGCCGGACGCAGATAGTCGATACCATATGTAGCAAAGGTTCTGGAAATCAGAACAAAGATTGCGAAAGGACCGATTTTTGTTACTATAAAGTTCAGAAAGACAACAATGATATTATTGAGTTCTGTGAACAGCTTTTTCAAAGTACTGGATTTCTCTTCTCCGACGACATTCATACACAATCCGAGGCAGACTGCCAGGAATACGACAGCAAGCACTGCGGTATTGTTGCTGAATACAGCCGTAACGTTGGACGGAACTACATTCAAAATGACGAGCAGAGGGTTTGATGATGTAGAACCTTCGGAAGCAGTAAGACCAGAAATGTTTGCATTAAATAATCCGTTTGAGTAGAGCAACATACCTACGATGCCTGCTAGCAGCAGTGCAAAGAAGGAGCACAGCAGGAACCATGCGATTGTCTTAAAAGAAATACGTCCCAGTGTCCTGGCATCAGAAATAGTACCAATCGCCAGAGCGATGGATGTAAACACCATTGGAACGATTACCAGCTGCAGGGAACGGATGAACATCTGACCGATGATGTAGAACAAACCAATCGCGCTGTTCGCGCCTTCCGCAGTAATATCCTGGAACAGGATGTTGTTGATGGTACTCCAGACAGCTTCATTTCCGGAACTATTCAATGTCTCTCTAAGCCACATGAAGCAGAAGCCGACCACGATACCAAGTATCAAAGCGATGACCATTTTTCCTGCCAGAGAATTTGTGGATTTTTGCTTTTTCATGATAGTATGAAAACCTCCTTGTTAAGAATGTGACGTTTTTGCAAAAACGAAGAGGCGGCAGAACATGTGTGACCTATTTTTTGTACCCATAGCACACCGCCATTTTTATTAACTATATTAACGGATAGGAAAAGAACTTACAATCCTTAAGTAGGATAAGAAATTATAGAAAATTTTGTCTTATTTAACAAAGTTTTTATAAATTTTTAAATTCATAATAAGATATAAGGAGTCAGAGGTTTCAAGATGGCGTTAAAATCAGAAAATTATATTGACAGATTGAAAATAGTAGTGTATTATAATTATTTCTTCCTGGGATATAAAGGACGGGAATGAAGGAAAATGATTAAGAAATGATGAGTCAGGCAATTGGGAGGTAGTAAGATGTACAGCAGCATGAAATCAATCGGATTCTCGACGTATTTTAATGATGTGGTGAACTATTTTTATGAGGATGAAAGACTAGTGGCGCAGTTCGGGAAGAAACTGGGGTTTGATGTGAACGAAGATGTCTTTCTGGGAGTGGCCTTTCTCTATCCTTCCACAGAACAAGGGACTTTTGAGGAAAAGGAACGTTTAAAAGAGCATCTTATCGGTATGAAGGCATTGCCTTCTGTTAATAAAGCAATCAGCGGGAACCAGTTCTTCTACGTGGATAACGGAGTGTCGACGTTCCTGGTAGGGCATACTAAGGATGAGATCACGGAGATACTCCCCGCTTTTAAGAAGGAGGCGGTCGACCGTCTGGATACATTTGAGACAGACAAGAAGATCCGAGTGGGGATTGGACTGCCGGAGAAGGGTATCGCGGGAATTAAGCGTACCTACACTTATGCAATGAAAGCGGTGAAGGCAGGAGAAATCTTTAAAAAGGAGAGAGTGCTCCTGGATTACATGGGAATGGAGATTTACAGTTCTATCAATGCCATGGTCACCAACTATGGAAAGCAGATTACAGATATCGTGTTCGGACAGCTTACAAAGACAGAGATTCATGTGCTGGCAAAATACTACAAATGCAAAGAAGATATCGATATGACGGCGAAGGTCTTGGATATCCCGTCAGATTTGGTCAGAGAGTATCTGGCAAATGTGAAAAAATCTACAGGTCTAGACGTGCATGATACAGAAGACAGTTTCAAGTTGCACTTGCTGATGATAGCGAAAAAGGTAGTCGACACGAATCAGAAGATCGATGAGATAAAAGCGGCGAATAATTATGAATATCTCCTGATGGATATTGACGATACGTTGCTGGACTTCCAGGCAAATGAGAGAGAGTCCTTCCTTCATGTTCTGGAAGGATATGGCTATGAGGAGCCGGAAAAATATCTTCCGGTGTATAAGAAGATCAATGACAGACTCTGGAAAGAATATGAACAGGGCGATATCGAGAGGAGCCAAGTCCTCAATACAAGATTTTCCCTGACAATGCAGGAATTTGGCGTAGAAGTTAATGGAGAAGAATGGGAGCAGAAATACCGTTCTTACTTGAATGAAGGCACACAGATGATAAAGGACGCGGAAGAGGTCTGCCAGTGGCTTAAAGGCAGATACCGCCTGTTCATTATCAGCAACGGAGTGTCAGCTACGCAGAGAAAGCGTTTAAAGGCTTCCGGGCTGGATAAATATTTTGAAGACGTCTTTGTCTCTGAGGAAGTGGGAGCCCAGAAGCCTTCGAAAGAGTTCTTTGAATATGTGGAGAAACATATTCCAGATTTCGATGAGAAGAAAGCACTTATTGTTGGAGATTCCTACAGTTCAGATATCAAAGGCGGACTCAATTATGGCATCGATACATGTTGGTTTATCAGAGGTGATGTGCAGGAAACAGAACAGGATGAGAAGAGCACATATAGGATTAGCGGCTTAAAGCAGCTAAAAGATATATTGGGATAGTACAGGAGCTTACACAGATGGCAAAACTTAGGGATTTACTACAGTTTCGTTCGCTGAAAAATCTGGAACTGGTCACAGGGACGGACTGCTTGGATGTCAATGTGGGAACCGTGACTGTGATGGAGGTACCCGACGTTATACAATGGCTAAGAGGAGAGGACTTTCTGATAACAAGTCTCTATTCCATCGGAGATGACGAGGAAAAGCAGTGCTGCCTTCTCTATGATCTGATGGAGACCCGTAGTGCCTGTCTCGCGGTAAAGACCGGGAAGTATGCGCACAGGATATCCGACAAGATGATCAGTATCGCAAATAAGAATCATTTTCCACTGCTCCGGATTCCTTACGAGATGACATATATTGACATCATTATGGATGCTATGAATGTCATCATGATAGAGAGCAACCGTAAGGAGATGCTGGGGAAGTATATATCTGATATCATTTTTCATCCCTCATCTAATGAAAGGATGCTCCAGGAAGAAGGGCGTCTTCTGAAAGTGGACATTGAAAAAGACTGCTTTCAGTCGCTGATACTGGAATTTGACACGGACGACGCACAGGAGGGCAATGTCTCCCGTATGATCCGATTCGCTGTAGACAGACTGGCAAATTTTACAGAGAGCCTATCCAAAGAATTATTCTGCGGGAGTTTCAAATTGGAGAAAGGGATGCTTTTATTTCTGTATAGCAGGGAGGAAGCAATTCTGGAACAATACCTGCCCTTTGTTCTGACAGAGATGCGTGTGATACTGGACAGCCTTTCTATTCCCTGTGACTGGAAAGTCGGGATTGGAACGGCGAGGAAAAACGCAGTGGGAATCCGCCGTTCCTATGAAGAGGCAGTACAGGCGATGGAGCTGGGAAAAATACTCGAGCCATTGAAAAAGACCTATCAGTTCAAGGATTTGGAGCTCTACAGCAGTCTGAGGGAGATTCTGCAGCACAAGCAGGAGAGTCTGTTTTCCAGTATACTGGGGAAATTAAAGAATCAGGAGCTGGTAGATACCCTTATTATCTATTTTGAATGCAACGGGAATATGGACGAGACGGCGAGCTGTATGTATACGCATAAGAATACGATAAAATACAGGCTCAATAAGATTAAGGAGCTAACCGGGCTGGATGTAAAAAAACAGGAGGACAATTTCAAACTGTATTTTATGGTGCTGGAGAAAAAGCTCTGCGGCAGATAAAGGAAGTTCTGGGTAAAATTGTATATAATAAAGAAAGCGGGAAGGCAGGTGATAAAACTTCCCGTTTTTTTATTGTGCGCCATGGCCGCAAATATCGGCGAAGGGCCGTGATTAGTCCAGTCCTGGCAAACATGTTTCTACACTATGTCTTTGATATGTAGATGAAAAGGAATTTCCCACGGGCGCCGTTTGAAAGATACGCAGATGATGGAGTGGTTCATTGCAGTACCAAAGAAGAAGCCCTGTATATAAAGGAGAAGCTTGCGAAAAGATTTGAAAAATGTAAGCTGGAGCTGCACCCTGTCAAAACAAGAATTGTATACTGCAAAGATAAGGATAGGACAAGGGATGAAGAACTGACAGAGTTTGATTTTCTTGGATATACCTTTAAAGCGGTCTACATTCCTCTTACTTACTTGACTGAGAGGTCGGCTAATCGATCAATGATTAGCCTCCTACTCGATATAAGCTAGTCAGAATGATATTCCTATTGCACAAAAAGCCCTGCGATTTAGGCGTTTTTTTAGTGTTTTGTCTAAATAAACAAAAAAGGAATATGTTTTTTGCGTCTGTGAACATAGCATTGCATAAGCTTCAGAAATATACTGTTTTCATACAAACAAATACTTTTGCACGAACGCTTATGAAATGGTAAAGTAGGAGGACAATAAGATGGTACATAGTCGGGAAGATTTGCAATACTGTGAAGGGCTTTTCAGAAGATTCTACGCTATCGGTGCGACTGTGGACGGAGGGGTCACCCGTCTTGGTTATACGGAAAAAGAGGATGAGATGCACAACGAGCTCATCGCTGCAGGTTACGAGCTGGGATATTTTGACATAGCGGATGAGGTTGGAAATACCTTTATCTGCAATAGCGAGGAGAACAGCTATTATCTGATCGGCTCCCATCTGGACTCAGTTGTAGAGGGAGGCAGATACGACGGAGTTGCCGGAGTCATTGCCGGGATGATGGTTCTTCGCTGGGCAAAAGAGGATGGGCTGAATGTGCCAATTCGTGTGGGTGCATTCCGGTGTGAGGAGTCTAGCAATTTCGGGTGTTGTACGATTGGGAGCGGGCTTATCACCAAGGAAGTTTACAAGCAGGATATTGAGGGGCTTGTAGCCAAAGACGGCAAACTGCTGGGAGATATTTTCGAGGAGAGAGGGCTGAACATACGTCCAAAGAAGATTGAAGGGATCCGTGAGTATCTGGAGCTGCACATTGAACAGGGAAAAGTTCTGGAGGAGTGCAATACAGAGCTCGGTATCGTTAGCACCATCGCAGGTCCAATCCGCTATAATCTCTATTTCCACGGAATGGCTGAACATTCAGGAACAACACCGATGATGATGAGAAATGACGCGCTGTGTGCGGCGTCAGAGGTCATCCTTGAGGTGGAGCGTCTGGGGCAGAGGGAGTCTATGTATCAATCCGTAGCGACGGTTGGTGTGCTTTATAATAAGCCCAATGCTATGAATGTGATTCCGGGAGAGGTGCAGATGGGAATCGATATTAGAGGAATTGATACAGCAAGTCTTGACAGAATTGAGAGAGGCGTGTTAGATTCTGCGAGAAACATATGCAGAAAGCGTAATCTTCAGCTTATCGAGGAGAAGCTGAGCAGTATCCCGCCTATCGAGATGACAAAGGATTTGGAGATGAAACTGGAGAAGGCGGCGCGGTCTTTGAACATCTCCAACCGTGTCATGGTGAGCGGTGCCGGACATGATGCGATGTCATTCGCGACCATGTGTGATACAGCGATGCTCTTCATCCCATGCGACAAGGGAATCAGCCACAACAAGATGGAATTTGCCACGATTAATGACATCTGCAGCGGAGCAAGGGTAATCTACGAACATATCAGGAGGGAAAATCAATGATTTTAATTAAAGACGGACGAGTCATTGACACCAAGAGCGGAATGGATGAAACATTAGATATCATCATCGAAGACGGCAAAATCAAAGGAATCGGAAAGTACAAGAGGAGCAACGATTACGAGCGTGTCATAGAGGCGGAAGGGAAAATCGTAGCCCCGGGTCTGATTGACGTACATGTGCATTTCCGTGATCCAGGTCTGACCTACAAGGAAGATATCGAGAGCGGCGCACGCGCAGCAGCGGCCGGCGGATATACGACCGTCATCTGCATGGCGAACACCAAACCGGTGGTAGATAACCCGGAGACACTTTCCTATGTGCTGGAGAAGGGTAAAGAGACTGGAATCAATGTGCTGTCTGTTTCTACTGTGACAAAGGGCATGCAGGGACAGGAACTGACAGACTTTGAAGAAATGAAACAGGCGGGGGCCGCAGGACTGAGCGACGACGGTATCGCCATCAAGAACAGCCGCCTGATGTATGAAGCGCTGAAAAAGGCAAAAGAAGTGGACATGCCGGTGAGCCTTCACGAGGAGGATCCGGATTATGTATACCAGGCAGGCATCAATAAGGGATCTGTGTCAGAGACACTGGGAATCGGAGGCGCTACGGCTCTGGCAGAAGAGCTTATGGTGGCGAGAGACTGTATACTGGCGCTTAATACAAAAGCGAGAATCAATATCCAGCATATCAGTTCCAAGGTATCTGTAGAGTTTATCAGACTGGCACAGAAGCTTGGCGCGGATGTCTGGGCGGAGGCGACCCCGCAGCATTTCTCCCTCACACAGGACGCAGCGCTGGAGAAGAAGACATATGCGAAAGTCAATCCACCGCTTCGTACCGAGGAAGACCGCTACGGCATCATAGAAGGCTTAAAAGACGGTACTATTAAGATAATCGCTACAGACCATGCGCCACATTCCACAGAGGAAAAAGAACGTCCAATCGATAAGGCTCCAAGCGGATTTATCGGACTGGAGACAGCGCTTGCTTTAGGCGTAACCAATCTGGTGCGTACAGGCAGCCTTACCATGGAATACCTGCTGAAGAAGATGAGCTTAAATCCGGCGAGACTCTATGGTCTGGATGCAGGCTATATCGCTGAGGGCGCGCAGGCGGACTTAGTGATATTTGATGAATTTGAAAAGTGGAAAGTGGAGAAGTTCCATTCGAAATCCAGCAACTCTCCGTTTATTGGCGAGGAGCTGTATGGCAAAGTGAAGTACACAATCTGCGAAGGTAAGATTGTGTATGAAGATAAAAAATAAACAAGGAGGCCGGTTATGGGAACAATACGGAGAAATGAAAAGGTGTCAGATGATTTTTATCTGATACAGGTAGAGGAAAAGAACCAGGCGAAGGCAGGACAGTTTTACATGCTGCGCGGCTGGGAGGAGTATCCGGTACTGTCCAGACCTATCAGTGTGTTTGACTCAGACTGGGAAACAGTATCCTTCCTGTACAAAATAGTAGGAAAAGGAACGGAGCTTATCCGCAGACTGGAGCCGGGCAAGGAATTGAAGATTCAGGGACCTTACGGCAACGGATTCCCCACAGACGGGAAAGGAAAGATTGCGATGGTAGGCGGCGGCGGCGGTATTGCACCGCTCTATTACACAGCAAAGAAATATAAAGAGGCGGGATTATGCAGCCAGGTTGATATTTACCTGGGATTCAGCGGACAGGCGATGCTGGAAGAGGAATATAAAAGCGTTGCGGACAATGTGATCATCGATGTGGGCGGCTTTATCACGGATTCCATCAATCCTCTGGACTATGATGTGATCCTGACATGCGGCCCGGAGATCATGATGAAAGTCTTATATGAGAAATGTAAAAAGATAGACGCTACCGCTCCTCTGTATGTTTCCATGGAGAAACGTATGGCATGCGGCATTGGAATGTGTAAGGTCTGTACCTGCAAGACGAAGAGTGGAAACAAGACGGCTTGCAAGGATGGCCCGGTATTTTTAGGAAGTGAGGTGTTTGCTTAGATGAGCAGATTAAAAACAAAATTTGCAGGGGTTACATTTAAGAATCCGGTAGTACTTGCTTCCGGTACATGCGGGTTTGGCAGAGAACTTGCGGAGCAGTTTGATATTGAAAAACTGGGGGGACTTTCTTCAAAGGGGATGATCGTCCATCCTCATGGCGGAAATGACGGAATCCGTATCTGGGAGACTCCCAGCGGAATCATGAACAGTGTAGGTTTGGAAAACCCAGGAATAGAAGCGTTCATCGAAAAGGATTTGGATTGGATCAACGGAAAAGATGTTGTAAATGTTGTAAATATGGGCGGACATTCAAAAGAAGATTATTTCCGCGGAGTAGAGCGCTTAAATGACGTGAAACTGGATATCCTGGAACTGAACATCTCCTGCCCGAACGTAAAAGAGGGTGGTATGAATTTCGGCGTGAAGATAGAAGCGGCACGGGAACTGGTACGGGAAGTGCGCAAGATCAGCAAACACAAACTGGTCGTGAAGCTGTCCCCAAATGCGGAAGATATCGTATCTCTGGCAAAAATGTGTGAGGGGGAAGGCGTGGACGGCGTATCCCTTGTAAATACATTCCTTGCTATGGCAATCGATATCAAGAAAAAAGCCTGCGTGTTCAACAACGGATATGCGGGGCTGTCTGGTCCGGCAATCAAACCGATCGCACTGCGGATGGTACATCAGGTATGCAAAGCAGTAGATATTCCGGTCATGGGTCTGGGCGGAATATCTACATGGCAGGATGCCATTGAGTTTATCATGGCAGGTGCTCAGATTATCCAGGTGGGAACGGCGACATTTATGAAGCCGGATATCTCTCTGGACATCATCGCCGGCATGGAGAAATATATGGAAGACAATCATCTGAAATCACTGGATGAGATTCGCGGTATTATATAGAATATTCACAGTGACCCTCTGAAGAGCTGTGGCGGAACCTCCCTCTCCCCCTCCAGAATATGTGCAGAAATAAAAGTGTCGTTTGTAACAGATGGGAAATTGTGATATGATAGATAAGAAAAGTGTCGCAAAATTATGAAATTAGATAATTGAGCGATGCCCTCGCTCTAGTTATAGAAAAATCAGGAGAACCCCCTTTCATTTGTGGATAATCCCCTGATTTTTTGCGTACTTTAATAAGCCTGTTTATTTTTCTTTTAGGTGGATTCTTTCACCGGAAATGTCCAGACATTATTCCGATCCTGAAAAACTGGGGTATACCAGTCGTAGATGGTTTGACGTTCCAGGAAACGCCGGAACAGTTCCAGGTATTTCTGGTTTCGGTTCTTGTGTGTCCCTCTTCCATGGCAAAAACAGTATGCTGTCTTTTGCAGAGTCCTTCCAAAAAACGGCAGATTTCCGGCAGATCCTATGTCCATGTTGTTTCGGTTACTTGAAAGCTTTGCATGTATTCCTGATTCAGGAGAGACAGCCTCCTATATTTTCTGGAACATGTTCGTTTCCCATTTTCCTACGGATTTTTCCAGATAAACGTATATTTGTTCACACAGGCCTCCAGCTATCTCCCATCAATAAAAACCGTCTCTTTCGACAGTTCGCCCCCGTTCTCCAATTGTTTTACCATCTGCCAGCAACCACCTAAAGCTAATATTGCGTTTGCAGGCCGGTTCAAATTCTCCAATTCGTGGCTCAACAGTCGGACAGAGTTATGATCAGGAACCAAACCTTCCAAATTTAATGGCAAAACCAGTTGATAAGATTCGCCGAATTCGCAGCTTAACTAGCTATCCACAGTATTCGTCGTACAGTGACTCATAGATCTGAATGTGGAGCTCCTCATCCATGATGATCCTCTCCAGACATCTTACAATATTCTCATCCTGGATCTTAGCACACTGAGAACGGTATTTCTGAACGGCCTGGCGTTCATGGTTGACTGCGTTGATAAGCAGAGGCTTGATATCCATAGGGTAATTATTAAACCCGGGTGACCAATAAAACATCTGATTGCCTCTGTAAGTCCAGAGTCTGGGATTCTCTCCCATCATTCTTGCCAGTTGTCCGAATATCTCAAGGTGGTGCATCTCCACAATACTGATTTTGTGAAAGACATAGGATAGGCGTTCATCCTCCACCAACAGCAGGTTGTTGTAAATATACAGGCTGACAGCGGTCATCTCTGAATTCTGTCCGCCTACGTTATCCAGCATCATTCTTCCATAGAGGCGGTTTACACCATCCACACAGACCGGAGGATAGGGGGCGTCGGCTGCAAAAAGTTCTTTTTTCTGGCAGGTATCCGGTTTAATGGCATCGTTATTTCTCCCATTATCACAGTTATTCATATAGTATTTACTCCTTTACTTGAAGGTACTGACAGAACAATCTATGTATGAAGTAAAGAAAATATGTTTTTTCCAGGCAGCTCGAGCATCATGGGAGTTTCCTATTAAAAAAGATTGCCGTCATATCTTTCCTGATATATAATAAAAACATATTTGTCCATGTTTTTAAATAGATACACAGTTTTTTAGTAAGTGGTTTTTATATAGACTGAAATTTCTCTGAAAACCACTTTTGATGAAAGGGTAAAGAGAATGGAAAACCAGGAACAGCAACACAAAAGGCGTCCCAGATATATGGGGACGCACCCTAGGAATTATAAAGAAAAATACAAAGAACTCCACCCGGAAAAGTATGCGTCTATTGTTGAGAAGGTCATACAGAAAGGAAGTACGCCCGCCGGAATGTTTATTTCGATCTGCGTAAATGAGATCCTTGATTTTCTACAGATCCAGCCTGGCCAGAAGGGACTGGATGCCACATTGGGCTATGGCGGACATACACTGGAAATGTTGAAATGCCTGGAACATGAGGGGCATATTTATGCCTTGGATGTGGATCCTATCGAATCAGTGAAAACAAAAGAACGCCTTGCAGGTATGGGATACGGACCAGAGATTCTGACTGTGGAGCTTCTAAATTTTGCGGACATAGACCAGATAGCTAAGGAGGCCGGACAGTTTGATTTTGTGCTGGCTGATCTTGGCGTATCTTCTATGCAGATTGACAATCCAGACAGAGGCTTCTCGTACAAAACAAACGGGCCTCTGGATTTAAGAATGAATCCCGAAAAGGGGATCTCAGCGGCGCAGAGGCTGCGCACCATGGAACCGGAAGAACTTGAGGGCATGTTGATTGAGAATTCGGACGAACCCTATGCAGGAGAGATTTCCAGAGCGGTTACAGCTGAACTGAAATCGGGAAATAAAATCGAAACGACCGGGCAGCTGCGGAACGTAATTGACAAAGCACTGAATTTCCTCCCTGCCGCTGAGAAAAAGGAGGCCGTTAAAAAATCCTGCCAGAGAACCTTCCAGGCACTGCGCATTGATATTAATAACGAGTTTGAAGTGCTCTACCAGTTTTTAGAAAAACTTCCCAATATCCTTGCACCAGACGGAAGAGTAGCTATATTGACGTTTCATTCAGGCGAAGACAGGCTGGTAAAGAAATCATTTAAGCAGTTGTTTCAAGAGGGGCTCTACAGCAGCTATTCCAAGGATGTGATTCGGCCTTCGGCAGAAGAATGCGCCAGAAACAGCAGGGCCCGGTCTGCAAAAATGAGATGGGCCGTAAAAGCCTAACAGGGTATCTGCAGTCTGAGAACAGATTAGCCCCATGACGATACAAATAAAATTGAAGGAATAAAAGATATGAAAGTTACTGTTTTAACGGTAGGTAAAATCAAAGAAAAATATCTGAAAGATGGAATCGCAGAATACAGTAAGCGTCTGAGTAAATACTGTAAATTGAATATCATAGAGGTTGCCGATGAAAAAACGCCGGATCAGGCAGGCGAGGCGGTCGAAACAAGTATCCGTGAGAAGGAAGGGGAACGGCTTCTAAAGCATCTCAAAGAGGATGCCTTTGTCATGACTCTTGAGATCCAGGGAAATCAGATCACTTCAGAAGAGCTGGCCAATAAGATCGAAAAACTGGGCGTCACCGGTACCAGCCATATCATTTTCGTGATTGGAGGTTCTATCGGTTTAAGCTCTTCTATATTGGCGCGATCTGATTTTGCCCTGAGCTTTTCTAAAATGACCTTTCCGCATCAGCTAATGCGGTTGATACTGCTGGAACAGGTTTATCGCAGTTACCGTATTATCCAGGGGGAGCCATATCACAAGTAAATGAGGTTTTTAACCCGTTATCATGTATTCAGAAGGTTTCAAATGAAAAAGGATTGTGTCTATACAGTGGAAAGGGTATAATATGAATAATAAGAAAACACATAGATTAGAAATGGAAGTGGTTTATATGTGTACAAAAAAAGAATTAGAATTTAGTATTTTTGTTATATATCATTTATCTGCAAGCTGGAAGAAATCTCCTGCAGAAGTTTAAAGAATATTAAATTGTACAAGTATTTTGGATGATTATATTATCAAATGTTATGATACGCTTCATACCTTAGGTGCGAATTATCTTGTAGAAGACATTACAGATTTTGTCAAAGAAAAGGGAGTACAGATATGATTGTCTCTCATGGAACGACTATCAGAATTCAGAAACCAGACATAACTTATTCTAAAAAGTATTTGGATTTTGGGAAAGGATTTTATGTAACCACCTATCAAAAACAGGCTGAAAAATGGGCATTAAGAAAAGGCTTACGTCAAGGAAAAACTGCTATTGTAAATATATATGAGATGTCACAAGATATAAATGATTTTAAAGTGTTGTCTCTCGAAGGCGAAAATGAAAGATGGCTTGATTTTGTCTGTGCCTGCCGGAAAGGTGAAATGATATATCAGGATTATGATATTATTATTGGAAATGTTGCGGATGACGATGTTTTCAAAACAGTAGATATGTATTTCAGAGGAATTTGGAACAAAGAACAGGCACTGAAAGAATTACACTATTACAAAATGAATAATCAAATATGTCTGGTAAGTCAAGAGGCTTTGAATGAACTGTTAATCTATCAAGAATCTTATAATGTGGAGTGAAATCATAATGGATAAAGAAAACTTAAATTTTTTGTATAAACAAAATTTAGAAAAAAACATTATAGGTTATTTGTCGGAAAAGAAAAAAATTGATTTAAGAAAAGCAATGGATATTTATTATAAAAGTAAACTTTCGGAACAGATTTCGAATGGAATTCTGGGTATAGAGAATATGGATTATAAATATCTTGCTGAAGATTTAATGGAGAACGAGAGAGAATTATTTTAGACAAACCTCACTTGCGTACGTTATGGAGAACCGTATCACAAGTAAAATGAGGTTTTTACTAATATTGGATAATTAAATATAAAAGATATTGTATAGTATATAAAGTTCCTCAATTATAATTTTTAATATGTTTGAGGAACTTTTAGTTGAAACAGAATAAAGAGTATGACAATAACGGAAGACTTGTTTACAAATGCTTTTGGAATGGCATAGCGATGGCGGAGGAAGATTATATCAGTTCTCTAAATGAAATATATGATAAAACGAAAGCAACAGAGGGATATGATAGAGATGCTTTTTATAGCGCCGAAGAATTACTTGCGGTGCTAGAAAGTAATTAGTATGCATAGTAGTGTTACAAAAGCTTCCTTAACCATATGGAGGGCAAGCCGCGGAATAAGGGGTGTTAGATTTTAAGAAATTTTTAAGAGTATTATTAGGTTAATATTATCTTCCTCTGATATAATTTCAATAGATACAGATAAGCGTACGAAAGAGAGGACAAATATGAAATTTATCAGACGGCTGCTGGCATTGATTCTCCTGTGTCTTCTGTGTGTGGGAGGATATTTTGGATATAAGGGTTATGTAAAATACGAAGATGCTTTAGAGAATATGAGCATAGACCAGAAAGCAGAAGAAATCAAAGCATCACCATCGTACACACCGCTGAAAGAACTGCCGGATATCTATTTGAACGCGGTTGTGGCCGTAGAAGATAAACGTTTTTATAAACATCCGGGGATTGACGCCATTGCGATTGGCCGGGCCATCAAGAATAACATCCATGCCCGTCAACTGATTGAAGGCGGCAGCACGATCACACAGCAGCTTGCCAAAAATATGTATTTCACCCAGGAGAGAAGCCTGATCAGGAAAGTGGCGGAGGGCTTCATGTCAATTGCATTGGAACGAAAATTCAGTAAAGATGAGATATTGGAACTGTATGTAAACAGCATTTATTTTGGAGACGATTATTACTGCGTAGCGGATGCGAGCATGGGATATTTTGGTAAAGCGCCGCAGGATATGAATGATTATGAGTGCACCTTGCTGGCTGGGATTCCAAATGCCCCCTCCGCCTATGCACCTACGGTAAACCCGGAACTTGCCCGGCTGCGCCAGAAAAAGGTACTGGATTCCATGGTTGAAGAAAAATATCTGACCCGCGAAGAGGCGGACGCGATCGTGTCTGCTGCAGCAGGCAGCTAAGGACACCAGACAAAAGAAAATCCTTTTTGGGGGTAAGGAGACCAGAATATATGAAAAAGAAAAAAGAACTAAAAACAGTTGGCATCATTCTGCTGGCATTCATTATTGTAGCAGCTGCAATCTTGGGGTACTATACGATCCGTGAATATCGGCCGGATGCCGTGGAGACGATAGAACCGGGAGACGGAACCGCTGAATTGGGGACTGGAGAGATGTTTACAGTTCTGACCTATAATACCGGATATGCCGGGCTGAGTAAAGATGAGGATTTCTTTATGGACGGGGGCAGTAAGGTGCAGCCGGATAGCAAAGAGCTAGTGGAAAACAACCTGAGCGGAATCGCATCCATTTTGAAAGAGCAGGATGCGGATATTTATTTTCTCCAGGAAGTGGACCGGGATTCCAAGAGGTCTTACCATATTGACGAACAGGATTACTATGAGCAGGAACTGGGGCTGCCCGGAATGTTTGCATGCAATTTTAAGGTTGACTACGTTCCATACCCGCTGCCTCCAATCGGAAAGGTTACGAGCGGGCTTGTCACCATGACTGGTCTGCATGTAAGCGATTCCTCGCGCATTGCTCTTCCGGAGTCGTTTTCATGGCCGGTTAAGACCTGCAATCTGAAGCGCTGCATGCTGGAAACCAGAATTCCGCTCAAAAATACGGATAAAGAGCTTGTGCTGATTAACTTCCATCTGGAAGCCTATGACAGCGGGGAAGGAAAGATAGCACAGAGCAAAATTCTCGCTGAAAAGTTACAGTCAGAATATGAAAAAGGAAATTATGTCATTGCCGGAGGTGATTTTAACCAGACCTTCGAGGGCATGGCTACATATCCTATCCATAATAAAGACAGCTGGGTACCCGGGATTGTGGGGAAGGAAGAGATACCAGCGGGATTTTCCTACGCAGTGTCCGATAATGCGCCGACCTGCAGGCTTCTGAATGAGCCTTACAGCGGGAATTATGAGGAATCACAGGTGTATGTGCTGGATGGGTTTATCGTATCAGATAATATAAATGTGGAACAGGTAGAAAATATAGATATACAATTTGAATACACGGATCATCAGCCGGTTAGAGGGTGTTTTGAAATGAAATAAATGTGGCGGGGGTGGGGGC
>NZ_CYZU01000024.1 GCF_001404335.1 Faecalicatena contorta
TTATGCCTTCTTTTTAGTGTCCATTTTTAGGGAACCCTTCTTCTTAATGTGTCCACATCTATGGGTACATTATAGCTTTATCAATTCCTGTGTCCTTCCTCTATCCCTTTCTGATGCCCCTCATGGAACCCTTCTTCTTTCACCTGCCGCATATGTTTTTCCTCATCATATTCATAGATACTCACGCTTTTCACCTCCGCTCTGTTCTTACTTAGAAATTCCGACAGAACAGGTACCAAAAAGGCATCAGACAGCCTTAATACCTTAATATCCTCCATTTTTTCAGTCCCGTTATAAAAGATCACAAACCTTGGAGTTGGGATCTGTATGGTCTTTGTTCCATATAAGTTTTCATCTTTTGTCATGACCGAATATAAATCTGACACATACATCAGGCATCTCAGCGGTAAGTTCGGACTGAATGTAGACTGATGCTCATATAATGTCAGACGGGAGTCAATTATAAACGACAGGTCATTCTTCATTGACATGTAAATTGCATTTTCCAGAGTATTAATTTCCAGTAGTTCCGGATCATTATACTCCGTGCCATTCATTGCGTTATACAAGTCAAGTAACGCTCTCTTCTCACTGAATATCATTTCAAATAGTCTGGATTTGTAGGTACGTTTTGCATACATCCCGATGGCGTTTTCATTTACCGCCCCATGTTCCTGCCGTTGTGCTGTTTCTTTGTTTTGTACGCCTTTCTGCATATATCTGCCTCCTTCGTAATGATGCAGGAGGCTCCTGCTATCCAAAATAGATATCACTGAAACCTCTCTGCTGTTTAAATTGGAATCCAAAGCATTGAGATTTCTTGCATTGATATCTGTCATTAGAAATGATAGCAGATCCGGGTTTGCCCGTTTAGAAGTTTTAGAAATATATTCATGCTTTTAAAATATCTTAGCATAATAATCACTTAAGCACCAGTCTATTGTCAGCAGAATTCAAAACCGAATTCAAAAACACGCCTCCTATGTTAGATAGTTATGTCCCTTAAAGGGCATAGCAACTCTGGCACTCTGCCTTAAATGTCAACTGGGGTATGAAAATTTAATAAGATTTTTCTTTAGAAATTTTTTTGGAAATATTTTCAGAGAAGTTAAAGATAAATAAGTAAGGGAATGATAATATAGATCGTATAGATACTTACGCATACAACGGCCCGAATAAACAGAGAGGTATGTAATATGAAACAAATGATTAAACATTCTTTTGGAATTGCTCTGAGCAACTGGACAACTTTACTGCTATTTGAGTTGCTCTATAAGGTGGTCTGTTATTCCCTGGTTTACGCTCTAAACCAGAATATCCTTAATTACGCATTAAAAGCCGCCGGAATATCCTATTTGAGTTTTGAAAATGCCAGACAGCTGATAACAAGTCCCCTCTCTGTTATTCTGCTGCTCGCTCTTCTGTTCTTTATAACCATAGTCACATTTTTTGAGCTTTCCGCCCTGTATATTTACTGTGAAAAAGGGTGGAGCCGTGAACAGCTGCCTCTGCGTCATCTGATAAAATATTCTGCTCAAAGCTGCTGGGAACTGCTGCATGTGAAAACGCTTCTGTTTTTCTGGGGCTTCATGCTGACCGTCCTGATCGCAGTGTCTCCTTTTTCCCAGCATGTCCTGGGCTGGGTTAAGATACCGGAATTTATCACGGATTTTATTACACAAAACAAACTTTTCCTGATCCTGTCCGTAATTGCCATAATCATTTTAAACTTCATATTTTTTCTTTATCTTTTCACCCTGCCATCTATTCTGTTGTTTAAAAAGAATGTCAGGATTTCCTGGAAAGAGGCTGTTTCACTCATAAATCAACGAAAGGCTGGAACAATCTGCAAAATCATCATATCTTTTGTGATTTTTTTCGCAGGAATCTTTGTGATTGCCGCATTACTCACGTTTATCCTGGCTGCATATTGCAAACTATTTTATCCTGTGTCGGAAGCAGAAGCCGTATTCCGCTTCCTGTACAAAAACTGGGAGACACCTGCTGTTATCGCATCAGGCGCCATTGGCACGATCTGGCTTTTCTCCTCGATTACGGTTTTGTTCCACGATTACAGAGGTGAATCCCGGCCTGTCCGTGTAAAAAGAAAGAGAAACCCTATCTACTTTATCAAGCGCGGAGTCATCATTGTCGGTACATTGTTACTGTTGGTGATGTACAGTGAAACAGAGCTGGGCGGCAATTATATTTATCCGGGCCGTTCTGACACCCAGATCATCGCCCACCGCGCAGGCGCCGTCTTTGCGCCTGAGAACACAATCGCAGCTTTGAACCAGGCTATAGAAGACAAAGCGGATGCCGCGGAAATAGACGTGCAGCAGCTGAAAGACGGCACACTGGTCATCATGCACGACAATAATTTCAAGCGGACAACGGGCAACGATAAGAATGTTTGGGACGCCACATTTTCTGAAATGAAAAATTATGACGCGGGTTCTTCCTTTTCCCCTTCATTTTCAGGTGAACCGGTCCCCACTTTGGAGGATATGCTGAAACATGCAAAAAATAAGATTAATCTGATGATTGAACTGAAGCTGACAGGCCATGAACAGGAAGGCAGCCTGGAGAAACAGACGCTGGAACTGATCAAGAGATATGATATGCTTCACCAGTGTACGATCGCCTCCATGAACCTTCAGGTACTGGAAAAAATAAAAGAACTGGAGCCCAGAATAGAAACCGTATATATTACACCCCTGCTCTATTCGAGGGACTTTGATATTGACTATATTGACGGATATAGTCTGGAAACGACCTCACTGTCCATAGATATTACGAATGCCATCAGAATGCAGGATAAAAAAGTGTATGGATGGACTGCGAATTCAGATGATACTATAGACAAAAATCTGAGATACCGGGTGAACGGAATTATTACGGATAACCCGCTTCTGACCGAATATTATATAGAATCCCGCCAGAATCCTCTCTCTCTGGATTCTTTAACTGGGCTGTTGTTTTAAAAGTTCAGGCTCCTGGGATGTCACCGTTTCTGCATCCCAGGAGCCTGAACATTTCTTTCCTGTACTTTTTACTATGGGGCAGCTCGGCATGGATTTCCAACTCAGCTTCAGTACCAGACAATAGTTTATCTGCAGTCATATATTAATTCCGTTATTCCATTATACTCCCTGGTTCGAACTAACTTTATGTGAGTTATATACCCGCTGGCTGGAGATGGGGACATTTCTCCCGATCTTCCGTTCCCATGGAACAGATACTCCCAGAGAAATATGGAATTTTGGAGAAAAGGGAAGTATCTTTTATGATGCTATCGACAAGTTTATCTGTCTTCGATATAAACTGATGCCATATATTTATTCTATGGCTTATGCTGTTTGCAGGCATGGGGAAACAATCATGAGAAGTCTGCTGTTTGATTTTATAGACGATCCTGCTGTTAAAACCATCCACGATCAATTTATGTTTGGAAAAAGTTTTCTAATCTGTCCAGTAACAGAGCCAATGTATTATGATAGTGGAAATAATAAAATTGAGAAACCACAAATACGGAAATGTTATCTGCCTAAAGGATATGACTGGTATGATTATTGGACTGGAGTATGTTATGAGGGCGGAAACTGGATAACTTCCCCTGCCCCCATTGACAGAATCCCTGTATTTGTTAGGGAGGGATCTATTGTTCCTACTGTAGAAGGCCTGCAGTACGCATGCCAGAAACCGGAACATCCAATGGTAATTCATATCTATCCGGGAAAAAATGCTTCCTTTGTTTTATATGAAGATGAAGGTGATTCTTATAATTTCGAAAAAGGTCTTTTCAGTCTGATTCCAATCGAATGGGATGAAAAACAACAACTTTTAACACTCCATAACAGATCCGGTGAATTTCCCGGTATGGAGAATAAAAGAACATTTATACTAATTTTAGGCAGTGTCAAAAGAACAGCTTCATATGACGGTGATGAGATGGAAATTAGCTTCAAATAAAAGGTACCGGCAAATCCCCTAACGGACTTGCCGGTTTATCAATTGGATAGATTGTTTCAATCCATCCTCAGTAGTTCTGTGAGTACGATTACATCTTACTATAAATGCGTAGATTGACCTCATGTCACTGGAGGATATCTGCCATGTACAAAGATATCCCTTTGTACATGGCAGCCTTCGTCATAATCCTGGCTAACCGGCCATACCATCGGAATATACCGCCTTTCTGACTCAAATACTATAGAGGGATTCCCTTATTCAATCACCTCTTCCTCCCACTCCATTTCTACATTCTTCCCAAAATGTGCGAGCCCGATGTAGTATACCGTCCCGGTCATACCTGCATCGTATTTCTTTGTTTTGATCTGTTCGACCGCACGCTGCGCAAGTTCCTTCAAATTCTGTGATTCTTCCTTCGTATATTTGAATTCCAGAATCATATGGGGCAGTTCTGGTTTCTTCGCATAGAGCAGTATATCGCTTCTGCCCGACCCGCTTTCCCGATTGCTTCGCACATCATAATATCTGTACAGGAACGCACACATGCCAAGCATCATCATATGATAGCTGTTCTCGCTTTTCAGGTCATGGCAGGACGGGAGATCCAAAAGTATCCACTGGTACTCCTCGGCAAACTCTTCCATATCCCCCAGCCTCAGATACCTCAGCATACTTGCGATATGCCCTTCTTCTAAGTTCAGATAGAAGGCAGTCAATTCCTGGAACGCCCTGCGCACCTCATAGTTTGGTATCCTCAGCCGGCAAAAGCCTTCCTCTAATTCTTCCTCAACCGTTACCATCCCTGCATTGATCAGCATGCCCCATAGGGAAGCATCATCCGGCTCCTCATAATAAGATGTTGCCAGCTCTGCCCTGACACTGACCGAGCCATCTTCGATCAGTTTCTTGTAGGCAGAGGCGAACTTCTCCCCTCTCTGGTCAAGTGCGTTCTTGATCATACTATTTTCACTTGTATTCACCCAATATGGTTCCAGCTTTTTTCGTACTGCATAAAATGTGACAGACCATGGATTGTAAACTTCTGTTGATCCGAACCTGTAGCCATCATACATTAACCTGATATCTTCCGACAGTTCCAAGCCGTAATACTGCAGCAATTCTCCTGTCTCCTCCCCTGTGAAACCAAAGCAGTCCGAGTATTCCTCGTCACAGACAGTACAAACTGCCAGGTTATTCAGTCCCGAGAAGATATTCTCCTTTGCCACCCGCTGAATCCCCGTAAGCATCGCCTTTTCCAGCGCCGGATTCCCTTTTAAAGAGGCGCTCAGCATGCCTGCCAGGATTCCTCTCACCTCATCATAATATCCTCCGGCATTGGCAGCAATAAATGGCGTATCATACTCATCAATCAGGAGATATACCTTCTTACCGTAATACCGCTCCAATGCCTGGCACAGTACGATCACAGATCTGCTGATGCAGTTGTCCGCCTCTTTGGCATCCGGAGACTGCCACAATCCCTGGTAAATATAATCCAGCTCTTTTCTCTGTTCGTCCGGAAGTGTTCCGGCATCGAGTACTGCAAGTTGTCTTTGGTATTCTTCCCGGAGCACACACTTTAACTGGTACAGCATTCCGTCTGCCGTATCTCCTTTTACGTTGAGAAATGAAACAAAAATGACAGGGTGCCTGTTCATCTCTCCCATTACAAAACTCTCACTGACTTTCATGCCTGCAAACAGATCTTCCGAGCGCTTTGTGCAATCCAGAAACTCTGACAGCATAGACATATTCAGCGTCTTTCCAAAACGTCTTGGGCGGGTTAGCAGCGTAATCTGATATTCGGATTCCAAAAACTTCTCTATCAACTGTGTCTTGTCTACATAGTAGCCATTCTTTTCACGTAATCTGCGGAAATCCTGCAGTCCAATTGCCAGTTTTCTTTCCTTCACCTTCTGCGCTTTTTTTGAGGCCGCTCTATAAGGCCCCGGCGCTTCCCTGACCGTATCCGCTGTGCGTGCCGGTGCTCTTCCGAACAATTCGTCCAGGGAGCATTCCAATACTTCGCTGATTCTCTCCAAAGTCTCCAAATCCGGAGAACGATTCCCGATTTCATAATTGGTGTATGTGGAACGGGAAATCTCTAGTTTCTCCGCCATCTGCACCTGCGTATATCCTCTCATCTTCCGGAATAAGACTAGATATTCATGAAACTTTGTTTTCATCTCGAGCCACGCCTTTCCTTTTTCTTTAGTATAACGCGATATGTTTCAAAGAGCAACCTTTAATATATTTCTTTTCGAAACATCTTTTGCTCTCTGCCGCCCTGTTTTGAGCAACTGTTGTTTTCTGCAAAGATGAAAAGTTCTTCTATAAATATTTATCAGACCAGCAATAAAAAATTTAGAGAATAACAATAAAAAACAACAAAATTTTATAATCAATCCCGTTTGTTTGAATTATTGTATGATAGTCTTATCAAGAATAAAAAACCTCGGCAGAACTGCAAATACAATGGATTGAAATAAGAAAATCACACAGGACTGCCGAAAAGACGAAAGGAGACAAAGGGGAATGAAAAATGGAAAAAGATTTACAGGCATGGCGCTGGCCGTGATTATGGCAACCACCCTCTGTACAGGTGCATTCAGCTTGAATGCAAATGCCTGTGATGCAGAACCAACTGCTGTTACAGAGGCACCAGAGCCAGCACCCGACAGTATCACAGGAGGGGAGAATCCTGAAGCAGAAACACCGGAGGAAATTACCACAACACAAGTAAACACTGAAACGATTGCTTTAGGCGAGGATAATGTAGTACCGGCAGATATTGAAGTTCATACAGATGAATCCACGGTAGCGGATGATAAAGATTTAAAGGAGGAAAATTCCGCTGTGCCTGATGATGCAGATTCAAAGGCAGATAATGCCGCAGTGTCAGATGATGCAGATTCAAAGACCAAGGATTCAGCAGCAGAAACGCCAGAGGATATACCAAACGAAATAAGCAAATCAGCGGATACAACTGGGAAGAATAACTCTTTGGCGGTTGCTTTAGCGAAAAAATCACAGACAACAATTCAGACAACTGAACCGCCGAAAACAGACTCTGCAAATAAAATCCAGGCAAAGACAGAACCGACATTGGATGATTATTTTGATGAGGCAGCCAATATAGTACAAGACTATAAACTTGATAATAATGTGACAGAAGCGGAAATAAAAGAGGCTGTTGACAGGAAGATAAATAATCCGCTTATTACCGTAACGATTGAATTTATCGAAAAGAGCGATGCCACTGAAGACCAAGATGGATCTATTACTATTAGAGTAACTGTATCAAACGGATCAGTCAGCTGCCAGGGATCAGGAAGGTTTCCATTACCATCCTTAGAAAGTCAAAGACAAGAGCAGGAAGAAAAGATAACCAAGGCGGAGCGAGCTGTATCCAGCGTTTTAGAGAGTATGCAGTGGCAGGATTTTGCTGATATAAATAATGCGGATACCATTAGAACTAAAATGAACGATGCAATCCGTTATGCAGGACAGTCCGGGGTTTATGTTAAGCTGAGCTGGAATCCCGCTCCCGAAGAGGCCGTGGTTGGAGATTTCTATGTCAGCCTTTCCTTAGATAATTGGGAAAATATTGACGACCCTACCGGCAAACGTATGGTCAGCCATACTTATACGAATTATAATAACTTGAAATCAAACATTATTTCTGAACTTAAGAAGGCCACGTTTACAAATGCTACAACGCTATATGATTTTATGGCTGTATTTTGCAGAGCAATCCCTGGTGGATATACAGCAGAGTGGGAAAATGGCAATGTCTTTGCCGTTAATAAATCAACTGCATCCTCTGAAGGAAGCATTACAGGAACTGTGATTATATTAAATCAGAATTTAAACGAAGAATTCAAGTGGGAGCTTGATCCAAAAGCCGATGGAACGATCATTCCTAAGGTTAACAATCCAACTGAGAATTCAAATGTAGAAGACATCCAGAAAGCAAAACAGATTTTGGAGAGATATATCGGCTCACATAATTTCTATAAAACAGATGCTTTGGATCTTGATGTCCTAACATTTCTTCAGGAGCAGATTAACCATACAGGAGTGTCACTGAGCTGGAAGGTCAGTCCTTCTCAGGCTGAGACGGTACTCACAGACTTTGAGGAGACAAAAAAGGTAACCCTGATCCTGCAAAAAGGGACTGCCAGCGAAGAGGTAAAGACACAGATACACTTTTCACTTGAGCCAGCTTATGATTTTACATATGGTGCAAATTCGGTATGGCATATGGGTTCCAAAGAAGGCCTTAGATTTGAATTGAGCGGTGACCCGCTTGCATATACTGCCTTACGGGTAGATGGGAAGAATCTGCTCTACACACAGTACAGCGTAGATGAAACCGGAGCAGCCAAATTCATCCTGTTTCCGGAATTTCTGACAAGCTTAGGGGCAGGGGCACATACTATGGAGGCTGTTTACACAGACGGCGTTGTGAAAACAACGTTCACAATCATGGCAGCGGATTCCAAACCGAATGATCCGACACCGGAAAGTAAACCAGAGACTACGCCGGAAAATAAACCTGTTTCCACGACCAAAGAGAAAGAAGAAGTTAAGAAAACAGCAAAAAGCCCCAAAACCGGAGATACTGCAAGTGCGGGACTGCTCTTTGCGGCAGTGCTCTTATCCGGAGCCGGGGCGGCCGGAGCATGGAAGAGAAAAAAATCTGAATCATAAAATTATTCGCTACTATTGAGAGAGTCTCCATTATAAGCCACAAGCATTAAATTCTAACGTAAAGTTTGTTATGTTCTCAATCAGGCATTAAGCTATTGATAAAAAACACAGTGGGTAAGTTAATAAAACTTTCACACTGTGTTTTTTATTTCCGTCATGCATCTGTTATTGCTAATTCCATAACGCTGTACATTGAAGGGTTTAATGCCTGCTGCCTTATTCTGTTTGAAGCTGTGCAATCAGATAAAGCATCCATCCAACCATAGGCATATCATATTCGCAGTCATACCCGAAGGATTTCTCCCGAAAGCTTTCTTCCGTTATTCCCGTAAATACGGCACCGGGAATCTGTGGAACCGGTGGAAAGAATTCTCCGAAAAATCCCCGGTGCGGCTGATTGTAGCCCACTCCCTCCACACTGCTTGCATCAAACTGGTTTGCCCCCAGCAGCCAGTCCAGCTGCCTCTGGGCAGCCCCCCTGTACTGGCTGCAGCCCGTCAGCCTTGCGGCCTTGCAGAGAAATACCCCAGATGCAAGTAAATCAAGATTATAACAGAAACTATAGTATTCGCAGACAATTTCATAGGTTCTGTTCTTATGCGCGGCTTTCCCCGCTATAACCTCCTGCTTTACAGGGTTTGTTTCAGTACTAAAGCTGAATATGGCTGATTCCTCAAACATATCATATCCCATCGTATGCCAGGTTGCGGGAACCCGTCCGAAGGGATTGCGTCCGCTCATAAGCACGTGCTGTTCGGCGATCCTGGACATGCATTTCCTCCAGCATGGCGCAGAGCCTGCTTCCGGCCAGGTCTCCAGCGCATCTGCGAATGCCATGGGAACATTGATATTAAAAAAATAGTAGTAATTGTTTGCCAGCCGGTCCGAGTTAGGGCTCTCCCAGAAACATGCAGCGGCAGGATTGTTCTTTACGCCTCCCCCCGCCTGGAGCAGACAAAGGGCATCCAGTGCTTCAAATGCAGCTTTTCTATATACCTTATCTTTTGTCACCGCATACAGCCTGCAGGCTGCTTCCACCCTGGATGCAAGCCTCAGGGCGGAACCTTCATAAAATCCCTGGTACATTTTCTTCATACCGTCATGCCCCAAAGGAGGATAAAGAGGCAGGTCATAATCATGCATCTGCCGGCCTTCTCCTTCCATATAGTTCCATATCTTTTCCGCACCCTCCAGGCATCTCTGTGACTTATCATGATCTGTTCCCGCAAAATACTTTGCTGCCAGAGCGAGCACTTTTATAACCTGCCAGTGTGCATGCTCGTTATCCGGGCTTTCAAAATACTTCCGCCGTTTCCAGCTAAATGTATAATCACCGTACCCGATACCGGCTGTTTCCCTGCTGTACCCCTCCGGAACCCAAGTACAGTCAAGCAGCCATCCTCCTTCCGTTATGAGAGAGAGGTAATACTTCACACTGTGCCACAGTTCCTCCGCCAGACTGCCTTTATCCCAGAGGGGATGTTCTGTCAGAGCATATTCTGCGAGTCCCGCAATCCCAATGGAAGTTCCGAAGGTCCATTTTCTCAGATCACTGGACTGGTGATGCCCTCCTGCCAAACTGCGTCTTTCTCCGCTGCCAAGCGTAATCTCATCACCGCTGTGGCAGCATCCGTTCCATCCTAGATCATCTCCGCAGCGCTGCCAAGTAAAATAACCGGCAAGCAGCCGCGCTGCGGCTCCATAGGGATTTCTGCCAATGATAAAGCATCTGCTGTTTCCTTCTTCCGTACTGATTCTGTAAATTCCTTCCTCCGTAAGTTCACTGAAGTCTCCAATACCATATGTATCATCACATGCATGTATCCTGCCTTCCATAACCGGTGTGAGAACCAGATCCTGCAGCCGGTTAACCCAAAATAAGTTACTTTTCCCACAATAAGTAAACTTTTTAGATGCAGATGGCAAAAAACCGATTTGGTTCATCATAAATCTGCTTTTGTATAATTCTTTTTCCATTCTGTGCCTCCTTTTGAATGAATCGCAAAATACGTTGTTTATAAAACAGATTGTTACCATTCAAATAAGCCTGAACTGTTACCACATACCTTACATTTTCATGTTCTCCAACGCTTATCCTTTGACAGCCCCGCCGGTAAGTCCGGCAATAAAATACTTTTGTGTAAATAGAAAGAATATGATAACCGGGAGCAGAATAATACAGCTCGCTGCGCAAAGCGGTCCCCAGTCTGTTCCAGCACTCTGCACGAAGGCCGTAATCCCAAGGGGCAGGGTTTTTATGCCTGATGTGGACAAATCCACGGATGCCCACAACATTTCTCCCCACCAGCTTAAAAAACAAAAAATTGCATTCGTCGCCGTAGCCGGAAGCATCATAGGCATCACAACCTTTACGAAGGTAGACGTCTCCGTGCATCCGTCAATTCTGGCTGCCTCCATGATTTCCGTAGCACTGTCTTAAAAAAGTTTCTGTAAATATAAACTGCAAATGCCATTCCCCATCCTATATAAGGAAGGATCAGTGATAAATGTGTCCCTAATATCCCCATTTTACTGGTCATGAGATACATTGGCATCAATACAGATTCGGAGGGCAGCATCGTAAGCATAAAAATGACAATCATGACGGTATCGGCCTTTGGTATATCCAGCTTGGCGAGCGCATATCCTGCCAGCGCTGACAAGACCAGCGTTACCACAACCACCGAAATTACAACGATGATGCTGGAAACAAAATACCTGCCAATTCCCGCTGTTGTCCATGCATAACTGTAATTTGACCATTCAATTGATTGGGGAAGCCCCCATATGTTATTGTAAAAATCATTGGTTGTTTTCCCGGAGGTCAGAAGCACAAAAAGCATAGGATAAATAGTTGCAAGGACAAACACAATCAGGATCAGGCGCACCGCCCACTTTGAAACATGCTCTCCTGGTTTCAGCACTCTCCCATGTCCTGACCTCCTAACCTGAAAACCTGCCATGACTTTAGAACTCATATTCTTCCCCCCTCAGTAAATGTTTCACAAATAAAATACTTACTACAACTACTACAGTAAATACAACTCCTGCTGCCGCTGATTCTCCAAACTTGCCATAAGAAAACGCCATCTTTGTCATACGGATTGGAATTGTTGTGGTGAGATCCCCGGGCCCTCCCTGCGTCATGGTATAGATCAGATCATAGGATTTATACTGCGTTCCTAAAGTATTAATAGAAGCCAGCAGAATCATTGGCTTTATCAGCGGCAGGGTTATGTATCTGATCTGCTTCCAGTAACCGGCTCCGTCCAGTTTGGAGGATTCATACAGAGACCCGGGTATCGTCTGCATAGAAGCAAAACACAGTAGCATGACCTGGCCCGCACATTTCCAGACCGCAACAAATATAATACATACCATAGCCGTGGATCGATTCTGCAGCCATACATGCTGCATGCTTCCCAGTCCAACAAGCTTCAGAAAATTGTTCAAAAGCCCCATTTCCGGATTATAGAAAAAGGTAAACATCAGGCCTACAACGGCTATTGGCAGCATAGCTGGGCTGAATAAAACCAGACGGAAGAAAGAACCTTCTTTTCCGGCAAGCTGGAATACCAGAGTTGCAAGCAATATGCCGATTGCCAGCCCTCCTATAGTAGATGCCAGTGCGTAATAGACAGAATTTCCTATACTTTTAATAATCGCAGAATCCTGGAACACGGTCAGATAATTCTGTATTCCATGGAATTCCATATCACTGAACCCATCCCATGTAAGGAAAGATAGGATGAAATTCCAGACAAACGGGATGACCGTAGCATAAAGGATAAATACGACTGCAGGTGCCAGAAACACATATCCAGTCATTCTTTTTGTATTAAATCTTTTCATTTTTCCCATTTCTATCACCTTCCACTAGGGTATACATTGTTTCGCAGCTTGCTGCAGATCTGCCCGCAGGGCATGGATTACGGGGTGCCCTTTGGGTATAAAAACAGCAGGCAGCAGAAATTCACCGCCTGCTTCCACATCATAATATTACTCGTTTGCCAATGCACTTTCGCGCTGCTGTTCCAGGTTACTGATTACTGTATCTACGCCGCCGTTCAGGATCAAATCAGGAATTAAGCTATTAATTCTGTAGTCGTTCATTTCTGCCGGCCAGACAACATCGGGAACGCATATTTGGGACTGTTTTACCAATTCTTTTGTAAAAGGATCCTCAATTTTTACGTTTTTATTAATCGGAATATAGCCTTCTTTTGCATGAATCCCCTGTATTTCCGGATTAGTAAATGTTTTGACGACCTCGACAGCAGCATCGATATTTTTACACGCCTTCGGGATGAACAGACAATTCCCGCCTCCGTTCATAGCCGCTGTTTTCCCTGCGCTGGGCCATGGAATCACAACGGTCTCTATCCCGGATTCTTTCATCTCTTCAGCGGTCACCTTGGCGCCTGCCCCGATATCAGTCATCATGGCAAGCTTCCCCTGCGCAAACGCGGCTTTTAACTCATCGCTTTTTACCGTAACAGCACCTTCGCCCGGATACATATACCCCTCATCGTACAGAGACTTCAATGCTTCCAAAGCAGTCTTGCCCTCGGTCCCGTTAAAGGACAATGTTTTTGAAAGATAGTCATCGTATGTCCCATTATCGATCACCTGCGTAAGCATTGCTGCCCGAAACAGCCATTCAGAATGAGACAGATCCGCTGAATTGCCAAATGGCGCCGCCCCGCTATCCTGAATTTTTTTACATGCCACTTTAAATTCATCATAGTTCCACTTCTCAGGAACCTCAACCCCGGCCTGCTCAAGAAGCGCCTTATTTCCCAATATCACCGAAAAATTCGATTCCCATGGGATTGCAATAATTTTCCCGTCTATTGTTACAGGCTTCAGCGCTTCTTCCCCAATCGCATCTTTCCATTCCGGATCAGCATCCAGATAGGGTGTCAAATCCACGGCAGCATCCGCAAAACCCGCCACATCATAAGTTCCAAAATTATAAACATCGCATGGATCTCCGGAAGCCAGTCCCGTACGGATCACCTTTTCCAGATTGGACCAGTCAACCTGTATTGCATCAATGCTATACTTATCCTTCAGCTGTTCCTGGAGGACATCCATCATCTTCGGACCGGACGTATATTCAATAACCTTGCCATAGAACTTTATGCTTGTCTTGCCTTCTGCCTTCTTCTCTCCCCCCTCCTTGCCCGAACTGCCGTTTCCTCCGCCGCATCCCCCAAGGATCATGGATATGGCTGTCAAACCTGTAAGTAATACTGCTATTACTCTCTTTTTCATATCATTTCCTCCTTTTGTTTCGTTGTCACTTAAGATAGTTTTATGATACTCCTGAAGTTACTTTCCTTAAAGGTAACAGAACTACGATTTCTCCCAAATTTCTACGATTCTTTTTCCGTCCCACGGTTCTTTCTGTACTGGGACGGGGTACATCCCATCATCTTTTTGAAAACGGTTGAAAAATATTTTTCATCTTTAAATCCGACTCTCTGGCCGATTTCTCCCGCCAGATCCAATGTTGTATCTAAAAGAATACACGCCTGATCAATACGGTATCTGTTCAGGTATTCGGTAAATGATATTTTCATCTCTTTTTTAAACAAATAGCTAAAATAATTTTTAGATTTATTCACATAGGCGGAGAGCTCCTCCACTGTTAGCTCCTCGTGATAATGAGTGCTTATGTATGCCGCAGCAGCCACTATGGTATTGCTTACATTTCGTTTTGTATGCTCCGCCACACCTTTTAAAATCAGATAATAGAGATTGCAGATCCAGTTTTCATATTCTTCAATAGTTAAAAGATCCGGAACCTCCAACATAAAATTTTTATTCTTTTCCAGAACCTGCTCTGCATCCAGCCCCGTCTCTCGAATACCATGGAACAAAAGCTGCTTCAGCGTCAGGCAGACACCTTTTACTAAATCATAGGAAGATACCCTCATCTCCTTCATTTTCTGAAAATGCTTTCCGATGCATGATTGTATTTCCTCATATTGAAATTTTAAAATATACTTCCGAATCTGCTCTTCATTATCTATATAAAAGGAAATATTCTCTTCGACCGTCTCTTCCCCTTCCGGTACAACCACACCAGTCCCCATATAGAGCCTTTTATTTAACAGATGGATACAGACATCTACAGCATCGGGCATCTCACTGAGAAGACTATTTTCTGAAACTGCCGCCGATACAGTCGGCAGTTTTTTCTCCTTCGAAATCTTATTCACCCCATGCACGATCTCCTCAATCTGCCGGATAACCTGTGCTCTGGATCGGCATAAATCCATTCGGGCAGCATATAATATATGCCTTGGGAGCCGGATCACAAAATCACTCTTATGCGCCGCGGCCTCTTTTTCAAACGATTCGAGGATTCTTTCCCGTAAATCACGATCCTCTTTCATATCTTTAGTGTCAGATTCCAAAAGAACGCACATAACCTTATCTTCATTGGCAAGACCACTCAATGACTGAATCAAACTCATAAATTCCGCCTCGTCACTTTTTTTCATCAGCAGGTACTGAGCGATTCTCTCCTCTGTCTGTATTCTGTCCGAAAGACTTTTTACTTTTACTTCCTCCTGCATTTTTTTTACAATACTGATGACATTATCTGTCAGTTCTCTTACTTTTATGGGTTTAAGAAGATAGTCTTTTACGCCAATACTAATAGCCTGCTTTGCATAATCAAATTCGGAAAATCCACTTAGTATAATAATGTGCATATTCTCCTGTACCGTTTTCGCTTTTCTTGCCAACTCCAGGCCGTCCATTCCTGGCATACGTATATCCGTTATCAAAATATCAGTCCGTTCCGCCCGAATAATCTCCAATGCCGCAACACCATTTGGCGCTGACTGCACCTTTGAAATCCCGAGTTCCTTCCAGGGAATCCCCTTCTCTATTCCTTTCCTGATCTGTACCTCATCGTCTACGATCAGCAATTTTATATCCATGTGATTTCCTCCCTCCTCTCAATATTATAGTGCCTCTCCCTACTCCTTTTCCTCCTGCAAAACTACAAAAACACCTGTTATTCTACGTTTTTTTCTGCCGCAAACGGAAGCCGTACCTCAACCCTCGTACCGGCGCCTATTGTTGAATGAAAGGAAAGTCCATACTCCTCCCCATATTTTATTTTTATCCGCTCATCGATATTTTTTAACGCAAATACATTATGTTCCTCTTCTTTTTCCTTCAGGTAGTTGTTAATCCTCTCTTCATCTGCGCCTACACCGTCATCTTCTACCCGATAAACCAGTGTATTATCCTCCTTCTGCACGCTTACCTCCACGGTACCACCCTCCATTTTATCCTCAAGGCCATGTACAATGGCATTTTCAACAAGCGGCTGCAGGATCAGTTTCATGACCTCACAGTCCCGGACGGAGTCTTCCACCCGTATATTTACCTGCAGTCTGTCTCCAAAACGGTTCTTTTGAATCAGTATGTAGTTTCTCAGATGTTCGATCTCTTTCTCTACTGTTACTACTTCTTTCCCTCCGCTCAGTGCATGACGGAAGATATCCGACAGCGCTTCCACCTGTTCCGCTATCTCCGTTTCCCCCTCCATCACTGCCATCCAGCGGATGCTGTCCAGGGTATTATAGAGAAAATGAGGGTTCATCTGGCTCTGCATATATTTCAATTCAATTTCCCTTCGCTTAATTTTGTTTTCGTACTGATTTAAAATCAAATCCTGAATATACTCGACCATCTGCGTCAGATTCTGGTTCAGTCTGCCGATTTCATCCTTACTGTCGGTCAAAAGCGGCATTTTAAAGTTTTCTTTCTTAAAATCCCTTGCCTCCTGGGAAAGTCTGACAATAGGGATTATCATGGTCTTCCTCTGCAGCAGCATAAAGATGGCTCCGAATATGATCGTAAAAAGGATACATAAAATTATGATGCTATTGCCCAGCATGTTGCTGCGGAACAGCTCCTGGGCGGAATCCAGCTTTATGATCGTCCAGCCCGGTTTATCCAGGCTGTACCACGTCGTAACCTGGTTTCCCCGCACTTGATATCCATACTCCTCCTGTGGAAGTTTTTCGATACCAGCTGCCGTATAGTTTCTCCCCGTCATATCTTTCTCAGAAGCCGACAGAATCTTCCCGTCGCTCCCCAATATGACTATCCTGCTATTTCCTTCCAGCAGCCCCTTATATTGTTCCCTCAGACCGGCTTCGTCAATCGTCAGCCTTTCATATGCGATCACCTGAAAGGTGCGCATATCCTTAATTGCCTGAAGCAGATATATTTTTTTATAGACAGCGCCATAGCTTGTAGTCTGCCCATTATGCACGCTGGTCCAGAGGGGTATGCCGTCCAGCTGATCCAGCCGGGATATAAACTGCCTGTCCTCTTCCATGACAAAATCGCCATACTGGTATATCATTTCGTCTTTGTTGAATATGGATATACTCCTAATGCTTTCCCTCGCCTCAAGGGCGCTCCGCACCCGAAAAGAAGTGTCCACACGCTGCTTTTCTTTTTCAGAGGCAGGAGCCTGCTGATGATACATCCGGATCAGATCCTGTACATCATCGTCCGTTCCCACATTCAAAGAAACCAGCTTGATATCATTGATAAAGTTGGAAATACCATTTCTGGTCTGCTTTAGTATCTCCAGATTCGTCTCACATGTGTTTGTGTTCATGCTGAGGCGGATGTTATAGTTCACTATAAATAACAGTATTACCAGTGGGATAATCAGAAAGGTCAGCAGGCTTAGGACAAACTTTTGATTTATGCTGAGGTTTTTTACATAACTTTTAATTTTCTTCATAGTTTCACTTCCTTTCGGATTTTACATACAGTTAATTACATCTTAACATCATATACTAGCAAACAACAAGAATTGACAGCAAAATCATTATATACGTTACTATACACGGACATAGGCCGTGTATAGCAGCTTATTACCGGTTTGCCGATTTTATTTTACATAAAATTAGAGACAGCTCTGAAGGATTAAATTCCATTCAGGCTGTCCCCGTTTTTTTATAAACGATAGATTCCGCTTTTTCTATATACAATCAAGGATCCGCAGTTCTGCTGAATAAATAAAACAGGAATTTCGCAACAGTTCAGACAAGCCTGAACTGTTACGAAATATCATATATATTTTATTCATTCAAGACACTTAAAATATTCTTAAAGTTCTCCAGGTTATAATCCCCTAAATGATCTTTTCCCGCCTGTCCCACGCAGGCAGCCGCCATCCCTGCCCTATGCGCCGCCTCCACTCCGGCGGCGGCATCCTCCACTACCAGGCAGTCCTCCGGTTTTAATCCAAGTTTTTCGGCAGCCTTCTGAAACACTTCCGGGTGAGGTTTGGAGTGTGTGATCTGAGTACCGTCTATGATGGCATCAAATACGTTAGTCAGACCTGTCTTTTTTTCAGCTTTCATGTCTGTCTCTGTTCCGGAATGTGCGGCAGACGCTACGTACAGGCCCAATCGCCCCAGAATGAACCGTGCATTCTTGCTGGAGGATCCAACCGCAAGAGAGTACCCTTTTTCCCGCAGTCTTAAAATCGTATCGCGCACCTCTGCGGACAGATCCTGCTCATTCATCTGCTCCAGTGCCGTCCTGTAAATCTGATTCTTTTCAGCAAGTATCTTTTGTTTTTCAATCGTATGCAGAGGCGTTCCTGTATATTTTTCCAGAATAATCTCCAGGCTCTCCGATCTGGACACGCCTCTTAACCTTTGGTTGATCTCCTCATCAAAGTAAACCGGCAGCTGATCTGCCACCCGCTTCCACGCCATATAGTGGTATTGGTCAGTAGAACAGAGGACACCGTCCAGGTCAAAAATAATTCCTTTCCATTTCATTACTCTTTTATTGACAGGAAGGTGTTCTTCCCGCCCCTTTCCTTTATTTTTGCTATAGGGTGGTTCCAAACATTCCACAGAAAGGATCTACAGGAGAAATGCCTTTAAAGGGACTCCTGCCCATGATCTTTTCGATTACCATATCTATGATTGTCTGGGATACGTGGTATGTGTTGATGATGGTCGGAATCATGGGTGCATCTACAAATCCATATGGATTTCCCAGAGATACCATCAGGGTGGGAACCTCTTTTACAAAATAAGGTCCCTCCTGCGCCACTGCACCCTGCCATTGAATCCGGGCTGTTGTCTGGTAACTGGCATTGATGATATTGGAGAAATACATGATGACATCATATTTCTTCACAATCTCCTCCGTAGAAACGACTGTTTCTTCCATTGTTGTATGTTCGGCATCATAGACATCTACCTCAAATCCCGCCTTCTGCAAAGCGCGAATGACCATTTCCCGGCAGCGGCTGCCGCCGGTAAATCCCGGCTTATCCCCGTTTACATGGAGCCATACCCGTCTGTGCTTTTTTGGCGTAACCGGGAGCAGATTCTGCGTATCCTTTACTAATGTAATTGCCTGATCCGCACACTCAGCTGCCAGCCTCAAAGATTCTGGTGCGGCGATCAGCCCACGGTAATTGTCCGCAGTGAAATGTTTCTTTTCGTGAAGCCCCAGAGAAGCTTTTAATGCCAGAACACGCGTCACTGCCTCATCGAGCCGCTCCATGCTCACGACTCCTGTACGCACTGCATCGATCAGATAGGAAAGATCTTCCTCAAGGTTTTTGCCAAATAGTATCATATCCACGCCGGCATTGATTGTTGCCGGTATCAGATCTCTTCGTTTCATAGCCGTGCAGTAGCCAAGCATATTTGCGGCATCGGTAAGGACAACTCCCTGAAATCCAAGTTTTCCTCTCAGCAGGCCCTGAACCAGTTCTTTGGAACAGGAGGCCGGAAGTATCTGCTCCTCTGTAAGTTCCGGACTAAAATGGCGGCTGTATGCAGGCTGCAGGATATGTCCTGCCATCACGGTCTGGGCGCCTTTTTCTATCAGGCATTTATATATCTTCCCATAGGTGGCATCCCATTCTTCGCAGCTTAAGTCATTGACGGATGCAACCAGATGCTGATCCCGTTCATCACAGCCATCCCCCGGGAAATGCTTGATTGAGACTGCAACACCATTCTTCGCTGCGCCGTCCATATACGCCTCACACATACTGAGCACAGTTTCCGGATCACTTCCATAGGTTCTTGTATTCGTAATTGGGTTCCGCCAGTTTCTGTCAATATCACAGACAGGGGCAAAAGCCAGATTCACTCCAACCGCGCTCCCTTCCCGGGCACTGATATCTCCCAGATGATATGCCTGGCGGACGTCACCGGTGGCTGCCACTTCCAACTGGCTTGCAAAGTTTGTCCCCTCCAGTACAGCGCCGCTCCCCCCTGCTTCCAGATTCGCTGCAATCAGCACTGGAATCTTCGCCAGCGCCTGTAGTTTATCATTTCTATTCTTTAATTTGTCTGCCCAGCCCGGCCGATACATGATCCCGCCAAATTGAAATTTCCGGTACATATCCAGGATGTCCTCATCATGATCCGACTGGCCGATCACCAGGAACAATTGTCCGGCCTTCTCCTCCACAGACATCTGGTCTAATGTCTTTTTTACCCATTCCTGCTGTGTTTTTCCCAAATGAAAGGGTGTTTTACTTAAATCTGTCATTTTTGTTTTTCTCCGTTTTCCGACACCACATAATTATGCACTTGCCTTTTTCACAATCTTCGACCGTGTATCCATAATGACCGCCAGAATAAGAACTGCACCTTTGATCATATTCTGATAGTTGCTGCTCAGGCCGATCATAACGAGCCCCTGGGAGAGCACCCCGATAATCAATACCCCCGTTACAACACCACTGGTCTTTCCGGTTCCTCCTGAGATGGAAACACCACCGAGAACCGCGGCGCTGATTACGTCATTTCCTATATTGCTCCCGCTATAGGGACTTCCCGAGAAAGAACGGGACATCATGATAATGCCTGCGATTCCCGTCAGGAATCCACAGAGTATGCTTGCAATCATTTTGATTTTATTCACATGGATACCTGATAGCCGCGCTGTCTCATTATTGCCGCCTACCGCGAATAAGTATCTCCCGAGATATGTTTTATTTAATATGAATGCCACAATCAGGGCCAGCACGGCAAACACGATAACTGCCACCGGAATTCCCAGGATATAGTTCTGCCCAAGAAATTTGATACTCTCCGGCAGCCCGTATATGGTAGCTCCGTCCGTTAAAATCATGTTCAGCCCATCCACTACCTGCATCATCGCAATCGATACGATCAGCATCGGAATGCCAAATTTCATGGAAATATACCCTGTTATCATGCTGATTCCTATGCAGGCCAGTACAGAGATCAGCACCGATATCCATATTGATATTCCTGCTTTATACAAAAGTGCACACACCACTCCTGCAAATGCGTAAACTTTTCCGACCGAAAAATCAAGGCTGCCGGTCAGCATCAGGAATGAGACACCCAATGCTACGATTCCCATTGTAGCTACTTGTCTTATTATAGTAAGTAAATTCTCCAGCGTAAAAAACGTAGCCGGTTTCATTGCCGCAAAAATAATGATAATAAGCAATAGCAGAATCTGCGCGACAAATTTTTTTATTTTTATCAACACTGTTGTATTCATATTTTTCTCCTTAGCGGCTGCCGGATGCCAAATCCAGCAGTATTTCTTTATCAAACTCCTCACTGCCTGCCTCTCCTGCAAGTTGTCCCTCGGCAAGAATGATAATGCGGTCTGACATTCCAACTAGTTCTTCAAAATCCGAAGATACCATAATAATCGATTTTCCGCTTTCAACAAGTTCATGCATCAATTGATAGATCTCGAATCTTGCTCCCACATCAATTCCTCTGGTAGGCTCATCAAAAATCAGAATATCACTGTCAACATCCAGCCATTTCGCCACGATCAGCTTCTGTTGGTTACCGCCTGAAAGATACTGCGCCTCCTGCCAGATACCAGGGGTCTTGATCTTCAGTGTTTCTACATATTCCTGCACATGCTCCTGTTCTTTTGCCTTATTGATTTTTCCCATTTTACAGTACTTCATCAGGCTGGAAAGTGTGATATTGGCAAATACAGGCTTATCAAGCAGGAGCCCTTTGCCCTTTCTGTCCTCCGGCAGGAGTCCAATGCCCGCTTTAATAGCCTCATATGGATGCCTGATATCCACCTCTTCTCCATGGATATATATCCTGCCATTCTCTTTTCTTACATCACCAAACAGTACGCTCATGAGTTCTGTCCTGCCGGCGCCCACCAGTCCGGCAAACCCTAAGATTTCGCCTCTGTGCAGTTCGAAACTGATGTTACTGACGCCATTACCGCTTACATTGTCTGCTTTAAGAACAACTTCATCCTTCGCGCAGTAACTGTGTGGATACGTAATGTCATCCAGTTTCCTCCCAATCATGGCGCGGATTAGTTCCGGCCTGGAAGTCATCTCCGTCTCCATTTCACAGATGTAACATCCGTCGCGCATGACAACAACACGGTCCGTGATCTCAAAAATTTCTTCCATTCTATGACTGATATATACGATAGACACACCGTCTTTCTTTAACTTGCGGATGATGGAAAACAGCGTATCAACCTCTCTGACCGTAAGAGGCGCCGTAGGCTCATCCAGAATTAGTATTCTGGTTTTCAAAGAAACTGCTTTTGCAATCTCCACAATCTGCATCATGGCCGGAGAGAGGGAACTCACCATCGCCAAAGGATCAATCGGAACTCCAAAATCATGAAAGATTTTTTCCGCATCCTGAATCATTTGTTTTTTATCTACCAATATACCGTTTCCGCGCAGGTTCCCCATAAACACATTCTCTACTACCGGCAGTTCCGGCACCAAAGTGAACTCCTGATATACCGCCCCAATCCCAAGATTTCTTGCATCTGCCGGTGTGATTCTCGTATATTCGTGTCCGTCTGCAGCGATCGTTCCCGAGGTAGGTTCATTGGCGCCGGTAATACATTTTACCAATGTAGATTTTCCAGCGCCATTCTCGCCCATCAGCGCAAGGACTTCTCCCTCATACAAGTCAAGGGAAACATCTGATAATGCGTTGACTCCAGGATAGACTTTACTGACATGGCGAAACTCTAATATCTTTTTCTTCACCGTTTTATCCTTTCCTTTGTGTATTCTTAGTAGTTCCGACAGGTCTGCGCATTAACTGCGCAGACCGTACGAAAACTTAGTGGTTGCAGGCATCCAGCCTTTCGCCGCAGGCGAATTTCAATAGGCTGGATGCGCTACAGTTCAGACAAGTCTGAACTGTTACCACTCTTATTGGGTTACATACTCTGACGCATTATCGCTGTTGATTAATACATATTCTGCGATTACGTTTTCTGCAGTATTGTCTGTCATATACTTACAAATTGCCTCTCCGACTTTCTGTCCTATCAGTTTTGTATTTGCATAAACTGTGCTTCTAAGTGTTGAATTATTTCCGGCGATTACATTCAATGCCTCCTCGCTGCCGTCCAGTCCGCAAACCATAACCTCGTCTTTTCCAACCCCTTTTGCTTCCAGCGTCTGTGCAACCGCAACTCCCATCTCATCACTTTGACAGAAAATTAGTTTTACATCCGGGTTTGCCGCGAGAATCGCCTCTGTCACGTCCATTGCCTTCGTGGAATCCGTTGCATACTGGCTGTTTACAAGATTGACGCCCTTCCCCTTTACCAATGTTTCTTCAAACTCGGCTTCCAGGGCTTCCTTGAATACTCCGGCCGTCGTATCCGGGTTTGCAGAGTCAGACAGCCAGATTGCAGCCATTTCACTGCCCTCTCCTGCACTTTCATCCACAAAATCCGCCATAGCGTCTGCGATCAGTTCCGCTTCCTCTTTTGGATTTTCTTCTACAAGGGCATCATAGTTCACCAGCAGATCAGACCATCCGATGATATAAATCCCCTTTTCCTGTGCCTGTTTACAGAGATCTGATAAACCGGCCGGATTCATGGCGTTTACTACGATAGCCTTACACCCTGAATTAATCAGGTTCTCCATCCCAGACAGTTCATTGTCAACAGAAACCTGTGAGTCCGAAACAACCACATCATAGCCTTCCCCTTTTACCGCTTCTGTCACAGAATCTACAATGTCATTGCACCACTGGGAACCACTTGTAACAATGAGAATGCCGACTGTTCCACCGTTTTTTTCTTTACTTTCGCTGCTCTCCTTACTCCCGCTGTCCGCTTCCGCCGGACTTTTGGAAGAACACCCGGTCAGCAACGCCAACAGCATTGCCGCTGATAAAATAATTCCCATCCATTTCTTTAATCTCATTTTCTTATCCTCCTATTTTGCTTTTTGGTATGCAGTTATCTTTTATTTGTCTTTATTTTATCTTTCTTCGGTTATCTTTTTAATGCCTCTATATTCAGAAAAGTGTCACATTTTTCACAGTATACCCGCAGGGCACTCCGTAACACATGCCCTACGGGCGGGTCTGCCGCAGAGCTGCAGAATAACGTATGTATAAAACTTTTTCGGAGATCAAAAAAGCGGCCGTCAATGCGGCCGCAGTCTATATCTTTTTCGTTACTATGCACGGCCTATGGGCCGTGCATAGTAACGGCATCTGGCTCAGTTAAAGTCGCCAGTGACGAGGGTGCTATGCGCCAGTGGCGCATGTTAAGCACGGACCGAAGCGGAGCGGAGACCAGATGCCCGCCCACATCACTTTATTGGCTCGGATGCCGTGCAGCGTGGTGCACGGCCCCGTGAATAGTAACTCTTATTCTTCTCTTGCCTCCTTATAAAGAGGCAGGCACACTTCGATCTGAGTTCCCACCTCCGGCGTGCTCATGACCTTTAGACCATACTCTTCCCCGCAGAACATCTTGATCCGCTTGTTTACATTTCCAAGTCCAATCCCGCCCTGCCCTTTTCTCTCTTTCGTATCCTCCTGTACTTCCGCCATCCTGTTTCCATCCTCCGGCTGTTCGGGTTTTCTGAATCTCTGATTCATACATGCTACCTGCTGCTGGCTCATCCCACACCCATTGTCCTCTACATCAATATAGAAATCACCTTCCCGGATCTCCAATGAAACGGTAATGCATCCTCCTCTCCGCACATTTCTCAGGCCATGCCGAATGGCATTTTCCACCAGCGGTTGCAGCACAAAACGGGGACACATCTCCAGCAGAAGCTGTTCCGGCGTGCAGTTAATTACCTCCTGATATTCGAACCGGTCTGGGAATCTCAACTGCTGCAGCTGAATATATTTGGAAAGATAATTTAGTTCCGCATTCATACTAACCATTTCCACATCGTAATTCACACTGTACTTAAACATCACCGAAAGCGCTTCTATCATATCGCTTAGATGCCTGTCTCCATTCTCAAGCGCAAGCCCACGGAACGTATCCAGCGTATTATACAAAAAATGTGGATTTATCTGGGTTTCCAACGCTAGCAGCTGCTGGCGTTTCTGTTCAAGTTCTGCTTCCACAGCTTTCTTCTCGGACTCTGCCTTTTGCAGGATTACCCGATGCATCCGTCTGGTATTACGGACAGAAACCCACAACAGGCTCAGAAAAAGCACGTAATACACCAAAAGTAATACTGCTGTTTTGAAATCCCGGGCCCACAGAAGCAGAAGAAGGAATAATAAAGTTCCTGCCACAGCAAAACCTGCCTGAATATAAAGACCATGCAGGATGCTTTTCTCCCCCTTTATGCAGTCTCCCCTGAGTGATTTTCTACATTTCATCCCGCAGTCCTTTCAAATATATTCTTCGGTACTCACTTGGTTTCATCCCGCTTTCCTGCTCAAAAATCCTGCTGAAATAGCGGGTGCTGGCATATCCAACCTGATTGGCGATCTGCGAAATATTCAAATCCAGCTTTTTTAGCAATTCCTTTGCCTTCTCTATCCTGATTGAAGTAAGATATGCTGAATAGTTGATCCCTGTGCTCTCTTTAAAAATGGTAGACAAATAAACCGGATTCACATGAGCCTCTTCTGCAATCCTGTTCAGGGTAATATTTTCCGCATAATGTTCTTCAATGTATTGTTTTGCGAAATGGACATAAACGAGCACATGGTCTTTTTTGCCGGCCAGATATTTATTCATATTATCAATACAGAACTTTTCCGTTACGCTTCGCAGCATGGTTATCGTATCGCAATTCTCCGAAAGTCTCTGAAGCTGCCGCTTCACGTCCTGGGTTTCCCTGGGATGGATATTCAGTCTGCCTAGAACATCCGCAAGCCGGTTCCCCAATTCTGTTGCCATATAAAAATACTGGATATAATTCTGATCACTCCGTTTCTGATATTCTTCGAACAGCCCCCGTATCACCTGTTTCACTCCGCTTTCGTCAATCGCTTCAACAGAACTCTCAAACCGCCGCATCTGTGAGGAGTCGATTGGGCGGTTCTCTCTCAGAAGCTTATCCGCCTGTGGAAGAATATCCGCTACATACATCCGGCTGTCCCCATACCGTAGTCTTCCGCTCATGAAAAAGGCCGCGGTTTCCATCGATATTCTGAGGTCATTTAACTCATTTACCGCTTTTCCAACGCCCAGATAGAGATGAAACGGAAGATTATCTCTATAGTTTTGAACTAATCCCCGGTAGGTGGTATCCAAGATCCGCAGAATCCTGCTCTTCATATCATCTTTAATCTGAAGCACGATGTTATAGCGAAGCCAGGAAGACGGAAACATCTCCTGTTCCACGCAGCATTCAGAAATGTTTTTCCGGAGGATATTCCAGATATCCCCCGCCACCTGCTCAACCTCTTCTCCCTCACGGCAGCCGCAGAAACCCAGCTGCAATACCCGGAAAAATGCATCTTCTTTTTGGAAATGAAGACAATACTTTTTCTCCACCGTCTCAAGATCCGGTACCGCGGTATCTCCCGCCAGAACCTCACGGAACTTCTGCCGGATTGCCTTTTTTCTGAATTCTTCTTCCCCTCCTTCGCTCTCCTCCTCTGCCAGGGATTTTAAGACCGCATTTACCTCATCCTCATTGATCGGTTTCAGAATATAATCCGATACGCCGAGTTTGACTGCTGCCTGTGCAAACTCAAAATCCCGATACCCGCTTATCAGCACAAAACGGCACTGGATCTGCTGCTTCTTGATTTCTTTTATCATCTCTATCCCATTGAGTCCCGGCATCATAATATCTGTGACTACAATATCAACTTTTTCATGCTGCATAAATTCAATGATATCTTCTGCATTATCAAATTCGCCTGCCAGATTAAGCCCATATTCCTCCCAATGCACCAGATGTTTCAATAGGCTTCTTACATGTACTTCGTCATCTGCAATGATTACATTTTTCATCTGTTTTCACCTGTCCACATATAGTTTTCCACACCACACGGCTGATTGTCTTCAGTATATCACAGCAATCCGAAAAAGACATCCTCACGGGTGCCTTTTCCTTAATATAACAGTTCAGGCCGGCTTGAACTGTTACCTTAATATCCTACTGTATATCTGCATTGGTGATGACGCTTCTGTTCCACCTCGTCTATCATACAGACCGCAAAGTCTTCCATAGAAATATGACAGTTCTGTTGAATACTGATCTCTTTATTCTCCGGGTCAATCAGTACCGGATATTCCGTCCCCATCCGGTATTTTCCCGTTCGTCCTCCCATATTTTCCTCCATCCACAGTGGTGCGGTCTGACAGCACCAGTCGAAATCATGAACCGTCCGCAGGTACTCCAATGCAATCTCATGGCTTCCTATGATCGCATCGTTTGCCTTATGGGTCTGCCGATGCCCCGGAACCTTTTGGTCATCCAGCATATACACTCCGGGCCTTACCCACGAGGACACGCCTCCGCAGATATAGATCATCCGCGGCACTCCCGCTTTCTTACATGCATCAATCGCACTCTGAACTACGGGTATAATCCTGTCTAAGCCTTTTAATACCGGAATCACGGCAAAGATATACACGTCACACCCCTGGATTGCCCCCGCAACACCTTCTGTATCCTCCATGTCTATTTTATGGAATTCCACCTGGTTTTTCAATTCTTCCTTTGTATTTACGTCAATCCCAACGACCTGATGTCCGCGCATAAGCGCTTCTTTTGCAATCCTGCTGCCTACTCTTCCGCTTGCTCCTAAAATAGCGATCTTCACTTTTCTTCTCCCTCCCAATACATTTCATGTTTTTGCTTCCACGCCACACAGATTCGTTTCCCACTGTATTTCGAATGCTCTATCTCATCCAATACAGCACGGGCAAAATCCTGTGTGGAGATATAGCTGCTGTCCGCAAACGGAAAATGATCCGGATCCGGAGTCTTTAACTCAGCGACCAGCGGATCCAATGTGCAAAGCGCATCTTCTGCAATCATATACTCCTGCCCGCCTTTGTCCGGCAGACATTTTGCTGCCGGCGCAATTTCTACCCACTCAAGCTCTGTTTCCTTCAGATAGAGTTCATGAGTCTTCTCATGTTCTCCAAACCAGGTTCTGTACATTGGTGTCAAAAACGTCGTATCTTTTAACATTTTATCAGGAGTCACTTTAAACACGCACGCGTCTCCAATGGCGATCAGCCTTCGGATCCCCATTTCTTTACAGGCTCGAATCACATTGCTGCATAAATTGGAAAACCGTTCCGGCTGAAACGGATCGGGTATCAGCGAATTAACAACGATGTCACTGTCTTCCGGAATGGTTTCTTTCAACTGTGTATAATCGCCCGCATCCGCCTTCAGGGACTCCACATCCGGAGTCAGCGTATATTTAATATCTTCCGGATGCCGTGAAACCACTGCCACAACATGCCCCCGTTTTACTGCCTCTGCAGAAATTTCAGCTCCAAGCCAGCCTGTACCGCCTAAAATTGTTATTTTCATAATATAAGCACCTCACTTTTTTTAAGGGTATCATAAAAAGTGAGGCGCTTATATGTCACATATTTTAGAATCTGTACCAGATTTTTAGAACTTACGGATAAATGGGCAGTTCTTATCACAGAAGATCTGATTTAATACAGTTCGTTTCCATCCGATTTTACCATGTCTTTCTCTTTCCACTGCTGTTTTGTCAGACAAGTAATATGTTCCGTCCGAATGTCCCCCATAAGCGGCCAGAAAATATTCTCATTGGTATGATGATATACAAAACCGCACTTCTGCTGTACCCTGAGCGATTTATTGTTCCCCTCGAAATAGCCGCACCAGAGCTTATCCATACCCAGCTCATCGAAGGCATATTGTATCAAAACATGCGCGGCCTCCGGAATGAATCCTTGACCCCAATATGGGACACCGATCCAGTAACCGATCTCCGCCTCTGTATCTGCCGTGACCAGATCACTTGCGCCGCCCAGCAGCAGGCCAATACTGCCCACAGGAAGATTATTTTCTTTTAATACAACCGCATAGGTTCCCTCGGCCGTAAGCACATCTTCTATAATCTCACGGCTGTTTTCCACACTGGTATGCACCGGCCATCCCGCAGTTGGGCCTACCCTTTCATCTTTTGCATACCGGTATAATTCTTCTGCATCCCCGGTATTCCAGGGCCTCAGTATTAGACGCTCCGTCTCAAATCTTTCTTTCATTCTTCTCTCCTATCGTTTTCTTCCCAAATATCTACAGACTTTGCTACAGTATGTCAAATATGATTCCCCAAAAACCTGCGGCAGATATTTCTCTTCCTGCAAGATCTGCAAATGAAGCATAACAGCTGCAAAGACAGAAACCAAAAGCAGCACGCAGTTGAAAAACATCAGCATTATCCCCAGATATACAAGGTCAAATCCCAGAAACGCCGGATTTCTGCTGAACCGATATATCCCCGCCGTCACCATTTCCGTTTTATCATTCTCAGCAATTCCGGCTCTCCAGTTATCTTTCATTGTGATAACCGCAAGAGCAAAAACCACGTCTCCCACGAATCCTAATATCATTCCCACGAACCTCACATAAGACGGCACCGCCGGCTTCACAGACACAATACTGATCACTTCTATAATGACTACCGAATTTGTAGCCGCCTTCATGATAAGTTCTATATAAAACACTTTATCTCTGCGGGTTCCTTTTGCAATCTGGTCTGTCTGAATGCCCTGCCTTCTCTGCAGAACCATCTTCCCAATATAGACAGAATAGAAAACCAATAATATTATGAAACCGATCGCTCTCATATAACTATCTCCTAATCCTATTTATTTTTCCCTCTGTACGCGACACGTAGATTTCCCAATATTTACCTGTAGATTTGCAACATTTTCAGCCCTATCATTTTTATAGGGGGAATTATTGATGAAAAAGAAACTATGTATTATTTTTATAACTCTCGTTTTAATTCTAACAACAATCAACATGCTTCCCGACTATCTAATCGCAAATGAATCGAACATTACAACCGATCAATCAAGAGAAGTAAGGCTCAGCGTTGTAATTTACAAGTTCTGGACGATCAAAAATACAACAGAACTAATTGTGCGGGAACATACAAAGATACATGGCACACCCAACTCCATTATTCTTGATATATATGGTTCTCACTACTGTCTGAATCAGGGTTTTGCGCCGTATAAGACCATCACCAAGAATTTCTATTAACACTCCGTGTACCAGTCTAGTATATCATAAAATTGCAGCCGGATTATAGTTTTATAAAACCATATCCGGCTGCAACAGACATTTTAGCTATGTTCTGTATTTTGTGGTAAGCTCACGCTCTTACCTGACTTTGCTTTGCAAATAAGCTGTGTCATGGTCCCCATTGGGCAGTACACACACCAGGAACGCGGTTTGAACAGCACCATTGTAATCATGCCCAGTATCGTGGATGTCAGCATCACGCTGTAAAATCCAAAGGCGAACTGCGCAATCCACGGCGCAAACGCCGTTCCATCATACGCCCAGTGCCAGGGCAGTTTAAACGTCCAAAGGATCGTCACCATCTGGCTTAGGCTGTGCGCCTCACCAAACACCAGCCATGTGCTCCAAATCATCTGAAAAAACATGGTAAAGAAAAAGAGCAGGAACCCGTAGCGGAACCATTTGCTTCGCAGGAATTTCGGCGGGTCCTTTCTGCGGGACAGGCCAAACCGTCCGCCCAGTAAGGAGAAAAGCTGCCCCCTTCCGCAGTAGCGGTTACAATATCCCTTACCGCCTCCGGCGATGGAAATAATCAAAGGGATAAAAAAGCAAAGCAGCCCGATCCATGCAAAAAGGATGTTGAAAAAACCGAGCACCAGGTAAACAGCAGAAAATATCCAGAGATAGTCATACCATTGTTTTTTCATGCAGGCACCTCCCGAATTTCAATTACGCATGCAGGGCATTCTCGTGCACACTTACTGCAGCCAACACATTTTTCCAGATCAGCGTCTGCAAAAATTCCTTTCTCAATATGAATAGCATCTTTTGGGCATACCTTTACGCAGCATCCACATGCCACGCACTCATTTTGTACAATAAAAGCCTTTTTACGCAGTTTTTTATCAGCCACAATCAATAACCTCCGACTTTATTTGTTGTCAGTATACATGATGAAGGCAATTTTTACTGTGACTTTGTTACAAACCGGCTTACCGGCATGGGCGCGCTCAGCCCGCCCCGTAATATTTATATCTTTTTAATATCTTCTGCTAAGACTTTTATCCCTTTTTAATCAAGGAATCCATATGATAAATGTATCTAAAATAGCTATGATTAAAGGAGAGGCCATCATAATGAAAAAAATGATTTTTAAAGGAGCGGGTACTGCAATCATAACCCCGATGCAAAATGATTTTTCAATTAATTTTCCTGTTTTTGATGATTTACTGGATATGCAGATCCGTGAAAATGCGGACGCTGTCATCGTTGCCGGAACAACCGGGGAGGGTTCCACACTGACAGATGAAGAGCATATTGAACTGGTACGTCACGCAGTCAAACATGTGAACGGGCGTATTCCGGTGATCGCAGGAGCCGGCAGCAACAATACCGCCCATGCGGTTTATCTGTCAAAGGAGTGCGAAAAGGCCGGCGCGGACGCGCTGCTCCATGTCACACCGTATTATAACAAAGCATCACAGCAGGGTTTATTCCTGCATTTTACAGCATGTGCGGATGCAACGAGTCTGCCGATTATTTTGTATAATGTGCCTTCCCGCACCGGAGTAAATATTTATCCGGCTACTTTCAAGCGTCTCAGTGAAGTAGATAATATCGTGGCCGTCAAGGAGGCAAGCGGCAATTTTTCCCAGATTGCCAAGATCGCCGCACTCTGTAAAGACGACCTTGCCATATATTCCGGAAACGATGATCAGATAACTTCGGCACTGGCATTGGGGGCAAAAGGAGTGATTTCCGTCCTTTCCAATCTCGTGCCCAGGGAAGTGCATGCCATCTGTTCCTCTTATTTTGACGGCAACAGTGACGAGAGCGACAACCTGCAGCTAAAATATCTGGAGCTGATTGAAGCTTTATTTTTGGATGTCAATCCCATCCCTGTCAAACAGGCCATGCGCGCAATGGGCTATAACACAGGACACTGCCGGCTTCCCCTCTGTGACATGGATTCCACAATGGCAGAGAAATTATATTCCACTTTGCAGAAATACAATCTGCTGTACTGTAAAAAACCCATTCGTTCTGTTACGGTTCACACACCCGGAAATGCCGGTTCCATTTTAAAACACAATTTATAAGCATTTTTTTAAGCGGAGGTATCTTATGAAAACAGCATATATTCTTTTCAGTAAACAACAGCCAAACCACCATAAAATGATTCTGGATTTAATTACTCACTTCTGCCGGGAACACAGCTTAACTTACAGGCTCCATCCAGACTATGACTTCAATACAATTACGATTGAGGGGTATGATTATCGTATCAATCTCCTTGAAATAAATGATGGATCCGAGCCGCCATACTGGATGATATATTGTTCACTGATAAATAAAAGGAATGCACATGTGAATCACACAGCTGCTTAGAATTATATTGCATGTTCAAGGCAGTTCTTCAGCCGGGAGACAAAATAGACCTCAAAAAGGCAGATAGACGAAGCTGCAGAGATATGTTAAAATATGAATCATGCAGTAACCGTTTTGAGCCATAATGGATCGAGGTAGGATACCCACTTTTGGCAGGTTAGGCGTACATAAAAACGATAATCGCAGAAGTGAGGTATCACACATGAATACATTTAAGATTAAAATTATCGCATTAATTCTAATGGTAATAGACCATATAGGCTACTATTTTGAAGGAACGCCAATATGGTTCCGCTGGCTGGGCAGAGCGAGTTTTCCTCTTTTCCTGTTTTGTATGGTATGGGGTTACCACTATACAAAAAACCGCAGGATATACTTATTGCGTTTATATCTAATGAGTGTGTTCATGTCAATTTTCGGTTATGCTATTGACTACTTTATGCCAACCGAATACGGTTATGGTAATCACAATATTTTTCTTACTATGTTTATAGTAGGCGTTTTAATCAGTACAATTGAAATTTTTTTGCGGGACCATAAAAAGGGCGGGATACTGCTTGGATGTATTTTTGCAGTTCAGCTTCTTTTCTACATACTGCCGTTTGCACGTAATTTAAGCGGCGATATGCTGACCGGAATTATCCCCAATATTTATTTGAATGAATATGGGTTTGAATTTGTTGCTCTTGGAGTATTGATGTATTTTCTGAAAGAAAAAAAAGAGTACTTTATTGCCATGTACATCATATTCTGTATTAACCAGTTTAGCATGGAAATGCTCGATGGTATTTACGGGCTGCAGTGCCTGATGGTATTGGCCCTGCCAATCATGCTGAAGTACAATAATCAAAAGGGGCCGGGCATGAAATATTTCTTCTATATTTTTTATCCCGCCCATACATTCCTGTTGTTTTATCTGGCCAATTTTGTTTTTTAAGGATAAATTTTATTTGAGGGATAAACTTAGAGTTTCTATTGAGCAGCCATCACTGGATATTCCCTTTGCTGCTTTCATTACTTCCGGTATATAAAAAGGCATGAACATTTATTTTTATATTTGTCCATGCCTTTTCTGTGCCATTACCTACCACAGCATTATTTAACAAAAGGAATATACCGCGATCCGGCGGCCATTTCTACGATTCCAGAAATTCGCAGATGGCTTTTGCAGCCTCCTTTGCATTAGAAAGAATTGCGGGATGCCTTCCATTTGGAAAAATACAAATCTCAGCCCCTGTTTCACTGGCTATTGCAGCGTACTCCTCCTGAAAATCCTCCCGGGACATTTCATCTCCTTCGCTCCCCATGAGCAGCAGCGGAACCTGCAGACTGCACAGTGGTTTTGTGAATAACGGCAGCTTTTCTCCGGCACATTGAATCAATGCCTTTGTATCCATATCCACGATGCGTTCCCAGTCATCTCCCTGGCACCACTGGTAAAAACCAATTCCCATTTCATCCTTTTTGGCGTTCGTTCTCTCCTGTACCAGGTTCTTAGAAAAATCGTCCGCCAAAGTCCGGCCGTCAAAACTGTCCGCTACAATCTTCCCGGCCAGCTCCGGGCGCTCTAATGCAGCATTGATGGCAACCCAGGCGCCGCCGCTGGTGCCCACAAGATCCACCTTTCCAAGGTTCAGATGTTCCAGCAATGCGATGGTCTGGCGGGCTTCTTCTATCCAAAGATCTGCCGGAAACTCTTCAAGCCGGTCGGATTTCCCATGCCCTAGAAAATCGATGAGAATGATATGAAACTGATCCTCATACAAGGGCAGCAGCAGCTCAAACATCCTGGAAGATGCCGTATTGCCATGCAAAAACAGCACTGGTTTTCCGTTCCCCGTTTCTGTGTAATAAATCTTTTTTGACTGATAATAAAAATATGACATCATTTGCCTCCTAATCACTGATCTGTTTTTTGTTTCCTGATTAGCAAGGCCTGGAAAAACACCAACACCTTGCCGTTAGTGCTTATTTGTCCAAATTCCCATAATTTGCAGCCTCCGTTCATTAAGATGCTTCTAGTATATCATACAACCACTTTGATTCAACAGAAATAGTTATTTTTCTCTTTCCCGTTCTTCCAGCGTCACATGAAGCTTATCTCCCGGTTTTTTCCCTATTTTTTTGCGGATGTCCTTCCTGACGCCAATTATATGGCATGGCGTACCCATTTTCACGGCCTGTCCATCATAAGGTTCGCCATCAAAAGTTGCGTGTACCAGTACCCGTGACTTTCCAAAAATCTCTTTCATATCGAAAGGGATCTCTATATATGCGGCATCCATATCCGGTTTTTTAACCAGAACTGCATCAAATTCCAGAACTTTTTTCATATTATTTCCTCACTTTTACTTTTTGTATATTTACATTTGGTTTTTCAGCTTCATTCGTGCACTGCCTGGTAACTGAACTACCTGAACTCTCGATACAGTGCCTGCGGGTTCCACTGGCTGCATCGCATCCTGTGCAGCCTGCGTGGGCGGGCTACTATATATAATAAGTTTTCCTTTATACATTTATGTATACCACACAAATAAAAAAACAACAATAAATATGACTCATGATGGAGATTAGCCCCTCCGGGGAGAAGTTTTTTTATTCGCCAGTTTTTAGGGTATCAGGTCACTCTACCCTGTAGTAAATACGAATAGACAGAGAAAGTCCCTATGTGTTACAATATCTCAACAGAATAAGCGGCACAACAAACATGATTTTAGAAAGGCGGACTCATAATGCTGACTATACGAAATGAAAAAGAAGAGGATTACAAGATCGTAGAAGAAATAACAAGAAACGCATTTTATAATCTTTATGTACCGGGCTGTGTTGAACATTATTTGGTTCATATAATGCGCCAGCATGAAGACTTTATACCAGCGCTGGATTTTGTTGCTGAGCTGGATGGGCAGGTGATTGGAAATATCATGTATACCAAGGCAAAACTAGTCGACGAGGAGGGCTGTGAGAAGGCAATCCTTACTTTTGGCCCTGTCAGCATTGCTCCTGAGTATCAGCGGATGGGTTATGGTAAGAGGCTCATAGAACATTCTTTTGAACAGGCAGTATTGATGGGCTTTGATGTAATTGTCATAATGGGAAGTCCGATGAATTATGTGAGCCGTGGTTTTAAAAGTTGTAAAAAATACAATGTTTGCCTGGAGAACGGTAAATATCCGGCTGCAATGATGGTGAAAGAACTTATTCCCAATGCTTTGGATGGAAGAAAATGGTTGTACCGTGAAAGCCCCATCATGGCTATCAGTGAAGAAGAAGCGATGCGGTATGATGATTCATTTGAAAAAATAGAGAAGAGGCATCAGCCGAGCCAAGAAGAATTTTATATCATGTCCCATGCTTTCATCGAGTAGGAGAAACTGCCTGCGGACAGCCCCCTGACACAACCATAAGCATTTTTCAACTCACCTTTTAAACACCAGGAAATGGATGCCCCTTTCATAGAAGCATCCATTTCTTTCTGTTACCGGTAAGATTTTCGAAAGACTCCGGCACAATCTTCATCTGTCATTTCACATGGATTGGCAAGGAATAAGCCGCCCTGCATGGAGCGCGCTCCCTTTGCCAATGTCATACACTCGGACTGATCAAATCCATAATCACTCATTCTCAGACCAGCCACGCCGCAGGCCTCCTGCAGTTGGGTCAGCGCAGTTATAAAATCCTCTGGTTTCGCGGCATCGGCAATCCCCATTGCCTTTGCCATCTTGACAAATTGTTCATCGCATGCATGACGTTCTATGAAAAACTCTGCAAATGCCCTGGAAATCATGATCAGTCCTGCACCATGCGGAAGGTTATGATGATATGCGCTCATGGAGTGTTCCATAGAATGCTGTGCCGTAGTGGATGTCAGCTGCATGGTTATTCCAGCCATCGTACTGCCGTACGCGATATGCTCACGGGCCTCTATATCGCTGCCGTCTTTCACGGCACGGGGGAGATATTTTGCAATACTTTCAATGGCGGAAAGGGCAATCGCCTCACTCAGGATATTCACCCCATTGGTTGATTTCTGAACCGGTACCTGCGGTCAGAGTAATCGTCACAATTGGCAGGCCCGGATTAGCCAGCGGCTTACCCTTGCCGGTTCCGCCGTACACATAATCCCACAGATCCCCGTCATTGGCCGCCATGGCAGCGACTGCCACGGAGGAGTCCAGTACGGCGCCCCCGCCAAGAGCCACGATAAAGTCACAGCCGTTTTCTCTGGCAAATGCTGCGCCTTCCATGATCATATCCTTCACCGGGTTCTCCATAACCTTTGCAAACTCGGCAATTTCCACACTTGCCTTTTTCAGCTGCGCAACGGTTCTGTCGTAAGCGCCGCTGATCTTTGCCGATCTGCCGTTAGACATCAGCAGAAGCGCCTTTTTTCCGGGCATCTGCTGGCTGCCAAGTTCGTCCAGTTTCCCCCGTCCAAATAAAATGTGGGTAGGATTGTTAAAATCAAAATTCATTTCCATGAGAAGTTCCTCCTTCATATTCTTGTTTTTTTAATTTGTAAATCAGAAAATCCAAACAGTCCAGCTCATTCTGGCTTTTATGGACTTTTCCCAGCAAAGTTCCACGGTATTTCCGGAGCAGCGGAAGAATCTCTGCAGCATTCGTATGTTCTGCCAGCTCTATACACCGTTGAATGAACTCCCTGTCGCAACCTGCATCCCGCAGGTTCTGAAGCAAAATACCACTTTCATCTGATGCTTCTGCCATAGCTCCACCTCCTTTATGTTCATAATAGGTTACTATTCACGGCCCATGGACCGCGCATAGTAACGGCATCTTGCTCATTTAAAGCCGCCTATGGCGAGGAGCCGGATGCCCGGCCCCATTACTTTACTGGCTCGGATGCCGTGCAGCAAGGTGTACGGCCCCGTGTACAGTAACCATAATAGTACAAGATGAAGAAATTATCCAATACCTGTTTCTTATTTCCTGTTATTCTTGTAATGAATATCTTGCCCTGATATAATGTAATATATAACCTATCTATAATACAGGAGTAATAATTGAGGAGGATTACAGATGGAAATTCGGGTACTTCGCTATTTTTTGGAAATAGCCAGAGAAGAGAATATGACCAGGGCCGCCGAACGGCTTCACATTTCCCAGCCTTCTCTGTCAAGGCAGATGAAGGAACTGGAAACGGAGCTTGGAAAAAAACTCTTTGTCCGCAGCAGTTACAGCATACATCTGACCAACGAAGGAATGCTTTTAAGAAAAAGAGCTGAAGATTTACTGGAAATGGCAGATAAAATCACGAATGAATTTAAGTCTATGGATGATATCGCAGGCGGAGATGTTTATATTGGTTGTGCAGAATCTTATCTGATAAAATACCTTGCTTTTGCCGTAAAAAGGTTGAACCAGCGCTATCCCGGCATCCATTACCATACCGTCAGCGGGGATACCGAAATCGTGGCCGAACGTCTCGACCGGGGCTTGTCTGATATGGCCTTTATCGTGGAACCGCCGGACCTGTCGAAATATAATTATCTGGAAGTGCCGGAAAACGATACCTGGGGAGCTATCATGAGAAAAGACTGCCCTCTTGCCGAGAAGAAGGCTATCCAACTGGAAGACCTGCTGCCATATCCCGTCTTTTGTTCCGAGCAGTCTGCCAAAGTAGATCTCCCCCGCTGGTGCGGAGAAAAGATCGATCAGCTTAATATCATGGCAACCTTCAATCTGACGAACAACGGTGCTGTCTTCGTGAGGGAAGGTCTTGGAATTGCACTGACCTTCGACCGCATCATTGAGCTCACTCCTGACAGTGAACTATGCTTTCGCCCCATTTCGCCGGCGCTTCACACAAAGATGTATGTGATCTGGAAAAAATATCAGGTATTTACACCTGCCGCACAGCTCCTGCTCGATGAATTAAAGCAGGTATTGCAGAAAAAAGACTGATGATTCATTACGCCCTGGTTTTTTACTGCTGTCATAGTGTTTTATATGGAACATCGTCTAATAATAAACCGGACACTTAAGCTGATCTTATTTTATGATGCACTACTCTGCCCTTTCACTACCTGTACGAACCACTCTACTGTAGACGGGTCGTGGTGGGAAAAGAACGAACTTTGATCTTTATCAAGATGCCCGATTTTTTTCATGTCTTCCTCATCCAGGGTAAAGTCAAATACATTGAAATTTTCTGCCATACGCTCATAATGTGTTGACTTTGGGATAACTACCACTCCTCGCTGAATGTTCCATCTAAGCATTACCTGTGCAGTTGTTTTTCCATGCTTCCTGCCTATTTCCATAAGCACGCCGTCTTCAAACAGGCCGCCCCGCCCCTCTCCAAAAGGCGCCCACGCCTCTGTCTGTACACCATATTTATCCATATATTCTTTTGCAAGAACCTGCTGGTTATATGGGTGTACCTCCACCTGGTTGATCATTGGGCGGATTCTTGCAAAAGCAGCAATGTCTACCAATCTGTCGGGATAAAAATTAGAGATTCCAATGGCACGCAGCTTTCCTTCTTCATACAGTTCCTCCAATGCCCGCCATGCGCCGTAGTAATCGGAAAACGGCTGGTGAAGGAGCATAAGGTCAATATAGTCTGTCTTAAGCTTCTTAAGCGATTCTTCTACGGATTCCCTGCATTTTTCATAACCATAACGATCCACCCACACCTTGGATGTCAGGAATATCTCTTCTCTAGTACATCGTAAAATAAGTAACTGACTCATAAGCTGAGATAAATTTTCGAGAGTGCTGCTCCACAAACGCAGGCGTAGTGGGCTACGCTGAGGCTTGTGGAGCAGTGCTATCGGAAATTTAGGTCGGCTTATGTGGCAGTTAATTATTTTACGATGTACTAGGTATCCCGGATTCTGCAATTGCCGTGCCAACCTCTTCTTCATTGTAATAAGCCTGCGCCGTATCGATGGAGCGGTACCCTGCCTTTAATGCATCGGATACACATCTTTCCAAATTTCCTTTGCCATATGAAAAGCTGCCCACGCTTTCGGCCATCCAACATAGAAAGCTGCATGCGTCAGGATCTCCGCGATCTCCTCCGCGGTCACGCCATGGTTCTTTGCATTGGTCAAATGGAATTCCAGCGAACTGTCTAAGATACCGCTTGCCATTAGTGCCGTTACTGTGACAATACAGCGGTCTCTTGCCGGCAGCTTATCCTCCCTTGACCAGACCTCCCCAAACAGCACATCATCGTTTAACTCTGCAAACTTTGGGGCGAATACTCCGAGTTTGTCTCTCCCTGCAGTTACTTTTTCCGTCTCCATGTTATCTTCCTCCAATTCATAACCAATTTTCAATGTCTTTCTTCGACCGGTTCACACTGCCGCCCCGTATTGCAAGCCCCTCCTCTACATTAGCCCCGGGACACAACGTCATAATATCCTTTCTGCTGCTGCCCATCCCGCTCCCCTCGTGGGTACAGAAAGGCCTGATAGTCTTCCCGCTGAAATGAAAGTGTTCCAGAAAAGTAAATACCGCCATCGGCATTGTTCCCCAATAGTTCGGATAACCAAGGTAAATAACATCGTAAGGTTCAATACTCTCCGGATAGGTTTTCAGTTCAGGACGGGCCTCTCTTTTTTGGTCTTCCTGTGCTTCAGCAACGCATTCGTTATAATTGGGGGAATAATCCAGCACAGGCTCAATCTTAAAAAGATCCCCTCCTGTCAACTTCTGAATAATACCGGCAGCCACCTCCGTATTTCCTACATCCAGCTTCTTAAGCATTCCGTTCACATAATTCTCATCCTTCCTCGAAAAGAACGCAATCAAATCGGCCATTTCAAGCACCTCCTTCTTTTTCCCTATATATTACCGTCATTTCTCTTGAAACGGAATCTCCGATATGTTATTATCGTATAAACTTTTTGTTTATATAGGAGGTGTCTCATGTACAACCATATGCTGGATACTTTTATCGCAGCTGCCGACTGCGGCAGCTTTACAAAGGCCGCCGAGCGGCTGTACATTTCTCCGACAGCCGTTATGAAACAGATGAATGCGCTGGAGAACCATCTGGATTTGAAATTGATTGAACGCACACCGTCCGGCATCCGTCTGACAGCGGCAGGCGCCCTCATTTACCAGGACGCCAAATTCATGAAGGACTACTCAAAAAAATCTATAGCAGGCGCCAGAGCGGCCATGCATTTAAGCGACACGACCTTCTGCATCGGCACCTCACTTTTGAATCCCGCGAAGCCATTTATGGATCTGTGGTACCGCGTGAATCAGGACTTTTCCGAATACAAACTGCACCTTGTGCCTTTTGAGGATAATCACGAGGGAATTCTCGCTGAGATAGAACAACTGGGGAAGAAGTTTGATTTTTTGATCGGCGTATGTGATTCCAGAGAGTGGCTACGCCGCTGTAATTTTCTCCCGCTTGGAAGATATAAAAAAATGATTGCGGTATCCAGAGAACACCGCCTTGCAAGAAAAGAATCCATTAGGATTGAAGATTTATATGGGGAAACATTCATGATGGTTGAACGGGGGGATTCCGGGGTCAATGACTTTCTGCGCAATGACCTGGAAAAGCACCATCCCCGGATTCATATAGAGGATACACCGCAGTTTTATGATCTGTCGGTGTTCAACCGCTGTGCGGAAACCCGGAATGTCCTGCTAACTCTTGAGTGCTGGAAGGAGGTACATCCCGGACTCGTTTCAATACCCGTGAATTGGGAATACAGCATTCCTTATGGGCTGCTGTATAGTTTTGATGCGCCGGAAGACGTATGCCGGTATGTTGATACGGTTAAAAAAATTTTGTAGATCGTTTAAGATTCTCCACCAGGGCTTCGCTTAATCCTGTCTCACAGTCTTCAATCGTCCAACCGACCTGATAATACATAAGTCCTGCCATAAATTTTTTAGATACCTTGGCCCTATTTTACAGCCTGCAAAAAATCATGACTTTTTTTCTGTGCGGCTTTGATAAATTGTTTATAGCAGTCGCCTACAAAATCCGGATAAAAGTAGCAGAGCGTATTCAGAAAGTCATCTATATACGACTCCTGAATCCCCTGAATCTCATAAAACGGGCCAAGAAATCCTTTTCTGCATTCCTCTCCATACTCTTCTACCGTATCAGCCAGCCATTTCTCTAACTGGATATATTCCCAGTAATCTTCTTTCAAAGAATCCAGCATCATTTTCCTGGTTAACTGCTGAAGATTTCCATTTGGACTGTCAATATCAAGCCCAGCTTTGCTCAACTGCCACTCTCCCAGGTGAAATGCATCAGTTGTATCTACACGGTAAATATAATTGTCATGATTCAATACCACTTCAAAAGAATCTGATTCCAGAAATAATAGGTACAAAGCTCTAAAAGAAAAGTATTCCTCCCAGTTTACAGCACTGCTGCGGATTAGTTCGTAGGACGGTTCGGGGTCTGACAAGGTAAGATATCTTGCGCCAACTGTATATCCTGTTTTAAAATACTTTCGTTTTTCGCCTTCCGATATATGAAATAATTTTGATTCAGGTATATGCAGCCCCATGGCACAAGCAAGCTTTGAGTATATAAATTCATTTGCAGCGCAGTCACAATATTCATGTTTAACCAGATACTGTTCCCGGCGATTCACTTTTCTTTTTGCCAGCAGAAGATTGCCGCTGTCACCTACACGATCAAATGGCCTGATCGGTGAAAATATAAAATCCGCGGTCTCCAGCACATCTTCCGTATCAAGTTTTGGTTTTAGAGCATTATTCTTTATTTAACTCTGCAGACGGATCTCCCTGCACCAATTTTCAAATCGCTGTTGTTTCCACTCTTCTGATGTCATTTGTAAAGATTCCTTTCTTCCTGAATTGACCATACCACGTATCTTATAGGTCTGATTAGTTCTTAAGAAAAGTATAACATATTGCAGCACCAGTGCAACAACTACCCATACTCCGCTAAAAATCCGGCTATAATTTTTTATGTTCAGCCAGAAATATCTGCATAGATTACCGGACTTTCTTTTCTCTAAAAAGTGTGCGGAATATCAAACGCACCAGCGGCCCGCAGTAAAACAGCTGCCAGCAGACAGCCATCGGGAAGTTCATCGCGAACGTCTTTACCCATATACCGAAACCGGGTTCTTTAAATAAAAATACCGCAATAAGGCTCATAACCGGACACATAATGCAGCAGATGCAAATGGAAATCACATAGGTTATCAGCTGTGGTCTGTCCGTTGGTTTCATTACCGTAAATGCTAACATTTTTGCAGCTTTTCCAACAATAAAGAATTCAAGTACAAAGGCTATCGGAACCATAATTGGAAGTTCACACAGAGCAAGTAAAAAGGTCTCTCCAGAAACATTGCCGGTATTTAATGCAACGTTGTAGACAACCATACCATAAACCATGATAAGTGCCATAATTACTGTAAAGACTACATCCTGAAATTTGTTTTTGGGCATAAAAAAATCCTCCTGAATGATTTGTAATTATGTGTTGTTCGTTAATCATTCGGAGAATGTGCGTTTCCAATTAAACCATATGAAATTATTTTGCTTAGAAAGAATACCATATAGAATAAAGATTTGTCAAGAAAAAAATCTATTACCACTCTATTATCACTTAAGGCTCTTAGTTTGATATTTCCTTGACTGGATCAGGAAATATCAAACTAGGGGCGTGTTCATTCATTTCACTGAGCAACAACAATAAGCCTTTTACTCTCTTTGTCATAAGGACTTCTATCATAGTCACCATATATGTTTATATTATTAAACCCTGCTTTTGTTAACAGCCCTCTATATTCATCGTCAAGAATAATCCTATATACAATATCATATTGATTATTTTCCAATCTATTTTGAGAATGGTATAAATCTATTACATGAATTGTTTGGAATTGATCATCGTGCTCTTTCACAAATATCCTGGAAAAATTATCTCTGTTTACAACCACCTCTATTGATGGCAGCGTTAATGTAAAATGCGTTGTCCCCTGGGTCAATATAAGCAAACCATTTTTCTTCAGTCTGTCTTTCATGGATATAAGTGCTGTAAGTAAATCTTCATCCGTATGCAGATGGGGTAAGGCTGTTGTGAGGCAGACAACAGCGTCGAATTTTTCTGTAAATGCTTCCTGTAATTCTCTAAAATCACATCGGCTCAGGGGGATTTGTATCCCATGCCTTTCTAAATTTTTAGAGGCAACTTTCAGCATAGACGCAGAAAAATCAGATCCCGAGACGCGATACCCTAATTCAGCCAGCATATATAGGTGCTGTCCCGTTCCGCACGCACAATCTAATACGGATTGTACTTGATTCTCATTCAATATCTCTTTAAAGAACTGCCTTTCACTTCCAAGATAATTCTCAATGTCTCCGAATTCATCATAATCATATGCAAATTTTTCGTAGATATCTTTCAGCTAATTCACCTCGCTTTCCCCGGCCTTATAGATGGAAAGCTGTTTTCCCACATATTCAGTTAATACCTTCAGAAAGGTGTTAAGCGCATCATTTTGACAGTATTCAAAATCACACCAGCCATCGAGCATTTTATCAAAATGTTCCTTTGTCATTTGTTCCTTTTCTATTACAAGGTCCCATATCTGTCTCTGTTCATTTGCCCCCAGTTCCATGATTTCTTCCATAACATGATACAATTCCTGTTCAGCGTTATAACTTAAATCATAAAAAAGTTCTGATGTAACATGCAGCATACGCACCGCCTTGTCCCGGATTGTTCCGTTGGATTGATTCTCCCATATAGCCAGATCATATATCTCCAGCGTCTCATCATACTCATTTTCCAGGTCAGCCAATGTAGTACTATATCTGCTGTAATCAGAATATTTCCCTGCCGCAAATAATAATTTCTTTTTTAAGTTTTTTACATTATCAGCACCATCCATTGTTTTCACCTTCTATCTTCCATCTACATATTTCATTCCAAATCAATTCCAGCGGTTCGTATATTCCCATGTATTTGAGCAGATCCATTTCTTCTAACTGCTTCAAACTTACTACTTCTTCTCCCGATTTCAAGCGGTCATTGTCCCTGAGTATTTTGATCTGTTCTTCCGTAAACTTATCCGGTATTGCATCAAATAAAGAAAAACTGCTTATGCACTCCAAAGCAAAAAAGAAATCATTCTGGTAGAGTGTCCAGCCCGTTTGAGTACCATCTTCCAATACATCAAATTCCATATCCATTTCATCAATCAGATTATGAATCACCTCATCTATTGTATCGGCATACAGGTTACTATATGATTCACATGCCAATGGGATCAGTTCATATCTTTTAAACAGCTCCTGATCAAGCTCATATAATGCCAGCTCAGATAAACGCATCGTATCTTTCGCCCGTTGCCATGACCTTCCCGCTGCAATTAAGCTCTGTATCGTATAATCCTCTAAGCAGTAAACCGCCTTCTGTTCTTCATCTTCTGCCTTTTGAAATACATTTGCATAATATACATTACGCTCTGCATCAGACAGCTGACCTATATGGTCGATATAAACACTGAACAATATCAAACGATTAGAAAGGCGATACCAGTGATGCCTGCATACAAGAATATGAGACTCCAGCATTTTATCAATTATGTCGTCTCCCCCTAAACCAATATCCGGACACTTCGCCTCAAGTTCGACGCTGGATAGAATTCCCAATCTCCTTTCATAAGGGCGAAAAGAGTTTATAATTTGAAATAATGCTTCTTTATTTCCTCCACATTTCTCTGCCATATACCGGACTATGTCCCTGGAAGCCTCCAAGATACTTTCCGACAAATGCCCTGTATATGATACAAGCAGCGTTAAAAACTCTAAAGATTCCTCGTCATGGATAAAAAAATCCCAAAAGTCTGCGTGTTTATATAATGCTGCCTTCATAACAGACTGTATGTTTTCCGGCACCGCATTTATTTCCAACCAGGCCTCCATATCCTCAACCTCAGTAGGTAAAATTACATCCAAAAAGCTTTCCTTAAAGTCCCGTTTAATTTCCTCTATATTTTCTCTCAGCCCGGATATGCTTTCTTCATCCAGGTCTGAATCCTCATAGTCTGCATCTATCCAGCTGTCATAATGTCCAATCTCTTTATGCAAGTCATCCGATATTTCAAGCCCTAACTTTTGAAAAATCTCATGACATCGCTCATCCAAATAAACAAATTCATCCACATTATTCTCTGCTGCCGCAAGGCAGAACTCTGCTCTGTAATATCTATTCAAATATCGATCAATCTTTTCCCTGTTAGAATAAATATATTCATTCCAAAGTTTTTCATATGCTTCAGCAAATTCCTTGCCATCCAGTTCCTCGCGGTTTTTCATCAGACTATTCACGTAAACGTCCATCATCCACTCAATATTATCGCAGATACCTTCCTGTTCCAGCTTCACGGCAATCTCTGGAAACACCTGCAAGTCCTCTCTTAATACGGACTCCGGGTATCGCTCGATTGACCGGATGATGGTTGTAAATATCTTTTCAAACCAGCCTTTCAGCTTAAAACAATTAATGCTCTTATACAACAGCAGTAATTGAAAGTACCTTCCATACCCCAGTTCTGAACAATCCTGTTTCGTATAATATCTTTGATAATACTTATATCGTTCCTCCCTTGTAGCAAGTCTGCGTATGTATCTGCTATAAAAAATGATAGATTTAGATTCTAAGAGTGAAATTGCTTTTTCCAGCATTGTCTCATATAGGTCATCTGAACCGGGTATATCATCCAGCAGCTTAAGATACTCCACACACTGCGAAAAATATATACAGCCTTGTTGCAAAATATCCCGATAGATTTCGAAATTCTCACGAAACAATTCCATTATAAAATCCTTTGCCGATGGATTTTGAAATGTAACGACAATCCTTTCGGAGTAATTCAGGCTATACATATCAGTTCTTACGACAGTCTTTTCCAGTTCAATGATAATCTCGGAAAACCCTTTCCATTCCAACGATTTTTGATTGGCTTTCAGAACATTACAATAACTCTCTTCCAATATTTTGATTTCTAAAGGAAGGGGCATTATAGCCATTAGTAGATACACTACTTTGGCTTCCTGGGATAATTCCGTAAATATCTTCTTCCAAAAATCAACCGGACACTCCAAATACTGTATAAAGTTTTCAACACAGCATTGCGGTTCAATATCAGGTGTTACCGATTTTGTAAACATTTCAATCACACGGGGATTGTAGTTTTTAGAATTAATAATTCTTCTTTCTGCCCCCTTAAGGGCATTCACCTGGTCCCAGGTTAAAACCGTATTCTTTAAATGTCCATAATAAATTTTCAGTTTATCCGCCTCTGAATATTGATCAAGCCGGCACTCCAGCTTATTGGATTCCACTTTCCTTCTAAAATCCTCATTTTTCTTCAAACCTTGTTCCAGGACATATTCCCTTGTAGTCAAAATCAGAAGACAATCCTTCCTCTTTTGAATATATTCAATAAATGTAACTAATTCTTTTGTATGCATTCCATTTCCAAAAGCGTCAAACCCATTACTTCCCCAGAAGTCATCGAAAATGATTACCTTTCTTCCATCTATTCCCTGGGCCGTGTACAAATCTTCCACTGACGAAGCATATATATACGCCTGAAACTGATACTTTGCATAATAATATAGTGCAACCTGATTAGCTAAAGTGGTTTTTCCAACTCCCGGCTCTCCCGAAATGATCAGAACCTTATTTTTCTGTACCTTTTTAATGGCCTCTTCATAAATGTCGGTTTCCACAAATAAATTAGCCTTCTCAATGGCTTCATTGAGATAAATCTCAGATTGATGCACCATTGGAGTGTGTACAGCTTCATAGATAGACCGCTTTAGTGCTGCTGTATTTTGAATCCAGAGTTTATAGTATTTCTCCTCAACAGGCCAGTATTTTTCCCGGTCAGTGCTCAAATAATTATTAAAGTCACCTCCCGTGACAATGTCCTCAAATGCCAGAATGTAGGGGGAAAATATTTTCCGGACTACTTCTTTTTTCTCAACCGTCAAATCTCCCGATAATGCCAGGATATAGCGGTCCACCCGCATTCCCTGTTTCACCAGATTGTCCAATTTAGCTTTTTCTTTCCGCGCTACACATAATATCCTCTCGCTGGTATTTAATAATCTTTTTGCCTGCATAATTATTGTATAGCCATCTGCTCTTACATGCCTCCCGTCAATCCCCATATCCTTACCTTCTGCAAAGGATTCTATAAAAATATCCTCCCTGATCTGAATCATATCCCTGGCAAAGTTCTGGAATTCTAACGGTGAAAATGAATTGTAGAAGTCGTAGGGTTTCATTCGGTTCTTCTCCTAAGTAATGAAATATCTTGTTATATAAAAATTTACTCTTTATATACTGCTGTTTTGCTTCTATATGTATATTAAACAATGTCTTCATTTTCTATTGGGAATTTTCTATCCAATACTCCTTGAATATCTTTTACCATTTTATACATCTTAATATTTTCTCTGTCTATGATAGGCGTTAAGTAGTACAGTACACCATACACCAATAAATCTAAAACGATTCCTATCATAGCTATCCATATTGCTATCATCATACGATCTGCCAGATCAAATTTCAAATCAAATATCCATGCCAAAATCGCAATGAACATCGGAAACAGAAAGATATTAAATATTCTATCTCTAAATTTTTTTCGTTCCAATTTTTTCTCATTATTTTTCTCTACTTCAATTTCACAACGGCGGCATAATTGCTTTATTTGGTTTTTTTCTTTAAACCCTATGCTCTCCAGCCATTCCTTTATAGAATCATATTTTGTATCCAGTTTTTTTATATCTGCACTTTGTTTCAAAACTGCTTTGCCTTGCGTAGTAAATGAAATAATTACTACGGAAATAAATTCTATTAATATACATACACATGCTATTATTGTCCTATGCTTTGAGGGCAAAAATAGAAAAAGAAAGGATGTACTGGCGCTTAAGATCATTATTAAAAATAATATTGTATTAAAAATTCCAAGCACACTAAAAACTTTTTTCCAGCCTTCTATCCACCCTGTTTTCACCTTCTTTTCGAATTCTATATAACTACCCAGAACTAAATATTCCATTTCCCCTAATTCCTCACATTCCTATGAAAACGTACTTATTGACCACTAAAAACATTGATTTCTTCAATGAGATCATTTTGCTCCCGGAGTTTCATTGAATGTTCAATTCCCTTTCAATCCTGATCTCCTGACTTTCCGAATCTTCCCTTTAATCGGTCTTATCTGAAGATATGCCATCACCTGATCCCCTTTACCATTTAGGATTTCCACGTAACTTAGGCTGTCTCTGATATCCACAATACCAATATCATCGGCCTCTACGCCTTCCATACTGCATATCGTTCCAACAATATCTCCTGCCCGCATTTTTGATTTGCGTCCTCCTCCGATTGAAAGGCGTGTAATCCCCTTATTCAGAGCCGTCCCTTTTTTAGGCTTTATCTCTGCTTTTATACGCTGAGATTTCCAGAAGTTTTTTTCTTTCTCAGCATCCAATACCGGAAGATCTGTAAACGGCAGTTTCCGCCCTGCATACTCTTCCACCTGCTTTAACATCCTCTTATCATCCTCAGTCACCAAACTAATTGCCGTACCGCATTTTCCATTTCTTCCGGTTCTTCCGATTCGATGTACATATGTTTCCTTCTTCGATGGGAAATCATAGTTCACTACATGGGTAATGTGCTCGAAATCAATTCCTCTGGCCGCCACATCCGTTGCAATCAGAAATCGGAAGCATCCTCTCCTGAATGCATCTACCGTTTTTAGCCGTTCCCTCTGCTCCATCTCACCGTGCAGCATCCCGCAAAATATCCGTCTTCTGCGAAGCTTCTGAAACAGAACATTTGTCATCTCTCTTGTTCCGCAGAAAATCATGCAGCTTTGTGGATTCTCGTGGATAAGAACATCAAGAAATGTATCATATTTGCCATCCTGGTCTGTGAAATATAACTTTTCTGTAATTGCTGCCACCTGCTCATTTGTGGCTCTTTGCAGCACAATCGTCATATCTGGTATGAATTCATCAACCAGTTGTTGGATCTCTGGTTTTAAAGTTGCAGAAAACAGGCATATCCTGCAATCCGCCGGGACAAGAGAAAGGATTCTTTTAACTTCATCTATAAACCCCATATCAAGCATTAAATCTGCTTCATCTATTACCAGCCATTTCACCATTTCCAGCTTCAGACTTTCCCTGCCCAGATGATCCATAATACGGCCCGGTGTTCCTGTCACGATATGAGTCTTCTGCCGCAAGGTCTGGATTTGCTTGTCGATCGGGAATCCACCGAATAGCGCCGGAACCTTCAGCCGCTTTTTTCTTCCGATATAAAACAGTTCCTCGCTGACCTGGACTGCAAGTTCCCTGGTCGGTTCAAGAATTAGTGCTTGCGGTGCGTTTTCTTCCCAGCTGATACTTTCGCATATTGGTATGGCAAATGCTGCCGTTTTGCCACTGCCGGTAGGGGCTTTCACAACTACGTTTTTCCCCGCTAACATTGGCAAAATAACTTTTTGCTGTATACTCGTAGGTTTATTGTAGCCTAAGCCATTTAATGACTCTAAAATTTCTTCTGAGAGCTCGTATTTGTAAAATTCATTTGTCATATCTTCTGCCTTTCTTTGGGCCCTCGTATTTTGTAATTGGTTTTAATCCACGCCCCCACACGGGAGCGACGGGTTTCATGGCTGTACGATGGAGGACCTGCAGATTTCAATCCGCGCCCCCACACGGGAGCGACAAATGATTCAAAATCTAATAGTCAGTTATTAATGATTTCAATCCACGCCCCCACACGGGAGCGACGATGTCAAGTCCCTCTTTCGCAAGACTGAAGGACGCATTTCAATCCACGCCCCCACACGGGAGCGACGAAAATTGTGACAGTTGGGAAGCTGACGATGATATTTCAATCCACGCCCCCACACGGGAGCGACTTGGAAGAGAGCCCTGCATCTTAAGAGTAGGAGAATTTCAATCCACGCCCCCACACGGGAGCGACCAATACGGTTTCCGAACCCTCTCTCCTTTCTGGTATTTCAATCCACGCCCCCACACGGGAGCGACAGAGCTGCATATCAAAAAAGGAGAAACACATGACGATTTCAATCCACGCCCCCACACGGGAGCGACAGTACCGTCCGCGCCGTCATAGGCTGCGTCAATATATTTCAATCCACGCCCCCACACGGGAGCGACAAGAGATACTGGAGCTACTTGAAAAGAAAAAGCGGATTTCAATCCACGCCCCCACACGGGAGCGACCACAACACCTTTTTATTCGCTCCATAGCCCTTTGATTTCAATCCACGCCCCCACACGGGAGCGACTCAACGCCTGACCACATCTATTGCAAAAGTTATTCATTTCAATCCACGCCCCCACACGGGAGCGACAGTATAAGCAATGCAGTACATGTAATAAGCAAGATATTTCAATCCACGCCCCCACACGGGAGCGACAGCAATATTGCACAATTTAATCACCAATTTTCTCGCCTTTCTCAGACAATTGATCCAACACCATTCTTTTAAAATAAGCCTGTCTTCTCAAAACCACTAAAAAACGTACCTAATTCCACAAATATCCAGGTGCGAATCTCCCTAGGAAATTATGTTTACTTGACATTCGCACTTGATATTTTTACTATACTTCCTCCATTGCCTATCGTCAACATAATTATCAATATCCCGCTTCTAACGCTTTCTTTATAATATACATTGCAACTTATCAATAAAAGGCATTGTAATTGCAGATAATACTCTGGCTTCCAGTCTTCTTAATAGAATTGTAATAAACCTAATAAGTTACACCGAAATAACCTCCTTGACTCTTACAAGCCCATGGGGCAGCAATGTCTCAGGATCAATAAATAAGCCTCCTGCCAGCTCACTTCTATTATGCCCCAACAATATGGAATGGAGTAATCCCTTATAACCGCCAACTAAAATCACATTATTTTCTTTAAGCAAAGCAGTCAGTTTTTCTTCTATTGTATGCAGATATTTCTTTAAATCCTCATTCTTAAATTCTCTCACCAGCAGCATTTGAATATATGTGCGCATTTGATTTATTTTATCTTTTGTATCTTTGTTTGCCGTTTCTAATATTTCCGAAAACGCTATATTTTCTTCCAGATATAAGTCACCATCTAACTCCGTTCCGTCTTTAATCATTTCGATACCTACATTATCAAAAAACAAGGCAAATCCTGCCTTCCCGACGTCATCAAGATATTGGGCTTTCCAAAGACTGCGAAGAACAATTGATAAATTCGGAACCGGCACATCGTCTGCCATAAGTTTAAATCCTTTTCTTTTATGCTGCAACAGGGCACCTTTTACAGAACTTCCCGGAAGATAATAATTTGCATGTTCGGGATCATACCTTTCATATTCGCCATATTGATAGAACGGATAGACAACTCTGACCTCATGTTTCTCATCGTCCTTAGTATCAGGTATCTTAACATACGGTGATAGGCAGAATTCATCAATTTCTTTATATAATGCCTGTCCTGATCTGGGGGATACAATCAAACTCGATAAAAGTTTCATTGTATATGTAATCTTTTTCATCCTTTTCCCTCTTTTCTCTGAACAATTGGATACAGAAATGCATTACCAAACACAATATCCCGCATTTTATTAAAAGGTGATGGTACGCACTTACCGGCTTCTCCTACTCCATTCTGCAAAGAAATTACACTGCCACTATCGATAAAGCTGATAAAATATTTCCCGCAGGTTTGATTCCAGCCCCCTTGCATTGCAAACGGACGCCGCTCTGAAGTAAATAGTTTTAATGTAGATGACCCGTAGTCAATCTTATCAGGCAGCAACATACCTAAGTTCAAATAATAATTTGCATTCGGAAGTTTTATAGGTTGCACATCAGTTACCCGGTACTTATTCAACCCTTGTGACGCACGCTTTCCTAATATAAGCGATGTCCCATTTTGCACCAGTTCTTTTATTACATCAAGCACGGATTCAATCAACTTATTTTCATCCCCCTGCAGGTAAAAACAAAACTCATTTACAGAATCCATCAATTTCCTACCATCCTTATTTCTCTTTACTTCCTGCAGTTTTAAAAAAGGCACCGTATATAATTTCGTTTCGAGACCTTCAACGCCATATATCACGCTTTCCATAGAAGCGCGAAGCTGCTGACCATCAGATTGTTTAATATATGGATATAAATCACTACAAGTTTCAGGATTTTCCATTACACGTCTTAAATCCCACTCCCTAATAAAGGCTCTCTCTTTTACTGCTGCCCGCTGCTCTTTTAGACTCACAGCCTCTGATATTTTCTCTGCCAGCTTATCAACAACATAATCTTGAGGCATAGGAAAATAATGTAATGGCATTACACTAGACAAGGCCAAATGAATTGTCTTATCAAGTACGGCCTTTACCATCTTTGCAGCTTTTTCGTTTCCGTTTGTTTCTGCGTACATAGTGGTCAGCGCCCCAAATACTTTTTGAGAATCGGGAAGCTGTGTAATTGCACCTGTCGCTTTCAATACGATTTTATAATTTCTCACATTCCTCTCCCCCGCCTTATTCAATCGATACATATACCTTTCCGTAACCACGGCTTTTTGAATTGCCAAGCCGATAAACGCCACCATTAAACTTTTTCAAATTATAAACTATATATGCTTTACATTTCTCAATGGCATTATTGTCGAAATATTTGGAATTGAACCTGTAGAGCTCAATCTCCCCCTCAAACTCTAAACCCATTCTTGCGGTTTTATAAGTACGTGGATTTGATTTCGGCTCCGCACCTTCGCAATTAATCGATGTTTTTGTGTCAATAGAAAAACATTTATTCAAATCACGATGCTCTTTTTTTAACAGCAAGTCATTGAATAACAGTTTGGGTGTGTTATTAAACTCTCTAATCCCAAAAAGGTGGCCTGCTGATGCCTCTTTTATCGCGCTGGCATAGCGTTCTTTAGTTCTGACAAGCGCTTCTGTATTTTCCTTATAATATTTCTGAATCAGCGCCTCATTTTCTTCTTTTTCTTTTCTTAACAGTTCCGCATACCATCGAGCGATTTCATCAGCCTCTTTACTATGATCCTCCATAACAATAGCGCGAAGTGCCCCTTTCAAAGATGACGCAGGAATACACGGAAAACCCTGTCCATCCACTGCTGTCCACTGATCAATTCCACCTATTTCAAAAGGCATCGGCGATCCTCCGATGAAAAGATTTGAAAGGGTTTTTATTCTTATTTTTATGACGTTCTCCATTTACAAAAACCTCCTATTCTAACTCCGTCTTTTTGAATTTCATAGCCAGCTCATTGTATTGATAAAACAGCATCAGAGAATCCACAAAAACAGGAGTCCACGCCTTTGTACTTACTGCAAGTTTACAAAACTTCTCCTTATCAAAATACAATCGGTTAGGATGTTTCCCTTCCTTTTCACGCTTTTCATTTAAAGCTTGTATCTCCTGCTTTGCTTCCACCGTTGATGGGTTGCGCAATTCTATCATATCTGCGGCCTTTTCTGCCGGTATCGTATCTGTTTCCCTCAGGCGGTAAAGCATAGATGTTTCAAGTACAAGTCGTTGGTACCCACATTTCCGTGATTTCTTTAAAGTTTTTTCTTTCACAAAAACAGCTGTCAATTCTCTATTCAGCTTTTTTAGACAACGTTCGAAAAGATATTTTCTAGGCTGTACAAACAAATAGCGACAGATATCTGTTTTACTCTCTTCATACCTTTTCTCATACATATCCCATCCTTCTTTATCCGAAATCTGAAAACGGGCATCACAGAAGAGCAGCATTAAACGCAGATATGACTCAAAACGGTGCCTTGTCAGGCTATCCAGTTTTATCCTCGTTCCATATTCATCCTTTATATATAACTGCCGTATTAAATTACCGTTCAAAAGAAGTTCCAGCTTTCCTGCCCTTTGATCAGAATCATCCAAATGCCTTGGGCGCAAATGATACAATATATGATTTATATATTGTACCTGATCAGACTGGATATCGTCAGCCGTAATATCCTCTAACAATGTATAAAAAAAGTTAGGCTTCCCCAAAAATTCAGAGCATCCACTCTCTTTGCTTCTTATATAATTAAGGAGCTTAACATCGCTAAGGAAAAAATTCCAAATCGGGGTGTTTTTTAACTGCTGGTTTATTGCTGACCGTTTCCTGCAATTTTCACATTTACATCTCGATTTTTCTTTTGTTTTACACTCTAGTAATTCTTTTTCTTTCTTCAATTCTCCATAATCTATATCGAAAAAAGTCATGTTTCCAATAGATATCTTCATTATAAAAAACTCATTCAAGGTATCCGAAATTTTCTTGGATTTTGCATTTTTTAGCTGAGCCTCAACCATTTCCATATAGTAGCGGACAGGCTGTTTGTTAAATGTAATTTCTACCCCAACACTTATAAACAACTTTGTTGTATTTCCGCACTCTTTGATTTTTCCATTTACATTTTGCATAATTTCCCTGCAAACATTGATTCCGCAAATCAAATCTTCGATGGCTACAGCAAAAAAGATATCATCTCCAGCTATGTATAATGGAAAAAGCCACCCCCTTCTCCCTTCTGGCGCACATTTGACAGCCATTCGATGCAGCCCTTCCAAAGAAATCTCTTCATTAAGTATCTGGCTGATATTTCTATATTTTTTATAATCTTTTATATTTTTGAACATTGCTCCCATTCTGTCTAAGTCAGCTTTTAGTATAGCGATACGAAAGCGTTTTGAATCATCTTCCTTTTTATTCGCTTCTTCATTATTTTCTTTCTTTCGCAATGCATTGATATTTTCGGCAAAAGCAGGAAACTTCTCTGTATCTATTTTAATACTACGTTTTTTGTCCTCATCCTCCGGCGCCTTGCAAAATGAGAAAAGCAGCTCACGATTTTTTGATATTATTTCATTCCAGTTATTCGTCTTCTTAAGATTTGCCTTTGCCGTTTGAATTGCAGCGATATCATCCAATCCTTCAGAAGAAAAAACTGTCCATCGGATTAACTTCTGTCCCTGTGATTCTCGATAATATTCCTCAAATAAAGTATTGAGACGGCTCTCCAGCTCCGCTTCAGATAATGTACAACGAAAGACATATACTCCCGAACATTTTAAAAGCACATAGTTATCGAATTCAGGGAATTTATTATGTATATGTTCAAAGAAGCCCTTGGAAACCTGATAAGAGGAATTTATAATTCCCCGAAGTGTAGCATCTTCCGTCTGCTTTTCCTGTGCATGAGAATGTATAACCTCTGTCAAAAATGTTTGAATTTTGTCTACGGATAGCGCAACAATTTGTTCATTCATTCCCCTTTTCCTCCATATTTCCATTATTGTCAAACATCTCCGCATAAGCAGCATGTGGGAACAACATTGGATTATTAATCAACATGAGTACCTGATTTAGCTGAAAATTAAATGTCAGTAGTGAAAGTTCTGTGCCTTCATGATGAACCAAATATTTATCTAATCCGTAATTTTTCACTGCCTCTTCCCAGTCTACTTGATCATTTTTATGCTCTGGCAAACCCTTTGCATGGTTTAAGGATACATACCAATCGTATAGATTTTTCTTGCTGTCATCCCATTCAATCTGCAATTTGCCGCCCTTATTAGGAATTGCCCTTATAACAATATCAAAAGGATTTTCATCTTCATCTACCAATTCACTAATATCCTTCTCGTTTAAACAACACAAAATCCGCAAAGGGCGCGTAGCTGTCTGTGTTATTGTAGGTTCTATTTCCCCGCACACAATTTTACCAATCATACGGGTATATGATTTGTTTGAAGTCCTTAACGCTTTAATGCTGCAAGCCCATTTCTTTAATATTTTCTTGTCCATAGAGGAACTTTTGCATTCAATAACTGCTGCCACCGCTTCAATCGGAAGAAATTTTAAATTACCATAACTAAAAATATATGGAGTATAAGTTTCATCAAAAACAGCCAAATCCACTTCCTTCGAAACTTGACCGTAGGAATCAATGATAAACATAGACTGTTCAATCACAAACTTTTTAGGCACAATGTTACGAAACATCTTCCCCCAAATTTGTTCCCGATAATGCCCAATTGTGCTGCCATGGGGCACTTTAAAATATAATTCATTTACAATTCCCTGTTCCATCCGCTCATAGTTCAATTTAATATTTCTTATAGTAGAATAATCAGCATTTGCATATTTATCTATATGATCCTCTTCGCTTTTTCTGTTTGTTTCTTCTTGTTTCATCCGTTCCTCCTAATGTGTTCTTTATAGATTTTTCAAATAAAATATACCTCAATCCGCCCCATCCCAAAGGTCGTATTCCGACCAATGTGCAAAATTTGCGCTGCAAGCAGCCACGGGACAAAAGGTGTCAGATCCCCCGCAAACTCCAACTCCCCCAATAAACCACTTAGATCCATCTTTCCCTTCAGACGGTTTGAATATCGTTCTACTTGTTCCAGCCTCAAGTCCTCCTTCGTCGTCCTGACCTCTGCTGCAAGCATCAAAAGCCTGGTAGCCTCCTCCTTATTCACAAACCCTCCATACCTCTCGGTTATCGCAATTATCCGATTAGTAATATTTCGAATCAGTGTCGGAAACGTTATGCTTGTTAACAACTGGCCACTACGACGTATTCGAAGCGGGGTGCAGAGCTTTATTACTACACCTGTAACTTTCTGCAATTTTTGATAAGGTATACTGACGGCATTGGCGCCTGTCGCGTAATAATTTTCTTTTCTCCAAAGGACTCTTTGATCCTGGCTATTATTGATTTGCGATAAACTAAAAGGATATCGCTGCGCTCCTAAACCAAAGCGCCAGATATCCTGTAAGGCCCTTGACAATGAAGGGGCATATTTAACTGCATTTCCAAGAAGTATGAATTCGAATTTTAATTGTTCTCCCTGTTCAATTATCGTTTTTGTCCCGAAAGCCTCAGGTGGAACTATCAAATAGGGCTTTACAATATCTTGCTTCCCATCACAGTACTTACCATTCGCATAGAGAAAATCGTAAGCCTTTCTATCTTCCTTATATAACGCCTGCCCGATCACTCCTCGTAATGTCGACCCGAGATAACACGGTAATTCTGCTTGTTTTAATGAAACCAGCGAAATTCTAAGCGGTAAATATCTAATATCAAATGATTTCTGTTCACTCATAGTCTAAACCTGTTAGCGTATTTACCGTACGTTTACCTTTCTTTCATTATTTATGTTAGTTAAGTGTTTCTTTAATTTTTCTTTTACGCTCCCGTGAAGGAGCGACAAAAACCAGTGCCCGCTGGCCTACATCCTGCAGATTTCAATCCACGCTCCCGTGAAGGAGCGACGATGTGTCGGATAGTGCATACAGATTAGTCGTAATTTCAATCCACGCTCCCGTGAAGGAGCGACTCTAAATCATCCTCCTTTTTCAATGTTTCACGTGATTTCAATCCACGCTCCCGTGAAGGAGCGACATCGCAAATGGAATAAATGGCATCACTTTAAAGTGATTTCAATCCACGCTCCCGTGAAGGAGCGACAAATGATAACCCAGCACCAAGGACTGACTCGTTATTTCAATCCACGCTCCCGTGAAGGAGCGACCGTATGTGCCGCCTAATTCATTTCGCGTAACATTATTTCAATCCACGCTCCCGTGAAGGAGCGACATCTGTTTTCAGGACTTGTATCGCACTTGTTTCATTTCAATCCACGCTCCCGTGAAGGAGCGACCGGAACAGCGATCGTTCCCTCCCTGCGCAGATATTATTTCAATCCACGCTCCCGTGAAGGAGCGACTTAGGACTGCGTCACAAAGGGCAGTTCTGTTAGGAATTTCAATCCACGCTCCCGTGAAGGAGCGACATCGCAAACGGAATCAATGGCATAACATTAAAATGATTTCAATCCACGCTCCCGTGAAGGAGCGACGAGATCAAAGGTAATGGCGGATCAAACAACCCGGGTATTTCAATCCACGCTCCCGTGAAGGAGCGACCATTTTTATTCTTGAGTTACTCCTCAGCCCACAAATTTCAATCCACGCTCCCGTGAAGGAGCGACTGGCCAGCGTCGGCAGCCATATCGACCGGATGGTGATTTCAATCCACGCTCCCGTGAAGGAGCGACAGATACAGGTAACTTCGAGGGTGTATACCTTAAGGATTTCAATCCACGCTCCCGTGAAGGAGCGACAACGGATGTGGGCAATTATGCGGTTGTAGAAATGGATTTCAATCCACGCTCCCGTGAAGGAGCGACCGATCGGGCAAAACGAGGTCGACACCACATCGGAGATTTCAATCCACGCTCCCGTGAAGGAGCGACAGCAATATTGCACAAATATCCCCTTTGTCGTCTCATTCCTATTAGTCAATTATACCCATTCTCTTCTCTTTAAGCAAGCTTTTCCTTTCGCATTCACTTCAAATCATTCAAATTTTCACGTTTTTTTGGTGCGAATCTCCTAAGGGATTTATGTCTACTTGACATTCGCACTTAATCCCCTCTAATCACACAGCTCTGTATCTGCCGCTTTTTCCCCTGATTCGATTTGTTTTAATAAATTCAATGATATGCTTCATCCCAAAGAAATACCGCTTATACCTTAATTATTCTCTTCATAAACTGCCTTGCATTCTCCATATCCTTCCTATCAGGATGCTTCTTCGCTATTCCCCCAATCCTCCCAAACACCCCAAATGTATCAAAGCCACGGCATTGAAAGTTTCCAAGATAGTCCGCTCCTTTTATTTTTATCTGTTTTGCCGCACCACTTGCATAATTACGGTACCCGACACCACAGGTTGTAACCGTGAACACCTTTTGGTTTCCGGAAAAATCGCTTTTCTCAATAAGCTCTTTTATCCCATCATGCATGGAATGATAAAATACCCCGGATGCCAGTCCTATCACATCATAACCCGCCAGATCCACGTCCTTTTCCTTTGTGATGTCCACAACGTCCGCACCTACCTCTGGTGCCATAACGTCCACGATTTTCTTTGTATTTCCATGATGTACAGACGCATATACAATTACAGCTCTCATATATGAATACCTTCCTTTCTAAATGTATGGTCAACCATTCAATCTCCAAAAAACTCAAATGCAGCACCCGATCACCACTTATAGGCTGCATTGTACCGCTGATTCCTCATCAAAGAACTGATCTTATAACCCATTATTCAGCATTACCATAGGTTTTCCCTTCTTTATTTATATGAATAACAACATATTCACACTTTCCTTGTGTACGAACAGGAAATCCCCATCCGGCAGCCCCCGAGGACACCACCATGCTGCATTCTTCCTCCTGATATTTACCGTAATTAGGGCTAAGGAACTACTCTGTGAAATAACCTGTAGGAAATATCTGTCCGGCATGGGTATGACCGGATAGTACCAAATCCACTTTCTGTGCAGCATTTTCTTCCGCTTCCACTGGCTGGTGATCCGCTACAATGATAAACCGTTTCCTGTCTGCATTCTCTAATAACGCTTTCACAGAAGCACGTCCTGATGTGTATGATGCATCTTCCCTTCCTGCCAGAATCAATTCATCCCCTACCGGAACCCAATCGTCACACAGAATCGTAATACTATTTGTTTCTATGGCCTGTACCAGCTCCTGTTCCGTATACTTCCGGGAATGAGAAGTTACGTCTGCATATAGCTGGCGGTCATGATTTCCATAGACATAATAAGTGCCATAGGTACTTTTAAGCCCTCCAAGCACCCGGAATACCTCCTGCATAGATGCCTTTGATGTTCCTTCCTCCACAATATCACCGCCAAGCACAATGACATCCGGATTCAATGCATTGATCTCTTCTATTTTATTTTTCAGAATATCCGGGCTTTGAATCGTATCATAATGGGTATCGGTAATCAAGACCACTTTATAGTCATTCTGCAGTTTATCCGTGACAATATTATATTCGGTTCTGACAATATGCCCCATGTTGTAATATCCATATCCCAGCAACAGGCAAGTGATAACTCCCGGGATAAGACCACTGCGGTAAATACGGCCTAGAACCCGGTACCACTTTTCTTCCTTATAGCGCTTTCCGCCCCCACGAATTACAATGGCTGCAATCTCAACCAAAACAAACAGCGCCAGCAGATGGGCCACAATCACCCCAGCCATACTCCAGGTCCGGCATAGAAAAATCACAAGCAGCACAATCCCAAACCGCAGCAGGCGGATATTCCATCTTCTGACGCAAATTCCATAGAGAGACAGCCATCTGCCGGTCAGCCAATAGATACTGGCCGCGAGGCAGAATACCATTCCGCCTAAAATTACTAAGTACATTCGACTTTTCACCACCTTTAACAAATTTCCATTCGGTTTTCCCCTTAAACCTCACCAAATCCTGATAACTTCTTCTGCTGCTCTTTATCAATACGCTGTCCCTCCGCTGTCAGTTCCAGGTAAATTCCCCTCGCATTATCCTTTGACTTTGTCTTTTTAATCAGTCCTTTTTTCTCCAATTTCACCGCCATCTGGGAGACAGCTCCCTTAGTAAGCCCAAGTATTGCACCTATTTCATACATCTTTACCTCCTTGTTTTTGCCTACCACATCCTGAAAAAACAGGTCTAATGAGTTAACCGTGATGTTCCCTTTGAACTTAACTGGTTTATTCCTAATCTGATTCATCTTATTGGAGATACTATAAAAATCATCCATAAATGATTTTAAATTATCCCGATTCATATATTCGCCCTCCATCTGTTTACGCTAAACATCCATTAGGATTTATAGGAGAACAAATATGCTCTCCCTAAGTATTAGTTTCGTACTAAACATTATATTTGTCAACTTTTCAATCTACAGAAATGCCGGCCTGACTGCTATTGACGTTAAGCAGTTCCATTTTCTTGCCAGGTATAGATTTATTTCATCTACAAATAATATTTCAAATGATTACAGGAGGTATAATTAATGAAAGCTATCGTATTTGATGGGTTGCAGAAAGTTGAATGCAGAACCGTGGACGATCCGCGGATAGAAAAAGATGATGATATTATAGTAAAAGTCACTTCTACGGCTATTTGTGGATCGGATTTACATTTAGTGCACGGTTTAGTAAAAGGAATGTATGACGGATATGTTTTAGGACATGAAACAATGGGAATTGTCGAAGAAACAGGAAAAGAAGTCAAAAATCTGAAGAAAGGTGACAGAGTTGTAATCCCCTTCCCCGTCGCATGCGGGCATTGCGAATTTTGTAATAAGGGTGAATTCAGTCAGTGCGATAATTCAAATGATTATGCTGAAGCTGGAGGATTATTCGGTTATAGCAAGTATCATGGGAATTACGCCGGAGGACAAGCCGAATATATCAGGGTACCATTTGCCAATGTAGGGCCTAAAAAAGTGCCGGAAGGATTGACCGATGAGCAGGTTTTATTCGTAACAGATGTCCTGCCCACATCCTATTGGGGTACCGAAATTGCAAATGTAAAACCCGGGGAAACCGTAGTTGTATTAGGCTGTGGACCTATAGGATTGATGACAATTAAATGGTGTATACAAAAAGGAGCCGGCAGGATTATTGCAGTCGATAATGTGGGGTATCGCCTGGAGCATGCAAGAGGTTACGGTGTGGAAACCTTGAATTTTGAAGATCATGAGCAAGTAGGGGAGCATATGAAAGAAATTACACATGGAGGAGCACATTCCGTAATTGATTGTGTGGGGCTGGATGGAAAAACTTCGGTTATGGAAAAAATTGAAACTGCGCTCAAATTACAGGGAGGATCAAAATCAGCTATAGAAACAGCCTCTCAATGTATCAGAAAGACCGGTACAGTAGCGTTAATCGGAGTATATGGCAATAAATATAATAATTTTCCTTTGGGAAATTTTTTCTCCAAAAATGTCTCTTTAAAAATGGGGCAGTGCCCTGCTACCCGATACGTTGATTTGATGTTGGAGAAAATACAAAAAGGGGAATTTGATGCGACAGATATCATAACTCATACGCTTTCCTTAGAGGAAGGAAGCCACGCTTATAGTATTTTTGATAAAAAAGAGGATAACTGTATCAAAGTAATTCTAAAGCCCTGATTCGCAGAAACAATCCGCCGAAATATATTGCTATATGGTTCGCAGAAGCAGAACCTGCTTCAAAATGTACACAAAGGACCTCCTGTTACTCATGCCCTGCGGGCGGATCTGCACAATGCTGTAGAATAGGGTATACCCAAAGGGCACCCCGTAACACATGCCCTGCGGGCGGGTCTGCAGCAGAGCTGCAGAATAATGTATCCCCATGGAGCAATACGTAATTCTTGCCCTACAAGCGAATCCGCACAATGCTGCGGAATAAGGTAACTCGGTTTCCTAAAATAGTGGTTTTGCCCGTGGTTCTTTACCAGTCGGCAGAACCTCTTTTTTATACAGACATGGCGTACGCACTCTTCCTATTGTTATACGTACATTCGCTCAGATTAAAATTAGAAACTATGCAATCACTCCTGCATAATTTATATAGAGACCCTTCATCTATCAATCTTCCCCAGAGGAGGTATTTCAATGTATTACAATGATCATTCTGAAAATGTCCCAGATAAATATGAAACAAATTGCAGCTGTAATAATAAGTGCAGGCCGCCTCGACCAGACTGCTGCCCCCCTTGTTGTTCCGGAGTACCAGGGCCTCCAGGACCTCAGGGTGAACCTGGACCTGCCGGACCTCAAGGTGAACCCGGTGTTGCCGGACCGCAGGGCGAACCCGGACCTGCCGGAGTTCAAGGTGAACCTGGACCTGCTGGATCTGAAGGAGTACCTGGCGTTGCCGGGCCGCAGGGCGAACCTGGACCTGCCGGACCTCAAGGTGAACCTGGACCTATCGGGCCACAAGGCGAACCTGGGCCTGCCGGACCTCAAGGAATACCTGGAGTTGCCGGACCCCAGGGTGAATCTGGCCCCGCCGGACCTCAAGGTGAACCCGGGCCTTCCGGTCCCCAGGGCGATCCAGGACCCGCTGGGCCCCAGGGCGATCCAGGGCCTTCCGGTCCTCAAGGACCAACCGCCGCCACGATCCCCTTCTCCTACTCCAACCAGAATTCAAGTGGAGTTTCACTCAGTACTGACAATACGGGTTCGCCGTCCCAAATCGCCTACGCCGGCTTCGGAGGCGACGGCGGATATTTTACGGCACTGGAACCCGGAGAGTGGGCTTCCGGACTCATCACTATTAATACAAATGAATCGTATCCTTCATCCTTTGTTATGCCTTACGATGGTACACTGCGTAATTTTTACGGCGTATTTGCTAACCGGCAAGAATTATTCATTGAGGAAGGTATTATCCTGCGCCCCTTTATGTGCCTTGCCATAGGAGAAACCGACAGACTTGCCTTTACGATACTTCAAGAGACTCTCGTATATTTTCCGCCTTATATAGGTGGTGAAGAAATCCCCAAATACACAATCCGGAGAGCCAGCCAGACGGGACTGAATATTCCGCTGCCGGCCGGAACTCTTGTAACGATTATATTTGGGATAATAGCGGGAGGTACAGCTTCGGCACAATACATTACCGCTTCTATCAGCGGGGGTATATACATCGAGTAGCAAGATAGCATAAGACTCCGGATTTGGCTCCGGTCAATTCGGAGTCTCTTTTGTACAAATATAAAAGGAGCATCCACCATGCCAGTAAGGGAATTTATCATACAACTCATCAAACAAGAAACCGTTATCTCTGTTCCGATTACAGAAACAACCGATCTGTATAAAGATCTGTACTTAGACTCGCTCTCATTTGTCGGCCTGATCATGGATATTGAAGAACAATTCGATATTACGATTGAATTGCCGGAGATGGCTGACTGCCATATTTACGGCCGGCTCATTCGATTAGTGGAAAGAAAGGTTAAGGAGGCGATGCAAAATGATTAGAGATGCATTACAGGCACGCTGGGAATGTGACCTCCCCGCTGTATTAGGTGAAAAGGAAACGATTTCGTATGCAGAACTGGCACGGCGTGCAGCAGCATTACAGGCAGCTCTGTCACACATAGATGGTCCTCCGGCTGCCGCAATCCTTCTTCCTGACGGAAGCGATTTTCTCATTGCTCTGTTCGCTGTCCTTCAAGCCGGATGGACGGCTTTCCCACTGAGCGTACGCCTTACCGCCCCAGAGCTTTCCCATTTACTGAACCGTGTGCCGGTATGTACGATCATTACTTGTAATGCCATGCTCCCTATTTGCAGGGCCGCTGCTGATGCCTATTCGCCTGCACCGGTCATCCTCTGCGCCGATGCTTTACAGCCGGCTCCACAGCAGCAACCGGACATACAAAAAACCGATCCCTGTACTCCCATGCTTTTGCTTGCTTCATCCGGCACCACAGGATATCCGAAACTAGTCCAGCTCTCAGAGAGTAACATCGCATTTAATGCCGCAGCCTATTTAAGGCATATGGGGTATGAGCTATACCGGGATCCGTCGCCCAAGTACGCTCTTGGCACTCCTTATTCAGGAATTTACGGTTTGCTCGTTATCTTTTCTTGTGTTCTGCGCGGTTTCCCGATGCTCGCGATGGCAGAAGGGTTTACACTGGATGCTCTTTTTCGGGCCGCACAGGAACAAGGTATCAGCCATTATGACGGCGGAACTGTTGCTGCCATCCTGCTGGACCGTACTCTCGGCCGCACCATTCCCTATGATATCACTTCTCTGCGGTATTTCGGATTTGGCGGAAGTAAAGCCCCCGACGGCACTTTAAGGCGCTTATCCGACGCCTATCCTAACATAAGGTTCTGGTCAGGTTACGGCATGACCGAAGCCTCTCCCCTTATCGCCCAGCCGTACCGTGAACTTCCTGCAGATAAACTGGATTCCGTGGGCGTACCACTGCCGGGCGTAAAAGTCTGTCTGGAAACAGAGAATAAAAAAACAAATGCACCGAATCAGCCTGGAGAAATCATAGTTCAGGGGCCCAATGTGATGCTCGGTTATTATAATGATGAGAAAGCTACAAAGGAAATTTTAAGAGATGGCTGGCTTCACACAGGAGATATCGGATACTTTGACGCCGACGGGTATCTCTATATCTGCGGGCGAAAGAAAAATATGCTGCTGATACGCGGTTTTAATGTATATCCGGAAGAAATAGAAACATGTCTGCGGGGATGTCCGCTGGTCGAAGACTGTATGGTGTACGGCAGGACTGAATTGCCGGGTACCGATTGTATCTGTGCCGATATAGTTCCTGCAAAAGACGGTATCCCGCTTGAGTCCGTCCAAATCTGGTGTACCGAACATCTTGCAGATTATAAACGCCCGCGCAATATCCGGTTCGTGGATAAACTGAACAAAACAGCAACAGGAAAAGTCAAACGGGACCTGGAGGATACAGCACAGTGAAACTTATCCATTTTCAAGGTCTAAACTGCTATCATGACTGTATGATTACCTTAGCAAACACTTTTGGTCTTAACTATACCGCCGCCTTTTCCGGGCTTTGGGCGGAAGGCCGCCTGCGTTATGCCCCGATCTGCGATGTATTCCTCTCCATGAGGTTAGAAGAAGCACTGGAAGATTGCGGTATGAAATTAGATGCACCCTGGATCACCAAAAAGGAACGGGAAACGGGATGGGCAGACACTCCAGCCGGGGACTATATTATTATCGGCATGGATGCATTCCTCATTCCGTGGAATCCGCTTTGTGAACTCCTTCACGGGCCGCATTATTTTATCGTCCAAAAAGGAATATCAGAGACTCATGACTGTTTTGATCCAACGTACGTTTTAGACGGCCAAAAGCTGACTACACGGGATTTGATTTTAAATACTTACGCCCTTATCACCATAAAAATGATCAACAAAGCCAATTCTTTTATTGCCGATAAACAGGATCCACTCCTAAACCAGTCACAGGAAGTCTTGAAAACACATCCTGAAACATTACGCTATCTACTTAAACAGGCTAAAGTCTGGATGCAGGAGTCCGAAAAATCAGTTTTACTTCCTGCAAAATATGTTGACGCTCTGTTAACGGGGCGTTATTTATACAGATTTTTCTTGAAAGAAAGAAACATGACCGCAAGTAGTGCACCTTTGTTTTTTTCACGGAAATACTATGGACAATGGCTGACAGTCAAAAATGGATTTTATAAAGCGGCACTCAGCAGACAAAGCAGCGCGGCCTTCAATGAATCTTGCCGCCTTCTTACCTGTCTCTTTGAGAAGGAAATTGACATGGCAAGGCAGATCATCTCGCTGGAATCAAAAGATTCGAACCAGACTTTATCTTAAAACCGTGCTCTTTTCCGACTCTATTACCAATAGTATTCTTCATATCGTTCTCCTCTTGCATAGCAGGGGGAGATTTTTATATAACAAAAATATGGATTATCTTTATTCTCTTGCCCTGTCACCAAAGCTTTTCTGATGTATCGGCATCTTCAATTAGTATTTCAATATATTCCTAATTGAGCCTGTTCAGATAAACTCCCTTCCAGTCAACAATTTAACTTCTTAAAAACGCTCCGTCCTTTTTGTAATTCTTTGTTTCTGACATGCAGCTAACCTCCAGTTTAATTCTTTCCTTAAAAATATTTATAATGATATTTTTTACTAAATTAAGTAAGCTGCTTTTCATATTCAGCGGTACATTCCATCTGACGAAGCCATATTTTCAAGCTCACATGACATTACTGCGCCTTCACTATCCGGGATACTCATTTTTTGTTTGGTACTTTTATATTGATCCGGAATCGCATCCACAGTTAAACTGCGTACCTTGCTTTCTGTACCGTCCTGAATAGCTTCCTCGTAATACCAGCATTTAAATTCCAGATAATCAAGTGTCTCCTGGAGATCTGCTATTTGCTTTTTGACAGAGTCTCTCCGGGTGCGGAACAATGTAAGCCGTTCTTGCAGCGAATCGTCTCCACGATCTATCATTTCAGTAAAAGCCTTAATGTCCTTAATGGATAACCCGGATTTTTTCAGGCATTCAACCACCTTCAGCCATTTATCCGTAAACATACGGATGCCCCCGTTTGATCGCTCCACGCAGGGAAGGATCCCCTCGTTATCGTAATAACGCAGCGTAGAAGCAGGAACCCCCATCACTTTTGCCATTTCGCCAACGGTATAAAGCATAAACATCACCTCATAAATTTATAAATATTTTATAATTTTTTCCAAAACCGCCCATTGACTTAAAGTTAACTTTAAGTTGTATATTAAACTTGTAGCTATTATATCGGACAAAACCATAAAAGTCAATTTAATCACGAGGAGGATCATTATGAGCAAATCATTAGTAGCGTACTTCAGCGCAAGCGGAGTAACAAAAAGAGTAGCAGAAAAACTGGCAAAAGAAACAGGAGCAGATTTATTTGAAATTCAGGCAGAAACGCCGTACACAAATGAGGATCTCAACTGGCAAAATAATATGAGCAGAAGCTCCATCGAAATGAATGACCGAAGCTGCCGCCCGGCAATCCGCAGCAAAGTGGAAGATATGGCACAGTATGACGTGATGTTTGTCGGGTTTCCCATTTGGTGGTACAGAGAGCCGTCCATAATCGATACCTTCATGGAAGCCTATGATTTCAGCGGGAAGACCCTGGTTCCTTTTGCAACATCCGGCGGAAGCGGTCTGGGCGATTCCGGCAAAAACATGGCGGCACTTGCACCGAAAGCCAATGTAGCTGACGGCAGACGCTTTGCAGAAAATGTATCCGGCAAAGAGCTAGCAGACTGGTCCGCTAAATGGCTGTAAATATTAGGGAATACTCGGAGGAAATCATATGAAGGCGCGGACAAAAAGTATCGTTATGGCCATGGCGCTATGTTTTATTATGGCTTTAACTGCCTGTGGAAAAAATGAAACCATCTCAAATGAAAGTACAGAAAATACGCCAAACGATTCGGTTCAATCTAAAGAAACAAGTGGGCAGTCTGGCAGACCAGAAGAAAACTCAGGCAAAACAGACAATCAGGATACCGGAAATGACGTGCTTGTTGCGTATTTTTCTGCAACAGGCACAACAAAGGGAGTGGCAGAGAAAATTGCTGCGATTACGAATGCTGATATGTATGAGATAATTCCGGCAGATCCATATACGGACGAAGACCTGGATTACAATGACGATACAAGCCGCACATCCATAGAAATGAATGATCCGGACGCCCGCCCTGAAATCGGCAGTGAAGCGATTTCACTTGAGGAATATACTGTCGTTTATATCGGTTACCCAATCTGGTGGGGGGAGGTTCCCCGCATCATGAGTACATTTGTCGAAAGCTATCATTTTGATGGAATCACTGTAATCCCGTTCTGCACATCCGGTGGAAGCGATATCGGAGAAAGCGTCAATGACTTAGCGGAGCAGGCTGGCAGTGGAAATTGGCTGGCCGGGCAGAGATTCAGCGGAAGTGTATCAGATGAGGAACTGCAGTCCTGGATTGACGGACTGCAGTAATAAAAGATATCTGGAAGAGACATGCAGGCGCAGGATCGTCCTTGCTGACGAATCATTTTCAATTACTTGGAGGTAAAGAAATATGTATAACAAAACAATCAAATTAGCAAATGGCGTGGAAGTCCCAATGCTGGCACTGGGAACATGGCTTATTGATAATGCCGAGGCTGCAAAGGCGGTCAGGGCGGCAGCTGAGCTTGGATACCGCCACGTGGATACCGCACAGGCCTACGGAAATGAGAGGGGAGTCGGTGAAGGAATCCGTACCTGCAAGATCCCGAGAGAACAGCTTTTTGTAACATCCAAAGTGGCCGCAGAGCATAAAACATATGCGGAGGCAGCTGCTTCTATTGATAAGACTTTAGCGGATATGGAACTGAACTATATTGATATGATGATTATTCACTCACCACAGCCCTGGGCAGAGGTGAATCAGTCGGAAAACCGTTATGTCGAAGGGAACAGATTGGCATGGAAGGCTCTTGAGGACGCCTATAAGACCGGGAAGATCCGTGCAATTGGCGTTTCTAACTTTTTGGAGGGTGATATAGAAAGCCTTTGGGAGACCGCGGAAATAAAGCCTATGGTAAATCAGGTGCTCTGCCATATTTCTAATACGCCGATAGACTTAATTGAATTTTGCCGGAAGAAAGGAATTGTGATGGTGGCTTATTCTCCGGTTGCACATGGATAGGCGCTTAAGAATGAGACAATTGCGGAGATGGCAAAAAAATATGGGGTAACTGTTCCGCAGCTTTGCATTAGGTATGATATTCAGCTTGGGATGATCGTGCTTCCTAAAACTGCAAATCCTGAGCATATGAAGATAAATGCGGACTTGGGGTTTGTGATTTCTGGGGAGGATATGGAAGCTTTGAAAAATGTAGAGAAGATTAGGGATTATGGAGAGCATGGGGGATTTCCTGTGTTTGGAGGGAAAATGTGATGGTGTAAAGCATGGGGCTTTGTTTTGATGAAACAGGTAAATTCGTACCTTTTGCTGAGGGATAAGAAGTTGTTCATACGATTTCTTATGATGACAAACCCGGTATCAAGGCACCCAAAACAACCGGCAAGGACAAAGCCCCATCCCTCATACGGAAGAAGGATCAACCATCATGCGTGATTACGAGTATAAACGTTCTGGAAAGGTATCCCTTTTAGCAGCCATCTTGACCTGCTTACCGGTGAAGCAATCCCACTGGTAAGCGAATCTCATAAAAGCAGCGACTTTGTCAGGTTTCTCAAGTTAATAGACAATAGATATCCGGCTGGAGATAAAATTGGAATCATCTTAGACAATCACACTCCGCACGCACTTCTAAAGGAACACAGAAGAATAAGAATACTGCACCAGAGCGCTTTGAGTTTGTCTTTCCTCCAACGCATGGTTCGTAGTTAAATATAGTAGAAGGGTTTTTCAGTAAAATCCCCGTCAAATGCTAATAGGTATCCGCGTTAAAAAATCTCACTGTTTCCCTCAACTGATCACTAAATTCTTCGAGATCTTCAAAACGAATTGCGCCTTCATTCATAAGTGAAATAATGTTATAAATCAGGTTCGACCGGCTCATTTCTGCTCTAACACCAGTTTTCTGCTTATCTTTTTTTATTCGCTCTTCCAGACTCCAAAATTTATCTGATGGATTTGCATCTTCACTTAATAATTCTTTATTCCTTATTGAGCCTGTCTATATAGGCTTCCTGCCATTCCGCTATTTTACTTCTAAAAAGCTTCCAGTCTTTTTCAGTAAATCCTCTTTCCTGCAAAATATCGTTCCTCCCATTTACTTTATCATATTCGCATTACAAAATACTTTTTTCTAAGCTTTCAGAAATTCCGACATCTCGATTCTTGGTTGATTTTGAAGTTTACAGCCATTGTTCAAAATTTCCGTATCACTAATTTTCTGTCTTACTGTCACGCATCAGAGTAGTTGCTAAAACTGATCTTACCGTGCTGGATACTGCACTTGGCTATTTTGCAGGACTGGTCCCCCTCTCCGCCTCCGCAACCCGTACAATAGCCGTCAAACTTCATAGGACATAGCCCGAAATTCAGGCCACAGAGGGAAACCAAGGTTGTCTCTTACAAAATCTTTCAATTCCCATCCCCCCTTTCCTCCAAAATCAAGTACGGCTGCCTGTTCTGATAAATTCAATCAGCTTCTCCACATCCTCAAAATCATCATAATCTCCGCTTATCCCTTCACGATGATAAATAACTCCCGCCTTCTCGTTTGCCTCCAGGCAGTCTAAAAGCTGCTTCTCTCCATACCTTTTCGAAAATAAGTTAAACGCATATGGCTTTATTTTGGTTAATAATCCTTTTTGGCAGTCTTCATCACACGCATAGCAATGCCTAATTCCCTTTTCCAATGAACATTTTCTGTTCTCACACCAGTCTTTACCCGGACAATCCCCGGAATTACAGCCTGCACAGTTTGTATTTTCCGAACATAAACAGCAGGCAAGCCCGCATCGCGCAATCCCCAATTCTCTTTTCATCTTTCGCTCTTCCCCCTTGTGCTCTTTTAAATTCTTCATCTGCATAGCGTGATCCGCTTCATTTTCTTCCTTCGTTTTGGTCGGGTCTTCACGGTCATAGCGACTACATGGCAATTCCTCACATTGACTGCAGTGCCCATATTTTCTTTGATTGATACAGCATTCATAAATGTCACAGCAGCTTTCTCCTGTGTATTCCAGCCAGAACACCTTACCCTTTATCTCTCTGCACCCCCGGCAATCCGCCGGGTAATACTCACAATCCGAACATACGGTACCGCAACAACTCATCTTCTTTTCCATGGGTATTTTCTCCTAATCACATTATCTACTGGCACTCACTGCATTCTGCATCATGAATGGAAATAATTCCTTCATATTCCGGGCAGGTATAGTTCTCTTTTCGCTGTGCCAAAAATGCAGCTATTCCCTGTTCTTTTACCATTTTGCCATTTCCCATCAAGCTGGCATGGTAGGGGGTATTATAACTTTTTTCAAATTCCAATTCAGAGACAATCGGCTATTCTCATCTGTCTTTAATCTTCTGCAGTCCTTCATAATATATAAATGAACTTCTGGAGGAATCCAAGCTGCAAAGGACATCGCAATATCACTATGGGCATACGTTCCACCATATTGTCCTGCTTTTGAAACAATGCCGATGGCATTCATCTGTGTAGTCCACTTTGTCGGTGTCATAACAAAACGATTTAACCCCGCCTCATTTTTAACCGCCTCGAATTGCACACGGTTAAAATCTGGATTATGCAATTTTTCCCAAACGCCTAAAAATTCTATTATGTTACGATCGCACATCCAGTTATGAATCATAAATCTTGGGTCATCTTCATTTCTATACTTTGCAATATCGGTTAAAGAAATAAATTCACTTTCAAAATTTGTTGTATAGATGCCAATATCAATGCCTTTAGCATGAATAGTCTCTTTCACAATTTTCGCCTTATACGCTCTCCTATTCTCTCATCATAGGCTCATGCAAAATGTCTCTTAAAACGCTTATCTTCTGCTTAAGCTACAAATCATTTTCTAAGCATTTCCCCCCTCGTCTTCCCACGTTTCTCGATATGCTTAAATATGAAATTTGATGCATCTCGGATATACATACAAATAGCCTCTGCACACTCCTTTATACAATCCCAATATTTTTTCATCGCATGCAAAGTCTAATAAATAGTCAAGAAGATGTGACAATTCATCTTCTGGTACTTTTCTACTACATACATCCTCGACCAATGGCAAATAAACTTCATCGGCTTTTTGATTCAACTGAACTATCTGCTCTGCAATCTGACATATTTTTGAATCCATCAAATCACCTCAAAATATTTAAGAGCTTCCTTTATCGCTTCTACTTTTTCTATCGGCGGACATTTCCTCGGCTGTTTCAAGTCCTCTACCGCATTAGGGGCATCATACATTATCAATCCAAAAGACCTCTTTATCTCTGCGATATACGCAGTATGTAATTTAAATCCGTATTTTTTTCTCAACATATTCCTGTATCATTTTATACGTAACTTTCGGTTTTGGCTGATATTCCTTTGCCCGTTCTGCTATTGCTTCCAATGGCACTGCACCCTCACCTTCTCCAAATTCCACTTTCACATTGATGACACTATCTGGTGATTTGTGGGACAAGAGTACAATACTTTCAACAGTATTACCTCTTTCCCACAAAATCTTACTTATTTCCTGTTCGAATTAGTTTCCATTTTTTTAGAAGGAAATCTATAATTGTCTAATACTCCAACACCTTATACCAATAGTTTTTATCTTAAATAAGTATATCAAATAATAATTTCTTCAGCTTTCCAATTATATTGATTGCAGATATATAAATACACTCTTTCCAAAGCAACCTTGACATCTTTAATATCTTTTTCCCGGATTTTCATCTTTCCATTGTTTCGCTGTTTTTCCAAACAGGACTACATTTAACATATCCGCTTCATTAGCATAGGTATACGCTACTTGTGCTGGTGTCAATTCCGGTGGAATCAAATTATCCTTAATCGCATCCGTATGTATCCTGTAATTCAACTTTGAAATCTCTCTATTCAAATTCCAGTTTAAAGATAATCGGCTATTCTCGTCTGTCTTTAATCTCCTGTAATCTTTCATAATATACAATTGAAATTCGGGAGAAATCCAAGTTGCAAAAGACATAGCAATATCACTATGAGCATATGTTCCGCCATAACGTCCTGCTTTTGAAACAATACCAATTGCATCTGTAGCATCAATCCACTTCTTTGGCGACATTGTAAATGCATTTGCTCCTGCCTGCTTTCTAACCCCCTCGAATTCGAGGGGGTTAAAATCTGGATTATGAAGTCTTTCCCATAATCCCAAAAATTCTATCACATCGCGCTTTCTCATCCAGTTTTGAATAACTGCTGTTGGATCATCACTTTTATATCGTGCAATATCTGTTAATGAAATAAATTCATTTTCAAAATCCTGCGTATAAATTCCGATATCTATCCCATTGGCATGAATCGTTTCTTTAATTACCTTTCCCATTGTACCTCCCGCAACTATATCCAGTATTTTCTTATTGTTACTGACATCTTACTTAAAATCTTTTACTTCTTTACTTTCATCTTCCCACATTTCCCAATATGCTTCAATGTAAAATTTGATACATCTAGGATATACATATAAATATCTCCTGCACACCATTTTATACAATTCCAGTATTCTCTCATCACAAGCAAAATCCTGTAAATAATCAAGCAAATGTGACAATTCATCTTCTGACACAATTCTACTAAACACATCTTCAACCAATGGCAAATAAATCTCATAAGCTTCCTGATGTAATTGGGCTATCTGCTCTGCAATCTGATAAATCTTTTCATCCATTAGATTACCTCAAAGTATTTAAGTGCATCCGTTATTGCTTCTATCTTTTCTTTCGGCAGATGCTTCCTTGGCTTTTTCAATTACTCTACTGCATTAGTAGCATCATACATTGTCAGCCCCAATGACATCTTTACCTCCGCATTCACCAAATTCCACTTTCACATTTATAGTGCTGTCTGGTGATTTGTGGGACAAAAGTACTATGGTTTCAACGTGTGTTTCTTTTACCCGTAAAGCCTGAATCACATCTTCCTCTATCGAAAACGAGTACACAATACTCTTTACCGCATGACCCTGTACCCTCTGTTCTTCCGGCATATACAGCTTGATTTCTTTTATCATGTACTAAATCAGCTCACACTTGTCTCTGTCATTCATTTTATCATAGATTTCATCAAAGGACAGCAGAATCTTGTAAATCATGTCCACATTTAGAGATTCTTGATCCGCAATGATAATTCGCCTTTAACACCTTTCTACGCTATCTTCAACAGCATAAATCTGATTGTATATTTTGTCCAACTGTCTATTATATTCATCTCGTTTTCTCTCTGCATATTTATCGTCCGGTAAGCTGTCAATGTCATGCTCCAGATTCGTCCGGCTTCTTGCAAGTCGATTCAGTTCCTTTTCATAAGCTGATATTTCTTTCTGAATCTCCGTCACATCCACAGCAACACCTATTTTTGCTTTGATGTCACGGGTAAACTTCGGATTGCGTAAAAGTTTCTTCGTATACTCCAATACTTCCTTTTCCAACCGCTCCATTGATATTCCATTCCTCCGGCACTGGCTTGTCCCTTTTGCCCGTTTATAATGACTGCACACTTAGGTAAATGTCTCTCGAAAAGTTCCGTCCTTGTTCGTCCACTGGTTACAGTCAACATTCATAGCCGAACCACATTGAGGACAACGGGCAATTCCAGACAGTAAATGCGCTCTGTCCTGACTGATATTATCTTTGCACAAGCCACCTCACGGAGCCGGCCTGTGACCTCTTTTTTGGAGCGTGCCTGTGTCTGCCGGATACTGGACTCGGCACTGATCTGCAAGGCGTGTATCTTCCCGTCACGGTTCTGTGCGATTAGCTGCCGGAAGTTGTCATGCACCATGTACTTTTCCTCCGGCGACAGGAATGAATAATTGTAAGGTATCAGTTCATAGTAGGCAAAGCACTCCCCGTCATGGTTGAACACCAGATTGTTTTCGGTATATTTAATGGGGAACATACACATCACTCCTAACTGCCGTTATGGTGGTATTCCATGTTTCCATTTTCAGCTTCACCGCTTTTCCGGCGTAGGTCACTTTCGGGCGCAGCAGGTAGCTGATACTGGATTTTAGGAAACCATAAGGCTTCTTTCCGTCAAAGGTTTTCTGGCTCATGAACCACGTCACTGCCACGGGGATACCAAAGTATTTGAGGAACGCCCCGTCAATCATGTTTAGGGGCGGCAGTTCTGCAAACACAATCACCGCAAAGAGGGATACCACGAACCATGCCATCTGTGCAAATGTGATGGGGAACGGGAGCTGAAAGTCGTTGATAGCGTAAATGACCTTTTCCACGCTCCAAATGCTGGTATAGCTTCTTATTTTCTTCAATGTTTTGTACCATTCCTTTCTCTTAAAATGGAAACAGCAGCCTGCATTTCACAGACTGCTGCATAAAACAGATGATTTACCACCTGTTGTCATATATAAAATTAGTTGCCAGAAACACACGTTTGTGCAGGTCTGCCAGCTTGTTAATACGGGCACTCAAAGACTCCGTATCTGGTTTCTATGAAGCACCCATAGAAGTCAATGTCACGGGCAAAGGCTTCATAGTCTATGTAGTTTCTCAATCGGTCGGGTATCTCGCCCAGAACGCCGCACTCATCAATTAAGTGGTAGGCAACGTCTACCATGTTGTCGCAAGGGTACTGGATAATGTCGTCCCTGTGGTCGTAGAGTTCCTCCACGCTACAAAAGGTCGTCAATCACCTCATTCAGCGGATAGTCCAGTTCCTCCACCATTTCGCACAGGCGGTTGACTTCCTCAATGGGCGTGTAGTCGTCGATTTCAAAGGGCAGCTCATAGTCATGGATAGCGTATTCTTCGTATCGGTCATTTAAGCCGATTCGTTCTGCCATCTCGTCGTAGTCCACGGGCGGCGTGAACCAGTCGCCCACAAGCTCGCCCTCGTTGTACTTGCCAAGGTTGGCAATGTAGACACGCATTTCCTCCAAAGGCAACCACCGCCTTACCGATAGCGGAACACGCCGCTGGTCGTAAAGAGGTATTCGTCGCTTTGTTCCAGTTCATGACCGTAGGAATGAAGTCTATGTGCTTAATAAGTTCCGGCGGCAGCTCCCCGAAACGGTGTTCTTCCATGACGAGGTATTCTGCCAGAGAAGCGGAGTCCGGCACATAATAGTGGCATATCTCGTCCTTATGGCCGAAAAATTCGCTGATGTTGTGAAACCACTTTGCCTGTATCTCGCTTAATTCATAGCCAAGGGGCGTGCCCTCGATTTCCTGCACCATGCGGCACAGGGCGTTGATTTCCCAAAGCAGCATATCTGGCTTGAGGGAAAAAGGCAGCTCGTAGTCCTCGATTTCAAAATCTTCCTCTTTTTCCACGCCTAATTTTTCCTTGATTTTCTCAAAGGTCAAAGGGCAGGGAAATCATGCGCCAGCGTAACCGTCCTCGTCTTCATGATAAGGCTTTGTGGTGTTAAGGATATATAATCACATATCATACATAGTGATAAATCACGTCCTTTCAATTCTGATAGTATTCCCACCAAGACCGGATAATCTACATCAAATACAAAGTGGGGAAATTCTTCTAATTGGTTCAGCGGATAGGCAGCAAGCGGTAGTTTTTTGATTTCCTGCCAGATTTCACTCTTGTGGTAAAGCTATGCGAAAATTCCAACACAGATGACACGGCTTCTTATATCCTTGAAAATATTTTTGTTCATAATAGATTCCCACTCATAAAAATGAGCAAGAAAAAAGCAGTAAACCTTTAAGGCTTGCTGCTTCTTAAATGAGAAGGTAATATTTGATTGAGTTCTTCATTTGTAAAGAACTGTTCCTCTTCTTCTTTTAATGCTTTTTGAGCTTTTGTATAACTTTTATAATCAGTTTTAGGTGTGGATTTATAGATTTCATAGGTTTCTTGTAACAATGCATCTCTTTTTGCAATGATTTCTTCATCTTTTAAAAGATTAAAATCGGTCATTAGCGAAATATATTTTTCTCTAATGAACCATAACTCATCCGATGCAAAGAGATGCTGCTTTATTTCATTTTCAATATTAAAATTTTTGAAAAAAAGATTAAATGCAAGCAAAAGCGTGGAAAAGAAACCAGCAATGATAGTCAACATGTTTTCATCGGTAATAATTGCTCCTAAAAACCCCCCTGTTGAAAGCGCTGAGAAGATGATTTGACTATACTTTATTCTTTTTAAATATCTTTCCAAGGAATTGACATTTTTCAAATGACTAGTATAAGTATAAACCACTTTACCATAAGCCTCTTTTAGTTGAACAAAAAGACTTTCTCTATAATGGGAATTTTGTTCCATAAATTTCCCTCCATTTACTATGCCATGTATATGAATAGTCCTTATTTGCAGCACTTATAGCAGCTATAGATAAATCATAAGCATTTTTAGCTTCACTTTTAAAAGAATATTTTTTGGTTACATGCTGTTTATTATCCCCAAATTTAATCCAATATTCTTTATCGGCATTGTCATACAGATACTTAAAAAAATCCCTTGATAACCAATCAAAATATGAATAAGACTTATCTGCATATTCATAAGATTGCATAAAACGGTATGCAATGGTATCTATTAAAATCCCACTCATCAGAACTGACATATTACTATTCCAAGCTCTAGCCATTCTACACAATTTTTTAAGATTATTGTTAGATATGGAATTTCTTCCACTGAAAACAGCCATTTCTTCTTTGGGTTTCATATATTTCCAACTTCCACCATTATGAGTATCAGGATATATATATGTATCCTCATTGAGTATAAAAGCAGGAACAATTTCGAATTTTATCCCATTAGAAAAGTCAATTACAACAACTTGCCCATCCCCGCCAACATTTGACGAAGAATAGGTTTTCTGCAGTGATGTTTTTACTGCCTGTAATAAAGCAGTCTGACCATTTCCACTATAGGCGTTATATTTTGTGTATTCAGACCACGGTAACTCTACTACAATATCAATGTCACTTGTATAAATAGCAGTTCCTCTACCATAAGATCCTACATAAAAACTGTGATTGGTTTCTGATTCTGTTGACCAAAAATCTTTATTTATTCTTTTGGTTATAGCGTGATATCGAGTTTGAATATCTTTTACAGTAGAACTATTCATTCGAAGATTTTTGCAAAATTCAGTAAAGTCTTGACTAACCGAAATATCAGACATATTATCCCTCCTAGTTGGTATAGTATAGAGATATTATACCAACTATTTTCATAATCTACAATTAAAGATTATGCACCAATAATCTTGTTGAACAGGTTTAAGAGTACGTCTTTTACGCCAGCGGCATTAAATACCAGACCGACAGCGATTAAGGCAATCACCAGAAAGCCAATCAGTTTACTAAACTCACGTTTAAATCCCAAGTAAATGTCAATCACAACGATTGCCATAAGCACAAGGCTCTGTGCATTACTCAAAAACCAGTTGTAAAGGTTCTGTCCAAAGTTCATTTTTCATTACTCCTTTCCATTTCTTCTAAGTGGGTGTCCGCTTCTTTCCCGACTTGCAGGATACACATAAGTACCACGCCCATTCCCATACCTGCCGATACCAGCAGCAGGTCAAACAATATGTTGTGCCACATTTCTTATTCCTCCTTGACAGTCATTTCCTCCACGGTGACTGAGAGCTGCCGCAAGACCTTTTCCAATCGGTCGGAGAGCTTCGCATGTTTCACCATGTCCTTAATCACCGTCGTGTTGTTCTGTTTATCCAGCTTTTCCGCTACCTGCAAGGTAGGGGCGACCTGCCTTGCCAACCAGTTTAAAGTACGCTGGAAATTGTACGGTTCGGGTTCGGTCGTCAGTTTCAGCCGCCCACGCCCCTCACCGAGAAACCACGCCCAACGCTGATTTGTCTGCCATTCGCTTCTCCGCTTTGTTTCATCCTTATCGGCAAACCGTACATAGCGGTTGATAATGGAAAATGCAGTGCGTTCAGCGCCATAGTAGGTCAGCAGGTCACGCACCGCATAGTAGGATCGCTCGTTCTTTGTTACTATTCACAGTCGATTAGGGCATGACAAATAGAGCGGGTGTCATTTCCGCTTGATTTTTCATATTTGAATCGACTTTCAAAGAGGAGGTGATGAGGAAAAAACTTCTTCAACT
>NZ_CYZU01000025.1 GCF_001404335.1 Faecalicatena contorta
CCTTAGAAATTCTTGGTGGGAAACAGCCCTGAAAATGGAGAGATTTTTGGATTCCGAATCCAAAAATCAGCTGACCCAGCGCGAGAAATCATCGGATTTCTCGTGATGTGTCAGTGGTGCTCCATTTTCAGGGCTGTTTCCCGCCTAGAATTTCTTAGGTCCGCGGCCGCGTTTTGAAAGGACATGGATGTTCTCCGGGAGGCTTTCGGCTATCCCTTTATGGAGCGTCCCCATCCGCTGCTGATTGTTAGTAAAAAAATCACATATTTTTAGATATCTCAGTGCAGGCTTTCATTGCCTCTATTACCGCGCTTCTGAATCCATTCCTTTCCAAGACTCTGACTGCTTCTATCGTAGTTCCTGCAGGAGAGCACACCATATCTTTAAGTTCTCCAGGATGTTTTCCCGTCTCCAGGACCATCTTGGCGCTGCCGTATACGGCCTGTGCAGCGAACTTATATGCCTGTGCCCTCGGCATGCCATCGGCAACTGCTGCATCTGCCATTGCTTCAATAAACATGAATACATAGGCCGGTGAACTTCCGCTTGTAGAAACAACAACATCCATCAGTCTCTCCGGTACTACTTCCACTTTTCCAAACGCACTCAGGATACTGACTGTATGCTTCAGTTCCTCTTCTGTCACATACTCATTCGGACAGGCAGCCGTCATCCCCTCTCCTACCATTGCCGGTGTGTTCGGCATTGTACGAACTATTTTCACCTTTTTGCCAAACTGTTCCTCCAGCCAGGCCAGTGTTTTTCCAGGCGCAATCGTAATGATGATCTGGTCATCTCTGACAAAATCTTTGATTTCCTCAATTGCTGATGCATAGAACTGCGGTTTTACAGAAAGAACAACCACCTCTGACTTCTCAACAACTTCCTTGTTATCTGCTGTTACGTTAATTCCATATAAAGATCTGGCCTTTTCTCTCCCCGGTTCAAACACATCCGAACCGATGATCTCTTCTGCACTGAAAATCCCCTCTTTAATAATGCCGCCCATAATAGCGCCTGCCATGTTGCCTGTTCCAATAAATCCTAATTTCATAATCGTCCTCCTTGTTTATTTTTTGTCAATCAGGGGCAAAGGGGTCAGACCCCTTCACTTTTACCGCACGGTGAAACTGCTTTCTTTCTCCAGGGGAATTTCTTCCGTATCCATCCCTTCTATTGTTATAAAATGTCCCTGGTTCAACCCCACCAGCAATTTGTTTATCATTGGCTCCCGCCCCTGGATTTCCATGGTTACCGTGCCGTCCCATTCATTTTTCACCCATCCGGTCAGCTGCAGTGACTGTGCAAGATATTTGGCGGTGTAACGGAACCCTACGCCCTGGACACGGCCATAAAATACGATGCGCTTTCTAATTTCTGACATATTCCCACCTTTTTAATTTCCTCTTATCTGTTACAAAGGTCAGGCCCCTTTACAGCCGGAAAAGAGACTGCGCCGGAAAACCAGACAGTCTCTCTTTTATTCATGGCTGCCTGCTGTATTCTACAGTTCGATCTCAATCCAGTCTTCCTCCGGATAATCCACCACGAAGCAGTCATTCGCATAAACCCTTTCCGGCAGAACAATCAGTACATGTACCACATCTTCTTCCACCGGCATCGGCGCGAGGTGCCATACGCCCGTATTCAGCTTCACCACGGTTCCCTTCGGCACAACAAAGGCTTCTGTCAGCTGCGGTACCGGGTCTTTTGTCGGAGGCGCTGCATGAATCACAACATCTCCGTCCAGCGGAAGGATCCCTTCCCCTGTATAATTATGATATTCTGCAGAATTAATGATCATCTTGTCTGCTTTTTCCGTGACAAGAGATGAGAAGGTGACCGGAACCCTTCCGGAAACAGGAAGCGCTACTTTGTCATTATAGAATGCTCCAAGAGCGTTCCCCTCCGGCTCCACCAGGTTATAAAACTCCCCATACTTTGAAAATGCTTCCGCTGTCAGTTTCTGTGCTTTGATTGTTCTCATCTTCTACCTCCAAGGATCTTATATTTTTCTTATATCTTACCACTTAATCCTCAAAAGTGAAACCTGTCATCAGACGAATTATCAGTGAAAATTCTGTTCCGTCCTTTCAATAATCTCATCCTGCAGCGCTTTGCTCAGATTTCTGAAATGGTCGCTGTAGCCTGCCACACGCACAATCAGGTCCTTGTAATCATCGGGATGCTTCTGTGCCTGGATCAGGGTTTCTCTGTCAATTACATTGAACTGGATGTGGTGTCCATCCATGTTGAAATACGTGCGCACCAGATTTGCCATCTGCTCCAGACCCTCGTCTCCCGACACCACGCTTGGTGTGAACTTCTGGTTCAGCAGTGTCCCTCCTGTCTGCAGGTGGTCCATCTTCGCGCAGGACTTCACGACAGCTGTCGGTCCGTTGGTATCCGCCCCCTTCTCCGGAGAAATTCCTTCGGATACCGGTTTGTGCGCCAGACGCCCGTTTGCACTCGCCATCATCACATCACCGAAATACACATGGCAGGTCGTCGGCAGCATATTAATCCTGTACGTCCCCCCCAGCATATTCGGACGCCCCGTTACCTGGCTCCTGTAATATTCAAACACAGAGCGCATAATATCATCTGCATAGTCATCGTCATTCCCGTATTTCGGGGTCTTATTGCGCACCAGATTCGCAATTCGGTCATGCCCCTCGAAGTTATCATCCAACGCCTGCATCAATTCTTCCATGGTAAATGTTTTTTTGTCGTAAACATGATATTTCACAGCGGAAAGACAGTCTGTAATCGTACCGATACCTACGCCCTGCAGGTACTTCGTATTGTACCTTGCACCACCGCCGTTATAATCTCTTCCCTTGGAAATACAGTCGTTCGTAATAATTGAAAGAAACGGCACGGGCATATATTCGGCGTAAATCTTTTCGATCACATTACTTCCCTTGATCTTGATATCAATAAAATACTTCATCTGTTTCTTAAATGCATCAAATAACTCGTCATAAGAAGCAAAATCTGCCGCATTGCCCAGCTTTAATCCCAGCTGCTTACCGGTCATCTTGTCAAACCCATTATTCAATGTCAGCTCGAACACCTTCGGTATGTTAAAATATCCGGTCAGAATATAAGCTTCATTTCCAAAAGCCCCCGTTTCCACACAGCCGCTGGTTCCTCCGCGTCTTGCATCCTCCAGCGATTTTCCTGCGTTGAGAAGCTCCTGAACGATAGCTTCAGTATTATAAAATGCGGGCTGTCCCCAGCCTTTTCTGGAGATCTCGCAGGCACGCTTCAGAAACTTCTGAGGCGTTTTTCTGCTGATCTGTACATTGGAACTTGGCTGCAGCAGCTTCATCTCATCCATACAGTCCAGAATCAGATAGCTGACATTATTCACACCATTTTCTCCGTTCGGTGTAATGCCGCCCGTATTCAGATTTGCAAAATCCGTATAAGTGCTGCTCTCCTTCAGTGTAATACCAACTTTTGGAGGCGCTGGCTGGTTGTTGAATTTAACCCAGAGACACTCCAAAAGTTCCAGCGCTCTGTCATCATCCAGAATGCCGGACTCCACATCCTTTTCGTAGAACGGATTCAGATGCTGATCCAGGCGTCCCGGGCTGTAGGCATCCCAGGGATTCAGTTCACTCGTCACGCCAAGATGCACAAACCAGTACATTTGGATTGCCTGCCAGTAAGTCTCCGGCTTGTGAGCGGGAACTACATCACAGTTGGCTGCAATCTGAAGAAGCTCTTCTCTGCGGCCTGCATCTTCCTCCTTTGCCGCCAGTTCACGTGCATATGCAGCATATCTTTCCCCAAGTATTATGATGGCATCGCAGGCCAGCTTCATGCCTTCCAGTTCATTCTTCTTATCAAATGCTTCGGTATCGTTCATAAAATCCAGCTTGTCGATCGCATTCTGAATATCTTCTTTGTAATCCACAAAACCTTTTTCATAAATTTTTACTGAGCCGACCGTATGTCCCGGCCCCCTCTGCTCCATAAATTCCGTAAAAATGCCGGCCTCATAGGCGTCTTTCCACTCCGGTGTCATCTGGCGGAGAATCCGGCTCCTCATAGAACGTTTTTCCCAGTATGGAATCATAACTTCTTCCTGTACTTTATAGTCTGTTTCCTTCACCTTAAAATTAATCAGGTCCCGGTCGTTCATGACATGCATATCTTCCACTGTATGACAGCACAGTTCCGGAAATGTCGGCGCCGCCTGCGGGGAATCCCCTTTCTCCCCCACAATCAGCTCGCCCTCACCGATATACAGCGTCTTTGTTGAAAAATAATCCTTTAATACCTGTCCGCGCAGCTCGGGCACAGACAATTCGCCCTCATATTTCTTGTAGGTAGCGGTCTCACTGAGCGCCCGCTCCAGATCAATATGCGCAGGTGTATCCAGGCTCAGCTTTCTAAGCGCCTTTATGCGTGCATTCATTCCTCTTTCTTCCATACTTAACCTCCTATTTTTACATCCTGGAATCCGGCTTTCCGGAATAATTCCACAAAATGATTCATTTCTTCCCTGTCGGGTGCATGCATGTCTGCCCCTTCGTAGCAAATGCCCGCTTTCAGGTATTTACCGGAGCCCGTGTTATGATATGGCAGCAGGTTCACTCTTGCTGCATGAATGTTTTTCTCCTGAAGATAACGGATCATCGCCTTCATCGCTTCCTCATTGCCGTTCACTTCTTTGATGACCGGAATACGAATATAGATTCTGGCCCCGTCCCGGCTCAGCTTTTCCAAATTTTCCAGAATCAGCTCATTGCCGGACCCCATATACTTTTTATGCAGCTCCGTATCCAATGTCTTGATGTCATACAAAAAAGTGTCCGTATATGGCAGAATCCGTTTATAATTTTCATACGGCGCCTGCCCGCATGTATCGATTGTGACAGAGATACCGAAGTGATACAGCTTTTTCACAAGCGCTTCCACAAATTCTATGTCAGCCGCCATCACTTCTCCGCCGGAAAGCGTAACCCCTCCGCCGGATTCCTCGTAAAACATCTCATCTTTCCTGAGCTCCTTCACAAGTTCATTGACCGTATATTCTTTTCCCGCTATCTCCCGAAGGTTCCGGTTGCAATAATCCGTACATTTCCCACAGGCCGTACATTTCGCCCTGTCGGTAATGGCTTTTTGTCCGGACATTTCAATTGCCCCATTCGGACAGGCAGCCGCGCAGCCTCCGCAGCCCACACATTTTTCACTGTCGTACAGCAGCTCCTTCTTAAAACTCTGTGTCTCCGGATTGTGGCACCAGACACACCTCAAATGACAGCCTTTGAAAAAAACCGTCGTACGTATCCCATCTCCGTCATGGATCGAATACTTCTGAATGTTCGTAATCAGACTCATGATTCCAACCCTCGCTCGCCTTATTCTGTGCTTACAAAAAGCGCAGTCTGGACTAATGTTTGTACTATAGTCTAAATTTATCACACGCCATTCGTTTTGTCAATAAAAACGCTAGTACAGCAGGTGCTTATTGATGAATTATTAGTGCAATACTGTACTAGAGAAAGAAAATATGTTGTTTATATTTATTTGTTGTGCTATAATTTATTAAAATTCGTTCTGATTATAAAGGGTTACACCTGAGTAAGAAGGCGCACAGAGATGATTGATACGGGATTTTTTCTCGTTTCTAAGAGGGGGAAGACTGCCCCTTTTTATCGCCTGCGCCTTTGGTGCAGGTATTTTTTTGCACTTGTCTATATTCTGAGGATATAAGGAGGTTTTATGGAGACGAGAATTGCTTTGATTGGAATCGTTCTGGACTGTACCGATTCGGTGGAGGAGCTGAACCATCTGCTCAGTGAATACGGGCAGTACATCGTGGGCAGAATGGGCATTCCATATCGGGAAAAGAATATTTCCATTATCAGTATTGCCATGGACGCGCCGAATGACGTTATCAGTGCTCTTTCCGGGAAGCTGGGTATGCTGCCCGGTGTCAGCACGAAAACGATTTATGCCAAGACGAAGTAGGGAACTGGCAGCCCCGTCTGTCAGGGTATGTGTTACGGGATGCCCTTTGGGTATACCTTATTCTGCTGCTTTGCAGCAGACCCGCCCGTCAGGGCATGTATTACGGGATGCCCTTTGGGTATGAAAGAGTCCGGGTACCGTTTTGGAGTGCCCATGAAAAGGAGAATTTTCTATGAAGCATTTGATTGATAAACTGGAACAGACCGGTGCGCTTTCCAGGGAAGAATGGACGGCTCTTATCCGCGGCCACACGCCGGAACTGGCAGAGTATTTATTTGAACGTGCGCGTACAGTCCGGCATAAATACTATGGACACGATGTGTATATCCGCGGCCTGATTGAGTTTACGAATTACTGTAAAAACGACTGCTACTACTGCGGCATCCGCAAGAGCAACCGCAGCGCCCGCCGTTACCGGCTGGATAAGGAGGCCGTGCTGGACTGCTGCCACAAGGGGTATGGCCTTGGCTTTCGTACTTTTGTACTGCAGGGTGGGGAGGATGGATACTATACCGATGAAATTATGGCGGATATCGTGCATAATATACGGCAGCATTTTCCGGATTGCGCCATTACGCTTTCCCTCGGTGAGAGGACACGGGAGAGTTATCAGCTTCTTTTTGATGCGGGTGCGGACCGCTATCTTCTCAGACATGAGACTTTTGATGCCGCCCACTATCGGCGGCTGCATCCACAATCCCTGTCCGCAGCCCACCGCCAGCAGTGTCTCTGGGATCTGAAAGAAATCGGCTATCAGACAGGTACCGGTTTTATGGTTGGTTCTCCCTTCCAGACGCCGGAAAATCTGGCCGACGATATGCTTTTTATTAAGGAGCTGGATCCGCAGATGGTAGGAATCGGTCCCTTTATTCCTCACCATGAGACACCCTTTGCCGAATACGCAGCAGGAACGCTGGAACTGACGCTGTTTATGCTGGGGCTGCTACGCCTGATGCTGCCGAAAGTACTGCTTCCCGCAACTACTGCCCTTGGAACCATTGCTCCGGACGGCAGGGAAAAAGGGATTTTGGCCGGCGCCAATGTGGTCATGCCCAACCTTTCGCCCGTTGAGGTGCGGGGAGATTACCTGCTCTACGACAATAAGATCTGCACCGGGGATGAAGCAGCGGAATGCCGGAAATGCCTAGAACGCCGTATGGAGTCGATCGGCTATCAAATTGCTGTTTCCCGGGGCGACTCACTCAACACGGCGGCTCTGTCGCGTAGTCTGAGCGCTGCTGTTGCTCCCGAGTGACGCCTGAACCTGTTACTATTAAATATATCTATACAATCATAAACGGAGGATACCTAAATGTATGATGTAAATTCCAAACACGCCGAAGATTTTATTAACCATGAAGAAATTCTGGAGACACTGGCTTATGCCAACGAGAACAAATGTAATGAAGCCCTGATCGATTCTCTTATTGAGAAGGCAAAGAAAAGAAAGGGACTTACCCACCGTGAGGCCTCTGTGCTGCTGGCCTGTCAGATCGAGGAGAAAAATGAGGAAATTTTTAAACTGGCGGAACAGATTAAAAAAGACTTTTACGGCAACCGCATTGTGATGTTTGCGCCTCTTTATCTGTCCAACTACTGTATCAACGGATGTACATACTGCCCTTATCACAGCAAGAATAAGCACATTGCCAGGAAGCAGCTTTCCCAGGAGGAGATCCGCAAAGAGGTGATCGCGCTGCAGGATATGGGGCATAAACGCCTGGCTCTCGAGGCGGGGGAGGATCCGGTCCGTAATACGATGGATTATTATCTGGAATCTATCAAAACGATTTACAGTATCAAGCATAAGAACGGCGCTATCCGCCGTGTAAACATCAATATAGCGGCTACTACTGTAGAGAACTACCGCCTTCTGAAGGAGGCCGGCATCGGCACTTACATTTTGTTCCAGGAGACGTACCACAAAGAGAGCTATTTGCAGCTTCACCCAACAGGGCCGAAGCACGACTATGATTATCACACGGAGGCTATGGACCGCGCAATGGAGGGCGGCATCGACGATGTAGGCGTTGGTGTGCTGTTCGGACTGGACAAATACCGCTATGAGTTTGCCGGTCTTCTTATGCACGCGGAACATCTGGAAGCGGCTTTTGGTGTGGGACCTCATACGATCAGTGTCCCTCGCCTGCGCCATGCTGATGATATCGATGCAGATTCCTTTGACAACGGAATCGATGACGACACCTTTGCCAAGATTGTTGCCTGTATCCGAATTGCAGTCCCATACACAGGAATGATCATTTCCACAAGAGAGAGCCAGAAATGCCGTGAAAGAGTGCTCCATCTGGGTATTTCACAGATCAGCGGAGGGTCCCGCACAAGCGTGGGCGGTTATTGCGAACCAGAGCCGGACGATGCCAAATCCGAACAGTTTGATGTCAGCGATAAAAGAACGCTGGACGAGGTTGTCCGCTGGCTGATGCAGATGGATTATATTCCGAGTTTCTGTACCGCATGTTACCGGGAAGGGCGTACCGGCGACCGTTTCATGTCTCTTTGCAAGAGCGGCCAGATTCAGAACTGCTGCCATCCGAATGCTCTGATGACTCTGAAAGAATATCTGATGGATTATGCTTCCCCTGAGACAAAGGCTCTCGGAGATAAACTGATCGATAAAGAAGTGATGAATGTGCCTAACGAGAAGGCGCGTGCAGTTGTAATCGACAATCTGCGTCTGATTGAGCAGGATAACAGAAGAGATTTCCGCTTCTAAACTAAATTACAGGGGGTATTTTTATGAGTTTAAATGCAGCACCTTCTTCAGACAGAGTGCATATCGGCATCTTCGGCAGGAGAAATGCCGGGAAGTCCAGTATCATCAACGCGATTACCGGTCAGAATCTTGCCATCGTATCAGACATCAAAGGCACGACCACCGACCCGGTTCTCAAGGCGATGGAACTGCTGCCGCTGGGCCCCGTGGTTATAATAGATACACCGGGGCTTGACGATACCGGGGAGCTGGGAGAGCTCAGAATTCAGAAGGCATACCAGATCCTGAATAAGACAGACATCGCAGTTCTCGTCATTGACAGCGTTTCCGGCATGACAGATGTGGATGCCGGGATACTCGATCGGATTTTGAAAAAAGAAATCCCTTATGTGGTTGTTTTGAACAAATCCGATCTGGCACCTGGCTCCAATACCGATTTTACCGGATGTATGCCTGCTGTTCCCTCAGACAAAGTCATTGCAGTAAGTACCGTTACCGGGGAGAATATCCACGAACTGAAGGAACTGATTGCCCGGCAGGCGCCGGTAGAGAATGAGCGCCGGATCGTATACGGCCTGATTAAGCCATCCGACTTTGTGGTTCTGGTCGTTCCGATCGATAAATCAGCCCCCAAAGGACGGCTGATCCTGCCGCAGCAGCAGACAATCCGTGACGTTCTGGAATCCGGCGCCGTTTCCATCGTCACAAGAGAAACCGAACTGGAAGAAACGATGGAGAAGCTCGGTCATCCCCCCGCACTCGTAATCACTGACAGCCAGGCGTTCGAAAAAGTAGCTGCTATGGTGCCTTGGGATATACCACTGACTTCCTTTTCCATCCTTTTTGCCCGTTATAAAGGAAATCTTGAGACAGTTGTAAACGGGGCAAAGGCTCTTGATACATTGGAAGAAGGAGATACAATCCTGATATCAGAGGGCTGTACCCACCACCGCCAATGCGAAGATATCGGGACAGTAAAACTGCCCCGGTGGATTACCAGTCATACAGGTAAAAAAATTAACTATGAATTTTCCAGCGGAACTGAATTTCCCATAGACCTGTCAAAATACAAACTGATCATCCACTGCGGAGGATGTACTCTCAACGAGAGGGAAATGAAGTACCGCCTGAAATGCGCCCAGGATCAGAATATTCCTATCACGAACTATGGAATCGCTATCGCTCATATGAAAGGAATCCTGGAGAGGAGTATCGAGATCTTCAAAGGGGTCTGACCCCTTTGAGTACCATATTCAGAATCGTTTTACAATATAAAAACCGGTTCCCGTGTTTTTTCACGGAACCGGTTTTTATATCGTCTGTAAAGAAATAAACCCATACACTGCAAGGCCCGCGCCACAGAAGAATAATACGGCAGAAATGACAATCAGCCCTATTACAATTCCTGGTTTTCCTTTCGGAAACAGTTTATCCCGATAACCCGGCGTTCGACTATGCAGCAGATAATTACCGATGTACATGCAGGCCGGAGCCGCCGCACACATCATCATATACAGCCCTGCGCTCATCATGGGGATCGATGTAGACTCGTACCCAATCTCGTTCCACACCCCGAGCTGCGCATAAACATCTTTCATTCCAAAGAGCAGGATAATAGGCAGAAGATTATTTATAAAATGAAAGAAACAATTATAGAACATATTTCCACTTTCCAATATAATCCAGGCCATGACAACTCCGCCGATGGCAGTCGGGATAAACCGGAAAATGTCTCCGTGAAATGCGCCAAATACAACTCCGCTAATCAAGATAGCTGCCCATTTATATTTGTGTGGCTTCAGGCTTTTGAAGAAAATACCGCGAAAAATTATCTCCTCACAGACTGCCGGTGTGACCGCTACTATAAGTACTGCCGCCAGAAAAGGTATATTCATCATCTGGGAACTCAGGCCCGCATTCACTCCTTGCATTTCTTCCATGAAGAAAATGCTCACAAGCAGAACAAGTGTCATTTCTATAAGAAACGCTCCCACCCACATCAAAAAGGTGCCAAAAACACCGGCGCCTGCCGGTCTTCTGAATGGAAACAGTTCTCTCGGATTCCCCCTGAACGCGAGAACCAGCCCCAATGCGGCGGCAAGCATCAGCCATTCCGCCAATAATGAGCCATAAATGCCAAAGGGTGACAGTACCGTAGGCGAAACTATAAATATTACAACTGCAGCTGATACCAAAACTACCAGTCCCTGCCAGACCTTGAGTTGTTTATAATTCTTACTCATTCATTAACTCCCCCTCTAAAAACCTGTTTGTTAATCTTAAAATGTAAAACAATTCTGAAAACGGAGTTCAAGGGGGTCAGACCCCTTTGCAGAGGGGTCTGACCCCCTTAAAGCAGTTGGAAACTAATTGTTTTCTTTATTTCCATCCTGCGCTGTTTCATTTTGTCCTGCTCCCTCTCCCTGGGGCTCCGATACTTCGGGCCGTTTTGGGAAGGTGATTTCCGCCTTATACAGATCCGCCTCTGTCGAGATCTTTAGGCAGCCATGCTGCAGCTCGGTAAATGTTTTCGCAATTGCCAGCCCCAGTCCGGAGCCTTCTGTATTTCTTGATGCATCACCCCTGACAAATCTGTCCGTTATTTCGTCTGTATTGAAGCTCAGCTCCGTGGCCGAAATATTCTTCATAGAGATATACACCTGATGGTCCTGATCCTTCATCTCCACATATACACGGGTATGCGGCATCGCATATTTTGTAATATTCACAATTAGGTTCTCAAAAATCCTGTATGTTTTCTGGCTGTCCAGCCACAGCACGATCTTGTGTTCCGGAAGGTTCCAGCGGAAATCCAGGTTTGTTTCTTTTATTTTATTATCATACTCCAATCCAACCTGTTTTAGCAAGTCAACGATGTCAACCCGCATAAAATTCATAGTTATATTCTTACTGGTTGCCTTGCTGATCTCAAATAAATCCTCGATTAGTACCTTCAGCCTAAGGGACTTGCGTTCCAGCACATCAATGTACTCTTTCCTTTTATCATCGTCTGTTTCGTTCTTTACCAAATCCGTATACGTGATAATTGCAGTCAGAGGTGTTTTTAGATCATGGGAAACATTCGTGATCAGTTCTGTTTTCATCCGCTCACTCTTAACTTCCTCTTCCACGGCCTTTTTAAACCCGTTCTGAATCCTCTTAATCTCTTCCTGAATAGGGTTGAATATCCCCATATCTCCTTCAATTGGTGTGTCCAGATCCCCCTCTGCGAGCTGGTTTGTCGCACTGAGGAGCAGCTTATACTTTGATTGGATATCATTAAAATATTTTTTCAAAAAGATAAAAAGTGCAACAGAATAAATAATGAGTGCTACGATTCCATAATACCACAGGCTGCATACGACTACCAGAACAACAAAATTGATTGCGATAATCTTAAAAATCGTCCTGTTTGTTCTATCCTGGAAATCCAGGTGCATAAGCACGTCATACTGTCTTTTGCAGAACCGCTTAATACCGCCCCATATACCACCTGCTCCTTTCTTTACTTTTTCCCCATATTCATCACCGCCTTGTTTCATCCAGCGCAGAAACCTTACACATAAAGATCTCTGCTTCCAATATTCTTTTTTCATAGTTAACATCGCGCTCAGACTGACAAAACCCCAGAATGCAATGCCAAATATCAAAAACCACATAGCCACATTCATTATGGCGGACATTGCTGAATTCGGCGCTCCGCTGCTGCCTGTTATATACTCTGCAGCCCCGCCCCCCAGCGTAATCCAAACAACCTTGGCCGGATAATACATAGCACTTGCCAGTATGCACAGAACAATCACAACGATTTCAAACGGTGCACTGAATACTTTTTCTCCTCCAAACGCAAAACTCTTTTTCACAGAAAGTAATACCGCTGTCACTGCCAATACGGCTGCAAACAGGAACAAAAAACCACTGAACATAGAATTTGAGATCAGTGCAGCTACCGAAGTATCGATATGCAGCTCATTGCTATCGATATAAGAATTCAAGTTCTCCGCTGTCACACCATAAACGATCTGCACCTCTGTCGGCTCGGAAATCCCCCGCCATTCATAATTTATCACCTGCTGATCCAGAAGATACTGCTCAATCTCATATTCTGTCCTCTCGTCCAGCATATTCCCGTTCACCTGGATATCGGAGAGTTCTCCGTCATCCTGGAAAGTAAATGCCGCGCGAAAGGCATAAGCGGTATCCTCCTTTTTCACCAGATTTTCAAGTACTGACTTACTATTGCTCTCCAGAAGTGCGTTTCCATCCCAGTCGAACACTTCATAATCCATATATTTTCTCAAAAGGTCGAACCGGTCGCCGCCATACTTCTGTAATACATATGCTCTGTCAGTTTCCTCATATACCTCATTGTATAGTATATAATTCCCCTCAATAAGCCCGCCGGCTATCTGGATCACCTCGTCATTACTTACCTTAGTCTCATCCAGCCTATCCTGCATTTCCCTCGAAAATACAGGGTAAGCCAGCACCATCCCCACGGAACAGATAATCAATACCGCAATTGCCAGCAATACAGCCAGTCTATGACTGTTTCTCAATTTTGTATCCAACGCCCCACACCACCTTCAAATATTTTGGATTCTTTGGATCCACCTCAATTTTTTCCCGGATATTCCGTACGTGAACCATAATCGTATCCGTACTTATAGCCTTTTCCTGCCATACCCTTTCATAAATTTCTTCCGCAGAAAAAACACGCCCCGGATTCTTTGCCAGAAGCAGCAAAATCTTATACTCAATCGGTGTCATTTTAACCGGATTACCATCCACAAATACTTCCACCGTATCCTCATTGATCTCCAGGCCGCCGATTGCATGCACATTTTCCTTTGGTTCCAGCTTCTCCATGAACCTCCGGTAACGCCGCAGCTGTGAATTCACCCTCGCCATCAATTCCATTGGCGTAAACGGCTTTGTTACGTAATCATCTGCCCCGATATTCAGGCCCATGATCTTGTCTACTTCCTCGGACTTCGCTGAAAGCATAATCACCGGAAAATCATACTTCTCTCTCAGCTTCATTGTCATCCTGATTCCATCCATCCTTGGCATCATCACATCCACGATTGCAAGGTGAATCTCCTCTTTCTCCATAACTTCCAGGCCTTCCACTCCATCCGCAGCCTGAAACACCTTATATCCCTGGCTTTGCAGGTAAATCTGGACACCTTCCCTGATTTCTTTGTCATCCTCTACGATTAATATATGATTCGTTTCCATAACTTCCTCCTGATATTTTTTTTCAAAAGGGTCTGCCCCTTTTGCAGAGGGGTCTGACCCCTATACGTTTAACAGTATACCACATTTCGGAATATTTGCATTCGTTGGAAGCTCAGGAATGTTCTTTTTATTTACTTCACCGTAATTATGAGCTGCGACAGTCACTGTGGAGAACGGCAGCGGTATCACATATTTATCCCATCTCCAGGTCATTCTGAGTTTTGCAGAATAGGAAACGGAGATACCGACAAAGTCTTCTTCTGCCTGTTCAGACAGATAAAAGGCCAGTTTTTTAGGTTCATGCCTTGGCCCCAGGGGACCGTCAAGCGCTACGGCGATGGAACGGGTTCTTTCGTATGCGTTCTGCATGATTACTTTGAGCGCCCCGAAGCTGGCAAAACCGTCCGGCACTCTCAGGGCGTGGCCGCCGCTGCGCTCTATCATATTCTGAATATAGTCTCCTCTTTTATCAGCAGTCACAATTACATCGACAGGACTGGTCTGTTTCGAGATTTCTGAAAGTATCATGTTCATAAAAAAACTGTCCTCGTGCCAGAAACCGAATATCTGACTTCCGCCGCTTATCGAATTTTCGGCCCACTGTATTGTAACTGTTTTATTAAGAAGCTTTAAATAACCGATAAATAGATGCCCCAACACGTTCTGCCCGATTTCTCTCATTTTCATATGCGGATTCCTCTTTCTCTCTCTGATTTATACACTGTGCGTAAAGCATTTCTTCGTAAACGGCCAGTCTGGATGATCTGAATCCGGATGCAGTCAGCACGGCCTGCTCTTTCAATCTGCCATAGTTTTCTATTTCCATTGCCTCCATGATTCTCGCTGACCATTCTTCCGTGTCTTCCGCCGTCGCATATCCGTTTTTCCCGTTCACTACAATGTCCTCCACTCCGGTAGCATTGACCGCCACAACAGGAATACCTGCTGCAAAAGCCTCTGCCAGTACAATTCCCTGCGTTTCCGATTTGGAAGCAAACAAAAACAGTTCACAAGCCCCGAGAAAATGTTTCATTTCCTGATTCTCTACATTTCCTACAAATACAGTTTCCTCGGAAATCCCCAGTTCGGCAGCCATCTTTTCCAGTTCGGATCTCATGCTTCCTTCTCCGATAAACAATACCCGGAACGACTCATCCATCCGCTCTTTCAGCCTTGCGATCCCCTTCAGCATAAACCGCGGATTTTTCTCTTCCTCCAGGCGGGATACTGTACAGAACAAGTGCTTTCTCCCCTGCAGGTACTGCTGCCTGAGAGCCGTACATTTTTCTTCATCCTTTATATAAAAGGAATCTTCCAGCCCCGTGGGGAAAATCGCCGTTGGAGTCCTCGTTCCGCTCTTTCGCATCGCTTCCTGCATACTGAAGGTGGGCGCCAGTATCAAATCGCATTGGTTTGTAAACCACCTCATATATCCCGGTACTATCTTTTCTTTTCCCAGGCGGAATATCTCCTGCCGCACGGCGCTCTTGTCCTCTACGGACTGAAACGGGCGTATATAGTGAAGATAATCCTCGTATTTTGTATGATACGTGTATATGACAGGCAGATTATACTTTTTCCCCAGGTATAAAGCAATCGGCCCCACAAACATCGGATGATGCACATGGATGCAGTCAAACTGTTCTTTTTCAAAGGCCTGAATGATCTCCCTGCTGATTATCCTTGGATATACCATACCGTTTTCCATTTTTCTGCTGCTGGTTTTGTAGCGGATGACACGCTCCCTGCGTGTTTGCTGCGGATCTTCGAACTGTTCTCCGGGCCGGATGTCTTCCGCCTGTTTATATTCCGGAGCAAATACCGTCACCTCATGTCCCAGCTTTGCAAGTTCTTTTGCCTGCCTTTCAACGGAAATGGGTACCCCTCCTACGAAAGGTTTATAATTATTTGTCAACATTGCAATCTTCATTCCTAACTCCTCCTCTGTCTGCACTTCTTCTGCCTTTTCACTGCGCCGCTTCGTCTCCCTGTTTATGCCAGCAGCTTAATTGCTGCATCGCCGAAAAAGTATCCGGCCCCGACAAATACCAGATTCCACAGGAAAATACCTACCGTTGAACTTACCGTATATTTCAGGAAATCCATCTTAACCATCCCTGCAGGTATGGAAATGATGGTCCGCACCATGGGCAGCAGCTTGCTGACAAACACACCGATGCAGCCCTTCTCACGCAGCATATCCATCTTCTCCTCTATCACAGCCTGATGTTTCGGAAATTTTTTGAAATAGAATCCCATCACCTTCGGGCCTCCCAGCCTTCCCAGAAAATACAGGAGCCAGCTTCCGGTCAGTCCCGCAAATACTGATAAAAGCATGACGATCGGAAAACTGATTTCCCCCTTTGCTGCCCAGATCCCTGCCAACGGCATGATCAGCCCCGCCGGGAAACCTGGAAGATTCATGTATTCCAATAAAACGATCAGGTAGATAAAAAAGGCACCATATTCAAGAAAATATTGAGTCAATGTTTGGATATTCATAGAAACAGCCTCCTTTAACTGTTTATAGAATAAAACAGATTTCTAAAGGAGGCTGGCATAAGAAGCAAAAGAAATTCTTAAGAAGTTATAAGATTTTATGAATCACGCCCCATCTTCCAAAACACCGGAATATAGGCCGCAAAGGAATACAGCATGAATCCCCCGCAGAGAAGGATCATCCCGTTCGCCGCACTTTCCGGCAGCTGCGGGAACAATATCAGCAGGAACATCACCACATACAGCACAGCGGTACACACTTTACCAAACCATTTTGCCCCATCCAGCATCTTCCCTTTCCGGAGCATTATGATCCCCATAATCCCCATAAATCCTTCTTTTACCACAAACAGTACCATCAGGGCAATCATATAAGGATACCGGAAACATAAAGACAGTACAATCGCTCCCTGGGTCAGCTTATCTGCGATCGGGTCCAGTGCCTTTCCCACCTTTGTAATCATATGGAATCTGCGCGCCACAAAACCGTCCAGGAAATCCGTGATCCCGGAGATCCCTATCATGACTGCCGCTATATAATAATCCGTCACAGTTTCCGCTGTCACATACCGCCATACGATTACCGGAATCAGCAGAATCCGGAAATATCCCATTAGGTTGGGTATTGATAACAGCTGTTTGCGTATTGGTGTGTCTTCATTCATATTTTCCCGCTTCCTCTCTGCTCATTTTCTGCCATGCTTTTCTTCCCGATGCACTGCACCGAAGAGATCAGGCATGCGGTATATCCGTGTACTCTGAGATTTCCCTGCTGATCGTGCACAAATCATCCACGCTCAGATCATGAATATCTTCATGTCCGGTAATCCGCGCAAATGTCTTCAATTCTTCAAAACTGCAGTTCAGGAAATTCCCAACTCTCCTGGCCGCTGCATCTAACTTAAACCTTTCCCTCAATTCCGGATTCTGCGTTGCAACCCCTACCGGGCAGTTACCGCTTCCGCAGATGCGGAACTGCTGGCATGCGGCGGCAATCAGGCCCGCCGATGCAACAGCAACGGCATCCGCGCCCATCGCGATTGCCTTTGCAAAATCAGAGGACACCCGCAGGCCTCCGGTGATCACAAGGCTGATATCATCTGCCCCATTTTCCCTCAGATACTTTTTCGCACGGTAAAGTGCATAGATGGCAGGCACGCTGGTAGAATCCCTGACCAGCCTCGGGCTTGCGCCTGTCGCACCACCCCTTCCGTCGATGGTGATAAAATCCGGCTCCGCGTAAACGCAGAATTCCAGATCCTTCTCAATGCGCCCTGCGGCGATTTTAATCCCAATCGGACGCCCGCCGGAGGCCAGGCGGAGCTGAGCCACCAAATCTTTCAAATCCTCTTTATTGTTGATTTCTTCGAACTTTGATGGGCTGATCACATCTTTGCCCAGAGGCTTATTCCGAACCGCTGCAATCTCCGGCGTCACTTTTCCTCCCGGCAGGTGGCCTCCCATTCCGGGCTTGGTTCCCTGACCGATCTTCAGTTCAATGGCATCCGCGTTCCTTAGATTCTCCGGGGTTACGCTGTATTTATTCGGAACATATTCAAAAATATACTTATGCGCTGCCTCCATCTCTTCCGGGAGAATGCCTCCCTCTCCGCTGCACATGGCTGTCCCTGCCATTGCAGAACCTTTGGACAGCGCAATCTTTGTCTCCCTGGATAATGCTCCAAATGACATATGGGATATGTAAACAGGACCTTCCAGCACCATGGGCTTTTCCGCTTTTTTTCCGATCACCGTTTTGATACTTACAGGAGCATGTTCATCCAGAGGAGGCGGATTAAGCTGTGCACCCAAAAGCAGGATATCGTCCCAGCACGGCATCGGCATCTTCGTACCCATTGCCTCGATGATGGTTTTTCCGCTCACTGCCATTTGATGGATTTCTTCCATATACCGGCAGGAATCGTCTTTCCGGTAGAACTCAGGAGGATACGCCAGCGGATCTACATTCTTTTCCACAGAAGGAATCTCATGTTCCTTTTTTTCCTCTGCCTCCCCTTCCATTTCAAATACACGGACCGGCTGTCTGCACACCGGACAGACCGTCAGTTCTGAAAAAGGCGCGTCTTCCTTCTCCTCATCATAAATAAATCCACACACTCCACATTTATACTTTGCCATATTGTATCCTCCTCTTTTCTGCATTTCTCTGCCGTTCTGATACCAGTAATTAGTTCTATTATAGCTGTTAAAATTTTCCGGGTCAACACAAAACAGGAATTATTATTATTTTCATACATTTTCTAAAAATAAAGCCCGCCGCAGAAAGACAGGATCTTTCCGGGCAGGCTCCTTATATAACCGGTTATCAGATTCGCTTATTTATGATATCGTCAATCATTTTTGACGCCTCATTTTTTGTAATTGTATCAGGATCCCACTCCAGCTGAATCCCATTGTTCAGGATCAGTTTCTTCAAAAAACCAATCTGTTTGGGAGTTGCAGGCATGGCTTTTTTCTGTTTATAACTTAGTGTTACCGGCTGAAAAAGTTTTGGCTCCTTCTCCTCAAAATAATGTGCCAGTGTCTGATAAAGCTTTGCCGTAGCCAGCGCATCATGATAGGCACGGTGGGCGGCACGATTCTCGATGTAGTAGTAATCACACAGACAGCCCAGGCTTTTCGATTCCATATCTTTATGTACTTTTCTCGCAATCCTGAGCGTATCAATTCCGGCGCGTTCAAAATCCAGTCCTTCTGCCATGGCGCCTACTTTCACAAAACTGTAGTCAAAAATAACATTGTGCCCGATGAGAATATCATCCCCGCAGAAATCCAAAAAGTCAGGAAGCACATTCCTGCTGCTTCTGGCGCCCGCGACCATCTCGTTGGTGATTCCGGTCAGCTCCGAAACAACCGGAGAAATGTTCTCTGTGGGGCGGACGAATTCCATAAAACGTTCCTGCACCTTACCATCGCGCACTTTCAGTGCGCCAATTTCGATGATTTCATTCTGTTCCGGGTTCAGCCCGGTCGTCTCCAGGTCAAATGCGATATATGATTTCAGCATACTGTTTCTCCTGTAATTATCCTTCCTGCAACAGCCTCAGGACATCGAAAAGGGTGTCAAATCGATGCCATGCCATTTCCAGAATCTTCTCGTCGGGTTCTACCAGATCCGGCACCATAATGGCGCGCATCCCCGCCGACACTGCGGACCGGATACCGGAAGGGGCATCCTCCAGCGCCACTGCATTGGCCGGGTCAACCCCGATCGCTGCGCAGGCTTTCTGATAAATCTCCGGACTTGGTTTGCTGCATGTTACCATATCTCCAAATACCGCGCCGTCAAAATACTCCCACAGCCCCTGCTCCATCAGGAGCGTGCGTGCATGCTCTCTGCGTGAAGAAGTGGCGAGTGCTATTCTGTACTGCTTATCCGCCGCATATTTCAGGAGTTCCACCACTCCAGGTTTTATTTCCAGCCCCTCTTCAGCCACAATTTTATGGTATTCGCTGCGGGTCATCACTGAAAAATCCGCCATCGGGAAATCAGGATCCACATTTTTCCTAAAATATTCTTCGCGCCTCTTTACGTTAAACCCGATCGTATGATAGATATGATCCCCAAAATGTACATAGCCCAGCTCCGTCCCCACCCGTTCCCAGGACCGCTGCACGACTCTTTCCGAATTGAAAATGAGCCCGTCCATATCGAAGACAAGCCCATATACTGGTGGGTGAATTTGACTACTCAAAATAAATCCCTCTGCCGGTACAGTCATTGATATAGGTTACAACTTCCTCCAGTTTCTTCGCGGCCGACTGCATATCTTCCCAGTCATCACCGCGCAGTTCTTTGGAGACTATTGATTTTTTAACGTCCTTCAGTTTATGGATCAGTTCCTGATTCTTTTCCCCCATGAAATACAGCTCCCTTCTATACAGGCATTGCCTTGTTGGTGCCTATTGTAACATCTTTTTCGTACAAATCCAATTCCTACTGTTCACGGAATTTGATCGTCCCGCTCTCAGCATCCATACTTTCCACGATGGCCAGAGACTCCAGCTGGAAACCCAGATTCCGGATCATACGCCCGCCGGACTGGAAGCCCTTCTCAATCGCAATTCCAATCCCTTCAACCACGGCCCCCGCAGACTGCACAATCTGAATCAGTCCCTGCAGCGCGCAGCCATTAGCCAGGAAATCGTCGATTATCAATATATGATCCTCCGAAGAAAGGAACTTCTGAGCAACGATCACATTATTCTTGCACTTATGCGTAAAAGACTCCACCTCAGCCACTAACATCTCCCCTTCCAGGTTAATGCTCTTGGACTTTTTAGCAAAAACAACCGGAACATCAAAATGCTTCGCCACAATGCATGCAATCCCAATCCCGGATGCCTCAATCGTCAGAATCTTATTAATCTGCTTATTCGCAAAGCGTTTTCTGAATTCCTTCCCCATCTCATCAAACAGGTCAATATCCATCTGATGGTTCAGAAAACTGTCCACCTTCAGAACATTCCCTTCCTTCACAATCCCGTCCTTTAAAATTCTCTCTTCTAAAAAGTTCATCCTTGTCCTCTCCTATTCAAAGGGGTCTGACCCCTTTGCTTTCCATTTTCTCCTAATTCTTGATTGTATGAAATATTTCAAAAACTTTACGCAATAAGAATGAGTTCAGCCAGGCTACCAGTGACACGCCGATGATCAGCCATACTGCAATGCCGATCAGAAGATTCCGTGTGTTCAAAAAGGTGATGATAACCGGCCCAGCCGTGATGATAAGCATTAATACTGTATATGGAAGCTTTGCTACGGATAACAGTACTGCATTTTTGAATGTATTCTTGATCGTGTTCTCATAGCGCGCCGTCAGAGGGAATACATAGATTACCATACACAGCCAGACTACGCCGAGCACTAAGAAGATGCTCTGGAATATGGTACGCATCGTTGACTCCATGACCGCGGAGAAACGGATATCGATTCCGATTATGATTCCAACGACCAGCAGAATCAGCCACATTATGGTGCTCTTTTTGAAGTTCTCCTTAAATGCCCCCAGAAATCCTTTTACAATATAACCTTCTTCGTTCTTTACCAGCTTCAGCATGACGGTATACATAGCGGTCGTGGATGCCCCGATTGTGATGATCGGAATGGAGCATATGATCCACATGATGTTCAGCAGCATAAAATCGCATACCCTGCTAAGCGCCCTCATTACAACGTTATCGGTCCAGTTCATTAAATCTTCCTCTTTTCTTTTTGTAGTATCCGAAAACCTCCCCCCTGAAGTATTTCGAAACATTTATATTTTGGTTTTACATAGAATAAAGTAATTATACTTTAAATGGAGTAACTTCTCAACTTCCTTTTTGAGAAAATCTGTGAAATTATCTGGTTATGTGATAGGAACGTGCTAATCTCTTTCCTATTATACAAAAAAGCCTTATATCAAAACCGGATCTCCGTTTGATATAAGGCTGTTCTTTAAGCGGGTGATGGGAATCGAACCCACGTATCCAGCTTGGAAGGCTGGTGTTCTACCATTGAACTACACCCGCGTCATCTCTGACACGAGTGATATAATATCATACCTTCCCACAAAAAGCAATACCTATAATCTAATTTTTTAATTTTTTTAAATCATTTCTTTAAAATCCCGTAACTGTTCCGGCCTGCCTGAACAACTACAGGCTCTCCACACAATCAGCCTCCCTTGGGAATACCGCCGGTTTTCCCAAATTTCCTGAAAAACTCATCTCTGGGCAGAGGATGAGAAAAAAGAAATCCCTGCCCCATGTTGCAGTTAAAGCCTTTTAGAATGTCCAGCTGTTCATCATCTTCAATGCCTTCCGCGGTGGAAATAACCTGGTTCAGCTGTCTGCACATCTCGATCGAATTTTCCACCAGCACCCTTGCTTTCGGATTGTCCTTCAGGTTCTCTACCAAACTTTTGTCCAGTTTTAATTCCACAAAATCCATGTTTGACAAAATCGCAAGGTTTGAATACTGGTAGCCATAATCATCCAGCGACACAACAAAATGGTATTTTTTAAGTTCGTCTATTAACCCTTGTAATGCTGAAGGTTCCATCTTGCTGATGCTCTCCGTGATCTCCAATACAAGCAGTCCTTCCGGAACCCCATATCTCGCCCTGATTTCAGCAAGACTCTGCACAATCCCCCGCTTCATCAGGCTGATACGGGAAAAGTTTACCGACACGGGAACGGGCTTCCCTCCTGCTGCCATCCATTCTTGCAGCATCCTGCATACTTCCTCGAACGCAAAGCAGTCCAGAAATGGGATCACGCCTTCCTTTTCATACAGCGTTATAAACTGTTCCGGCAGATAATACTCTCCGTCTTCCCCTTTCTGCCGAAGCAGGGCTTCCGCCCCCACCATCTCTCCTGTCTCCAGACAGATCTTTGGCTGCAGAAACACCTCAAACCTGCCTGTCTCTATCTCCCTGACAAGCTGCCTTGCCACAGCCTTATGATAGGCTGGCTTTCCTGAGATCATGCTGCCATAATAAGTCTGCTTCTCCAAGTACATCATATTGTCGCTGCCGCCAATAAGCTCTTCCACATCAAAGGTTCCCTCTCCAAAGTTAACCCCCATAGAGAAATCACAGATGCATTCATTTTCTGCATACTTCTTCAGGGCTTCCAAACGGCTGTTAAATTCCGCCTTTGTACCATTCACATACAGCGCGATAAACTCGTCGCCGCCGATTCTGTATGCATTCTCCGGAAATGTCTGCTTTATCCCTTGTGCCACACTTCGGATCATTTTGTCGCCATAAGCATGACCATAGTGGTCGTTCGCATATTTCAGCCCGTTAATGTCACAGAAAACAACCCCCATCGATTTCAGTTTCTGTCCGCCCAGCTCCTTTAGTTTTTCCATATAAAAATTTCTGTTTCCGAGGCCGGTAAGCGCATCAATCCTGCCCATTTCCCCGAGTTTCATAATCATACGCCGCTTCTGTACGTCATTATATATAAAATGCGCAACCGACTGAAGAAGCTTGATATGTTCCACTCCGCGCGTCGGATCATCCACACCTATGAATCCATACAGCGTCTTCTCTCCGTCCTTCTGCAGTTCCGCCTCCCATATAGGCGCTGCCATCAGGCAGCCAATCCCCTGTTGATTGAGTATGTCCGCTTCCGGAGCCTTTTCCTCTACCCGGCTGCTAACAGACGGCAGATATACCGCCCCTTTATTGAGGAAAAGCTCCATCCAATGGCCGGTTACATCTCTCGGAACACGCTGCAGATTCTCCTTCTGGGGAATGACGCCCTCATTGCACCACTCATATGTATTGACCAGGATGTCGTCCTCATAATTGCATTCAAATATATAGGATCTGTCCGCCTGGAAAAATTCCCCAATAATGCGCAGCAGACCACTGATTGACATATCAATATCCTGATTCTCAGAAAGCATATGAATACACTGCACCAGGGTCTCTTCGATCGAAAGCTTTCTTTCCAGATTTTTATGGAGCTCCTCGCTCTCTGTGATATCCACGCAGATCTCCAGGCGGAACAAATGCCCGTCGATCTCAATCAGCTTATCCCGAAGGCTGAAATGCCTGCCCAGCTTTTCATTATAATGCTTCCATGTATAGAACTTATCTCTCATCAGATAACCATTCGTACAAAACTTACACGGTGCACTCTGCCCCTGCAGCAGTTCATAGCAGCGTCTCCCCTGGTAATCTTCGCCCGGTTTTAAATCCAGCGTATCCCTCATTGCCTGATTCAGATAAATGACCTCATATGTCTCAGGATCTGATATATATACAATATTCTCACTCTCATCTACGATAACGGGATAAATCTTATCCTTCTCAATCATTTATGTTCACCTGTCTTTTTCAATCATTCGCCATTGCCCGGCCCCTCCGGCGGCCGCCGTACCGGGCCTTTCATCTGCGTTAATCAACCCCATAAACCTTTTGCTTTATTATACAATACTTTATTGAGATTGGATACTAAAAAACAGATGTTGCGGTTATCTTTTTTCCCCGGACAGCACAGATAAAACACAAGAAATCGTCGCCCCCGGTTATTTTTCCGGCCGCAGAAATCTTTGAAATATGTATCCAGTCACAGGACCCCGTAAGAGACGGGCACCACTGTGCCCCATTTGGGATATAATACCTTAGAATCTCCTGAAAAGCAAAACAGGAACTATTACGGAGGAAATATATGAAACTATTATTCATCAACTCATGTGTAAGAGCAGAATCCAGAACATTGCAGCTGTGCAGGGCTTACATGGAAGGCTTACAAAAAGAATGGACCATTCAGGAAGTGGATCTGCAAAAGGAATCCCTTATGCCATATACGGAACAAATGCTGGAAAAGCGGGCCGCAGATATCCAAAACCATGATTACTCGGCTCCCGGCTTCCAGTATGCCAGAGAATTTGCACTGGCCGATGCGGTTTTGATCGGCGCACCCTATTGGGACCTCTCCTTTCCCTCTTCCCTGAAGGTATATTTTGAGCATATCTGCGTAAACGGAATTACATTCCGCTATTCCGAAGCCGGGCTGCCGGTTCCCATGTGCAGAGCCAGGGAACTTATGTATATCACCACCTGCGGCGGCTATATTGGGGAACGTAATTCGGCGGATCAATATATAAGAGATCTTTGCGGGATGTTTGGTATCGGTAAGGTTCGATTCTTTGCAGCGGAAGGGCTGGATATTGCGGAAAACAATGCAGCACTTATCATGGCCGGGGCCAAAAATGAATTAAGTAAATTGTAATTCCGGCTGCCAGCCATTGGTTTTTGACTTCTTGTCCCAAAAGTACTATAATTCATAAGACATTATAAAAAAGGGAGCTGAAAACATGAGCAAAAGAATTGAGAAGAAAAAACAGAAGAAGCAAGCAGTAACCGCGGCGTCCGCTGTACAGGTACCGGCGGGCAAAGCCAACTTATATATTCAATATCAGGATCAGGAATACCTGGCTGATGAAGTCATAGAAAGGGTAAGAAAAAAGTGCATGAGTGAGGGGTTACCTGAATTGGAGGATCTCTCGATATATCTCAAGCCGGAAGAACGGAAGGCTTATTATACCTGCGGCGGAAACAGCGGGGCAGTGGAGATTTAAACGCAATCGACAGGACGGGGCAGCCGCAGACTGCTCCGCCCTGTTACGTTTCGTCATTGTCAATCACTCTTTTATTTTCCTTTCGGTATTCCTGTGGTGTGCATTTCATAATGCTGCGGAATACCTTTGTATAATAACTCTGGCTCTCAAATCCGGCCATCTGCGCCACCTGCATGATACTGCAGTTTTTATTTTCCAGAAAATCCAGGCTTCTTTTGACTCTGTACTTCTTCACATATTCCATCGGGCTCTGCCCCACCTGCCTTTTGAACATCCTGCAGCACTCCGTATTGCTGATGCTGCAAGCCCTGGCTATGTCGGTCAGATAGATTTTCTCCCCCAGATGTTCCCGTATGTATTTGACTGCCTTATATATCAGCTCATTCTTAGGATTTTTACCGGGCCTGCCGGCTCCGGCGCATAGTACTTTTTCATACAGAATCCGCCAGCATTTGAGCAGCAGTATCTGTATATCCATTTCATACCCCGCTGCCCCGGCCGCAGAATATGATTCTGCCTCCAGCAGAATGGAGGCAATTTCTCTGTGCCAAAGTTCCCTCCCGGTAAGATGAATATCCGAAAATGCCTGGTCTCCGGAAAAATATGGGAAGATATAATTTTCAGAAATACGTCCCGCTGCATTGTATCCAATCAAGGACGGATGAAAGATTACGACCAGATATCTGCATTCATCCGTCCTGTTCCGCCGGTACGAATGGAGAACATTTCCATTTACCAAAACCCCTTCTCCTTCTGTCAGTGTATACTCTGAATCCTCCCCGATATAATCCAGGCGCCCCTCCAGAACAAGTATATATTCCAACTCCACATGCCAGTGCGACAGCACCTCACCATCCCTGTAATCCGAGATCTGCTTATAAGAAATAAAAAATGGGAAGTCCTCGTCTAAAAACATACCCGTCTCCATCTTCACTTCATTCCGTTCAATAAATTCCATAAATATCCTCCACAAATCGGCATCATCTGCCGGCGGTATTCTAATAGTCCGGTCTCACTTTACTTCTATTCCTACAGCGGCTTTTAAGCCCGCTTCAATTTGGTAAGATTTTTATAATATCCGTGCTGATAATTATATATTATCACCCTATACTTCATTATAATTATAATCAGAGAAAAAAGAAAGAGGTGAATAGGATTATGAAAAGATATGTGAACGAGAACCCCTTTTCCAGATTATTTGATACCATATCCGCTTGTATGAAACCTGTAATCCCGATACTGATGGCGGCAGGCATTTTAAAACTTTTGATCATCCTGATTGGATATACCGGATTATTTACCCGCTCTCCCCAAACCGAAGATGTCCTTTCCGCGGTCAGCAATGCGGCCTTTTACTTTCTGCCGGTTTTTACGGCTTACTCATCGGCCTGCCATTTCAGAGTCAATCCCCTTATTGCCATGGTATCTGCGGCGGTTCTTCTGCTGCCCGATTTTATCGAGCTTTTAAACACGCAGGGAATGATCCGTTTTCTCTTTCTCCCTGTATACAAGGCTTCGTATGCATTTTCCGTATTGCCTGCTATCCTTTTGGTATACGTGATGTCAAAACTGACCGGGCTTCTGGAAAAAGTTTCTCACAAAACATTCCGGACATTTTTTATGCCGGTTATCACTATTACTTTGACATCTGTAATTGGAATTCTGTTCGTGGGGCCGCTCTGTACGGTCATGGGAAATAGGATTTCTTCGTTCATATTTGAATTGCAGGATATCAACCCGGTACTGTCCTGGGCCGTTTTTTCTGCACTTTCCCCATTTCTGACAATTACAGGGACGAGCTGGATCTTTACGGCTATTGTGCTGGAGAGCTTAGGGAATACCGGCATGGAGATCGGCTATATGGTGAGTTCCTTCATTTGTGTGACATCGATAGCCGGCGTGGCTCTGGGCACATTTTATACTGAACCCGGCTCACTGGAACGGCCCACTTACCTCTCCGTCGGACTCGTTGCGCTGTTTGCCGGCATCACAGAGCCGGCGCTTTACGGGATCTGTATCCCCCAAAAATCTCTGCTTGCCGTGGCTTCTGCAGCCAGCTTTGCGGGTGGGATTTATCAGGGAATCTTTACACCGTGCAGTACGGTATACTCTTTCCCATCGTTGTCAACAGTACTCATGTTTTATCAGGAAGGCAATCCCTCCAATCTCTTCCATGCCATTGCCGCCGCTGCCATCGGATTTATAACAGCCTTTGCACTGACTATTACCGTCAAATATATCCGCGGATTAGCCCAAAGCAGGCAAGCACACCTCAGCTCCCCGCCTCCTCACTCATGAGGAGCTTGCACACTTTGGCGCCGCCGCGATGCCGCTTTGAGGCTATATAACTTATCGCGGCGTGTGCATCCCACGAAGGGTTTTATATAATAGGAAAGCCGCACACGTAAGTCATCATACTTCGTGTGCGGCCTTCACCTTTGCCAAGGCATTGCCTGCCCGGCAATTTTCTATTCTTTTCCGTCAAAGCAGTACGTACAAAGTTTGCACGGTGACAGCCCAATCGATGCAACCAGATCATCCAGCCTGTGGTAGCGCAGCGTTGTAAAATTCTGGCGTCTGCGCACTTCCTCTACCATATCATGATACCGGCTGCAGCAGGGATTGGCATACTCTTCCAACACTTCCCCCGTCACTTCCTCTTCCCTTTCCTGGATAATCCTTCGCGTGATTAGATCCAGCTCAGACTTGGAGCGGGAAAAGTTCAGAAATTTACAGCCAAACAGAAGCGGCGGGCATGCCGGACGGACATGCACTTCTTTTGCTCCGCTCTGATACAGGAATTCGGTTGTCTCATGAAGCTGGGTTCCTCGTACGATAGAGTCATCGATCAGCAGCAGCTTCTTATTCTCAATCAGTGCCTGCACCGGAATCAGTTTCATCTTGGCGATCAGATCACGCTGGTTCTGGTTCGTCGGCATAAAGGAACGCGGCCAGGTTGGCGTATACTTAATAAACGGCCTGGCGTAGGGGATTCCGGATTCATTGGCATAGCCGATGGCATGCGCGATGCCGGAATCCGGCACTCCTGCCACGATGTCCGGTGATACGCTGTTCCCGTCCCGCTTCGCAAGCATACTTCCGCACTTGTACCGCATCTCTTCGACATTGACCCCTTCGTAGGAAGAAGTCGGATAACCGTAATACACCCACAGGAAGGAACACATCTTCATCTCCTCCCCCGGCGGGCTTACTGTCTCTACGCTCTCCGGTGTGATAAATACAATCTCAGCAGGCCCCAGCTCCTTATAATCCGTATAACCCAGATTGATGTACGCAAAATTCTCAAAGGAGACACAGTAAGCGCCGTCTTTTCTGCCGACTACAAGCGGCGTGCGTCCATATCTGTCTCTCGCCGCATACAGCCCCTCTGTGGTCATTAACAGCAGCGTCATGGAACCATCCACAAGCTGCTGGACGTACCGGATTCCCTCCACGATGGAATCCTTTTTGCAAATGAGGGATGCGATCAGTTCCGTTGCGTTGATCTGTCCGCCGCTCATCTCCTGAAAATGTGTATGTCCATTTTCATATACTTTTGACAGAAGCTCCTGCATATTATTAATCTTTCCGACCGTCGTGATTGCAAAGCTGCCCAGATGGGACTGGATCAGCAGCGGCTGCGGTTCGTAGTCCGATATGCAGCCGATTCCGAAGCATCCCTTGAGCTCCTCTACATCTTTCTCAAACTTGGTGCGGAACGGTGAATTCTCTATGTTATGAATCGCACGCTGAAATCCGTCTTTCCCAAAAGTTGCCATCCCGCCTCTTCTTGTCCCAAGATGTGAATGATAATCCACACCATAAAACAACTCTAACGTACAGTCCGTTTTTGAAGCTACGCCAAAAAAGCCTCCCATGTTTTTGTCTCCTTCTAAAGTAAAATTTCTTTTGCATATAACAGGCAGCGTCAAAAAGCATGTCCTCACAGCCTGTTTCCGCATCCAGTTTAACACAAACTGATTCCCAGCGTAAAGACTGTGATGATCAGTTTTCCAAATATTTTTTTCTGAGCTTCTCCTTGTCCGCATCGCTGAGCAGGATCCGGCTGCGCAGGTATTCATCCATAGAGCCATACTCCCTGTCAATCACATCCAGAGCCTTAACCAGGTGCTTCACCTCTGCTCCCGCCGTGGAGCGCGCGGCCTGTACCGCTTCGTCCCCTAAACCTTTTGTTCTCAAAAACTGCTCCATGGCTTTTATATTTTCCTTATAATAGTGGTTAGTTATCTCATAATCTTCCAGAATGACGCTGCGCTCCACCCCCAGTGCGGCCAGCACCAGCACGGAACCGAATCCGGCTCTGTCTTTGCCCGCTGTACAGTGCCAAAGAACCGCCCCCTGCTCATTTTCCAAAAGAATCCGAAAGAACCGGGCATATCCTTTTTGGGAAAATGGTGTCGTGGCAATCTCCACATACATATCTGCCATCGCGCCGCTCAGTAAGTATTTGATGGCCTCTTCCGGCGTAAATACGCCGCTCGCTGCAACTGCGGCCATACTTCCGTTCTCCTCGTCCAGAATCGGTACGTGATAATTCTTCACCCCGTCTATCTCCGGATCCGGCGCCTTGTCCCGCTCCGGTGTCGTCCTGAAATCAACCACATCCGTCAGGCCGTATATGTCCCGCAGCCTTTTCAGATCTTCCGGCAGGGCTTCTGCCAGCTTCCCCGTCCTCAACAGCGTGTTCATTTTGATTTTCCTGTTATCGGCTCCGGTGTATCCGCCAAGCTGCCTCGCATTGCCAACACCGTTAAGCCCTATTGATTTTAAATCCATATGATTCCTTCTCCGCCTCCTGTTTCCGCCACATTTACCGCATCGTATTTTATTATAGACCTTTTCACGCTCCCGCACAAGATTCTTACACACCACTTTTCCTTACTCCCCCTGCAAAAGGATAAAATGATTCTTATGATAGTGAAGCAGACCGTCCCTCTGCATTTTGGAGAGTTCATTCGAAAGGGCGCTGCGGTCCACAGCCAGGTAATCCGCCATCTGCTGCCTGTTAAATGGAACTTCAATCTCTTTTTTCCCCTGCTTTACCGCTTCAGACGAAAGGTAGGATAACAGCCTTTCCCGAATGGATTTGGGCGTAATATGATTGATCTTCTGTGCCAGATTCAAATTCTTGGACGCCATAATCATAAGCAAGTTGCGGACAAGCCTGGCATGATGGCTGCAGGAGGACGCACAGCTTTTGACCACCTTTCCCACGTCCAGAAACAGCACCGTTGTCTTCGCCGTTGTCATGACGTCCGCCATCATAGGAGCCCTCTGGCTGCACGCGTAGGTCTCCGCAAACACTTCCCCAGGCAGTATATGCCCAATAATATTTTCATTTCCCCAGATATCCGGCCTCACAATATTAACGCCGCCCTCCAGCAGCAGCCCCATCCGTCCGATATGCTGCCCTGCATGGTAAATGACCTCCCCCCGTGCGTATGTCTTCTCCTGTGCCCCCAGGCACCCAAGCATGGCTTCGGCCTCCTCCACGGTAACCCCCTCAAACAGTTTCGTCCCCACGATAAATTGATAATCCATAAATTCTCTCCGTTTCGTTGTAATAACAACTTTTTTTATATTTAAATTATAGTATAATGCCACTATAGATACAAGAAAAGGATTTAAATCCCGGAACAGTTATATACCGGCAAGTCAAAAGGAGGAATTGAAATGATAAGGAGAATTATAGAAATAAATGAAGAAAAATGCAACGGATGCGGATTATGTGCAGAAGCCTGCCACGAAGGGGCAATCGGCATGGTGGACGGGAAAGCCCGTCTGCTGAGAGACGATTACTGTGACGGCCTGGGAGACTGCCTTCCTGCCTGTCCGGCAGATGCGATCCGCTTCGTGGAACGGGAAGCCGCCGCATACGATGCCGAGGCGGTCAAGGCTCATCAGAAAAACAAAAATACAGCTCCCCTGCCCTGCGGCTGCCCGGGCACCCAGGCAAGGGAGCTGAAGCCGCACACTGCTGCCAAGGCCTCCGCACCTTCTCCGTCCCCCACAGAATCTCAGCTGCGCCAGTGGCCGGTACAGATCAAACTCGTCCCGGTCCAGGCGCCCTATTATAAAAATGCAGAGCTGCTCATCGCCGCCGACTGCACCGCGTATGCCTATGCCGGCTTCCATCAGGACTTCATGAAGGGCAAAATCACCCTCATGGGCTGCCCCAAACTAGACAGCGTAGACTATACGGAAAAACTAACCGAAATCCTCCGTCAGAATACCATTAAAAACGTCACCGTCGTCCGCATGGAAGTCCCTTGCTGCGGCGGAATAGAACAGGCTGTAGTAAATGCAGTCCAAAACAGTGGGAAAAAAATCCCCTGCCGGATCATAACACTATCAACCCAGGGGGAGATTCTATAAGAAACGAGATGGGGGGCTGAAGAGGCGTAACGTGAACCGGACATTTCCAGTAACTTTACAGCCCCCTTCTCCAGGTAAGAATTTTTATGATTCAACAATCACTTTAATGGAATCATCTGACATCTGCCTCAGAATAGCTTTCTCAACACTGTCCACCGGATAGCTGTGCGTAATAATCGGATCAAAGCAGATTCTATTACTATTGATCAGTTCTACAGCCCTTTCGTGGGTATCCGGATTGATTTTGGATCCCTCTATCCGCAGCTCTTTCTGATAAATATCTTCCAGACTGAGCCGGTAGTATGTTCCTGCTTTCGGCACACTGAACAAAAGTACTGCGGCGCCAGGCTTCGCCACGTGAAATGCCTGCGTTATAGCCGCCTCATTTCCTACACATTCTATCACAACATCTGCACCTTGCGTTCCCAGCAATTCTGTCATCCGTTTTGCCGGTTCTTCATGAAAAGGATCTATGATTCCATCCGCACCGATTTGCATGCCGGTTTTTCTCCGATATTCTACCGGCTCGCTGAGAATAACCCGAGATGCACCGGCTAGTTTTGTGAGTTGAACCATCAAAAGACCAATTGCGCCTCCGCCGATTACACAAACAGTATCTCCAGCCCTGATACCTGCACGATCTATACCGTGCAGGCAGCAAGCCAGCGGTTCTGCCATCGCGCCATGGCGCAGAAGAACCTGCGGTTTCAACTTAAAACACTGGCTCTGCGGAACGTAACAATACTCTGCAAAACCACCATTCACCGTAACGCCGATTGCCTTTAGATTTTCACACAACTGCTTCTTTCCAACCCGGCAAAAATGACATTTCCCGCAGTAAATATTCGGATCAATGGTGACATGGTCACCAACAGTCAGCTGGTCAGCCTGAGAGCCCACTTCCACGACGACACCTGCAAATTCATGCCCTAAAATGATGGGGGGGTTCACCTCTGCCGAGCCTTTGCTACCATGATAGATATGCACATCTGTGCCACAGACCCCACAGGCCGCCACTTTTACTAACACCTCGTCAGCCCCCAGCTCACGCTTTGGAATCATCTGTGTTTTAAATATCTTATTGCCCAAAAAATAACTTCCCTTCATCGTCTTCCCTCTCAATTACTTCTTTTTTGTACGCTGCGGCCTGAACTGTTACGGCCTGATGTCAAATCTCATCAATATGTAATTTCACCTGATTGTTTCTAAGTTTATGCTGCAGCAAATCCATATCAATATGCCGGAAATCCGTGCTGATGCTCGCTGCCAGTCCGGCAGCCTCTCCTGTCACTGCACATGGCGGAATCACCCGCATAATGTCCCACATATCCCCTTTGGCAGAGACACATCTGCCTGCTGCCGCCAGATTCCTGCATTTGCTGCCATGCAGAGATGAAAATGGAATCTCATAGACCGGCCCTCGCCTACGCCAATCAGATATCAGGCCCTCGCTGTCGGGAAAACGCCGAAACACATCCTCTTCTGACAGTTCGTACACACCTTTCAGGCCCCGTGTCATCCGAATCATAGGAATTGATGCCAGGGTTGACAGCGCATGTCTTCTCGACACAGAACCTTTTTTAAGATAATCCTCCAATATCTTGTTGTGTGACGCACATACCATTTCAGACAACTCTCTGCCATCCAGCCCAAGATACCTCTTTTTGCTGATGACAGGCGCTTCCTCTCTGGAACGTACAAGATCTGACACTCCAAATACCCGAAGCTTATATTCTCCATCTATAGTTTCATAATACCAAGCCGCCAGAGGATTGCCTTCCTCGTGCAGGCCGACCTTTTCGTCCACCAATGCGCACAAATCTGCATCACCAGATGCATCTACAAAAGAATCCCCACTTATATACAGGCGCCCAGACTTATTCTCAATGAATATGCCCCTGATCGTGCCATCCTCATAATCCGCGCCGCATACCGCAGTTCCATAAAGAATCTCTACTCCTTCTTTCCGCAGCAGCTGCTCCATCAAAATAGCAAATACCTGCCCATTATACTGCACTTCAAATCTCTGTTTCTTCCGTTCCTCTTCCCGCCCTTCTTCAAGCCATGCACAGGGATAACGATCCTCCCAGCCATGCTTAATGGAGAGATAAAGTAATTCTTCTGCTATTCCATAACAAACCTGTCTCCCCATGCCATCACAAATGGGGAGATAGACAACAATCAACCCCAGGGTCGCCAGTCCGCCAAGGCCAAACATCTTCTCTGCCAGAAGCACCTTGCTTCCATTTCTTGCGGCAGCAAGTGCAGCTGAAACACCGGCAATGCCCCCACCTACGACAACCACATCATATTTGCCGAGAACAGGAACTTTTTTTTCACTTTCTATCATACAATTTTTATCCATACAACACCTCTCATCCGTAGATTAGATTTGGAATCCAGGTAACTAACTGCGGTACATAAGTGATCAAAAGCAATGTGAAAACAGAGGCCAGCAAGAACGGCCACAATTCCCTGACAATTGCCTCTACTTTTTCCTTGATTGTGCCTGCTACCAGATAGAGATACATGCCGAACGGAGGTGTCACACCGCCTAAAGTAATATTTAGAACAATCACAATACCAAAATGGATCGGATCAATGCCCAGCAATGCTGCAATAGGCGCAAACAGCGGTCCCAGAATAATCATAGCCGCAGTGCCATCTAAAAACATGCCCAGAAACAAAAACAAAAGATTTACCATCAGCAGGAATACATATTTGTTGCCACCTGAAAGTGCTATGACAACACCACTCAAAGCCTGAGGAATCCTTTCCCATGAAAGGTAAAATGCAAACGCATTAGATGCGCACATTATTAACATAACTGTAGCCGTAGACAGAACTGCATCTATCAAAATTTTAGGAATATGATCCCATTTGATCTCTTTATAAACAAATATGCCCACAAACAGCGCATAAACCGCAATAATGGCGCCGCCTTCCGTAGCGGTACAAACACCAAAACGTAATCCCAAAACCAACACAAATGGGATTACCAATGCCCATACGGCATCAACAGCTGCACGCAAGATTTCTTTTCTGGTTCCCATGCGTTCACGACTTGGCTTATATCCTGCTTTTTTAGAAACCAGATAAACTACCAGCATCATAACCGTACACAGTAAAATACCCGGAATATAGCCAGCACAGAGCATCTTGCCCGCCGATACCTGGCAGATAAAAGAATATACAATCAAGCCCACTCCCGGAGGAATAATAGGCGTAATCACACAGGAAGCTGCGGTAACAGCACCACTGAAGGCCCGGGAATAACCGTGACGCTCCATTTCCGGCACCAGGAGCTTACATTCCATGGATGCATCTGCTGCTCCTGAACCGGACAATCCGCCCATCAGTGTAGACAACAGCACATTGACATGTCCAAGGCCACCCGTCAGATGACCAACCAGCAGATTTGCCAAATTCATCAGCCGCTGCGTAACGCCTGAATAGTTCATAATAGAGCCTGCCATGATAAAGAACGGGATTGCCATGAGGGACGTGCTTTCCGCATTGGCAACCATTTTCTGTACAATGCCAATCAGCCCCACGCCTGATTGCATTAAAAAGTAAGGTGCCACGGCCAGAATCAGGGAAAACGCAATCGGTACTCCCAGAACAAAGCATATTGCCAGTATAATAAGTGGAATAAGATTCATAGAGCGCCCCTCCTTTTAGTCTTGTAAAGGCAGCGAACCAATATCTTCAGGCTCCTCCTCGTCAGGATAAAAGTGCTCTCTGAATGCATCTTTTTTAAATATGCCCTGACAAAAATAGATAACTGAATAAATGGTCATAAAGGTAAAACCCACCGCTGCGGCTGCATAGATATATTTATACGGCAGACGCATGATAGCAGTGCGCTTACTTGTCTGCATCACAAATTGCCATGTTACAACCATCAATGTACCGCTCAGGAGCACCAGCACCAATGTAATCAACTGCTGCAGTCTGAGCTTGTTTTTTATGCTGAATTTGTTGCTGAAAAATTCCATGCCTAAATGCTGATTGCGTTTGTATGCGGCAGTCATCCCCAGAAATGTTGCCCAAACCGCAAAGAACAAGGACATCTCACTGCCCCAGGTAATGGGCTTAGAGAAAAAATAGCGGCCAAGCGTATCACAGAACGTAATAAGTACCATTACGATCAGACTGACACCGGCTAAAATTTCTTCAATATTTTTTATGATAAACAATACTTTCTTCAAAGTGTCCGTCTCCTTACTTGTATAGATACCATACCAAGGGCATAACAGCCATCAGATGACATACTGTCTTTTCATCCAATGGCTGTTATAATAACCCGTCAACCATTTCCACCTATTTTCCTGAGTATTTTACGATGTACTCGTGTATTGACATGTTGCTATTTTTATAGATGAAAGAAATATCAATCAGCCAGGAAGTCAACAATCTGTTCATACATTCCCTCGGTCAAGCCATAAGTATCAACGTAACTCTTCGCCTGCTCCAGCGCTATATTCTTCAGCGCTGCCATGTCCTCCTCTGACAGCTCATAAAAAGTGACACCAGCCGCTTCCAGCTTTTCGCGGGCAATATCCTGTCCCTCCAGTTGCTTCTCAGAGAACCAGACACCTGCGTTATAGGATTCTTCTTCCAAAATCGCCTGCTGCTCGTCCGTTAAATCTTCCCATATCTGCTGACTCATCAGGAAGCATCCCGGGGCAGTAGTATGAGCGGTCAGTGTCGTATAAGGGCAGACTTCCTGCATACTGTAGCTGTACAGAGATTCAAGATTGGTCTCCGTAGCATCCAGAATACCGGTAGACAGTGCGGAATAAGCGTCAGCCAGGCCGACAGAGGTTCCCACTGCACCGCAGGCATTCCAAAAATCAGTGTATACGAAACCAGGCACACGAACCTTCAGTCCCTTCAAATCTTCTACTGATTCTACCGGCTCTGTCGTCATCAACTGACGGGGCGCCTCAATCCACGCCAGATTAAGTACCTTAATACCACCTTCTGCAACCTTATCACACATACTGCGAAAAATATCAGAATCGCTAAATTCCAATGTTTTTTCAACAGAATCAAACGTATAGAAAATATTGCATAGCATCATATCCGGACATCCGTAATCACATGTAAAGTCTGCGGAAACCGTCTGCAAGATATTGGCTCCTGTGGAAATCATCTCGACGGTATCCGCTGCATCACCAAGCTCATTTCCAGGATAGAATTCACATTTAACCGCGTCTTTGGATCTTTCAATTACAGCATCCGCCATCATCTGAAACGCCTCTCCTCGGACATCATCATTTGTACCAGCCCAAGTGAACCTGAGAACCAGCGGATTCTCTGCCGAATATACAGCACCATTCTCTGTTTCAGAGCCTTCCGCAGCCGGAGCTTTTGATGTCTCTTTCTTTGTGTTACCACAGGCACAAACAGAGAATACCAGGCACAGAGCCAATAAAACTGCAAGTACTTTTTTCATAATTTTTTCCTTCCTTTCTTTTTTCTTTTCTTCCTTTTTCTTTTCGATCGTTTGACCTGTCTTTATTATATTTTAGGCTTTAATAAATGTAAATAGTTTTAAAAAGTATTTGCATTAACCGTTGTGATTTTGTCTTTATTATACAAATATATGTATTATTTTTTGTGCATTATGTCATTTTACAGGCGTTTTTTCCAATGTTATAATATTAACAAATAAAATCCAATTTTAAAAAGTATGAGGTTAAATCGAATATGAAATACACAGAGTCTATGAGAGAATCAGAAAAGCTTACGCCCAAAGAACTAAAGATTATTAACCGTCAGAAAGTATATACCTATTTATATCAGGTAAAAAAATCTTCAAAACAAGAGATTGCACAGGCTTTGGGCTTAAGTATTCCCACAGTCGCACAGAGTCTGAATATCTTTATGGAACAGGATTTCGCCAGGGTTTTGGGTGAATATGAATCTACCGGGGGCAGAAAGGCTCAGATTTTCGGTTTTAATCATTTGGCACGTATTGCTATCGGCGTAGAAGTGTTAAAAGAAGGTGTGCAAATCGTAGCTGTCGACCTGTACGGTACTATCTTGAAAGAAGCTTTTTGGCAAATTGAATTTAAAAACTGTGATGCATATTATCGCCGTCTGGGTGATATGATAAATCAGTTCACTCACAGCCTGAATTACCCTCAGGCACAAAACCTTGGCATCTGCATCACGGTTCAAGGACTTGTCTCTTCCGATGGGGAAACCATCACCTTTTCAGAAATTTTAAACTGTACCGGTGTAAGCCGCAGTACCTATCAGCAATATCTGGAACTGCCGTGCCGATTGATTCATGATACAGAAGCCGCCGCACTTTCAGAATCCTGGCAGCGCTCTGATCTTGAAAATGCTGTCTATCTTTCTTTGAACCGAAATTTCGGCGGCATCTTGATCATGAAGGAACATACTTTTACCGGCCGTGATCTGGGCAATGGCATTATTGAGCATTTGTGTCTTGATCCGAACGGACCGCTCTGCTATTGCGGCAAACAAGGCTGCGTTGAAACGTACTGTTCCGCAGACAGTCTGAAGAATGCCATGCAAATGGAGTTTCCTCTATTTTTTTCTCGAGTGCATGGGGGAGATCCCCGGTGCTGTAAAATCTGGCGCAATTATCTCCACAAGCTTGCACTGACCATAGACAATATCAGAATGATTGTTGACTGTGATTTCATTCTGGGCGGCTTTCTGCTTCAATACATGAATGCTAATGACATTGCCCTGCTGACCAGATACGTAAAAGAACAATGCGCTTTTGATTCACCACACTTCACTCTTAAACTCAGCCAATACGGAAGCAAGTCTGCTTCCCTGGGAGCGGCCATATCTTTAATTGAACGTTTTTTTGATCAATTAAACTGGCAGTAGCTACTCCAGCCAAGAGGTTCTGCGCATATTCCAATGGCCTCCGCAAGACACTCTCCAAGATACACCTTGCAGACACTCTTAAGGATTCGCATGTCCGCAAGGCGTATCCGCCATCTCAGGCAGGTACCCCTCCTCTACCCCCGCCCAACCCAGCAAAGAACCGCCTTCTTGAGGAATTCTGCGCAGCCAGCTATGTCTTTATCATAATATTCTGTAAACCGCGGGTCCGCCACATACATTTCGGTTATCCCGATATGCGCCTGCGGGGTATACTGCTTCCAGTTCATCCCCAGCCATTCCTTATGAAGGCGCACGATGTGCCGGGCTTTTTCGCCTTCCGGGCTTTCTTCGGCTTTCACAGCTGCATTTAACTCCTCGCGGATTTCCTTCTCCAGACTTGTCATACGGCTGTACTCTTCTTCTGTCATATTCAGCATCCTCTTGTTAGATTCTTCCACCGCATTCTCCCCGTATTTACTGCGGATCTCTTCTCCGTATTTTTCCTCATTGCTCTTTATCATTTCCGTTTTGAATGATTCGAATTTTTCTGCGTTGCTCATTATAATTTCTCCTTTCATTGACGCAATTGTCTTTTTAACGGCAGTTATCATATTATCCAGCCTGGCCTGCTGCAGTTCCAGCTCCTCTAGATGTTCATGGAGTGCGGCCATAACATCAAAGTCGTCACTTTGAATGATCGCCGCAATCTGCTCCAGCTTCAGCCCCCGCTCTTTGTAAAACAGAATCTGCTGCAACAGCTCCAGCTCCGTCTCACCATAATAGCGGTAGCCCGATTCCCTTACACAAGAAGGTTTGAGTAAGCCGATCTTGTCATAGTAGCGCAGAGTACGTGCACTGATACCCGCGATTTCCGATAATTCTCTAATACTATATTCCATATTCATTTCCTCCTGCCGTAACTTGAATATAGCAGTTGACGCTGCGTCAAAGTCAATAGAAATTTAATTTTTTATTTTATTAATACTTCTGCCATATCCATTATAACAGCCCCTTAAACTTCTTCATACCCCGTTCTAACATCCCCTAAAACATCCACACTTTACATCCCCGTCCGCCATCTCCTCCAAAGATTCGTCCACAGGCTTCAGCCCTGTAGACGAATAAAACGCCGAAAAGCCGCAAAGTCCCCGAAACCACAGCCCATATGCATCTACCGGGACTACCGTACCACCAAACGATTCAATAAGCTCTCCCTTCATTTCGCGCCCCCACCCGTCCGCAAAACGATAGTCCGCCAACAAATCTCCAATTTTTTTTGGATATCCCCCTCATCTTATTAATAAATTGCTTTACTTCTTCCCCCCTTCTCTACTATAATGTACTTTGACAGGTTAAGCCTATTAAATAAAATTATTTTAAAATACACAGGAGGGCAAGGTATGTCACAGAGAACAGACATTCACAAAGTACTGATTATTGGGTCCGGTCCAATCATCATCGGCCAGGCTTGCGAGTTTGATTATTCCGGTACTCAGGCTTGTAAGGCGTTGAGAAAGTTAGGATATGAAATTGTATTGGTCAACTCCAACCCGGCAACTATTATGACCGATCCTGAAACAGCGGACGTCACTTACATTGAACCACTGAACGTGGATAGACTTGAACAGATTATCGCAAAGGAACGTCCCGACGCGCTGCTTCCCAATCTTGGCGGCCAGTCTGGACTGAATTTATGTTCGGAGCTTGCTGCAAAAGGGATTCTGGATAAATACCAAGTCGAGGTGATCGGTGTTCAGGTCGATGCAATCGAACGCGGCGAGGACCGGATCGAATTCAAGAAAGCAATGAATGAACTTGGCATTGAGATGGCGCGCAGTGAAGTTGCTTATTCTGTTGAACAGGCCCTCAGTATTGCAGATGAACTTGGTTACCCGGTTGTACTTCGCCCTGCTTACACGATGGGCGGAGCCGGCGGCGGTCTTGTATACAACAAAGATGAATTAAAGACCGTATGTGCCCGCGGCCTTCAGGCAAGCCTTGTGGGACAGGTTCTTGTAGAAGAATCCATCCTGGGCTGGGAGGAACTGGAGCTGGAAGTTGTCCGTGACAAAGAAAATAACATGATTACCGTCTGCTTTATCGAAAATATCGATCCTCTTGGCGTGCATACCGGAGATTCCTTCTGTTCCGCACCTATGCTCACGATCTCTGAGGAGTGCCAGAAGCGTCTCCAGGAACAGGCCTACAAGATTGTAGAGTCCGTACAGGTTATCGGCGGTACGAATGTACAGTTTGCGCACGATCCCGTCAGTGACAGAATCATTGTCATCGAGATCAACCCGAGGACATCCCGTTCCTCAGCGCTTGCATCAAAGGCAACCGGTTTCCCGATTGCGCTTGTATCCGCGATGCTGGCAACAGGGCTGACTTTGAAAGACATTCCCTGCGGCAAATATGGTACCCTGGACAAATACGTTCCGGACGGAGATTATGTTGTCATCAAATTCGCCCGCTGGGCATTTGAAAAGTTCAAAGGCGTGGAGGACAAGCTCGGAACGCAGATGCGCGCCGTTGGCGAAGTCATGAGCATCGGCAAAACTTATAAAGAAGCGTTCCAGAAAGCCATCCGAAGCCTTGAAACCGGCCGTTACGGACTGGGCCATGCGAAGGATCTTGACCAGAAGACAAAAGAAGAATTGCTGCAGCTTCTGATCACTCCGTCCAGCGAACGGCATTTTATCATGTATGAAGCTCTGCGCAAGGGTGCATCCATAGAAGAAATTCACGAAATAACCAAGGTAAAGACATATTTCATCGAACAGATGAAAGAACTGGTGGAGGAGGAAGAAGCGCTTCATCAGGAAAAAGGAAAACTTCCCTCCGATGAAAAGCTTACCGCAGCCAAGAAGGACGGTTTCTCTGATAAGTATCTGAGCCAGATCCTGGAGATCCCGGAGGCTGATATCCGGAACCGCCGGATTGAGATCGGCATAGAAGAGGCCTGGGAAGGCGTGCACGTAAGCGGCACCGAAGACAGCGCCTACTACTATTCCACCTACAACGCAGAGGATAAAAATCCCGTCAGCACCGAAAAGCCAAAGATTATGATCCTCGGCGGCGGCCCGAACAGAATCGGACAGGGAATTGAGTTCGACTACTGCTGCGTACACGCCTCACTGGCGCTGAAAAAACTGGGATTCGAGACCATTATCGTAAACTGTAATCCAGAGACTGTTTCCACTGATTATGACACTTCCGATAAGCTGTATTTTGAGCCGCTGACGCTGGAAGATGTCTTAAGCATTTACAAAAAGGAAAAACCGCTGGGCGTAATTGCTCAGTTTGGGGGGCAGACCCCTCTGAACCTGGCAGCAGACCTGGAAAAGAACGGCGTAAAAATCCTCGGAACCGCTCCGTCCGTGATCGATCTTGCAGAGGACCGCGACCTGTTCCGTGCAATGATGGAAAAACTGGAAATCCCGATGCCGGAATCCGGAATGGCCGTCAATGTAGAAGAAGCAATTTCCATTGCACAGAGTATCGGATATCCGGTTATGGTGCGTCCTTCTTACGTATTGGGCGGACGGGGCATGGAAGTCGTGTATGACGATGAAAGCATGGCAAATTATATGGCGGCGGCCGTTGGAGTTACTCCGGACCGACCGATCCTGATCGACCGTTTCCTGAACCATGCGCTGGAATGCGAAGCGGACGCAATCAGTGACGGCACTCACGCATTTGTACCTGCGGTTATGGAGCATATCGAACTTGCCGGCGTGCATTCCGGTGACTCAGCATGCATCATCCCGTCCGTACATATTTCAGATGAAAATGTAAAAACAATTAAAGAATATACAAGAAAGATTGCCGAAGAAATGCATGTCAAGGGTCTTATGAACATGCAGTATGCAATCGAAAACGGTAAAGTTTACGTCCTGGAAGCAAATCCGCGCGCATCCAGAACCGTACCGCTCGTATCTAAGGTATGCAATATCCGCATGGTACCTCTGGCTACTGACATCATTACTTCCGAGATTACAGGCAGGCCGTCGCCGGTAGCCGGACTCAGGGAGCAGAACATTCCGAATTACGGCGTCAAAGAAGCTGTATTCCCGTTCAACATGTTCCCGGAAGTGGACCCGGTACTCGGGCCGGAAATGCGTTCCACGGGCGAAGTTCTCGGACTTTCCTCATCCTACGGAGAGGCATTCTATAAAGCCCAGGAGGCAACCCAGACCAGGCTGCCGCTGGAGGGAACCGTGTTGATCTCCGTCAGCAGAAAAGACAAGCCTGAAGTCGTAGAAATCGCAAAAAGCTTCGCAGAGGACGGCTTCAAAATCATTGCTACGGGAACCACCTATGACCTCATCCGTGAAAACGGGATCGAGGCGGAGAAGGTAAAGAAAATGTACGAAGGCAGGCCAAACGTCCTGGATTTGATAACCAATGGAAAAATCGACTTGATTGTCAATACCCCGGTGGGAAAAGACAGCGTCCATGACGACAGCTACCTCAGAAAGGCCGCAATCAAAGCTAAGATTCCTTATATGACTACCATGGCGGCGGCACGCACAACAGCAAAGGGAATCAAATACATAAAAGAGCACGGCCGCGGAGATGTAAAATCACTGCAGGAACTCCATGGAGAGATCTCTTAAAGGTATCAGGCGGACGGAATTTTGTGCCGATGAATAATATCAAGCAAAAAGACAGAAAATGCGGCTGCATTTTCTGTCTTTTTCTTATATACCTTGTTTCATCTGACGATTCCAAGTACCTCCCCTCAAGGCAGTATATGCCCCGCATTCAGATAAAGCTCATACCACTCTTCACGCGTCAGGATAATTTCGCTTCCCAGCGCAATCTCCACGAGGCGTGTCAGGTTCGTTGTACCCGCAATCATTTGGATATGGGCCGGATGCCTTAAGATCCAGGATGTTGCTATGGTTGTCGGAGTGACATCGTAACGCTCCGCCAGCTCTTCCAGCAGCTGGTTCAATTCGGGATATTTGTCGTCACCTATGAACACCCCCTCAAAGAATCCGTACTGAAACGGAGACCATGCCTGAATTGTCATGTCTTTTAGGCGGCAGTAATCCAGGATACTTCCGTCACGGTCTATCGCTCCATCCGTCAGCATATTGACTTCCATTCCATTAGCGATCATATTTGAGAAGGGAACACTGAACTGTAACTGGTCTGTTACAATGTCCTGCTTCACATACTTTTTCAATAGTTCGATCTGCATCGGTTTATGGTTCGATACTCCAAAATTTCTTACTTTACCGGATGCATTGAGCAGGTCAAAGGCCTCTGCAACCTCTTCCGGCTCCATAAGGGCATCCGGGCGGTGAAGCAGCAGAATATCCAGATAATCCGTATTCAGCCTTTTCAAACTGTTTTCTACGGATTTTATAATATGCTCCTTGGAAAAATCATACATAACTCCGGGAATAATCCCGCATTTGGACTGCAGTATGATATCCTCACGCCTGAATTCCGTTCTCTCAAATGCCTCGGCAAAAAGAACCTCGCATTTACCGTTTCCGTAGATATCTGCGTGATCAAAAAAATTCATCCCCAGTTCCATGCATTTATTAATATACTCCTCAAGGCCTTCCTGATCCAGGCTGTTAATTCTCATGCACCCCGCAGCGATTACCGGAACTTCAAGGCTGCTGGTTCCCAATGTCATTCTTTTCATCTCTTGTATCCTCCCGCACATTTTGATAACCCCAGTGTGTTTTTTCCAGACACGCTCCAATACACCGCACCTGGAGATAAACAAAAGACCCAACGAATTCCGCCTTTGGACGCGGCATGTCGGGTTCAGTTTCTATCATTATATGCTCTTAAAAAGAACTTCGTCAAGGACTTTGGGACAAATCCGATGAGCTTTTGTGTTGGCGCGGATGGGGACGCTTAACGACAAGTATGCCGTGGCAGCACTGGAGCTGTATATGCCGCTGCCTCTCCGGCTGATTCTTCCTGGAGCGCCTCCATCTGTGCCGAAAATTAAAGTTCACCGCCAAGTCCCCATTTTATAAGAATGGCTTGAGCTCCTTCATGAAGTCTTCCAGCTCTTTCACCAGTTTTTTGGCCGCAGATTTACTCTCCCCGGATGCCTCCGGGTTTTCGTTGACTGCTTCACTGATGGACTGGATTCCCATATTACAGCCATCCATCATTAGTTTTGCAATCTGCCGGCTGTCATCCTTTATCATCAATTTCATTTCCGTGGTAATCCAGGAAAATACAGACGCCATTTTCCCCGGTTCCTGATCCGGCCTGCCCTCTTCCTTAAGAAGTCCGGCAATCTCTTTATCCAGCTCCTTGTATTTACCGTCGTATTTCTCGATTACATTCCACAAGTCTTCATCTGTGATGTAATCCTTGACCTGTTCAATACTGTCCGTTCCCATCTTGCAGCCCTTGCTGCATTCCTCTAATAGTTTGATTGTCTGCTCTTCCACACTTTCCGCCTTCTTTCATTTTTATTGTTTAGTGTGGTGGATTTTTTTAAATATATACCTCTATTCCGGTTAATTGGCCAGCTTTATCGCTTAATTCTTCGTCGCTGCTTCTTGCAAACTATGCATTTTCAGATATTGACAACAATATGTGAACTAAAGCTGTCGTCTTTGTCTACAATTTTTGCCGTCAGATACTCTGCCGGTTTATAAGTAAGCAGTACAAGGGCAATTACACTCAGCCATATGAAAGGCATTATTTGAAGTGCATCCGCCCATACATGCAGATGAAATCCGGCTTCAAAGCAGGTTATAATCGGTGCAATTATATTAACTGATATTATAGAAATAACAGCCATGAATAACGCAAATTCTTTTTTATTTCTTGGTAGTTTCATATAAAATTCCATTTTTACACTCCTATTCGTTTTTGATATTAGCTGTTTCATTTTTACCACACCGGTTTTCGGTAAAATAAATAAGCGTGAGATCTGGCCTGATCTCACGCTGAACCATTATACGCGTATTTCTAATCATTTAAGATTATATATGATTATTTTTAAATTTTCAAGTTTAAATTTTTATAAATTTATTTTTTCATCAAGGCATACATACAGTAATCAAGCACCTTTCCGTTTTTAAAGACGCCATTTTTCATAGTCCCTTCCAAAGTAAATCCGTTCCTCTCCAGAACCCGTCGTGAACCTGTATTATGGGCGAACGGTTCTGCATAAATTCTAACAATATCAAACCGCTCAAATGCTGCTTGGCAAAGCTGGCCCACGGCGGCACTCATGATCCCTTTTCCCCAGAACTCCTCCGCCAGCCAGTATCCAAGCTCCGCACTCTTTTCATAGACATCTGTCCCCAGGAAAATCCCTATACTGCCTACCGCATGCCCATCTACAACAATTGTCCTGCACAACTGCCGTTCTTCACTGTCCGCAGCACAGGAAAGCACATATCCCCGGGCATCCTCCCGCGTATATGGATTGGGAAATGCATTGCGCAGATTACAGGCAATCTTCTCATTGTTTGCATAAAATGCCACGTCATCAATATACTTCTTATCCCATTTGTCCAGTACAAATTCCATAGTTATTCCCCCTTTATTATATCCTGTCTGATTTTATCCACAATAAGATCTACCGTATCCATTTTCATTGGGATAATACTGCTCCACAGGCGCACGCCCTGATACACATAAAGAATCGTCGCCGTCATCTGCCCAATATGCACCTGCCTGAACTCCCCAGTCTCCATTCCATATGATAGCAGTCTCTCCCAGCGTTTCACCGCCTTCCGGTTCAGTTCCTCCATATAAGAACTGCCGCAAACCAGGGAATACTCATATATCGCATAGCTCAATGAGCCACTGCTATCTTGCATCTCTCCCCTTATCTTATCCAGCTCATGATCCAGGATCCACTTCGCACTCTTCCTCGAATCCAACGCTGTCCCAACAAAGTCCTCCGCCCCCTCAGACATTTCACTCAAGATCTCCGCAAAAATCTCCCGCGTACTCCCGTAATGCCGATACACCCCGCCCCGGCTCATCCCGCAGGCCTCACAAATCATTCCCATCGTAACCGCACGAAATCCTTCCTCTGCAAAAATCCGATAAGCAGTCTCCCGTATCCTTTTTCGGGTCAATATTCCTTTCTCTGACATAATACCTCCTAGTACTGCGTTGCGTAATTAACAGTAAGTTAATTATGCTTGGATGTACAAGTACATCGAAGTACCCTACTGTTTCGCCGGTTTAAATTCCCAGAAGCCAAGATACAAAAAAAGACACATGTGTCGTTTTTAATATTATGCGACACAGATGTCTTTTTGTCAAGCACTAAAGCTCAAATACATCTAACTTTTCTTTCGTCTATCGATGCGACACCGGTTCTTCCCTGCTTTTGTTCATTTAATGTAACAGTTCAGGCCTGCCTGATCTGCTGCCATTCAAGGAATCAACGTATGTACTTTTCACTCCCCCACATCATGCATTCGGACATCACACAGATCCCTGCCGCACCGCAGGCAAGCATCTCCGCCACGCATTCGATGCTCCCTCTCATCCCGCCTATCGCATAGACCGGTATTTCCACCGCAGCACATACTTGGCGCAGAAAATCTTTCCCTCTGGGATCCAGACCAGGCTTACAGTCTGTAGAAAAGATGTGTCCCGCAATCAGATAAGCCGCCCCGGCTTTTTCTGCCTCCACCGCCTCCTGTACCGAATGGACAGAAGCCCCGGCGGTTTCAAACCAGGTAACCGCCTCCGGCCTGGATGTTAAGATGTGCAGCGGCAGATGAATACTGGCACTCCCCTGTCCGCGCGCTGCTTCTATAAAAGTATGCGGTATACACGGCACCTCATACCTGCGGCAGATTTCCTGTACGCTGCTAAAAAGCGACGCGTACTCTTCCTCCGTCAAATCCTTCTCCCTAAGCAGAACCGCACGGGGATGCCTCCGGCAGATGGATTCGATCTGCTCCTCAAAGGGGCGGCGGCACAGATACCTGTTGGTAACTGCTATGATATGTTTGTATATATCCGGCACGTGTTGTTCCATGATTTTCCTCCTTTTCTTTTGTTGAGCACTTTTATTAAACATAGAGATAATCACTCATAACAGGCTGCAGGCCCAGCTTCAGCAGATCCTTGTATACCTGCTCCACGGAGCGGCCGTCGGATATCTCAAACTGTTCGTCCCCCTTTTCCTCGATCTCCTCTACGTGTTCTCCGATCCCGGTGCTCACGCCTGCCGAGATCTTTGTAGCTGCAATTTTGACCAGATTATCTCTCACACGGGCACATTCCCTGGTGGATATGGTGATGCTGGCAAAGGGCATAAACAGCCTGTATGCAGTCACCACCTGCAGAAGCTGCGGCTCATGTACGTCCATTGGATTAATCCGGTCATTATTTACTATGGGCCGGAGCCGCGGACAGGAAAATGCAATCTCGGCATGAGGGTATTTTCTCTGGAGCAGCCAGGCATGCATGCCGGTGGCAAACGCATCTTTTCGGAAATCATCCAGGCCCAGAAGGGCGGCAAACCCGACGCCTCGCATCCCCCCTTTCAGCGCCCTTTCCTGGGAATTCAGGCGGTACGGGAATATCCGCTTATGACCGGCAAGATGCAGTGTCTCATATTTGTCCGCATGATAGGTCTCCTGAAAAACGGTCACGTAATCGGCGCCGCATTTATGCAGATATGCGTACTCATCGGAATTCATGGGGTATACCTCAAGCCCGATTACCTTAAAATATCTGCGCGCGATCCTGCAGGCTTTTCCTATATATTCCACATCTGATTTTGCCCGGCTCTCCCCCGTCAGAATCAATACTTCCTGCAGACCGCTCTTTGCAACGGCTCTCATTTCCCGATCGATTTCCTCTTCGCTCAGCCTTGCCCGGTTGATCTTGTTATGGCAGTTGAATCCACAATAGATACAGAAGTTCTCACAGTAATTTGCAATGTAAACCGGCGTAAACATGTAGATGCCGTTCCCAAAATGTTTCCTGGTCTCCCTCTGCGCACACTGCGCCATCTCTTCCAAAAACGGCAGCGCGGCGGGTGACAGCAGGGCCGCAAAGTCTTCCGGAGTACGCATATCCCGCACAAGGGCCCTGCGCACATCGTCTGCGGTATACCGTGTATAATCATAGGCATTCATGGAATCGATCACCTGTTTTTGAATCCCGGACTCCAGAACCTCCATCCCCGGCAGATAAGTCATATGGTCGATCCGGTTTTTCTTCTGCAGTTCCTTTATCTCTTCATTTAAAATACTTTCATTTACATGATTTGCTGTACTCATTCCCGCCTCCTAATCCTGCAAAAATCCGGTGAGCGGAGAAGAAGCGCTTGCACCTTTGTCGATAACCCGGCCCATACCGGACAGATACGCGGTACGCCCAGCTTCAATTGCCTTTTTAAATGCCTCCGCCATGGCAGGTATATCACCGGCCGTGGCGATTGCTGTATTAGCCATTACGGCCGCTGCACCCATTTCCATCGCCTCGCATGCCTGGGACGGTTTCCCGATCCCTGCATCAACAATAACCGGAAGGTCGATCTCATCAATCAGGATCTGGATAAACTCCCTGGTGCAGATCCCTTTGTTGGAACCGATCGGGGAACCCAGAGGCATTATACAGGCAGCGCCCGCATTTGCCATGTCTCTGGCCGCATTTAAATCGGGATACATATAAGGCATAACAACAAAGCCCTCTTTCGCCAGAATTTCCGTAGCCTTAATCGTCTCATAATTGTCAGGCAGCAGATATTTTGAGTCGTGGATGACCTCGATCTTCACGAAATCTCCGCACCCAAGTTCTCTGGACAGACGCGCTATACGAACAGCTTCCTCCGCATTTCTGGCGCCGGATGTGTTCGGAAGCAGCGTCACATTTTCCGGAATATAATCCAGAATATTTGCCATGCCGCCTTCATTGGCACGGCGGAGTGCCAATGTGATAATCTGGGCGCCGGCCTTCTCTACCGCTGCCCGGATCAGATCCAGCGAATATTTTCCCGAGCCCAGGATAAAACGGGACTCAAATGTATGCCCTCCCAGGACAAATGCATCGTTTTTACAATATTCCATTTCTAAACTCCTCCTGTATTCTTGTTTTATTTCAGCAGCTTTTCCATGTTATCTCAGAATCAGCTCCGTAATGAGGTTTGCCTCGTGTGCGGCACAGACTGCCACTCTGGGGGCCATCAGCCCCCTGCCGTATGAGGGTTCTGTCTTTTCATCCCCGCACAGATAAAAATGCTCTGTTATCTTCCGTGTATGGATCGCATTGCTTTCCCCATATCCTGCCATACCGGAAGCAGCAATCAGAAATTTTTCCGGATACAGCTCCAGTATCCCGTTTGCCAGCATCGCCTTTGCCTCCGGGTCATCGAAGGCTTCACATATCATATCATCCGCTGCAAACAAAGCTGCTATATTATCTTCTGTCACTTTTATGCAGTCTGCGGTAATGTCCAGGTACGGATTGATTTCCGCCAGCTCCTCCTTCAGCGCCTCGGTCTTGTACATTCCGATATGGCGCATAAAGTATTGCTGCCTGTTCAAGTTCGTAATGTCTACCCGGTCAAAATCAAGCAGATGCAGGTGCCCTACTCCGATTCTGGCAAGGGAGAAAGCCACATTGGAGCCGAGTCCTCCCAGGCCTGCCACCGCCACTTTTGCCTTTGTAAGCCGATCCTGTATCTCTTTTGTATGGCGCTCTTGCAGCGCACTCCTTATCTCTTCCCTGGTCAGCATCTTCCCATCAACCTCCTCCTACAAAACTGACAACTTCCAGAACATCGTGGTCTTCAACCAGTGTCAGGGACAGCATTTTTCTTGACACAATCTCACCATTGCGCTCTACCGCCACACGATTAACAGGAAAACCCTGCTGTTCCAGCAGATCTGATATTGTGGTATCAGTCTTAAAATCGATTTCTTTGCCATTCACTTTCAGCATATCTCCGCCTCCTTTTTATGTAGTTACTATTCAACAAAGTGTGCATCCCGCCGGAAAGCAAAAAAGAGTTCATGAAAGAAATACACCCGCGGTGGTGCACCCCTTCATGAACTCCTGTTCACTCTCATCGGTATTGCTTATGTAATTATGCAGCTGCTATTCACGGGGCCGTGCATAGTAACGTTATGTAAACTCCGGAAAGTCGGTATAAGAAAACCCAAAAACGGGAAGCGCCATCGGCACTTCCCGTAAATATCTTACATCAGTCCCTACGTTGGCATTATCCAAATCAGGTATATGGGTCGAAGTTCTCAACTTCCTCTCAGCCTATCTATAAGCTCCCCTGTTCAGTTTACGTGTATAAATATACGCTGTTTCTTTTTATTTGTCAATACTTAAAAATATACGATATTGCGGTCTGAGCAGTAACTGTAACAGTTACCAGTAATTAGCCTGCCGCGCCGGATCAGCCCAGGTATGGCGCCCCATCCTCTGCCATTTGCTTTAAACGGTTGTATTCTTTCAGCAGCATTTGTTTTCCGGCTTCGGAAATGATGTAGGATTTTCTTCTGCCCTCCTCTGCAGTGAGTCGGATAATCGCATTTTCTTCGAATCTGGACAGCATGGCATATAACGTCCCCGGGCCTACTTTTACACGGCCTCCTGAAAGCTCACTCACACGCTCCATAATATCTACCCCGCAGCATTCTTCCAAAAGTGCAAGGAGGATATAGTACATCGGCTCTGTCAATGTCTGAAATTGTTCTCTTGCCATTCTCTCTTCCTCCCCGGCCCCTGGTTAAGGCAGGGCCAGTTTTTCGCGTACCGTCCGAATCTGCGTCTGATCCAGCGCATCCGGCGTTACCCACATAACCAGGATCTGCCCGGGATAACGCACCGTATAGGTGGTTACCGGGGAAGTGCTCCTGAGCGCAATTTCTGCATCCCAACTGGCGGACACATCTTCTGCCCCCTCCGCTTTCCTGGTCTGCCTTCCCCATATTCTATCCAATACCCAGTCATAATTGCTTGTATACACCGTATAAGAAATAGTGTCTGTATCCCCAGCATTTGTCTCATATACCACCATGCTGTTATTTACCGATCCCATAACAGACTGCCCCTGCTCACGGCGGATATCAAATATTTTTCCCGTAATTTCTTTATAATCCGTCTGCACAAGCGGAACCTCGGGCCATCCGCCGCTTCCCGCCCCCCGGGCTTCATCCGGCGCAATCACGGCCAAACATAAAATAATTACCGAGATGGGAAAAAGAAAAGCGCTCCCGAGCTGAATCGCCCAGTGCTCCTCCCTTGATGGCCGCAGAACCGACACCAGGATGCTCGAACCCCCTATAATCAACAGTGCTGCAGCCAGAACCAGAATCACAACGAATCTCCCGTTCCTTACAGCCTGATACACCGCCGCCAAAGTAAGAACAATCAAAAATATAAATTGTCCTTCTGCAAAAACATCCCATCTATACTTTGCCTTCCTGCATTTTCCCTTACACCCATAAAAAGGATTCCCGCCGTTTTCCAGCTCACCCTTCATGCGCCTGAGCCAAACCAACAGCGCCAGGCCTTCTGCAAGAGTGCCAATAAAAGCAACCAGGTAAACAAACATCATAAACACCATAAAGTCGTCAAAAATCCAATTCAAAAAACTCGATGTCAAAAACTGCCCCCACAAAAGTGCTGTCAGAAAAAACTGCGAAAAAAATCGTGTCAGATACTCACGCACCTCCGCACTCTTCACATTCTGAAACCGCTCCGCCGGCGTCACAATCGGAACAGCATCCTCCTTAATGCGCCGAAAAACACAGAACTTCTTCCGGCTGTCAATCAACTCCCAGCCCGCTTCCCGGCAGTACTCCGCATATTCCTGAGCCGCTTCAGAAGGACGCAGATCCATCTCACTCCCCTTCGGAAACACTTCCACATCATAACAGGCAGCAGCCGGAGCCTCCCGTTCAAAAACCATCCCCCACCGCCAACCAGAAAAGCCCCACCCTTTCCCGGCCATCTCCTCCAGAAAACAAGCCATAGCATCACAACTCCGATAACGAAACCGCCTAAAAACCCGTTTCTTCATAAAATCTCCCACTCCTTTCGCGCAGACACCCTCCGCCCAATATCGAGTATCGATATTTACACCCTCATTATATTATCGAGTCTCGATATTGTCAAGAAAATCTATCCTCAAATATGAACTTTAATCAGCGAACTTTAATCAGCCCAGCCAATCCAGATCCACCTCCCCCGTACTTTCCCCCAGGAAGATGGTCTTTTCCTGCCGCCTTGATGCGTCCAGCCCCGTGAACCGGGCATAGGGGTGTCTGGAAGCGTAGTTAGGGCTGTTAGCCGGAGTTGGGTAAAAAAGAAGGAAAACCAGGGCAAAAAGTGTAATCACAAATTACACTTTTTCCTGGCCCCAGCGTGTGAAGCTATCAAGGCTTCACGCGATGTGGCCAGGTTGCCCTGGTTTTCCTTCTTTTTTGCCCTCCTCCGGCTTACGGCCCTAACCCCGCTACCAGACACCCCTATGCCCGGTTCACGGGGCGCCCCTTCGCAATCCATCCCGCAGCACATTAACTGCTTCCTGAAATCTCTCGTCCTCCCGAATTTCTGCAACTGCCTCATCGGTTAGCAGCCCTTCCAGAATCATCTGTCTCATTTCCTTTGACGCAGCCTCCCGCCCTTCCTTTACTTTGACAGCCGCCGAAAACAAAAGCGGATTCGGCAGCATCGCCTGCCCCGTAACAGCATCTACAAAACGCACAATACTGTCCAACGCCTTTTCTTTCTCTCCCGCCCTCAGGAAGACCTCAGCAAATATCCCGTCGCTCATTCCTCCTGTACAGCCAAATATTTCTTCCATCTTCCGGTAAACTTCACAGATTTCCAGCCCTTTTTCTGCATCCGGCTGTACCTTCTCGTCCGCCAGAAGCAGCAAGCAGTTCTGCATCTGCCCTACAAGGGTAAACAAACGCTTCTGTATCACTTCCAGCGCTTTATCCTTCTCATCCCGCTTCAGATATAACTGCGCCCACAGCATCGTCGTATCCGCAGTATATTCCGGTAATTCCTTCAGAAGCCGTTCTCCCATTTCCAATTCCTCATCTGCCAGCGCCATAGATGCAAGCTGGAGGACCGCCTGGCCGCGGTATGCGGGATTCCCGTTTACCCGGATATATTCCATAAGCTCTTTTCTCTGCTGTTTCCATTGCATTTTCATTTCTTCTGACGCCGACGGAAACATCATCTCAAACATGGTCAGCACCGCCGAAGCATTGTATTTCAGCGGTACACTTGCCGGATACTGATGAAGCAGCTTCTGCAGTATCTCCTCCGCCGCCTCCTGCCCCTGTTCTCTGCCGGTTTCAATTATTTTATTCATATGTTCTGCAACCTGCTCATCAGGAAGTGACTCCTCAAACTGCAGTAATGTATCTAAATTGGTGCCCAGCGCTCTTGCCAGAGGGCACAGTAATGTGATATCCGGGCAGGAACTTTCTGTCTCCCACTTACTGACCGCAGGCGCCGAAATCCCCAGTGCCGAGGCCAGCTGCTCCTGCGTCATACCTTTTGCTTTGCGGAGGGCGGCTATATGCGCTCCCAGATTTTCTTTCATATACAAGATCTCCTTTTCTGATATTCGTCCGGCCTGACAACTTTAGTATAGCCTCTCCTGTACCGTCATACAAGAGAGGCTTCGTTAACGAAAGCTCTATAATTATTAACTATGATTCAAGTTGTTTTTTTCTTAATCGGCAGTCACCGTTTTCTCCGGGGGACGCTGTAATGCGAACAGCTCCTCGATGAGCTGTTGTTCCGATAGCAAATACGGCAGTCAGTCAAATCGACTGCCTGCCGTGCTCCTTTTATCTCTTGAATAGCAATGCATAAAATTTGTAATATCATCATGATCCCCAACTTTAATTTTCAAATACATGCCGCAAAAATTCAACCGCGCCCTTGGCGTCATTGTCTAACATTTCTTCTTTGGCGTCCGGCACCAAATCCCTCCATACTTTAATTTCCGATCCCACAGTTCCGCCGCTCATTACAAAGGGCTCCATTACCACCGCGCCCTGGTAATCAATCTCTCTCAGCGCCTGCCCGATCTCCGCCCAGGGAAGGCTTCCTTTTCCCGGAACCCGCCTGTTCTGCTCTCCCACATGGAGATGCCCAAGCTGACGTCCTGCTTTACGGATGGCCGCCCCTATATTGTCTTCCTCTATATTCATGTGGAAGGTATCCAGCATGATCTTTACATGGGAACTGTCTACCGCATTCACAAACTCAAGCGCCTGCTCACAGGTGTTCAGCATGTATCCCTCATACCGGTTCAGAACCTCCATTCCCAGAGTCACATCGCAGTCTTCCGCTATTTTTGAAAGTTCTTTCATATTTTTTATTGCGCGCTCTAAGTCGGCTTCTTTGTCCATCGGAGCCGCCGGATCCAATGGCCAGTAGGAGTATAGGCCTCCGCCCAGCACCTTTATGTCCATGAGCTGCAGACGGGGAAGCAGTCCCTTAAAGAAGTCCATCCCCCGCTTTACAACAGCCGGATCGCCGGAACAAAGGTTCTGCTCCTTTGTCGGCCCGTAGCCTGCTGTCATAATAATCCCTTGATCCTCTGCACATTTTTTTAAGTCCAGAAGCTGTTCGTCCCTCAAATATACGCTCCGCAGCGCCATACAGGAAATCTCTAATACATCAAATCCCAGCTTTTTTACTTTCTGTATGTAATATTTGTAATCTGCCTGCCATTCCTTTGTCCAATATGCAAAATAAATTCCATATTTCATGATTGCGCCTTTCTCCTCAAATTTAAGATTTAATTGGTTACTTATATTCTGATCTATTCCGCAAAATAGATCCAAATATGTCCGATTATACAAAGAGCCATCACCAGGGTTAAAAGACGGTGCACAAGAAGATTAAGGTGTTTATTCTTCGTTATGGTATGGCACAGTACGATGAGCAGTACCATGGCAGCCGCAGTCAGCGCACCGGTAATGAACACACCTATATGGTGTACCTTTATCATTGGAAACACGAATATAAAGTGCAAAACAGCGATAACGAGTATTGCAGCACTTATATACTTATGCGCCTGCATAAAAAATACATCCGCCTTTTTCAGATGCAGTTTTCGCGTCACCGCTTTCACCAGCAGCATTAAAAAACATAAAAGACATAAATAACCCAAAATAATACTCATAAAATCCCCCCGGTACTTAAATCCCTCCTGCCTCATATGGCAGCTTTTTCTCCTGACAGCATCCTTTTTTTCATTCCGGTCAAATCCTGCCTGTTTACTCATTATATACTTTTCTCCGCACGAACTCAATCTATCCTGCCACCATTTTCAATGTTTTTACTTTAAGCACCTCTAAAATAGATTTCTGTACTTCTAAACCGGAATATACACTCCCTGCATAAGCCGGTCTCCCCAATTTAATCCACGTACGCTTCATAAATTTGTGCGCAGCCGGCCAAGAATCGTCTCACCAAGACAGAGAACAAAACGTTTCCGAGAGGACTCTATTTTTGAGACGTTTCCGCACCTTTTACGTATATACATACAGCAAAGAATATGCTGTTTTGTAAAAACAGTATCCAATTTAATTCAATGAAAGGAAATGTTATGGCTATGAAATGTAAAAAAATAATCCCTATTTTACTCTGCTTTATACTGACGCCCCTGTTTACCCTCCATGTCCGCGCTGCTGAAAATGACGAACTGCAGGCGCTTCAGGAAACGCTGAGCCAAAACATCGAGGAATCCCAGCAAATTCTGGATGCAATTGAACAGGATAGTTCTCCGGATGTTATTGGTGACATGATGAATAACCTGGAAGAACTCGATCCCTCTGTTCTGGAAGCCGATGGAGATGCCGACGCCCCTGTAACCGGCTCACTGGGTGATTTTACCAGTTCCGGTTCATCTTCTCTTGCGATGGAATTTCTGAAAGCACAGTTAGAACTCGCTAACTCTATTAAAAACAATGCACTACCCTATCTGGATGATGTCAACGCGAAACAAAATGAGCAAAACCAGATCTCTTCGTTTATCCAGCAGCTGAGCGATCTCAAATCTCAGGCTGAGACCGAACCTGTTGCTATCCCCGGCGACATTCTCTACTACATGGATGAAAAGGGACTGTCCTATCCCGTCCCGGAATCCGGGCTCTATAGCGCTTCGGATTGCGACAGCATCATCAGCATCCTGAATGAGCGTATCTCTGCGTTAGGAACCGATACCATGAATTCCATGACATCAATCCAGGATTTCATGTCTCAGTACAACTCTTACACATCGGACGCTTTTCATTACCTGCAAAACGTTTCCAACAGTTCTCCTTCTCTGAGTCAGAGCCTTTTCTCCTCTGAGGGCAGACCGGTTAATGTAACGCCGGTGGCAGTCAGTGTGCTGGCTGGCATACTGATAGGGATGCTTCTGATGTGGACAATTTTGAAAAACAAAATCAAAAATCCTGCAAGGGAGGAATCTGTATGACCATGATACAGCTGGCGGCGTCACTGCTCTCTGTCATTTACGGCGGGATCGCTTGTCTGAGGCACCGCCAGCCTCTGTTCTTTAAGATCCTGTTGTATGGGCTGATCAGCTATTTTTTCGGTGCGCTTTTCACAGCCTGCTATGCAGCGGTCCATGGAGTAATTCCTGCGGGATTTCATGTCGGTTATTTCGGTCATATCGGTGCCTATTTCTTTTTATTCTCTTCCTATTATGGGGCAATCGACCGTCTGGCCGACGGTGGGGAAGCAAAATACCGCATCATCCGGGTAGCTTCAGCTGTCCCCGCCATTGTCCCCGCGGCGCTGCTTGTCCGGGGCATCGCAAAGTATGGCCTGGGCACAATGCTTCCGCTTCTGATGCTGATACTGCCTGTGACATTTACACTCTACTATGCGGTCAAACATTTGGGTTTTCCTGATGTGGAAATGGGAATCATCCGGGTCATGCGCCCGTACAACGGCTGCGTGATTCTATTTTGCTCTGCCGAACTGGCGGGCCAGTTTCATTTTCTGCCCGGGACAGTGAGGACAGCTTCGGCGGTCCTTTCCTGTCTTTTTCTCGTCCTGCTGCTGCCGCTGGCTGAAAGGGGGGTGCGTAAATGGTTTATATAATCTTTCTTTGCCTGAGTATCCCTATGCTTTTAATGCTTCCTCTGCTGGAGTCCCGTTCCCGCTGGATTGTAGGTTTCTTCCTCCTGGGCGCAGTAACCGCCCTTGCAGCTTATGAGATTAACACCATAGTCTTCCCTTTCTCTGGCATGAGTGCCCGCAGCTTCACCGAACTGATCCCGCCAATTGTAGAAGAACTGTTAAAAGCCCTTCCTGTGCTCTGCTATGCCCTCCTCCTGGATGACAGCCGCAAACGGGTGCTTCCCATCGCTATGGCGGTTGGAGTTGGCTTTGCCGTGCTGGAAAACACAGCGCTTCTGGTCGAATATCTGGGCAGCGTTTCCATCGCATGGGCGGCAGGACGCGGCTTTTCCGCCAGCCTCATGCACGGCCTTTGCACAGTCACCATAGGGACCGGTATCTGCTATGTAAAAAAACAGAGAAAACTCTTCTATACCGGTACCTTTGGACTGCTTTCTATCGCCATAACAATGCATGCATTATTTAACCTGCTGATCCAGTCCTCCTTTGACATCATCGGCATGGTGATGCCGCTGGCCCTCTATGGCCTGCTTTATGTGCTGCGCAGCAGGAAGAAACTAAAGCTGCCGTTTTTATCCTATTAACGACATGGTTCCTGATTCGAACAGAACAGCCCCTTACGGGCAGATCTGCAGCAATGCTGCAGAATAAGGTATACCCATAGGGCATCCCGTAACTCATGCCCTTACGGGCAGATCTGCAGCAATGCTGCAGAATAAGGTACAAACTTAAGACCGCCGCTTCACAGATATCACATCTGTTTCGCGGCGGTCCTATTAAGTTCTCCCGAAAGCGTATAACGGGGCAGAGTTTTTATAGTTTATCATTTCTCAAAATACAATTCATACCAAACCAAAAATGTATAAATGGTCCAGATCTTTCTCCAGTTATCCGAATTTCCGGCGATATAATCATCAAAAATCGCATGAATCTCATCAACCTGGAAAAACTTCTCCGCAGCCTCACTGCGGAACTTTTCCCTGACATCCTGATTATATCTGTCGTCTGCCATCCAGATGCGAATCGGCACGATAAATCCCAGCTTTTTGCGGAAGGCGATCTCTTCCGGCAGCACTTTTGCCGCTGCAGTCCGAAACGCCACTTTATTCTGCTCCGCATTTACCTTATATTCAGATGGCATCCGTGAGGCAATATCAAAGATCCTTGTATCGGTAAGGGGCATTCTGATCTCTAATCCCGCAGCTGTACTCATCTTATACACATTGAAATAAATGTCCCCCTCCAGCCAGATCTGGATATCTACATCCGACATCTTCGTAAGCGGATCCAGTCCTTCTGTTTCCTCATAAATTCCTTCCGCCATCTCGATCGGAAGAACGTCAGGATCATACTTTTTCAGAATCTTCTGTTTCTCATCTTCCTTCATGATATTCGTATTGCCTACATAGAAGGTTTTCAAATTCTCACCATAACGTTCCGCATTGCGGTACATATTATACCCGCCAAAGAACTCGTCCGCCCCCTCTCCGGAGTAACATATCTTCGTATGTTCGGCCGCCGCCTTACAGCCGATTGCAAAAACAATGGCTGACGCATCGCCCAGAGGCTGTTCCATATTCTCCATCACATAAGGCACTGCCGCAAAATACTCTTCCGGCGTAATCAGGCGGCGGAACGTCTTTCGCCCAAGGATGTCTCCCGTCTTCTGCGCCAGTTTTGATTCATCAAACCGTTCTTCTTCGTACCCGCAGGCATCCGCCGTCTCTGCATCGGACATTGCCAGTACATAGGAAGAATCAACGCCTCCTGATAGAAAGGATTCTGCTGTCTCGTCCGGGGTTTTCACCTCAGTCATAATCCGGCCAAGCGTAGTATGTATCTCCTCTGCCCACTCTTCAAGGGATTTGCTGTAATCCGGATGAAATTCCGGTTTCCAATAGCGTTCTATCTTAAGCTGCCTTCTCTGCCAGGTCAGATAACGCCCGGGCATAAGTTTTTTCAGGCCACGGAAAAATGTAGTCTCTCCCGCCACGTATGTAAAGGTAAGATACAGCTGCAGCATCTCTTCATTCAGTTCTTTCACAAATCCCGGCTGCTCCATTATCTTTCGTATAGAGGTACCGTACAGGAGCCTGCCATCCGCCGTTTCATAATAATAGAAAGGCGTAGTTCCAAACTGGTCTCTCAGACAGAATAGTTTCTTCTCCTCCTCGTCCCACAGGGCAAATGCAAACATGCCATGCATATGGTTTCCCATATCATATCCCCAGGTTTCGTATGCCTTTACCAGAATTGTCTGCTCACGCTCCTCTCTGGACAGGGAAGCATCAATGCCCAGTTCCTCACAAAGAACTTTCCAGTTGCGGATATGACCACTGTATTCTCTTATTATTATCATATGTATGTCCTCTCGTATCAAAATTTTTATTAAGTTTAATTGTTTATTATGGCTGGCTTAATAATCTCATTATATACGCTCTGCCGGTTAGAAAATATTTGTTCGAGTACCTCGCCCAATGCGTCCATATCTATGGGCTTCGCCACATGCGCATTCATCCCTGCTCTAAGTGCCCTATTGCGGTCTTCCGAAAAGGCGTTTGCTGTCAATGCCACAATAGGAACTAGTTTTGCATCGGTTCGATCCATCTGTCGGATCCGGGCTGTAGCCTCATATCCATTTAGAATTGGCATCTGGATATCCATCAGAATAAAATCATACTCTCCATCCGCAGAATTTTGGAACATGGCCACAGCCTCCTGCCCATTTCTGGCACTCTCCGTCTCTGCGCCCACCAGCTTCAACAATTCCTTTAGGATCTCTTCATTGATTTCATTGTCTTCAACGATTAGAACCCTTCTGCCAGCAAATTCAAACTGGTGCTTCAAAGTTGTGTGCTGCCCTTCCTCATCTTTATGGCCTTGGACAGGCTCTGCCAGCTCTAATTCCACTTGAACTGTAAAAGTACTGCCTTTCCCGAGAGTACTTTCCACCTCTATGCTTCCGCCCATCAAATCCAGCAAGTTTTTGGTAATGGCCATACCAAGACCTGTCCCCTGCGTACGGCTGGTCTCGGTCTCCTCCATCCGGGAAAATGGTGTAAAAATCGTCTCTAAAAATTCTTTTGACATCCCTCTCCCGTTATCTTTCACCACGAACTGGTATCTGCCATTTCCTTCATTGCTTTGTTCAAGCTCTGTTACCGTTAATTTGATCTCCCCCTGCTCCGGTGTATATTTGATGGCATTTGACAAAATATTTACCAAGATACGGCTGAGACGAAGCTCGTCCCCTACAATGTAATTCTGTTCCACATTGCTTTCTTCCAAAGAAAAGAAGAGTTTCTTTTCTTTAAGCTGCGTCTGAAACATCGACACAATGCCATCCAGCATATCGGAGAGAGAAAATGGCTTATTCTCAAGCAGCATCTTTCCACTTTCGATCCTTGACATATCCAGCACTTCATCTATGAGCGACAGCAGATGCTTAGAGGAATAGGAAATCTTCTCCATATAGTTCAGGACTCTTTGGGGATCTGCTGCGTACTGCTTCGCTAAGGCGGTCATTCCTAGAATGGCATTCATAGGCGTCCGAATATCATGACTCATATTGGATAGAAAATTACTTTTGGCTATATTGGCACTGTTGGCTGCCAGCAATGCCTGTTCCAGATTCTCACGCTGTTCCTGTTCCTTGGTCATATCAGACAGGTTCGCGATCCAGACTTCTTCTGTGCTAAGCTCAACCTGATTGACCTGGAGGCGCATAAAGCGCACCACTCCTGTATCCGGGTTCTGATACTTGTGGATGGACCCGACAAATTCTCCCTGCCTGTTCCATTTGAAGAACTCCTCTTTCATCTCATGGATGTCGGTCTCTTCGATGTAATCTTCCTCAACAAACAGCTTCTCAGCATCCTGGCGGCTCCATCCCATCACTCTTCGCAGATTAGGGCTGACATATTCCAGCCTGTCTTCTGTAACATTGTACATCATATAAATTTCGTTCCCCCGGTCAATCAAGAGATTCAGCATTCTTTCACGGTTATATACGTCCTCGTCTCTCTTCCTGTTGGCAACCTGGTTCATCCGCACAAAGATTATTCCGCAAATAAAAATAAGGAGCACTACAATAAATGCGCAGGCGGAGAACACATTTCTGGAAAATCGGTTCATATTTTCCCCTATCGTGTCTCCACCCACAAAAAGGAGAATTGTCCAGCCTGTATCGTCCAGCGGATTATAACAGAGATACTCTTTTTTCCTATCTTTTGTGTATATGGTTACCCCAGTGGAACGGTTCTTCACCGCCTCCCGGATCTCATCAGCGCTTTTCTTTCCGCTGTCGGATACCTTCTCCAAATAATCAAGAATATTATAGTTCTCAAGGGCATTTTCCGTCTGCGTATTGAACAGTCTGGTTCCGCTTTGATCAATCACATAACAGATTCCCTTCTTGTCAAATGCCGATATGGTCAGGATGTCCAATATATTCTCAATGTGATATTCCAGTGCTAAGGCCGAAACCGTCACAGACCCGCATTGCTTGCTTTCTATCGGAATCGCAAAAAATAATGTGGAATTGCCATTCACATCCCTCCGTAAAAAAGAAACCTTTTTCCGTTCTTTTAACAGCATCAGTGCATTGTCTCTGGATATTAGTCTGCTCTGCTCCCCATATTCATCTATACAATTTCCCAGTTCATCTACGAGATACAAATGACCGAACTTCCACTCCCTGACGATCTGCTGTCCGTATTCCTGTATCTGCTGGTCGGTCATCTGGGGGAAAAAGCCCAAATTATAATCCATGTTGTACAGCAAGCTCCAATTCTGCTCCAGCTTAGAGTTTAATTTACCGGTAACCTGCTGCGCAATCTCAGACAGATGATATTCATTTTCTTTTCTGACATTTTCCTCCATGGATTCCAGAAAAACAAACATTAAGAACATAATGCCTGCAATTGTAAGTAGGACTCCAGCCACTATGGTTCTTCTGACTCGCTTATACTTGTCCGGAACCATATGGTTCAGTCTTTTTCCAAATCCCCTCTCGTATCCTTTCGGCCTTCTGTGGTTTTCTCTTGGTCTCATCTCATTCTCAACTGTTCTTTCTTTAGTATATCAGGGATAAGGCTTCCCCGTTATTTCACTTTTCTTGTAATTGGCGCAGGTTCTCGTTCATCAAGTCCAGCGCGATCGAAGCAGGCAGTTCCTCCTCCAGCATCTTGACAACTGTGTCCCTGGAAGCCGTAAAGAACTCGTCTGTTGCAAGGCGGACATAGGTGCTATTCGTCTCTAGGTAGTTCTGCACCATATTCATGCTTCCCGTATATTCAAAAGAAATATCCCGCTGGTATGGAACCAGTCCATCGGTATGCTTGTTCAGAAGCTTCTGGGTCTCTTCTGACGCCATTGCAGACAGAACCTTCCAAGCAGCCTCTTCTTTCTTCTCACTCTCCTCCACCTTTTTGCTTACTGCCACATTGAAGATCGGATAAGTAAGTAAAAAATTCTGCTTTTCCCCAAAATATGGCAGAATTTTCAGATCCATCCCCGGAAGCAGGCGTGAGATACTCTCGCTGCTAATGTTGGTCATCGCCTGCCTTCCCTCTGCAAAATCATCGTAGGCAAAACTGTCTTCGTAATTGATCATCTCCGGCTTCAAAACCCCCTGCCTGATCAGCTTCTCCATCTTCTCGAAGGCAGGCATCCATACCGCACTATCTAACTGGTCTGTCCTGCCCTCCTCGTATTCTTTCCTCCATGCAATCCCATCCACTGAGCATAAGCTTTCGATCCCCATTCCCTGCAAAAAATGCATGGAATTGTAGTCTGCGGAAAAATCCAATGAATATGCACGGATACCGTATCTTTCAAATTCCTGACAAGCAAAAACAAATCCCTCAAAATCCAGTGGAATCGGGATTTGATATTCCTCGAACAGCGCCCTGTTTGCTATGATTCCATCTACGGTTCCCGCCATGGGAAGCCAGAACACCTCCCCCTCACTGGTCTTATAATTCTCAAGATAAATATCGTAATAGGAGGAGGTCAGCTCTGATCCCGTCAACTTCATAAGGTAGGGATTAAGCTCCAGCGCTCCCTTCATCGAAAACCTGCGGGCAGTTATGATGTCCGGCAGGTTCCCCTCCTCAGCAAGTTCTTGATAATAGCCAAGCGCGCTTTCGCCCTTAACCCAGTGTATTTTCACATCCGGTACTTGACGATCTACCGCTTCCATATAGTCGGCATAAAAGCCGTCATGCAGGTTTAAGTTCCAGAGTGCCACCTCGATCTCCGGCTTCTGGCTTCCCCCGCATCCCCCGATCCAGAGTGCCGCCATAAAAATGACTGCAGTACTGCAGCCAAGAATCTGCTTCCTAGTATTCTTCTTCATCTTCTTCCCCCAAAAATCCGCTCATTCACTTGCATGTACTATATGCACTCAAACCGTAATTCCATACAACTGTTATTTCCATTATATAGCAAAATAATCGAAAGCACAATGTATCCCGGTTTGTTTCACGCAACTATTATTCCTTTTTTTGCCGGGAGTCTGGAAGCCCTTACACTAATTTTTATATTTGTTTTGAAAATATCCATAAAAAAAGTGATAGAAAATTGTACACAATCACGATAGATAAATATGATATATAACGTTATAATATTATGTAATAACGTTATATTTGAGAGGGGAGTAAGAATGCTTAAAAGAAATAAAATATGTTTTTGTTATGCCCGCAATTTTATTACTGATCGTATTCGTCTATTATCCGGTTGTAAAAAATGTGATTTACAGTTTTTATAACATGAGTGCATTTTCGGTTCATGAACGTTTTATCGGCTTAGACAATTATCGATCGCTGTTCGCGGATCCGGTTATCAGGACTGCTTTAAAAAATAACTTTATTTATGTATTCTGGTCTTTGTTGTTTCAGGTTGGCGGCGGCCTTTTGATTGCACTGTTTCTGGAAAGCAGCTTTATAAAAAGAGGAAACGTTTTCTTCCGAACCTTATTTTTTATCCCTTCTATTATTTCCATTACAGTAATAGGCGCGTTGTTTACTTTTATCTATCAGCCGGATATCGGCCTGCTGAACAGCCTTCTCAGATTTTTGGGCTTTGACTCACTTGCGACTGGCTGGCTGGGCAATTCACATACTGCCTTATACGCAATCATTGCCATGAGCCAATGGCAGTACACCGGTTATGCGGCTATGCTGATCATCGTGGGGATTCAGAGGGTATCTCCGGCAGTTTTAGAATCTTCAAAGTTAGATGGCTGCGGATTCTGGCAGCAGGCAAGATACATTATCATCCCGCAGATAAAGGATACGATCACGATTGTGATCATCATTACACTCAACTGGGCAATGCAGGTCTTCAATGAAATTCAGGTAATGACGGCAGGAGGTCCTGGCAATGCAACTCAAACTCTGGGAAACTACATGTATACGGCTGCCTGGTCCTACGACAAATTCGGGTATGCCTCCGCCATCGGAAACCTGATACTTATCATTACCGTCGTACTGGCATTTCTGCAGATGAATATCAGTGGGTTTGGAAACGAGAACTGATACGTATGTCGGGATCCGCCTGCAGGTCATTTCCTCAATCTATCTGATAAACAAAGGAAAACAGTTCAAGAGTGAATGGAGAGTACATTATGCTGAAAAAATCTGAGTTTCATTTGAAACAGTTTGTTTTATATTTTATTTTTATATTATTTTCATTATCAATCATATACCCATTATTTTGGATTCTGTCCAATTCTTTGAAAACAAATAAAGAGTTTTATAATAATACATTTTCACTGCCCGGACATCCTGAGATTGGAAACTATCTGCAGGCATGGAAAGAAGGCATATCCTTATACTATCTTAACAGTATCATCGTCACTGTAATTACGGTTATCTTAATTCTGGTGGTTTCTACACTGGCGGCTTATGCAGTTACCAGATTCCACTTTAAGTATAAAAAGATACTGCTGGGGATACTTCTGGGAGGAATGTTTGTTTCTCCGCAGACTGCGGTACTTCCCTTATATCATCTGCTCAGAGATCTAAGAATATACGACACCTATGGGGCTATGATTATTCCCATACTCGCATTCCGGATCTCGTTTTCAATCTTCCTGCTGTTCCCGGCTTTTCTTTCCTTTCCAAAAGAACTGGAGGAAGCGGCTGTTCTGGATGGCTGCAGCAGTTTTGGAATTTACAGGAAAATCATGCTGCCTGTATGCAGGCCTGCGGTTACCGTGTGTCTTTTATTAAATTTAATATATACCTGGAATGAGTTTACTTTCTCTTTAAACTTTATAAGTACGGAAAAGTATTATACGATCCCGATCGGCCTGATGTCATTTTCACAGGCTTTATACACGGACTGGGTGGTTCTGCTGTCGGGTATCGTACTGGCAATTGTGCCTGTGCTTGTGCTCTTTATTGCCTTTCAGAAATACTTTGTAGCCGGGCTAACAGTGGGCAGCGTGAAAGAATAGGGGGATCCAAGATATGAAACGAAGAATAAAATTAACTCTTATACTAGTATTTACCATGTTTCTGGCGGGTTGCGCCGGACCCGCTGAACAGGATGACAAAGTCACGTTAACATTCATGCACCGGTGGACGATGGAACCGATGAAGTCTGCCACAGAGGAGATGATTAGAGCGTTTGAAAAGGAAAATCCAGACATAAAGATCAATGTAATTACGGCTACAAATTCGTCTTATAAGCAGAAAATAAAGACCGTAATCAATTCGTCCGCCCCGCCGGATATATTCTTTACCTGGGGTGACGAATACCTGAATAAGTTTGTAAGAGAAGGCTTAGTGCTGGACCTGTCTTCTTATATGGAAAAGCACCAAACTTTAGAAGAACTTGTGCCAGGACAGACGGCGGCCTTTCAATACCAGGGCGGGATCTACGGCATACCGCTGAAAATCGACGCCAAATTATGGTTTTATAATAAAGAAGTATACAAAAAGCTTGGACTGTCCCCGCCCGGCACATACGAGGAGTTTTTAAAGCAGCTGGAGGTAATACAAGCGGCCGGGATCACTCCGATTTATTTCGGAAACTCCGATCCTTATGCAGGCGCGCATTATTTAACAACATTAAACCAGAAATGTGTTCCTGAAAAGACCTTAAAAGCTGACTATTCATTAGAGGATGGTTCTTTTTCGGATCCGGGTTATCTGCAGGCGCTTACAATTTATGAAGATCTTCACCAATATATGAATGCAGACACGGCAGCTTATGACTGGAGCTTTTCTTATTCCGGGCTGATTAACGGAGACTGCGCACTGGTATACGACCAATATGTTACCATCGCGGATTCTATGGAGATGGATGCAGAATTTACAAAAAATAACTTGGGGATCTTCCCCTTTCCCACCATAGAGGGGGCAAGAGGAAATCAGTCCATTATCACTGGAACACCCGACGGCTATGCTGTCAGCAGTAAAACCAAATATCCCGAAGAGGCCTTTCGGTTCCTGCAGTATATACTCTCTAAAAAGAACACTTTACGTTATTTAGAGAGCAGCTATTGGGTAAATGCTACAACAGACCTGTTTGAAAATATCGACCAATATACAGACATCGAACCATTAATAGAAGGCATAAAGTATATAAAAACCTCACCTTCTACACCCCCCTGGTTAGATACGGAACTCGATCCGAAAATCGCGCAGACTTATTTAAACGGCCTGCAGCAGATTGATACCGGGGAGGCCACGCCTAAGCAGCTGTTAAAGCAGATCCAGTTAGCCGCGAAAAGCGCAAAATATGATAAAGGTAATTAAATGTAAGAGTTCAGGCCTGCCTGAACTCTTATATTTAAACTTCCCGTTATGCATTTTCATAATTAAACCGGTACCTGGATGCAACAATATACTCCTGCCCGATATAGATTAGTTGATTCTGGGTATCGTATATCTCTGTATACAGAAGGAATAACGGATCGCCAGGAGCAATTTTTAAAAGCTGCGCCTGTTTCGAATCCGCCTTTAATGCATCAATATAGGAGTTCTGGGAACATCCCACTATAATACCATGGCTTTTTAACAAATCATACAGCGGCCCTTCCAAATCATCCGTGAGAAGAAATGCATATTGGGTAAAAGGAAAATAATTGTTTTCCAACATGACAGGTATCTCATCCGCATAGCGGACGCGCTGTATGTATAGTATGGCATCTTGGTCAAGTCTTGGATGCGGTACCCGTCCGGGTGAGTTCTTCGTGAGAACCGTTCTCTGGGTAACTACAGCCGACGGGGTCATGCCATTCACAATGCAGGAATTTGAAAAACTCATATTATGCTCTATTTTACGTAAAATCTTCCGCTCTTTTACAAAGGTGCCCTTCCCCTGATTCTTAACAAGAAGACCGTCTTTGCAAAGTTCTTCAATCGCACGGCGGATGGTGATCCTGCTCACATCGTATTGTTTAATTAGTTCGACCTCTGTGGGAATCTTCGATCCGGCAGGATACTCTCCGCTTTTTATCCTGACAGAGATATCGTCTTTAACCTTTTCAAAGAGTGGACGCGTTGTACTATTTTCAATATTCATCTTATTACCTCAACTATATCATTATATTTCATGCAACAATTTTATCATATTCATTATAACATTACAATACGAATATGGTATACATTATAATAAAAAATGTGAGTAAGTGACAAAAAATTATTTTTAAACAAGCAATTCCTTGTTCATGATGACAAATTTCATTTCATTACAGATCCTCTATTGATTATATCGTAATATAATGATATGATGAATTTGTGAAAGGAAGGTGAATAAATGGATATGGCATGTGATAGAATTCTGGTTTCATCAAGCATATATGATTCTGTTTCAAAAGAACCATACCAGGGCTATATTGTATTAAAGGATGGCCGCATAAGTGAAGTAGGAAAAGGAAAGCTGCCCGACGCTTATACCGCCGGGGAGCTGAAGGTACAAGACTGTAAAGACGGCACGATCTGTGCCGGATTCGGGGACACGCATACATTCTTTACCGGATACGTCATCGACAGTCTTGGTGTAAATCTCTCCCACTGCAAAACACTGAAAGAGCTGAGAGACTGCCTGGAATATCATATGGAAACTGCAGCCGGGAAAGGGGCCCTGTTCGGCAACCATCTGGAGAGCTGTTTTCTTCACAACAGCAATGTCGATACCATATTGGAGGAGATCGGACAGGACACCCCGATTGTTCTCTTTGCGCCAGGCCACGGAACTTGTGCAATGAACCAAAGGGCAAGACAGGCTTTCGGTTTTGACCCGGAACACTGCCATGCAGAGGCTCTTTACAGGATCATGGGGCTCTATCTGAATGACAGACATTTTATCGACCGGCAGCTCGAAGATTATATGAAGCTGCTTAACAGCCGCGGAGTTACATCTGTAAAAGAAATGGGGTTTGACGATTTCTATGGTTTCACAGACGTTTTAAAGGAACTGGAGAAGAATGAGAGACTGACACTGAGAATCTCCTTCATGTCCCAGCCCGTCGGAAAGCCCGCTGATATTAAATTCGGCCTGAAAATGAAGGAAACATTCCAAGGGGATTATGTAAGGTTTTCGGGTTTTAACCAGATGACTGATGGATTGATATTAAAAATGGAAGGCCATCTTCGTCAGCCGTACGAAGGGACAGACAGCGTATGTAACAAGGACATTGACTATAAGCAGCTGGAAAAAGAGGTGCTTCTGGCCGATAAAAACGGCCTTCGCTTTACGCTCCATTCCGAAGGGGACGGTGCATTCCACGAGATCTTAAACATTTACGACCAGTGTGAGCATATCAACGGACGCCTCAAAAACCGGCACGGCATTACAGATCTGGAATTGACTGAACCGGAGGATGAAAAACGAATGGCCAAAATGGGGGCATTCGGTGAGATCTATGCGCAGGTATATGCGCTTGATACTTATGACGGCTATGTCAATGCCTATCGGGATGTGATAGGCGCCCGTCAGGAACGGTATTTAAACTACCGTTCTCTGGCAGACCATGGAGTACGGTTGTGCGGTGCAACGGATCTGCCATTACTGATTCCCAGCATACCGGAATCTATATTTTACGGATGTGCTAATTTCGGCAGTGATAAGCAAAAACAGATCAATCCCCAGAATGGCCTGACTATTTCAGAGATGCTCGACGCCTGGACTGTGAACAGTCAGTTTGCCATGGAAAGAGAGGATGAGCTTGGCACATTAGAGACCGGGAAAAAGGCAGACATCGTGATTTTTGATCGTGATCTGTTTACAGTTCCGATGGACGAGATGCTGAATGTCCAGGTAAAGGAAACCATAGTAAATGGAAAAACAGTATATACCCAAAGGGTACCCCATCATGCATGCCCTGCGGGCAGATCAGCAGAGCTGAAAAATAAGGAATGAGAACAAAAAAGGGAGGTTCATTATGTCAGAATCAAAAAAAGGAAAGTTAGGTGCACGAACACTATTAATGTTATTTATTTTTGGATTTGTTAACGCAATCATGTACTGTTTCCCCTATGTAAGATACGTATTTTATGATCAGCAGATTGCGGCAATGGGAATTACAAATGAACAGTCAGGAGTTCTGATGTCCGCATATTCCTTTGCAATGATGGCTGCGATGATTCCGGGGGGAATCCTGGCAGATAAAATTTCAGTGAAAAAAGCAATGCTGCTCTCAATATTAGGGTCGTTTGTGCTGATTATCATTTATGCGCTTACAATGGACTTTAAAATTGCCTGCGTCATTTGGTTTTTTGCCGGATTGACAACCAACTTTGTATTCTGGTGTGCAATCACAAAGGGTGTCGGTATGATTGGCACAGAAGAAAACCAGGGAACCTGCTATGGAATCTACTATGCGTCATCCGGTATCATTTCCGCAATTTTGAATGCAATTTGCCTTTGGGCTAGCGGATTCGGCAGTGATGAAACAAAAGCTTTCATTATTGCAATGTGGGTTATGGCAGTGGGAACCCTGATCGCATTCTTTTTACTATTAGTCTTCTTCAAGGAGAAAGAGGTAAAATCTGATAATCCGAATGACACGTTCCAGATTAAGCATATCGGGGTGGTATTAAAGAATCCTATGACCTGGATGTTTTCGATCATGGTACTCTGTGCTTATGGGTTGTATACAAGCTTATCTTATTTCTCCCCATACCTGACAGATGTCCTGGGAGTACCTTTAGTAAATTCATCCTTAATCAGCATTGTACGAAGTAATTTAATGAATCTGCTTTGCCCTCTCGGCGGATATGTCATTGACAAAATTTTTAAGTCCGCAAACAAATGGTACGTCACTGCATTTACAGCCATGATTATTATCTATGCAGGCGTTATGATCATGCCGGGTACGGTAAGTTCCGGCGCAGCAACTTTTGTCTCCCTGCTTCCCGCAGCAGTGGCGATGATGCTGTACGGCGTCATCTGGTCCGGTTTAAAAGAATGTAAGTTTAAAGCGGCATATACCGGCACCGTAATCGGTATTGGTTCCGTGCTTGGCTATGCTCCTGACTTCTTTTATTTTCCAATATTCGGAAAATGGATGGATACATACGGAAATGGAGCTTACAAAATGATTTTCGGCTTTTTGATGGTTACTGCTGTAATCGGTATCATTATGGCTATACTGATGAAATTAAGAATTAAAAAAATGAGTGTTTCAGAAAAATAATGTTCGTATAAAAGGAGATTATGTATAATGTTTATAGAAGATTTTGATGCAGGCAAGATGGTGGATGAGATCCAGAATAAAAACGGCAGAATTACAGAGGTTTATTTTGTCGCATGCGGAGGCTCTCTTATTGATTTATACTCCAGTAATTATTTTGTAAATAAAGAATCCGTTACCATGGTCGGGGAGTGGATTCCGAGCAAAGAATTTGTCCTGACACCGCCAAAGCGTCTGGGCAGCCACTCGTTAGTCTTTATCTGCTCACACGGAGGACATACACCGGAAACTGTGGAAGCCGCCGATGCTGCCGCCGATGCAGGGGCATTTGTGATTACTTATACGCACGACGCCGAAAGTAAATGCGCAGACAGCAAATACCATGCTATTGTATACAAATGGGTCGACGAGACCTTGCAGAAGGATAAACCTATGTGTATAACCTATGCGGTTTTAAATGAATTGATCCACCGCCAGGAACCCGAATATAAGCTGTATGAGGCTATGAAAGACGGTATTGTTAAGTGTGACCAGATCATCCGGGATGCCACAAACAAATATCAGAACAAAGCATGGAATTTTGCTGAACACTATTATCAGGCGCCGTTTCTATATATCATGTCCTCGGGAGCTGCATATGCACAGTCTTACGGTTTTGCTATCTGCTCGCTGCAGGAAATGCAGTGGATGGACTGCTGCTACCTGAATTCGGCGGAATATTTCCATGGCCCGTTTGAGGTTACAGATGAAGACCACTTATATATTTTGATGATGTCTGTCGGCAAAACACGGGAAATTGATCTGAGAGCCAAGGCATTTCTGGATAAATATGCAAAGAAATATGAAATTATCGATGCGGCGGAGTGCGGACTTGAAGGGATTGCCGCGGAATGCGTGGACTACTTCAATCCTCCTTTGTTCTACGAGATGAGTGTATTGTACAGAACAGCAATTCAAAATAAAACCGGACACCCTCTGGATATGAGACGATATATGGGGGTAGTGGAATATTAAATAACACGGCTTGTCCCGGAGATCATTCGATGATTCCGGGATGCCCGTTTTAATTGCAAAGGGGTCTGACCCCTCTGCTCAGGATTAACTGCAAAGGGGTCTGGCCCCTCTGCACACCCTGCACAGGATTGGAGGTTAAAAACATGAAATACGATGTTAGTGTAGTTGGGTTTGGAGATAATGTGGTGGATATCTATACGCACACGAACACACAATATCCCGGAGGAAACTGCGTGAATTTTGCAGTATACTCAAAAATGTTCGGCGCCCGCAGAAGCGCATACATGGGATATTTCGGCGATGATCTGAATGCGGATCATGTAATATCTGCTCTGCGCACGGAACAGATCGAGCTGGTCAAATGCAAAAAGATTCACGGTGAAAACGGGTATTCCCGCTGCAAATTGGAAGATGGCGACCGGGTGTTCCTGGATTATAACGAAGGCGGCGTAAGAAGCAGGCACATCTACGAATTGGACGAGTTTGATTTGGAATATCTGGCACAGTTTGATTTGGTTCACTGTGGAAACTACTGTTACATGGAGAGCCAGTTATCTAAGATCAAGGAGGCCGGTATTCCGCTATCGTTTGATTTCTCGGATGATTCAACTGATGAGTATTATGAAAAAAACGCCCCACTCGTAACCTATGCCTTCTGTTCATTTGACGGAACGGATAAAGAGGTGCGTCAGCATTTAAAAAAAGTAGCGGCATTTGGGCCGGAAATCGTATGCGCATCCCGGGGAGCGCAGGGCTGTATGCTTTATTCAGACGGGAAGTTCTATACGCAGAAAGCGGCGCCCCTTGAAAAGGTTGTGGATACAATGGGCGCAGGGGACTCCTTACTAACAACATTCATGGTCGGATATCTGGATGCGGTGAAGCACGGCGCGGATCGGGAAGAGGCACTGACCGGAAGCATAGCAAAGGCTGCCGGATTTGCAGCAAACGTCTGCCAGATGGAAGGCGCATTTGGCTATGGAAAAGAAGTGCTGATCGATAAATTGAGAGCTTAGTAAGGGTATAACTCTGACAGATAAAAACGTTTAAATTAGATAGAAATAGAGGAAGCGGAATCCGCTTCCTCTATCTTTTATGTTCTCTGCTGCCCCGTCCGGATTGCAGGGAATTCCCTGACCGCAACTAAAACTCCGTATCGTAGTCCCACGGCTGTCCTCCGGCGATACACCCTCCGTCAACCCGGATTTCCGTCCCGGTAATATAAGAAGATGCATCCGATGCCAGCATGATACACACCCCTGTAATATCTTCCGGATATCCCGGCCTGTCTAAGGCAATCCTTTCCAGCAAATACTTGGAGCGTTCCGGATGCTCCCAGGTAGGTACTGTCAACGCAGTCTGAATATGTCCGGGACTTACACAATTAGCCCGAATATTGTATTTGGCCCATTCTACAGCCATAGACCGCGTTAAGGACAGAACACCGCACTTTGTAGCGCCATATACAGAACAGCCGCCAAGGATACTTCCCGTATTATGGGAACCAATATTAATGATACTGCCTTTTCTTTGATTTTTCATTAATGGGGCCACTGCCTGGGTCACCAAAAAAACACCCTTCAGGTTAATATCCATGATCCTGTCATATGTCTCTTCCCTGACATCCATAAACCCTTCCCGTTTATTGATCCCCGCGCAGTTTACCAGCACATCAATCTGACCATAGGCTTTGCCGATCTTATCGATGCATTCTGTTACGCCAGCCTTATTTGTTACATCCAGCAAATAGCTTGATGCCTTACCGCCCGCTTCTGTTATTTTATTTTGAATATCTGAAAGCAGGTTTTCATTTATATCGCAAAGAGCAATCCGGGCGCCGGCACATGCCATGCCCAAATGCAATGGCGCTGCCGATTCCACCCGCTGCCCCGGTAAAAACTACTACTTTATCTTCTAATGAAAACATCTTCTCCAGGTTTTTCCCTACGTTCATTCTTGAATGCCTCCCTTGGCCTTAACACATACATCCGCTGTCTTTTCATAATATTTTGCTATCGCGCTGTGATCCTCCTGTCCATGTCCATCGGCATGAAGCTTTTGAAGCATCTCCATCACACTGGCTGTTAAGGGAAGCGGAACTCCAATTTCATGGCCTGTATCTAAGGCATTGTTCAAGTCCTTAATATGTAAATCGATTTTAAAACCCGGCTTAAAATTCCGCTCCATAATCATTGGGATTTTCGCGTTCATGACCGTAGAACCAGCCAGGCCGCCCTTGATTGCATCAAACACTTTTTCTGGATCAACACCCGCTTTTGTGCTAAGCATAAAGGCCTCGGAAACAGCCGCGATGTTTAATGCAACAATAATCTGATTTGCAAGCTTTGTTGTATTCCCGGCACCAATCTCCCCGCAGTATACTGCACTATTTCCCATCGTCATCAGTATATCATATACTTGTTCAAATACTTCCTTCTTGCCGCCTGCCATGATTGACAATGTTCCATCTATCGCCTTTGGCTCACCTCCGGAAACAGGGGCATCCAACATTTCAACCCCCTTTTCTGCGCATGCGGCATAAATCTCCTGGGAAGCTAAGGGTGCAATTGAACTCATATCCACTAAAATGCTTCCGGCCAATGCGCCTTCCAGTATCCCGTCTTTCCCCATAACGGCCGTTTTCACATGAGGCGAATTTGGCAAAACCGTAATTATAATCTTACACTCCCCGGCAACCGCCTTCGCAGATTCGCCTTTTATTGCCCCATACTTTACCATCTGTTCCATGTTTTCTTTTATTACGTCGTAGACAACAACTGTATGTCCTGCTTTTAATAAGTTTGCAGCCATTGGTTTTCCCATGATACCCAGCCCGATAAATCCTATTTTCATGTTAGACTCCTTCCGATCCATCCTCATTGAACAATTTTTTTGTACGCATCTACCCGGCTGCCTGTAAATCCATCTCCTCAACCACTGTCTTAATATGCTCTTTTGTAAGCCCATGATATGCAAGTACATCCTGGTAATTATGCGCGCTGCATCCAAAAGTATCTTCTATTCCTACAAATTCTATTGGGATGCATTCTTTTTTTAGTACCTCGGCTATAGCGCTCCCCAGTCCGCCGACAATGCTGTGTTCTTCTGCCGTAACTACGCCTTTACAGCCTTTTGTAATCTGAATAACTGCATTGGCATCCATAGGCTTTATGGTACTGACATTGACCACTTTCACAGAGATACGGTCCTCCAGTTCCCTTGCCGCCTGCATTGCAAGACCAACCATATATCCGGTAGCAAAAACCACCACCCGGGTTCCCTCTTTTAAAACTGTTGGCTTGCCAATTTTAAACTCCACTCCCTCTTCCGTTACATTTTCGTAGTCATTTCGATTCAGTCTGATATAACATGGGCCTTCCATTTCAGTAACTGCCTTTACGGCAGATTTTGTCTCATTGGCATCTGCCGGTGAGATGACGGTCATATTCGGAATCGCCCTCATAATTGCAAGATCCTCAACCGCCTGATGAGTCGCTCCGTCGCCAAAATCGGAGAGTCCCGAAGAGGAACCACAGATTTTAACATTCAGATTCCCAATGGCAATGGTCTGGCGGATCTGGTCAAATGCCCGCCCTGCAGCAAACACAGCGAAAGAATTGGTAAATGGTATCTTCCCTGTCTGTGCTAATCCTGCTGCAACCGATGTCATGTTAGCCTCCGCAATGCCCATCTCATAATGCCTGTCCGGAAATTCTTTTTCAAACATCTTTCCCATTGTGGACCCGCCCAAATCTGCATTCAGCACTACAATGTTCTTATTCTCTCTTCCAAGCTCCACTAACGCTTCTCCATAAGCAATCCTTTGATTTTTACAGCTCATAGCCATCCTCCTCTATGCCAGTTCTTCTAATGCCTGCCCGTAAGTCTCAGCTGCCAGCATTCCATTATGGTAACCAACAACATTTTCTGCAAAACTGATGCCTTTTCCCTTAACTGTATTGGCAATGATCACCGTAGGCCGTTCTCGTTCCAGATCGGCTTCATCCAGGGCAGTAAGAATTTCCACCATATTATGGCCATCAATCTCCAGTACATTCCAGCCGAAGCTTTTCCATTTATCCGGCAGAGGATTGGAGTCCATGCGTTCTCTTACGATGCCGTTTGCCTGCAGGTTGTTCTTATCTACAATCGCAATCAGATTATCCGCTTTATAAAAGCCTGCTGCCATTGCAGCTTCCCATATCTGCCCTTCTGCCAGTTCACCATCCCCAATCAGTACGTATACATTCCGGTCTATGCTGTCTGCTTTCAGCCCAAGGGCCATTCCAAGCCCAATCGACAGCCCCTGCCCGAGCGAGCCGGTTCCGGCCTCTATTCCGGGTGTCTTTCTGACATCCGGATGCCCCTGCAGATAAGAACCGATCTCTTTCGTATTCTTTAGATCTTCCACCGGGAAAAATCCCGCTTCAGCCAAAGCCGCATACTGCAGAATAGCCACATGTCCTTTGCTAAGCAAGAATCTGTCCCTATCCTTCATTTTCGGATTCCTGCTGTCATAATGCATCTTATAAAAATAAAGTGCCGCCACAATATCTGCTGATGAATTGGAGCCTCCGATATGCCCCGCAACCCCGATTCCCATACTGATAATTACATCACGCCTTAATACTTTTGCTTGTTCAGTAAGCCTGCTAATCAGCTCTTCACTGTATTTCATTTTCAAACCCCCTTTTAAAGATCATCAATACTTTCGTATCTTACATTTTTTGTACGGACTGTACAGCCCTTTATTGAAAAGTTACCGTTATTCTAATTTTTGTATTTCAATCTCCCCCTCATATTCCGCACAGAGAACAAGATCCTTATCCAGCTTCCCATTCTTGGGCAAAAGAACCCTGAATCTGTATTCGTCCCTCGCCGGCTCATAGCTTTGGAAAAACTGCAGCTCTTCACGATTGTCTAAGATCATTACTTTCTTTATCTTTGTTTTTAAGCCGGTAATAAGAATTTCATACGGAAATTCGGGGTATTTAAATACATGTAAAAACATCTTGCTGTCATTGCCGGTTACTCTCCCCCAGCTTATTTCATACTGAAAGTCCATATTTAAATTGCACTTATAGATACTTTCGCCATTGAGGTCAAGCCACCGGCCTGCTTCATCCAGTACTTTACAACTGCCTTCCGGAACCTTCCCCTTCTCGTCCGGCCCGATATTTAATAACAGGTTCCCGCCTTTTCCTACTACGTCTACCAATTTATACAGCACATCTGAAGCGCTCTTCCAGTTATGATCTACCCTGGAGTACCCCCATGTATCATTCAGGGTCATTGGAGTCTCCCAGTCACCCGGGAAAGAAAGAACCGGGATTTCATTATCCGACATCTGTCTGTAGTCGCCCAGTTTATACCCTATCCGCCCGTTAACCAGGCAGTCTGGCTGCAGGCTCTTTGTATACGCCCTCAGTTCCTCACATAGATGAACCGGCATCACATATGGAGTATCAAACCACATAATTCCTACCTCTCCATAATTCGTAAGCAGCTCTTTCACCTGTGGTTTTACTTTATTATAGAAATATTTTTCAAAATCCTTCTCTTTATCCGGCTTGAAATCCCATTCGTTCCCCCATCCATTTTCATCTTCCCAGTCCTGCATCTGAGAGTAGTAAATGCCTAGTATCATTCCCTGTTTTCGGCATTCTTCTGCCAGCTCTTTCAATGGATCCCGTCGAAACGGCGTGTTCATAATGTTATAATCAGAAACTTCTGAATGGTACATTGCAAATCCGTCGTGGTGCTTTGCTGTAAATACAATATACTTCATCCCCCACTTTTTTGCTTTTCGTACAATATCCTCTGCGTCAAAATCCACAGGGGTAAAAGTTTCTGCCAGCTTCCGATATTCCTGAAGAGGAATTTCCGCATTTTTCATAATCCATTCTGCCCCATACGGAATCTTTTCCCCTTTATAGACGCCTCCAAGCATGGAATAAATTCCCCAATGAATAAATAATCCGTATTTAGCGTCCTTAAACCAATGATCTCTTGTCATTTTCCTTTCCTCCTTGTTTAGTAAATACACATTTCGCAATGTATAATCCTTTCCAGAACCGTACGTGCGGCTTTCCCGCATACGGCTCTTCATAATAACATTT
>NZ_CYZU01000026.1:0-23670 GCF_001404335.1 Faecalicatena contorta
GTTTAGTAAATACACATTTCGCAATGTATAATCCTTTCCAGAACCGTACGTGCGGCTTTCCCGCATACGGCTCTTCATAATAACATTTACAGTTTCATGCTACGCATAGAGGTTAAAGTATTTCTTTGGGTAAGCTAGTGGATAATACTCCAGCATCTGCTTGAATCCCTCCCAATTGTAGCTTTTCTTCTGACTCCTGCGGTTCATCCAGCGAAATAGCAGTAAAGTAGTGTTATAGTGATACTTTATCAATGACTGTATATTGTACGTCAAACCGTAGTATCTATAATGTCCTGTCAGCTTAAGGTTTAGTTTCGGCATCAACTCCTTTAGCGGCGTTGTCCGATTATATTTCAGCCACTGTTTCATTTCTTTTAGCTTTGTTGCTAACCTCTTACCATTGGTCTTCGGTTTTACACAAAACTTCCCTGCTTGGTTTTCACCGCAATAGAATGTAAATCCTAAAAAGTCAAAGGTCTCGGGTTTCCCCTCTCCCCTTCGCTTTCTTCTTTCTTTCGCATATCTCCCGAATTCCAGAAGCCTGCTTTTACTCGTCTCAATTTCTAACCCGTATTTACTCAATCGCTCTTGCATTTCTTTGTAGTAGCGTTCTGCTTCCCTCTTATGTTCAAAGCCTGCCAGGTAGTCATCCGCGTATACCACCAGAAAACTCTTCCCTGTTCCACGCCTTTCATAATATGCTTTATACCACAGCACCAACACATGGTGCATGTAGATGTTTGCCAATATCGGACTGATGATATTTCCCTGAACTGAACCAACCTCGTTCGTCTGATACTTCCCGCTTTCTAATACTCCTGCCTTCAGATATTTCTTTATCAGCCAAAGTATGTTGGGGTCTTTGATATAGTACCCAACGAATTTCATTGTCCATTCATGGCTCATGTGGTCGAAGAAACACTTTATATCTGCATCCACTACATAGTTAATCCGTTTGCGGACAATACTGATACACATCTCTTTAATTGCCATATGGCAGTTCCTGTTTGGACGGAAACCGTACATGTTGTCCTGGAACTTTGGTTCATATACTGCTTCCAGTATCTTCTTTAATCCTAATTGTACAATTTTATCTTCATACGATGCGATTCCCAGAGGACGTTTCCTGCCATTGGCTTTCGGGATGTATACACGCAGTGTTGGCTTTGGTTTATAAGACTTATTCTTCAGCCTTTTCACCAGATTCCTAATATTCTCCCTTAAGTTCCGGGCGTATTCCTCTTTTGTCACTTCATCAATTCCTACTGCTTTCTTTCCGTCTAATTCTTTGTGACACTCAAGCAGCAGTTCTTCATTTAGTAAATGATACAGTGACGTAAATATGGGTCGGCTTTCATGAGCCGATTTGTCTGCTATTCTTTCTAATTTCGTTCCCACTTATCCTCCCGTCCCTGAGTACGGTAAATGTGTCCTCAGAAAGAGCGTTATTATGTATTCCCCTTCCCTCCACCGTGATTAGCGGTTTCTCTGGTAATATAGGAATATCCGACTGCCTGTGACTCATTTGATTTCCTCCTTGTCATCGTTGTACGTCATACTTGTCTGGGAGTAAGCAATCTCCCTGCAAGAAATCACAGGCTCTCTCCAGTTGACTGATTGGTCATTGTGAAACATGATTGGCCCTCTGACCCCGCCAAAGCCACAACAAACTCGCTTAACGCTTGTTGTGGTGTTGTCTTCCGCATGGATAGACTGCGTCGACCTTTGAAGCTTTGTAAAATTTCGAGGCTCAATAGCATTTCAACCCTATTTCCTAACTGTCTACGCTTAGCCCTGCCTGTTACCATTCAGCACCCAAGACTCGCTAACGGTGGCTCGCTACACCTTGCCGTATGGGATTTCCACCCACTAAACCAACCGCCCTTTTCTGGACGCGCCTACCCTTTTACGGCTCCGGCAGTCATTCCTGATACAACTTGTTCCTGCATCAGAAAATAGATAACAATCGTGGGCAGTATAATCAATATGGTTGCAGCAAACATGGCGCCGTAGTCTGTTGCATATGCACTTTTAAAATAATAAAGCGCTACGGGTAATGTCCTGCTGTCATTTCCCGTCGTCAAAGTCAATGCAAACTGGAACTCATTCCTTGCTTCTATGAACTGCAGCACGCCGGCTGTGGCCAGCGCAGGCTTTACAAGGGGCATAATAATTGTCGCAAATGTTCTGAAAAAACCTGCGCCGTCAATATACGCGGATTCCTCCAGTTCCCTTGGGATTGTCATAAAGTAACTGCTCAGTATAAACAGGGATGTCGTAAGCCCAAATCCAGAATAGACAAGGATCAGGCCCGGGATCGTATCCAACAGCCCAATGGTCTTCACGGTATTATAGACCGGCAGCAAAAGCGCGGAACCCGGGATCAGCAAAGCCATAGAAAACATCAGGCGTAAAAATTTTCTTCCTCTGAATTGAAAACGGGCTATCACATAGGACGCCATACTCATTACCGTCAGGCATATGAGTGTGCTCATAACTGTCACAATAACGCTGTTCTTATAAAACTGTGCAATCGGAGCCAGTTTAAACGCTGTAAAATAATTTTTAAAACTGAAATGGCCGTTAAAAATTGACGCCGATGACAATATATCTGCATTTCCCCTGAAGGATGACAGTAAAACCCACAAAAAAGGACCTACAGATATAACACATATCAATATCACAAAAATTCCAATCATAATCTGGATCGTTTTCTTCTTCATGTAATCTCTCCCCGCTTATTTAACCTCTCCGACCTTGTATATCCGGTTTACTGCAAAAACCAGAACCAGGCCTGTAAGCATCATGACCACGCCGATCGCATTGCCATAGCCAAAATTATTGTCACGCATTGCCGCATTGTAAAGCATCAGAGGCATACTCATAGTCCGGTTACCCGGCCCTCCGCCCGTGGTCATCATGATCGTGTCAAATTTGTGAAGCATACCGGTACCTGCAAGAATTGTACATGTGCCTATAATGTTACGCAGAAGCGGCAGGGTAATATAGCGCATTCTCTGTGATTCACTGGCTCCGTCTATCGCAGCGGCCTCATAGATATCCTCATCAATCGAGCTCATTTCTGCTAAAATCAATGCCGCATTAACAGCTGCAAAGGGAAGCCATGTCAGGGTAACTGCCCAAAATGCCGTTTTAGAATCTGCAAACCAGTTTTTTGCCAGACAGTCCAGACCCACGGCTCTTAAAAATTGGTTCACGGGGCCGAAGCTGGGATTCAGTATACACAAAAACAACATACCAATTGCAGCGCTAGAGATAATGTTTGGGATCATAAATACGCCTCTTACGAACTTGCAGTACCGCTTTTTTCTTGCTATAACAAGTGCAAATGCGAGTGCGATCCCCACATGCAGCGTGCATTGCAGAAGTATCCAGACAATGGTGTTTCCAAAAGCAGTAAAAAAATTAGGATCCTGAAACATCCTGATATAATGATCCAGGCCGATAAAAGTCGGAGAAACCCCAATTCTCCATTCTGTAAACGATGTAGTCACCAGTGTCACCAGAGAGATCGCATACATAAATATAAACAGTGAAACTCCAGGGACAAGAAAAATAATAAGCCATCTCTTTTTAATTTTCATGATTTTTCGCCTTTCTTAAATTAGAGTTTCGCTTGCGAAACTCGCGCCTGCGGCGGTCGCACCGCGACATCTACCTCTTACGCCGCAGTGCGCATCCCGCCGGGAGGGCTGTTTTATCTTATAGGCGAACTTTCCTATAAGATAAACTTTCCGGTATGTGCTCCATACCGGAAAGTCCTGTGCTGCCGTTTTTATTCGGCTTCCTTTATTGCCTCATCCATCTTTACGGTCATCTCCTGAGGTGTAATGTTTCCATATGCCAGTTCCGGATAGTATTTGCTCATAGCATTCACAACACTGGGGAGTGCTGTAGAATCAACTGTTTTATACTCTACCTTCACATCTTTCTTAATTTCCATTAATGATGCGAATAAAGGCTGCTCCTGTTTAAACTCTTCCGTCATTTCTATATTCGTAGTAAGCGGAACCACTCCGGTCATCTCCATCCGCATCTTCTGTGCTTCCGCGTCAGTGATACATTTCAGGAATTTTATAGCTGCATCCTTTGTCTCGTCTGTTTTTGCGCAAACAGAATATCCCAACTCATAATTGGATATCAGGCTCTGGTTTGGAAATGCTGCAACTCCAATACGATCCATCAGCCCGTCTACTGCTACTTCCGGGTTTGAAAAATCAGCAGTTGCCCACATGCCGTTCGCGATCATAGCTGTCTTTTCCTGACAGAAGCTGTTTGATGCTACAGGATATCCGCCTCCAACGGCATCCTCTGTTGTGTATTCCTTAAGCAGAGTCTGCATCATTGTAAGCCCTTTCACTACAGATTCATTCTGATAGGAGTCCGGATGAACCGAATTCATGAATTTATTTCCCTCTTCACCATCTGTTCCAATCATCGCTGCCAGAACCAGATTTGCCGCCCAGCAGTTATCACCCGTATTCAGAGCAATCGGAGTATAGCCTTTTTCTTTCAGAATCTTACAGTTTTCCATAAATTCATCCCAAGTCTCGGCAGGCTCAATTCCACAATCATCAAACATTGCCTTATTGTAAAAGTAACCAATCTGGGTATTCGAATCTGCCACGGAATAGACCCCTCCGTCCGGCTGGCGTACGGCTTCGATTGCGTCTTCCCCTATCTCTTCCTTGTATTCAGGATCAGCTTCCAGAACATCCGTCAGTTCCATCGCCTGTCCGTTTTTAACAGCAAGATCCAATACCCCATTGATAGAATACACCACATCCGGAAGCTCATTTGTGGCCGCCAGTACTTTCATTTTGTCCAGATATGCGCCGTCACTTGGCAGCTCTTCAACTACAAGTTCGATTTCATCCCCATACATTTCGTTGAACCGTTCAATGAGTTTTTTCTCGCATTCTGCATTGGGGTTGGTTCCAACAGCGCTGGTTGCATAGCGCAAAATGACTTTTTCGCCTTCTTTTTTGCTTTCATTCTTCTTTGCGCATCCACCTGCAAACATGGATACTGCTAAGATTCCTACGAGTGCCACAGCTGTAGATTTCTTAACTACTCTTTTCATAACTTTTCTCCTCTTTTCGTTTTGTGGTTATTTGATAGATATATATTAACATTTATTTCTTTCATTTTTAATCAAATATACTGCCCATCTATTTGCTCAATTATCGTCCCCTGTCTTCTGCATATACTTTTTTTACCTCAACCTTATATTTTTTTTACCTTGCACTTATATTTTTCGGCACTTGCCGGAAATATTTTCAGATGATACACTATAAGAAATATCATTCACAAGCGGAGGATATGTATGAAACGCCGGATATCTATGCGCAGTAAAATAATTTCACTCTCAGTTATCCTGATCAGCCTGGCTCTTCTCATACAAGGCGGCTGGTTTTTTTATCATTACTATAATGCCCAAGTCTCTCTCGCCTATGATAATATGGAGGCTTCGGTAGAGCAGATGCGCTTTAGTATAAACAAGGCTTTTTCTGATATAAATAACAGCGCGTTATCACTGCTTACCAGCCCCACTATGCAGAATTGGCTCGCCGGCAGAATCAGCTTTGACCGAAATCTGCCCGAATTCCAGGAGAACGCCCGCGCCATGCAGGAGGATTGTAAGAATAACAACCTGTTCGACAATACCTTCTATTCCTATGGGCTGAGTACGGCTTTCTTGATCTCCCAGAACTCAGAAATACCGTTGTATACTTATAGTACGCCTTATAATTCCTCCATATTTACCTTTGAAGAACTCAAAGTACTCTTTGAAAAAGAATCCGATGCGGCTGTATTTATACCGCCCAGTCAAGATTCTAAAGACATCTTTTTTATTAAACAGGCGCAGAATTATAATCGAAACCAGACCATCTTCTTTCTTTATGTTATTAACCAGTCCTGTTTTCAAGAGTTATTTTCCGGACTGCTTTCGGATGTTACAATTTCGGTCACTGACCGGAACGATATTGTCTTATTCAGCAATACGCCTGCTATGGTTGGACAGGAGTATCATCGTTATCTGGAAGAGAATAAGGCCCTCTATCCCGGGAAAGACACGTTAGGTTATTCAAGGCAGATCACCAGCGCTCCCTTCCATGTCAATCTCTTCACCTCAACGAAAAGTATCACCACCCCAATCGCCGTTACGCTTCTGCAGTATGTTGCAATCATGGCAGTCCTGCTGGTGGCTTTTATTTTTATCGCAGTCTGGTCTTTTTCTAATTATACGTATTTTATCAAAGATATGGTGTCCAACCTTAATGAGGTGAGGAATCAAAATTACCGAACCCGTATGAAAATGTACAAGGAAACGGATTTGAACAGGATCAGTTTTACCTTTAATAAAATGACCGGTGAATTTGAAGATCTGATCGCGAAGGTGTATAAAAATGAGCTGCTTTTGAAAGAATCGGAAATCCGGCTTTTGCATTCGCAGATGAACCCTCATTTTTTAACAAATACGCTGACTACCATTGGAGTCTCCGCACTGCTTAACAACGACTCGGAAGTCTATCAGATGATTAGTTCCCTTAATGTACTCGTAACGGCGAATCTGACCGGATCATTGAAGGGTGATTTATATACGGTTGTAGAAAAGGAATATGAATGGATAAAAAGTTATCTGTATATCCAGCAGCTTCGTTTTCAGGAACGCCTTAGCTGCGAAATAAATGTCCGGGATAAGCAGATTCTAAACTATTACATTCCCAGGCTGAGTGTGGAACCGATTGTTGAAAATGCTGTAATCCACGGTATTGAAAATTCTTCTAACAAAATTAACTATATTAAAATAGACATATACACGGAAAATGGGGATTTATTTTTTGAAGTATCCGATAACGGCTGCGGCTGTGATTTCGATCCGTTAAAAAACTCTTCCGGGGATGACTCCGGCCGTCAGCATATCGGGATTTCAAATATAGTTGAACGCATTCATCTGCTGTTTGGGGATTCTTATGGCCTGGAGTTTCAAAGTTCTTCCGGTGTCGGTACAACTGTCATTATTAAGCTTCCTGTGCTGAAAGACCGCCCAGACCAGGATTCTAAGACACTTGAAAATGAAAGGGAGGAATAACTTATGTTCCGCTTAATTATCGTAGAAGATGAGGCGATCCTTAGAAAGGGGATCTGCAATATTATTGATTGGATCAATCTCGGATTCCAATTGGAGGGTGATTTTTCTAACGCTCCCGAAGCACTTGATTTTTTCAGGGAACATCCTGTGGACCTTGTCGTAACAGATATCAAGATGCCCGAAATGTCTGGCATAGAGCTTGCCCGTGAGGTACATGCGCTCTCTCCCGCCACTAAGATTATCATATTAACCGCCTTTTCAGACTTTGATCTGGCGGTAGACGCTCTCAGGGCAGGCGTGTCTGATTATATCGTAAAATCAGATTTTATCAGTCAGCTTCCCGTATCTGTGAAAAAGGTGTACGCTCTGCTGGAAAACGAGAAGGCGAAAATCAGCTGTTCTTCACGAGCATTTTCTGCCCTCATTTCTGGAATTGCCACATCGGCCATCACCAGCCTGGAAGACATTCAATACTGGTTTTGCCAGATGCAGCTGCAGCCTCAGCAGTATATGGCCGTTAAGTTCTCGATCTGTGCTGATAAGTCCCCCCATGAAGAGGAACAGACGCGCATGTTTGAAAAGATCATTGGCTTTATTAAAACTGCTGCTGAGCCTTTCCCATCCGCTGTAAAAAGTGATGCACAGAATTCCGTTTACGTGCTTCTTTATACGGAAAATACAGTCCGGCTGCCACAGATGCCCGAATTCGGTGAGAGCATCATCTCCGCTGCGAAGACACTTTTTGCCTGTGGGATCAGCATCTCCTATTCTTCTGTGCATCAGAATATTGCTGAATTTCCCACTGCACTTTACGAATGTATAGACGCAGCAGACAGCGATGTTTTGAATGCAGCGCATGGCCTTGCGGAATTTCCCGGCGGAAGTACTGGTCAGCTGTTAGATCCTCTCGAGATAACCACCGCTTTTACAGAAAATATCTGCGCCGGGGACAAGGCAGCGTGTGCGGGCCTTTTGACGTATTTTTTTGGTGAACTTGAAAGCAGACAGTATTCTTTAAATAAATTAAAAAATATGGCAATTAATGTATGCACACTCTGCTGGGACAAGTTGTATAGTCCTGTAGACAGTATGTATCAATTTCATTCAATAAAAGATTTGACTCTGGCCAGGCTGAAAAATTCTGCCTCTGCAGCGGGGCTGGTGGATTCTCTTCTCGACTTTGCCGGTAAATGTATTTACCTAAAAGTCTGTCCTGCAAGCAGGATTCCGGTCCCTGTGCTGGAAATCAGCGCCTATATCCAACGCCATTTTGACCAGCCCGTCAGAATCGATGATATCGCGCATGCCCTTCATATGAACAGCAGTTATCTAAGCCGTACTTATAAAAACTGCACCGGCCACTCTATCATCCACGCACTTAACTATTATCGGATCGAACACGCGAAGGTGCTCTTAGAAAGCGGTAAGTATAAGATTACAGAGATTGCTTCCATGGTGGGAATCGAGGAACCGGCTTATTTTACGACTGTTTTTACAAAATATACCGGCTGCAGTCCTTCGTCGTATAAAGTGTTTGATATAAAGGAGTGATTATATGAGAATCAAAGATATTGCCGAACGTGCTGGCGTAAGTACCGCCGCTGTATCGTATGTGCTGCACGGAAAAACATCACACGTCTCTGCAGAGACGCAGAAAAAAATTAAAAAAGTACTAGAAGAGATGAATTATGTCCCTAACATGGGGGCAAGGATGCTTGCCGGAAAGCAGTCCCGGTTAATTGGAGTCATACTGCAGGATTTCTATAAATATGACCGGGAAGTCATAGCCGATCCCTTTTACGCGGAAATCCTAAGTTCTATTGAGGCAGAGATCAGTGCAAATGGATATTACATGCTGCTTAAGACCGTACCTGATGAATCAGCCATTCAGAAGCTGGCGGCGGAATGGAATGTGGACGGGCTAATTATACTCAACTGGTCCGGCATTACCCCCAAGAAATATCTCGCTTTAAAGAAAAAGCTGGATAAACCGTTCCTCTTTATCGATTCCCCCTGTGGTGATATCCCGGATCTGGTAAACATAGGAGCCGACGATGAATTTGGCGGGTTTCTAATGACCGATTACCTGATTCAGAACGGTCATCATAAAATCATGTATTTAACCGATACCGATGATCCCATCTCAGCCCTTCGTCTGCAAGGCGTCCGTAATGCTTATCAAAAAAATAAAACATCACTCGCCGGTCTGTCTCATCAGCTGCTTCCTGCAACCAAAGAGGCCCGCAGGAAACTTTATACAGATTCCAATTCCGGTTTGAGAGACCATACGGCTTTGTTTTTTGTATCCGATTATTTTGCGGCTGAAGCTATGGGCTTTCTCCAGGATGCCGGTGTTCGAATACCTGAAGATATCTCCATTGCCGGTTATGACTGCAGTTACCTGAGTGAGATGTGCCGCCCGCAGCTTACGACTGTCCGGCAGAATATCCATAAAAAGGGGGCTGTTGCCGTCCATTCCCTCCTTTCATTCATCAAAGGAGAGGAGCCGCCGCATTCCCAAACACACTTTAAGGTTGATCTGGTTGTAAGAAAATCGGTATCGTCTCATGATTAACAAAATATAAAATATCTATATTGACACAGTTATGCCGCCGTGTTAAGATACATCTAATCATTAGGTTATGCGCTTAACCTTTAGGAGGTGTTAACTTGTGTATTCTCCCAGAATAGACCGCGCCTTTTACCGTATGGTTTTTACTTTGGTACTGCCCATAGCTGTGCAGCAGCTCATCAATGCCTGTATTACATCTGCTGATATTATGATGCTTGGAAGAGTAAGCGAATCTGCTATTGCAGGGGTATCGCTGGCTGGTCAGATTTCCTTCCTGCTGAACCTGATTCTCATAGGGATCTCCTCCGGCGCTTCTATTCTCTGCTCCCAATACTGGGGTAAGAAAGATTTACGCTCAATAGAAGAACTTATGGGATTCTCTTTATGTGCCGGCCTTTTTGTTTCCGTAATCTTTACGGTTACTGCATTTTGCGCTCCCTTGTCAGTTATGGGCCTTTTCACTTCAGATCCGGTAATTGCAGATCAGGGAGCACAATATCTGCGGATTGTATGTTTTTCTTATCCCTTAAATTGTTGTACTTTTATCTATCTAAGTATCATGAGAAGCATGGAGCATGTGAAAATATCTTCTATTATTTACCTGTTTTCGCTCCTGATTAATGTATTTCTGAATTACGTATTTATATTTGGTCATTTTGGTAGCCCTGCTTTAGGGACTGCCGGGGCCGCAGCCGGTACATGCGGAGCACGCTTATCTGAGCTGGTTTTGGCATGGATATATGAGAAAAAATATAACCGCACGGCGCGATTCCATCTCCGTAGTCTATACGTAAAAAATATTGCATTAGTCAGAAGATTTTTTCACTTTGCGCTTCCGGTGCTTATGAATGAGCTGGCCTGGGGTCTTGGGTACACCGTGCTTGCTTCTATTATAGGACATCTTGGCCAAAATATAGTTGCCGCTAATTCGGTCATCACAGTATTAAGGCAGCTTTCCATGATTTTTTCAACAGGGCTTGCATCTGCCGCGGCCATCATAACCGGCAAAACCATAGGCGAAGGCAACCGGCCATTAGTTTTAAATTATTCCAGAAACTTTATAAAGCTTTCTGTCGTATTTGGCTGTTTGGGGGCTGCCGCAATTTTAATTCTCGCATTTGCTTCGGGTTCTTTCATACGCCTTAGCCCACAATCCGGGAATTATTTAAAAATTATGACTGCACTGATCAGCTTTATATGCATTTTCCAAAGTATCAACAGTACCATTGTTTTGGGTATCCTCCGCTCGGGCGGCGACACAAAGGCTGGGATGATTATGGATCTGGTGTCACTTTGGGGGATCGCATTACTTTTCGGATGGCTGTCCGCATTTATCTGGAAGCTTCCTTTTCCAATAATTTATATGTTTTTAGTCTGTGATGAACTCGTGAAATTCCCATTTGCCATGAAACGTTATTTCTCCTATAAATGGCTAAATGATGTAACAAGTTAAAAAGCGCGTATTTATTTTATAATAAGGAGGTATTAAAAATGACCGCTGATTGGTGGAAAGAGGCTGTGGTATATCAGATTTATCCGGCCAGTTTCAATGATTCTAATAATGATGGTTTTGGTGATATTAATGGCATTACACAGAAGCTGGACTATCTGTGCAGCCTGGGGATCCGGATTATATGGATTTCTCCGTATTTTAAATCCCCCTATATTGACAATGGGTATGATATATCAGACTACAGGGCAATCGATCCACGGTTTGGTACAATGGAGGACTGGGAAAATATGCTCCGTGAAATGCATAATCGAGGGCTTAAGCTGATTATGGATTTGGTAGTAAATCACTGTTCTGATCAGCACAAGTGGTTCCAGGAAGCCAAGAAAAGCAAGGATAACCCTTATAGAGACTATTTTATCTGGAAAGACCCAAAACCGGATGGCATGCCGCCTAATAACTGGACCTCTTATTTTAACGGCCCGGCATGGGAATACGAACCCTTGACAAACCAGTATTATCTCCATCTTTTTTCAAAGGAACAACCTGATCTCAACTGGGAAAATCCACGGCTTCGTGAGGAGATTTACGATATCATGCACTACTGGATCGGCAAAGGCGTGGATGGCTTCCGTCTGGATGTCATGCATGCGTATGGGAAAACACCCGGCCTGCCCGACGGCCGGATGGATGGAACCCTTCCAGTTGGAGCGGAACACTTTTCTTCGCTTCCTTTAAACCACGCTTATATGAAAGAAATGAACCGGGAGGTTTTCTCTAAATACGATATCTTTACCGTTGGAGAAACCGACGGGATCACTATAGATGATGCCTTGCGATATACCGCAGAAGCCGCAGAAGAGGTGAATACGGTTTTTCAATTCCAGCATGTTAATATCGACAGCGTATATGAGGAGCGATGGCTGGCTGATTCCCCGCTCCCCGTAAGAGCTTTCAAAAGCTGTCTGGCGGACTGGCAGCGGGGGCTGGATCTTGAAGGCTGGAACAGCCTCTATCTGTCAAACCACGACCAGCCGCGGCAGGTCTCCAGATTTGGTAATGATGAAACATACTGGGCAGAGAGCGCCAAGATGCTGGCAACTATTATGCACCTGCAAAAGGGAACTCCCTTTGTCTATCAGGGAGAAGAGATTGGCATGACAAACTGCCCCGTCCATGATATAAGCGAGGTTCAGGATATTGAATCGATCCATGCATACAATGAATATCTATCACAGGGCCTGGCAACTCGTGAGGAGATGCTTGCAGGAATTAGCCGGAGGGGCCGGGATAACAGCCGAACCCCTATGCAATGGAACCGCACTGCCAATGCAGGGTTTTCCGAAAACACCCCCTGGCTTCATGTGAATAAAAATTATAAAGAGATTAATGTAGAATCACAATTAAACTGTGAGGATTCTATCTATCATTACTATCGGAAGTTAATCCACCTAAGATCGCAGTATCCCATAGTCGTATACGGCAGTTTTACGGAATTCTACCGGGATAGCGACTCCATTTTCTGCTTTACCCGCTCACTGGGAAACCAGGTGCTTCTGGTCACTGCGAATATGACGGCGGAACGTGTGGAATACAAAGTGCCGGGAGCAGTCTCCTATACAAAAAGCTCGCTTTATATTTCGAATTATCCCACTGGTCAGTCGCCCCATGACTGTGTCCTGCGCCCCTATGAGGCATCTGCATATCTGCTGGTGAAACACTGAGTACTCACACTTTGAAAAGGAGGAGTTAACTATGGAAAAACTAAAAAAAGCCTGGTGGAAAGAAGCTGTTGTCTACCAAATTTACCCCGCCAGTTTTTGTGATTCAAATGGGGATGGCATTGGCGATCTCAGAGGCATAGCTGAAAAACTGGATTATCTCGTTGATTTGGGAGTGGATGTGGTCTGGATATCCCCCTATTTTGAATCTCCCTATGTGGATAACGGTTACGATATTTCTGATTATTATAAGATAGACAAACGATTTGGCACTATGGATGACTGGGATCACCTGCTTAGTGAAATGCATAAACGCGGATTAAAGCTGGTTATGGATCTGGTGGTTAACCACTGTTCCTCATCCCACATCTGGTTCCAGGATGCATTGCAAAGTAAGAACAGCCCATACCGTGACTTTTTTATATGGAAAGACAGAAAAGAAAATGGGCAGGTCCCCAATAACTGGACATCTTACTTTGGAGGCTCCGCCTGGGAATACAGCCCAATTACAGATCAATGCTACCTTCATCTGTTCAGTAAAGAGCAGCCCGACCTGAACTGGGATAATCCGGCGCTCAGACAGGAAATCTATAAAATGATGCGGTTCTGGGCCGATAAAGGAGTGGATGGTTTCAGGCTGGATGTCATGCATGCATATGGGAAGGAGCCCGGGCTGCCTGATGGGAATATTCAACGCTCCGCATCCGGAGCTCCAGTGGGAATTGAACATTTTGCGAGTATAGAAAAAACCCACAGCTATATTCGGGAGATGAACGAACAAGTATTTTCCCGCTATGATCTTATGACTGTTGGCGAGACAGGCGATGTGACTATTCAGGACGCTATAAAATTTACGAACGAAGCCTCTCATGAAGTAAATATGGTATTTCAGTTCGACCACGTTGATATTGAACCTGAGAAAGATGAAAATGGAATCTGTTTATCCAGAGCCTGCACATACACTTTGAAAAAAATGCTTTCTAAATGGCAGACGGGATTACTCGGAAAAGGATGGAACAGCCTGTATCTCTCAAACCACGACCAGCCGCGCCAGGTCTCTAAGTTTGGGGATGACAAAGAGTATTGGTCAGAAAGCGCGAAGATGCTGGCCGCGGTCATGCACCTGCAGCAGGGCACCCCCTTTATCTATCAGGGAGAAGAAATCGGCATGACCAATCTTAAGGTAAATAGCATTCAAGAAGTAAATGATATCATGTCAGTAGGCAATTATTATGAAAAGCTGCACAGCAGACAGGCTTCCGAGGAACAGTTGCTTGCTGAAATTAATGCAGTTGGAAGAGATAATGCCAGAACCCCTATGCAATGGGACAGAGCCGCAAATGCTGGATTTACTACGGGAAATCCCTGGCTTAATGTAAATCCTAACTTTCAAACAATCAATGTGCGGGATTCTATGGAGAACCCTGATTCCATATATCATTTTTATAAAAAACTCATAAAACTCCGCCATAAAACCCCTGTTGCTGTTTATGGCGATTACAGAGAATATTACAAGGACTCACAGGAATTGTTTGTCTTCACCCGCCGGCTTGGACATACCCTGTTGCTCACTGTCGCAAATATCACTGGCTCCTGCGCCGAATTCAGGATGCCTGAAGATATCCACTATGCGCAGAGCGAACTTTATATCTCAAACTATGAAGACACTCAGATCCCAAGCGATTGTTTATTAAGGCCTTATGAAGTTCAGGCCTTTCTGCTGGAAGAAACCTGCAAAGGGGTCTGACCCCTTTGCACCATATATCGCAAAGTGACCACAAAGCAAAATACCGCCTCCAAAAGCGGTATTTTTATGCTTCAGTATTAACTTGAGGACGGCCTTCAATAACTTCATACACAACTTCAGAATAATCGGCAGCCCTTCTTAAGTTACTGTTCAGACCGTGCCGTGCACCTCGCTGCACGGCATCGGAGCCGATGAAGTGATGGTCTCGGGGCATCTGCCCCTCGCCGTAGGCGACTTTAGATGGGCAGATGCCGTTACTGTGCACGCCCGTAGGGTGTGCACAGTAACCTTCTTAAATTTTCTGACAGAATTTGACGAACGATTTCTGGCTTGTCCTTCACACTCCTATGGTATAATAACACAGAGCGAAGAATATATTAAGGCACCATTTTTTAAGGAGGTATAGGTATAATATGGGTGAAGTCAGGTTTATGATTTCTGAGGCCGCCAAACAGGTTAAAGTCGAATCCCACGTACTGCGCTATTGGGAAGAAGAGCTGAATCTGGAAATCGGGCGCACAGAAATGGGGCATCGATATTATACGAAAGATGATATACAACTTTTCCGCTGTATTAAAAAACTGAAAGATGAAGGGATGCTTCTGAAAGACTTAAAACCACTCATCCCAGAATTAAGAGAAACACGTTTAAAACTTCAAAAATCTACTGATCAGGAGCCGGTCAAGGCAAAATCCTCAGAAAAACCAGCAAAGCCTGAAGAAAAAGCAGCCTCCTCGGCAATTAAGAAAGCGGTTTTCTCAAATAGCAGTTCCCCGAAAAAGGAGCCGGACAAGCAGGCAGCCTCTCCGGGAAAGGCATCCCTGCCGCTTACGGCAGCTGCACCAGACAGTCCGTCCGGGCAAAAGGCAGAAAGCGCTGCCCTGACTGTAGCCCAGGCAGAAGTCATTCCTATTACGCAGCTTGAACAGGTACGTTCACTGATCGGTGATGTGCTGACGGAAGTGGTAACAACCAACAACGAGACCCTCAAAAAAGACATCACCAGTACGGTCACACAAGACGTCATCCGGGAGATGGATTTTATGTTTCAGGCCAAGGAACGTCAGGAAGAAGAACACTTCCGCAAATTGGACTGCCTCATCCGGCAGCAGCAGGCGAACCGCCGCGAAGCAGCGCGGGAAAATCCATTTGGTAAGCTCAAGAAACTGCTTACATAACAACTCAATCAGAATGTCCGTGACTGACACGGCATTTTTAAAGGGCGGAATAATAATTTCCGCCTTTTTTGCAATGTCCTTCCATCTGCATTTACTTGTTTTTTCCTCTTGCCATGTTATAATAAAAAGAGTACATTTCTAAATCTAAATCCCTGTTTACAGCCTGTGCCCTGAATGCCCTGACAGCCAGTTAAATGGTGCCTGGAGCTGAGAATACATAAGCAGACCCATATTAGCCGGAAATCGGAGGAACCCTATGATAAAGAAAATAAGAAACAGTGAGACCCAAAGAAGCAGATCTATTTCCGCTAAGCTCAATACAAGCCTTGTCATCATTCTGGTTCCTTTACTGGCCATTTTAATTGTCGTCTCATGTGGTGTAGCCGTACGCTCCATTGAATCCCTCAATGATAAAATCCTGAATGCTCAGTCCGATTATGCTGTATCCATCGTTGATGATTTCTTCAGCAGCAAGGAAGCCGCTGTCAGTATGTTCGAGACAAACGAAGAACTGCAGGAATATTTCCTGTCTGTAAGCACTCCTCAGGATATTGAGTCCTATCCCGGCAAGGAGGAATTGACCGTCCATCTGTCGGAGATATTAGGGAGGATGGCCGGTGAAAATGCACAGGAGGCATGGCTGGCTGACGACCGAACAGACCGGTTCCTGCTATCCACAGGGCGTGTTGTCCCTTTCTCACTGAAAGACCTGCCGTGGTATGAAACCGTTCTTTCCAGTAAAACGGCAGCTATCAGCGAACCTTATCAGGATCCAGCCACAGATCGTTCCATCATATCCATTGTGGCTCCCGTGTTTGATGCCCAGACTGATCATGTAATAGGATTTATAGGTCTCGATGTGTTTCTTGACAGCCTGGCAGAGTCTCTGTCCAATATACATGTTGGGGAGAACGGCTATCTGGAACTGATATCCAACAGTTCCGACTATATTTATAGTAATGATCCTGCTGCAACGGGTAAAAATGTAACGGAATTGGATATCAGTGAGCAATATAAGACGAATGTTCTAAACAAAAATACCGGCAGCATGAAGTTTAAGTATGACGGCATTGATTATGTCTCCATGTCCCGGGTATCCCGAACCACCGGCTGGCTGGCTATCGCAACGCTTCCGGTGTCCGAAGTGAATGCTCCCCGCAATCAGCTGATCACTGTACTTGCGGTTGTATCCATCCTGATAATTGCCCTGCTGATCTTTGTCATCCTGAGGACAGTCCGGAGGATGATTAAACCGCTCGCAGACATCAGTACCGATATGCACAGCTTTTCCGAGGGCAGCCTTTCCATTGATGTGGATATCCACAGTGATGATGAGATTGGCCAGCTTGCAGACAGTATCCGCTCGTCCACTCACACCCTCAGGGAGATTATCTTAGACATGGCCCATGTTCTAAAGGAAATCTCAGACGGCAATCTCAACGTCGAAGTAACCGGGCAATACACCGGTGATTTTACGGCGATCCGGGATGCGCTGGAACAGATTCTGCTTTCACTGAACAACGCCCTGGGGCAGATTAACACTGTCGCAGACCAGGTTTCTTCCGGGGCCGAGCAGGTGTCCACAAGCGCGCAGGAATTGTCCCTGGGCGCATCCGAACAGGCCGGTTCCGTGGAAGAGCTGGCAGCCACAATCAACGAAATTTCGAGACATGTATCACAAAATGCCCTTAACGCCCTCGAAGCCAGCAAAGATGCCGGAGCCGTCAAAAATGAAGCTGACGCAGGCAATCAGCAGATGCAGGAGCTTTTAGCTGCAATGAACAATATCGTCCGCAGTTCCCGGGAAATACGGAAAATTCTCAAAACCATACAAGAGATCGCATTTCAGACCAATATCCTCTCTCTGAATGCATCCGTAGAGGCAGCACGCGCGGGAGCGGCCGGCAAAGGGTTTGCCGTAGTGGCTGAAGAGATCCGCAGCCTTGCCGCCAAAAGTGCACAAGCATCTACCAACACCAATACCCTGATAAACGATTCCTTAACCGCCGCAGAGGCAGGAGCCAAAATAGCCGCAGAAACAGCCCAGGCTATACAGAAGGTTATGGAAGGAGTGGACAAAGTCGCCACCTCCATCAGCAGCATATCCAGTGCATCCCAGGATCAGTCCGATTCCATCCGCCAGGTAACAAGTGGAATCAACCAGATCTCCGACATCATCCAGACCAACTCAGCCACCGCAGAAGAAAGCGCAGCGGCAAGCGAAGAACTCTCCGCACAGGCACAGCTCCTCAAAGAGTTGGCGGGGCGGTTCTCATTTAGGGGGTAGGAGACGGGCCGTGTGATGTGAGGGGGAGGTGGATCGTATTTTCGCATGACTCATCCCCAAGCACTTTCCCACCCAAGAAGGTTCCGAAGAAAACTCCTTGCCGGCAGTCCATCCCCATCCTTCTTCCCCGCCACACAGTCCCACCAGACGTTCCTACCGATTGGGTGCGCCTAGCTGAGTGAAAGAGGAGTCTGGTACCGGCGGGACTTTACATGCCGTTTTAAACTCCTTATAGCCTGCTTAGAGCCCGTTGCAGTAAAAATGAGGAAAATGGAGGGTTGGATTTGATTCACAAAATCAAATCCAATAGCCGCCTTTGGATCAAAATCATAAGATTTTGGGCCAAATGCGGCTAGTCCCTCCATTTTCCTCATTTTTACTGTTACGGGCTCTTGGCAGGCGGTGCGGAGTTTAAAACGGCATGTAAAGTCCCGCCGGTACCAGACTCCTCTTTCACTCAGCGGCCCCCTTTAATTCTACTCCTGCCTCAACTCATTCCCGAAACGCGTGTATTGCGGCATCCATGCAAGCCGTACTGTTCCCACCGGCCCGTTTCTTTGTTTTGCAATGATGATCTCCGCGATTCCTTTGTCTTCGGTATCAGGGATATAGTAATCCTCACGGTAAATGAACATGCAAACGTCGGCGTCCTGCTCGATGGCTCCGGACTCACGAAGGTCGGAGAGCATGGGGCGCTTGTCGGTTCTCTGTTCTACGGCACGGCTTAGCTGCGACAGTGCGATAACCGGCACATTCAGTTCCCTTGCGAGGCCTTTGAGAGAACGGGAGATCTCGGAGATCTCCTGCTGGCGGCTCTCGTTGCTTTTGCCGCCGCTTCCGCTCATCAGCTGCAGGTAGTCGATGATGATCAGGTCCAGGCCGAGTTCCAGCTTATATTTTCTGCACTTGGAACGCATTTCCGTAATCGAGATACCTGACGTATCGTCTATGACAAGCCGGGATTTTCCGATTCTCCCGGCTCCTTCTATCAGTTTTTCCCAGTCTGTGTCCTTTAAGTTACCGGTACGCAGTAGCTGGGCGTCTACATGGGCTTCCAGGGAGAACAGACGGTTCACCAGCTGTTCTTTTGACATCTCCAGACTGAAGATTGCCACGCCCAGATTCTGTCTGAATGCCGCATGCTGGGCGATATTCAGTACGAAGGCAGTCTTCCCCATGGAAGGTCTTGCGGCGACCAGGACCAGGTCTGAGCGCTGAAGACCCGACAGTTTATAATCCAGGTCGATGAATCCTGTGGGAATACCTGTTACGCTTCCCGTTGTCTTGGATGCCTTTTCTATCACATCCAGGGCGTTGAGCACCACCTGCTTGATCGGGGTGTATTCCTGGACATTGCCCCTCTCTACCAGTTCAAATACTCCTTTTTCCGCCTTGTCAAGAATCTCTGCCAGCGGCCGGTTTTCCTGGTAGCATATGTTCGCTACTTCTTCGTTGACCTTAATCAGTCTGCGCAGGGTAGACTTCTCCTGTACGATTTCTGCATAGTATTTTACATTTGCAGAGGTCTGCACACTTACAAGCAGGTCCCTTGCAAACTCCATGCTGCTGATCTCAGGGGGCACGTCTTTTTCCTTCAGGTGCTCCTGCAGCGTAATCAAATCCACCGGTTTTCCTGCCTGAAACAGCTCTACCATAGAGTCAAACAAAATGCCGTAAGCGGTCTGATAAAAATCCTCTCCCGTGATAATCTCGGATGCGGCCATAATTGCATCTTTGTTCATCAGCATAGCTCCCACGACAGCCTGCTCTGCTTCTGCGCTGTGTGGGAGTATTCTCTTAATCGCTGCTTCCATTTCCATAAAGCAAGTCCCCTTATGCCTCTTCTACGACAGCAACTTTTAACTCGGCTGTCACTTCCGGATGTAGTTTAATCGGAACATTGTGTATCCCAAGCGTTTTAATCGTCTCTTTCAGCTGAATCTTCTTCTTATCTACGTCCAGCCCCATCTGTTCTTTTACAGCGGCGGCAATTTCCTTGCTGGATACGGAGCCGAACGTTCTACCGCCCTCTCCCACCTTGATGGCGAGCTCCACCTTGCCGTCCTTAAGACTGGCTGCCAGCTGTTTTGCCGCATCCAGATGGTCCTGTGCGATCTTCTCTTCCTTCTTCTTCTGCAGGCGCAGATCGTTCATGTTCTTATTATTTGCCTCGAGCCCAAGTTTTTTCGGCAGAATAAAGTTTCTTGCGTATCCGTCATTTACATTGACAATCTCGCCTTTTTTACCAAGTGATTTTACATCCTGCAATAATATTACTTTCATTTATATGTCTCCTTCCTCTATCATCTGGTCAATTGTTTCTTTCACCCTTCTGATTGCATCAAATATATTGGTATGGTCAAACTGTGCACCGGCCGAATTGATATGGCCGCCGCCGCCGAGCTTTTCGGCGATAATCTGTACATTAACCTCATCTATAGAACGGGCGCTCAGATATATTCTGCCCTCATAGACGGTCAGCACAAAAGAGGCCTTGATTCCGCTGATATCCAGCAGTTCGTTCGCAGCCTGCGCCGCCAGGACTGTCGGGCTGTCAATGTCACCCGGACACTGCGCAATCGCATATTCTTCCCTGTATACCTCTGCCATACGCACTGCTTCCGCCTTGGCACGGTAAGATTCCATGTCATCCCGGAACATCTTTCTGACGCGGGTAATGTCAGCTCCGCACCTTCTCAAAAATGCCGCCGCCTCAAAGGTGCGCACTCCAGTTCGGTTCATAAAGTTGCGGGTATCAATCATAATCCCTGCATACAGGCAGTCCGCCTCAACCGACGGAAACTTAATGTCATCTACAATATACTGCAGCACCTCAGCCACCATCTCACTGGTGGAGGAAGAATACGGCTCTACATAGGAAAGCACCGCATTCTCAATCACGTTGCTGCTCTGTCTGTGATGGTCAAGCACCGCTATGGTACGGGATTTCTTTAATAGTTCCGGGCATTCCGTCATCTGCGGCTTATTCGTGTCCACGACAATGACCATGGTACTGTCAGTAATATAATCCAGTGCCTGCTCTGAAGTCAGGAAAATGTCCTTGCCATAAGCCGGGCTCTCTGCAATCTCATCGTACAGAGGGCGCACAGAAGTCGTCACCTCGTTGATCACAACATGAGCTTTCTTTTCGAGTTCCACCGCTGCCCGGTAGATGCCCATACAGGCTCCAAGTGAATCCGCATCCGCAATCTTATGACCCATCACGATAACCTGGTCTTTTGCCACAATAAACTCACGCAGGGCTTCCGCCTTAACACGCGCCTTTACGCGGGTATTCTTCGCTGTCTGTTCCTTTTTGCCTCCGAAATATGTAATTCCTTTGCAATCTTTGATGACAGCCTGGTCACCGCCACGCGCCAGGGCCAGATCTATGGCCACGCGGGCAAAGTTATAGCTCTGGGCATAGGTTGAAGTATTCAGCCCCAGACCAATACTCAGAGTCGCAGAACGGGCATTCCCGATATTCACCTGTTTTACATCTTCCAGAAGGGAAAACTTATCAGCCTCAATCGACCGGTAACTCTCCTTCTTAATCGCAATAAAATACTTGTCCTTCTCCAGCTTCTTGACAATCCCGTCCACATCGCCGATATATTTGTTGATCTTCCTGTCTATCAGCGCAACCAGCAGTGATTGGCGGACTTCCTCCACACTTTCCATTACTTCATCATAATTGTCAATGTAAATCAGGCCGGCAATCAGCCTTTGATCCTCAATCTCTTTAATATAAGAATTCAGCTCCGTAACATCCTTCATATATACCGCAATGAAAAATTCCTTATCACTTGGAATCTGCAGCAGCTGTTCCGCTTCACTGAACCCTTCCAGAGAAACCCGGCGCAGCACAACCTGGTAATCCCGTTCTCTGTATGTGACTTCAAGCTCTACATGGTCATTGTCATCCTTGGGGAAGACCCCGTTGTTAAGCTCAGGAATCAGCTTGTTCAGATACTTCTCCCGTTTCTGGCTTTCCACCATATGGGAAAAGCTGTCGTTCTTCCACAGGATACGCCCATCCTCCAGCGTGATTGCATACGGGACTGCCAGTTCCTTCAGCAGCGTATTCTGAATCCCTTTATATTGGGTAGAAAACTGGATCAGATCCGCCAGAATCAGGGACCTGTTGTAAAAATACAAAAGCCCTGCAATCACCAGATAGATTACGATAAAGACCGACATCATAAGGCCTGCCCGCTTGTCAATCATGTACATCCAGACATTCATGGCTATCAGCAGCACCGTCATAATCAGCGGCCACTGCATATACATCCTAAGCTGCCCCTTCAATCGCATATTCTTTTTACTCATGCTTTTCTTCCTCATATAACTTACTAAAAAGTTGCATAAAACTCTCTGCCAATATTTCTAGTATAGCACTTTTTCGCCTATTATTCTACTTTTAGTTTTCTTTCCCAGTATTCTCTTTCCTGAGCCTCAGTTCACCGGAACTATTGTCAACAGAAAACCCTCTTTTATCCAGACGCCCGTAAACATTATTCCGTAAAAGCGTATAAAGCACAGATACGATCGGAATGAATACCAGCATGCCGACAACCCCCATAAGGCTGCCCCCAATACTGACCGCCGCCAGCACCCAGATGGACGGAAGCCCTACAGAGCTGCCCACCACCTTCGGATAGATCAGATTTCCTTCAATCTGCTGGAGAACAAGGAACATAATCACAAAGATAACTGCCTTCATCGGCGCATCCATAAGAATCAGAAACGCCCCCACAATGCATCCGATAAAAGCACCAAAAATCGGAATCAACGCGGTAAAGGCAATCAGAACCCCCACCAGCAGCGCATAAGGCAGCCGAAAAATCGTCATGGCAATGACAAACATGGTTCCCAGTATCACCGCCTCCACGCACTGCCCGGTCAGGAAACTGGAAAACGTTTTATAAGTCAGGGAACAAACATCCAGCACCTTTTTCACAAGACCTTTCTTCAGATAGGCATACATAACCTTACGGATCTGAATATTCAGCCGTTCCTTCTGAAGCAGAATATAACATGCAAATACAAAGGCAATCACAAAAGTAGTCATACCGCTCACAATGCTTTTAGCCACCGTAAAAGTAGACCCCAGCACACTGCCGGCCCCATTTTTAAAAAACTGCATCATACCGTTAAGTATTTTGTCCCAATCAATCTTAACATCATTAATCAACGACACAATTTCCTTATTATTATCAAACAGTTCTTCCACCCAATGCTGCACTTTCGGTACAAAGTCCTGGATGCTGGCCCCCAAAGAATAAACGGTGCTTCCCAGCTTCGGAACCACAACAAATATAACAAGAGATATCACCCCAAGCACAAACAATATTGTAAGCACCAGGCTGAGAGGCCTTGCAAGTTTCTGCGCCCAGGTCTTCCCTGCTGTCTTCTTATTAGAAAACAAAGTCTTCTCCAAAAAATGCATCGGAACATTCAATATAAAAGCAATTGCGCCGCCCAGCAGAAAAGGAAATACAATCCCCAGCACAAAGCCCAGAGCATCCAAAACAAGACTATACTTCCACAGAACAATCAGTACCACAATCGTAAACAAAATCAGGCCCCTGATCTTCT
>NZ_CYZU01000026.1:23973-72615 GCF_001404335.1 Faecalicatena contorta
TGGGATACACCAGCTGTCCAAAATTGCACTGCGGCAGGCAATCCCTGACCCGAAAACAGGGGTGTCTGGAAGCGTCTTATGGCTGTTAGCAGGAGTTAAGCAAAAAGAATGGAAAACTGAGGGAAATATTGTAATTCCGAATTACAATATTTCCTGGCCCCAGCGCGCGAAGCCATCAGGCTTCGGGTGATGTGGCCAGGTTCCCTCAGTTTTCCACTCTTTTTACTTTACTCCTGCTTACAGACCATAACCAGTTTCCAGACACCCCTGTTTTCGGGTCAGGGATTGCCTGCCGCAGTGCAATTTTGGACAGCGTCCGTTCCCCATTCGCCTGCTCACTCCAATACCTGATACAAAGCCACCTCATCGGTTTCTCGGTTTGCTGATATGAGGATGTCCTCTCCATCTCTGGTGAAGTGATATACGTTTGCGGGGCCGCAGTCATGATCCAGTATTTCTGACTGGTAGGATTTTGTTTCCTTATTGTATGTAAAGGCGATGAGGTTTCTTTCCCCCTGTCTGTGGCCTACGACAAGGGCCGGACGGTTCAGCAGATTTCCGCCGTAGATCGCGTGGGTGAACTCCGCTGGTTTCCCGTATTCGTATACCTGGGTAAATACGCCTTCTTTTCTTTTGTAAATGCTGATCTTATCTCCATGGAACGGAGACAAAACTGCCAGTTCTTTTTCTCCGTCTTCGTCCAGATCAATCAGGACGGCATCACTTGCTGCTGTGTCAAGCAGGGTGCGGATCGTCCAGTCGCCTCCGGCAGACTCCGGCGGGATGAACTGGAATACTCCGCAGTCTGCAGAAATAATGCAGGTGTCGGTTCCCTGGTCGTCTACCCGGTAGTAGCCGTGGTTTTTCAGCATATTGTCTTTTATGACTTTCAATTCCAGCTGGTTGTCTTCCCCGAAACCGCTTAGATCCTCCGGGAGGACTGCTGCATATACTTTGCCCGGCATCGACCAGTCGTCTTTGTATTCATGGCCCGATTTGAGGGCACAGGCGATTAGATATCTTATACCGTTTCGCTCTACGATATCAAATCGGTGTACGTGGGGAAGCTCTGCCAGCGTCCTCACTTCCCAGTTCCCTTTCGAGATCGGAGTGACTATGACGATCCTGGCTTCTTTGGAGTCGTTGGGTGAGTAGAATTTGTGTGTGGCCAGGAACTGACCGTTTGTTCCCGGTACCTGCACCATACTCATTACCCCGCCAGGTTCTTTCCACACGGTGTCCACCTCGCGTCCCTCCTGGTCAAACAGGATGCATCTGTCCACTTTCTCCGCTGCCACCAGGAAATAATTGCTTCCATTATATTTTAACGGCGCTATAGAATAGCACTTTGTCAGATTCGATATTACTTGCTTGCATACTTTCACGAAATCGTTATCTCCTTTCCTCGTCATCCAGTATCTTTCTGAACATTTTGCTCGCTGACTTTAGATCCTCCGCCCAGGTATCGCTTCCGGTATACCAGAATTCGGTGACATACTTACGGATGCCTAATTCCCAAGCCGTATGGACAGCATTTTCAAAATCCACGTGCCCGGTGCCGTATGGAATTTCGCGGAATCTGCCCGGTACCGTCTCTTTGAGATGCATTGCAACCAGATGTCCTTTTCCGATATAGAGGTCTTCCAGCACATCTGTCTTATAGGTATGCGCGGCATTTGTTATATTTCCGATATCCGGGTATACATTCAAATAACTGGAACCCACCAGGGTTACATATTTCATTGCCTTTTCCACGGTGTTCATAAACTCATTTTCCATCGTCTCAAATCCCAGAAGCACACCGGTCCGTTCCGCCATATTGACCGCCTTCTTCAGATTTGTCAAAAATCTTTTTTTCGTTTCCAGGCTGGATTCTTCGTAGTATACGTCATAACCTGCGAGCTGTATGATCCGGACTCCCAGGTCATCCGCAAGCTGTATCGCTTTCTGCATAATCTCCATACCCCGGCCGCAGACCTGCGGGTCACTGCTTCCGAGGGGGTATTTCCTGTGCCCGCTCAGGCACATGGTGCGGATCGGTATTCCAGTCTCTGCCATCAGACGGACCAGCTCCAGCCTCTCCTGGCTGGTCATTTCCAGACGGCTCAGCTTCTCATCGGTCTCGTCTATACTGATCTCCACAAAATCATATCCGGCACTTTTTGCAGCCAGCAGCTTTTCTTTCCACGTTAAGCTGCCGGGCATTGCTTTCTCATAAAGCCCAAGCGTATATCCTTTCATCAAACTATCTCCTTTAAGCCTATTCTTCCAGCAGCCGCATCACAGAATCTATGACAGGCTGTTTCATTACTTCACCGGCAAGCCTCTGTGCCTCTTCATAGGAGGTACTGCGGATCTGGTGTTTTACCCCCGCCGCCTCGCCAGGTGACACACTGAATTCATCCAGTCCCATTCCCAGCAGCATTTTTACCGCTTTTGTATCGCTGGCAAACTCTCCGCACATACCCACCTTTCGGTTATACTTGTGCCCTGCCTGTATGGTCTTGTATATTGCGCGCAGAACCGCAGGATGGTAAGAATTGTACATAGCCGCAATCTTCTGATTTCCTCTGTCCACCGCCAGAAAATACTGGGTCAGGTCGTTTGTCCCGATACTGAAGAAATCTACCTTCTCTGCCAGTTCTTCCGCCATCATAACTGCCGCAGGCGTCTCAATCATAACCCCTGCCTCTATCTCTTCCTGGAACGGAATGCCTTCTTTGTGAAGTTCGTCCTTGCATTCCTCCAGCACCGCATATGCGTCCACCACTTCTTCAATGGAAATGATCATGGGGAACATAATGCGGATATGTCCATATGTACCTGCCCGCAGAAGAGCCCTGAGCTGTGTCTTCAGAATCTCTTTCTGATCCAGGCCGATGCGGATTGCCCGGTATCCAAGGAAAGGATTTTCTTCCTTTGGAAACTCAAAATAATCCAGGCCTTTATCGCCGCCGATGTCCAGAGTCCGAATGGTCAGCTCACGTTCTCCCAGAAGCTCAGCCGCCTGTCTGTATACATTGAACTGCTCTTCCTCCGTTGGAAAATGGTCGCTCTCCATGTAGAGGAACTCACTTCTGAAAAGTCCGATTCCGTCAATCCGGAACTTCACGGCATTTTTCACGTCTTCCAGGCTTCCCACGTTTCCGCATACCTCCAGCTTTCTGCCGTCTGCCGTAACGGTGGGAAGAGCGCTGGATTCTTCCAGTTCCTTCTGGCATCTATCAAACTCGTTTGCTTTCTTTTTATATTCTTCAATTACTTCCGGTTCAGGGTTAATAATAATTACACCACGGGAGGCGTCCATGATTACAAAGTCACCGGGACGTACCGCGTCCATAATTCCTTCTACCCCGACAAGCGCAGGGATACCCATCCCTCTTGCCATGATAGATACGTGGCTTGTCACACCGCCCAGCTCTGTGATAAATCCCAGAATATATTCCAGGTTCAGCTTCGCCGTATCCGACGGCGCTAGATCCCTTGCAACCAGGATCACTTTTTCGGTAATCGAATCAAAATCCCCGTCACCGATCCCTTTCAGCTTACGCATCAGGCGGTTTCTAATATCCAGTATATCTGCAGCACGCTCACGCATGTACTCGTCTTCCATCATCTCAAAGATCATGCGGAATTCTTCCGCGGTTTCATGCAGCGCCTTCTGTGCGCAGTATGACTGCGTTTGAATCCGGTTCAGCACGCCCTCTTTTAACGCGATATCTTTTGCCAGCTCCAGATGCCCTGCAAATATGTCCGACTTCTCGGCCAAAGGCTCCAGATCTGCAATGACTTCCTCGACAGCACGCTCATAAGCTGCCTTCTCAGCGTCCGCCTGCCCGACTTCAATTACTTTTTCCTCCGGACTCAGATCCTGCTCCCTGACCACGAACACATTTCCCATAACAATGCCTTTTGAAGACGTTTTACTCACTTCAATCCTTTTCATTGCTCTGACTCCTTACTCTCCTAATCCGCTTGCAATCGCATCAATGATGGTCTTTAAATCATCTGCTTCCGACTCACCTGCACATTCCACTGTTATCTCATCTCCGCATTTGATGCCCGCTGCCATAAGAACCAGCACGCTCTTAGGATTCACTCTCTTGTCTCCTTTTACGAGAGTAACGTCAGATACGCATTTTGATGCGATATTGGACAGGATTCCTGCCGGTCTTAAATGTAATCCTGAAGGGTTCTTGACTGTGATTTTTTCGCTTACCATGGTTGAATTCTCCTTTTCTTCTTCACTTTTTTACTTTTTCTTCTTTAACAGAAAGTACTGCATTTTGCAAGTTGGCCTGTGTCTGGTATTCCGCTTTGCGAAAGGCCCGCTCCGCAGGGGCATACATCATCAAGTGCGCTTTATTTATACGCACTTTTTCATACTCAGGACGTCATCGAGTGAACTCTGAATATATATATTGGAAACATGCTGTTCCAGCACCCGTAAAACCTCTTTCAGTTTATACTTGCTGAAATACAGCTTATGTTTGCCTTTCTCCGTCTGACAGACCACTTTGATCCTGGAGGTCTGGTATTCATCAATATGTACGGATTGAACCAGATCCCAGTTCACCGTGTAAAATACCTTTTCCATTCCCTTTTCGGAAAACCCTCTCTTAATGCCGGCTGACCCGAAAATAGCCACAAGTATCAGGATATTCCGGATATTCTCTACCACGCTGCCCATGTCCGAGAGCGGAAAGATCATCAATGCAAAAAGTACAATCAGCGTAAATGTAAAGAAATCATCCTTGCCCTTCATCACAATCTTACGGTTTCTTTTGAGGATAAACACCACCTCAACAATTAGAACAACAATAAACACGAAACATAACATATAATTCCATATCATAGCTCTCCACTCCTTTCTTTATGTTCATTATATCACCGTGTTTTTTATAAATCAATCACTTTGTTCTTAATTATATGATTATTTATCCTATTTATAAGATCATTTTTGTCTTATAATAAATACAAAAGAACTTTATGAACTTTTTTCATAAAAATTCACATTAGCAATATACACTGTTCTGCCATGAACATAAACAAAGTGGGCAAGCCCGCTTAAGCTACCTCCCCTCCACATACAAATTGAAAAAACCGCCCACTTCTGAGCGGCCCTTTTCCAGCCTATCCGGACTATTCAATCCTGAACCGCCCCCATGTACCGCCCAGGCCCTCAATTACTGCTCGGTAAGTCCTGTATTTTTCTTCATATACTTCTTTATAAAACGGACGCGGCAATACGGTCTTTGTAATCTTGACGGTGCGGTTCACTGCCTCCCGGTAATCCCGGTAAATTCCTGCTGCAATTCCTGCTGCAATCGCCGCTCCCTGGGCTCCCAGTTCCTTATCTTCTATCACATCCACCGGGATCTGCAGAGCATCTGCAAAGATCTGTACCCACACATCCGAATTGGCAGCACCGCCTGACAGACGGATGGACTTTGGCGCTTCCCGGTTCTGCAGAAGTTTTTTCACATGTGTAAGATGAGAGAATACAACTCCTTCGTACACCGCCCTCAGCATATGCTTTTTACTGTGGTAAGCGCTTAGGCCTGCAAATGTACCTTTTGCAAGTGCATCCTCATTAGAGCCATTCAGAAACGGCAGGAAAATGAGATTGCAATCCTGCGGTTCTACTGATTCCGCCCAGTCATTGGTCAACTCATAGACCGATCCTCCCGCTGTCCTGCATTCTTCTTTCTCATGGCTCATCAGATTCGTAATAAACCACTCCATATTGCCGGCCGAGGTAGGGCTGCTCTCTTCCACAAGGAAATATCCTGGGATACAGAACATGGAATTGAGCGACACGCTGCCGTTGGTCACTGGTTCCCGGCGGATAAATTCGTTAATGCTCCAGGTTCCCGCCACCATGCACATCTGTTCCTCATCGCACAGCCCGGAGGCAATTCCGCAGGCATCCACATCAAACATTCCCGCCGCCACCGGAATACCGGCCGGCAGATTCGTCTGCCGGGCAGCCTCCTTCGTCACATAACCGCAGATATCGGCGGCATATCTGAGCGGAGGGAGTTTGTCATAGATCTCTTCCAGCCCGAACAGCCCCAAAAGCTCTCTGTCATATTCTTTTGTGGTCAGGTTTACCAAATTAGCACCGGAAAAGTCCGTATACTCCGCATATGCCTCCCCTGTAATCTGAAAACGGATATAATCCTTTACCGCAAATATGTGCTTCACATCCCGGAGCACCTCCGGATAGTGGTCCCGGAACCATGCCAGCAGGCTGACAGGCTGACAGGCAAGGATCGTCTGACAGGATCTTTCGAATACCTTGTCCATCGTACCGTCTTTCTCCCAGCTTTCTACATACTCCCATGCCCGCGTGTCCGTAGAAATGATCCCATTATACGCGGGAGTCCCGTCTCCCTTCACCATGTACAGCCCTTTCCCGTGCCCGGAAAAAGAGACACCTGCAATATCAGACGGGCAGATGCCGCTCTTTTCAATTGCCGTGCGCACTGCCAGTACGTTGACCTCCCACAGCTGTGTCATATCCCGCTCCGTGTACCCCGGTTTTGGAGTAATGGTTGTTGTCGGCACGCTGGCCGCGGCGATTTGACTCCCATCTTCATCAAAGACAGCGGCTTTTGAAAACGTTCCCCCGTTGTCTATCCCAACCAAATATCTCATGTTCCGCCTCCTTCTGTGTCCATATTTCCACCCTTATCTCAAATGGCACCCTGCTCGTTGTTATCAGCGGTACTGTACCGGCATGCCAATTTTGCTTTCAACACACCGGCACTTCTTTCACTGTTTTTATCCGCAGACACTTCTCGGCACATCCGGATGGTTCGGGCCAAAATGTTTTAAGAGCACCAGTGGTTCCACCCGGCTCAGGTTCGTGATCGTGACCCCTCTCCCGGCTGCGTCCTCTGAAACAAAAAACTCATCCGTACTCTGCTGCCCAAAGCGGAGCAAGGCAGCCGCTTCCGCATCGTAGCCCCCTATTTTTCCGTGTCCCTGTATAAAGATGCAGCCATAAGCAGCACCATCCTTAATCGTAACCGTCCGGCCCGGATAAACGGTCAGCTCTTTTGCGGCAATATACTCATTGGCATAGGTGATCCAATTTTCAGTATAGTCTTCCGTCCGGGATGCGGTTACCGGCGGCCGGAAGTAATGTTTCCGATAATGCGGATCCACATTTTTCTCCCAGTCCAGGAGGCTGAAAATATAGTCAATGTCGCCCTGTCTGTCCGCCGGACATTCCTCATCCAACATCTCCGGAGGATACACCTCCCCGGAAACTATATTTTCATAAACAGAATTGACATCGGAGTTCCACTGCGGCTCATAGGTCAGCACCGATGCAGGCGCATGAATGACCCCTGCCGGCGTATACCATCCCGTCCCCAGTTCGATCCTGTACGCACGGGAAAGTTCCGTAATTCTCGTATCATCGTCCCCAAAATGTCGGATTCTTTCTTTGACCTCTTCCGGCGTCACATCCGGGTCAAACCCAAAGTAGGTGTAGCCTGCTTCTCCGAAATAATTGTTCAGCTGTTTCGGGAAATAATAACACTCCGGTTTGCCAAGCTTGCCTACCCTTGCCGCGTCTTCAAACATCAGATGGACATGGTGGAAGAGAGGATTTTCATTATCGAAAAACTTGGAATACATGGGCCAGCCGTTATACCGCCCCATCAGCTCTTCTCCCACCAGTTCTTTCCCCAGAACCTTGACCGCATCCCGCAAGGCAAACTTTTCATCAGAATCATATGAGACGCTTACATAGCTCATCCCTTCATCTGCTTTAGACAATTCTCCGTTTTGTGCGGCAATAGTAGATGCAAACCAGCGCTCCGTTATGGAACCTCTGGCCATTCCGAATGCAAAATAGTCGTCCGGGTGCAGTTTTAATCTGCGGCCTGCTTTCCCAAACCTTCTGGGAACAAATGCAGGAAATAAGCGGAGGATCCCTTCGCCCGCCTCAAATGTTTTCCGAATGACCGCCTCATCTTCTGTTGCATCCTTTACCACAAGATTGCCGCTCTTCTTTGCCTCACGTAATCTCTCATCCAGCTCTTCGCTGCTTTTTATGATTAATTCTTTTTCCGTCATATGTGATGTCTCCTTTTCTTTAACCCAGATTTTCAATCTCCTCACGGCAGATTTCAACCCAGCGGCATGCATTATACGGGTTATGTCCCAGCGTATTATTATCCTTCATGATCAATTCCGGGATGCAGTCCCTGGTGCAGGCCAGCGCCTTTCTCACCGTTTTCCTGACCTCATCCTCGTTCATTACCGGAGAGGCAAGCGCTGTGGGCTGTGGTTTGAGCGATGCTATATACCGGTTTCCCAGAAGCTCCGGTATCAATGTCCAGTCCGCCCATGCAGACATGGAGACCCTTCTCAGGTTCGGAATTTGTTTAGCATACTCAAATCTCTCAGTAACAGACTCACAGCACCCAAAGCAGTTCAGCCCGAACCGGCTGGCCAGCCTTTTATGGTATGGAAGTATGAACTCTCCGTACATTTCTGCACTCACGGTATTCGTCTCCTGGCTTTCCACAAATCCCCACATCTCCTTTGTGGTCACCGGCCGTTTCAGTTCCTGCTCTGTAGGAAGCTGATTTGTCCAGCCGAATCCGCCCGAGCCCACATATGCCCCCTCCGTATTTAAGGCAAGCAGGCGCTCCTTCTCAAACCAGTCCAGCCGTTTTTCAATCCCCGTCGTCATCAGATCCATCACCTTATGTATGTACTCCGGCTCCAGAATGAAGTCACATAAAAAGTTATCAAATCCCCTGAGCATAATGTAATCCACCGTCATCCCCAGGGACCACCACCACACCGGATGCCGCCTGACCGTCAGAATCCCGTCAAAAACCTCATGCGCCAGATTCAGCACACGGTCGGACTCTTCATAGTCGATAGTAATAACAGGATAATGCAGTTTTTCAAAGTCTTCCTCATAGTCCCTCAATCCGCCGATCATCTTGTAGGCGCCGCCCATCTCGCCGCCCTCTTTTTTCATCTCTACGCCCCATCCATCGTCGGAAAAGGAATAATGTACGTCAAAATATGGTTCAATCACTTTGTCATCTTTTAGATTTTCATGCCAGTAGATCTGTTTCAGAAGATGCATTTCCCATACCCTGGCCATATTGTCGTGACATTCCAGCATCTCCGGCGTGATGATCTCATTCCAGCCATTTTCCGGATCTATGAATACAAGCGGCTGGGTGGTCTGCAGGTCATTGTGGGCAGTCCAGAGCCTGGCCTTTTCCTTTTGAACGGGCAGCGCCGCAATTTCCGCGACCCGCTTTCCCAACGTGCGGAGACGTTCTATCTCCTGAGGTGTGAACATAAGACTGCTGTTCATCGCCTGGATCGGCGGAAATCCCGTCGCCAGATGCTCTTTGGCCGGATCCCAGGATGTATGATTGCTGTTGCTCACGCTTAAAATAGCGCTTTTCTCTTTTCTCATTTTATCTGCCTCTCTTTCTGTTTCCAACTGCTTCCCCGTCTCTAAATTCCGGCCAGTTCGTCTTCCCTCTTCCGGTTGTTCCATGCATCCAGGATGACAATCGCAACAACAACTGCACCCTGTATCAGCTGCTGGAGATATGCATATGCATTGATATGGGTAAATATCTGGCTCAGCATTCCGATAAATACCATCCCCAGGAAGGTACGAAATACGCTTCCCCTGCCGCCAGGCAGGCTTGTTCCCCCTAAAACCGTAGCAGATACTACAGACATGGAAACGTCGCTTCCATATAAAGGGGAACCAGCCTGCAGTCTGCAAGTCAGAAGAACTCCCGCAAAAGCTGAAGCAAATCCCAAAATCACAAATAACAGAAACTTGATCTTTTTCACACTGATCCCGGCATACTCTGCCACATTATAATTGCCGCCGGTTGCAAATACATTTCGCCCGAAAGCAGTCTTTGTAAGCACATAATGGGTAATAAGGACACAGATAAAAAATAAAATGGCAATGTATGCAATTCCGCCAATATTTCCCGTCCCGAACGCCCTGGTCGCTTGATTGACGGCTGGGATCGGCATCCCATTGCAGAAAGTGAGCATAATCCCTTCCACGGCAAGCATTGTAGACAGAGTCACAATAAAGGCATTCAACTTCAGGATCGAAACAAAGAAACCATTCACCGCACCGATCACGCCCCCCGTGATCAATATAAGGACAATAGACGCAAAGATCCCGATCCTGGGCATCAGATAAGCAAAAAGCAGGGTAGAAAACGGCAGAATAGACCCGACACTCAAGTCGAATTCCCCTCCGATGATCGCTATCGTCATCGCGCATGCCACGATCCCATATACAGAAATCTGTATCAGCAGTCCTTTAAAAGTAGAGAAGGAAAAGTAACTCGGATAAAAAATGGCCATAAACACAAGTAATACTGCAATACAGACAATTACCAGATAAGATTTACAAAATTTGCTGACTCGTTTTATCATCTTTTCCACCTCACACTTTCGTCGCAAGCATCTCGTTTTCAGCCTTTGCGCTGCGCAGATCCATCAGAACCGCTGCCAGTATGATGGCGCCTCTTACAATTTTCTGCGGATAAGCAGTTACACCGACTACGTTCAGGGCATTTGTAAGAACACCCATAATCACAACGCCCATCAGAGTTTTCCAAATACTTCCCGCACCGCCGCCCATCCGGCTGCCTCCCAACAGTACCACTGCTATGGCGTCCAGCTCATATCCGGTTCCCTGTGTGGGCGACGCGCTGCGCACACGCGAACACAGGCAGATCCCTCCAGCCGCTGCCATAAGTCCGGATATCGCATATACGCTGATTCTGATCAGCCTTGTCCGAATTCCGGACAGGCGCGTAGCCTCTTCATTGACCCCGATACAGTACACTAATCTCCCGAAACTGGTCTTCTTCAGGATGATCTGCGTCGCTACAATAAAGATAAGAAAGATTGCAACTGTAATCGGTATCACGCCCCAGTAGCCCTGTCCGATCACCATATAGCTTTTATACTTTGACGCGTATGCGATAGCTCCGTTGGTAATACACAGTGCAGCGGAGCCTAATACCGTTGACATTCCAAAAGTGATAATAAAAGAGCTTCCCATCGTCCCGCCAGTCGCCGATACAAAAATACCGTTAAAAACTCCCAGTACAAGCCCTGACAGCAATGCCAGAACCATGGCGCCAGGAACGCCAACCTGTGGGATCAGCACAACGGAGATTACCCCGCAAATAGACATCAAAGATCCAACCGACAGATCAACGCCTCCTGATATGATAACAAAGGTCATTCCAATGGCCAAAAGCCCGGTCGCCGAAATCTGCTTGAAAATATTAATGATGTTCTGGCCCGTTAAGAAAGCCGGGTTAATGATACCTGCAATAATTATGATAAGGATCAGAATCGAAAGCATGCCGTATTTACTTGCAATATAGTTCAGCTTTCTTCCCGCCTGATTACCCTGACTTTTTATCAATGTATTCTGCCTCCTCTCATTCAATGGCGTATTTCAGCACGGCTTCTGGATTGATCTCTGCGCCCTCAAGTTCGCCGCGTATTTCTCCGTCATGCATCACGATTACCCTGTCACTCATTGCTACCACTTCATTCATATCAGAGGAAATCATAATGATCGCTTTTCCCTGTGCTGCCAGCTCGTTCATGACCATGTAGATTTCGTACTTCGCCCCCACATCAATGCCCCGTGTCGGTTCATCAAAAATCAGGATATCAGCGCCTGAAAACAGCCATTTTGCAATAACTACCTTCTGCTGGTTCCCGCCTGACAGGAAGGAAACCCTCTGCGTAGCGGAGGGCGCCTTAATCTTTAGTGTCTTGAAGTACTTCTGCGCTTCTTCTTTTTCAATGCTTTCACCGATCAGGCGGAATTTATTTTTGACTTTCTCCAGCCCCACCACGCTGATGTTCTGCGTAATGGGCATTTCCAAAAGCAGGCCCTGCGTCTTCCTGTCCTCGGGAAGCAAGACGATTCCGTTCTTTTTTGCCTCCAGGGGGGATTTCATATTCAGCTTCTGCCCTTTTATCTCCACTGTTCCACTGACGGCCTTGTCCGCGCCGACCAGCAGCCTCACTGCCTCGGTCCTGCCGGCGCCAACCAGGCCTGCCAGACCCAGTATCTCTCCTTTTCGCAATTCAAAAGAGACGTTTTTTACTTTATTTCCACGATTCAGCGCGCTTACCTTCAGCACCGTCTCTCCTAATACCGCATCCCTTGCCGGGAATTCCTGCTCCAGTTTTCTGCCGACCATTTTTTCGATCAGCTGCTGTTTTGTCGTATCTTTTACAGCCGATGTATCAATAATCTGCCCGTCTCTGAGTACCGTTACGGAGTCACATATCTGGAAGATCTCCTCCAGGCGGTGCGAAATATAGATAACCGTAATTCCCTTACTTTTCAGATCCAGAACAATATCGAATAAATTCTTCAGTTCATTTTCCGTAAGCACGGCTGACGGTTCATCCATAATAATCACCTTTGCATCAACAGACAGCGCCTTGGTGATCTCGATCATCTGCTTCTCGGCGACACTTAAATTCTCAACGGCCTCTCTCACATCAATGTTGTAATTAAGGCTGTGCATCAGTTCTTCGGCCTTTTTATTAATATCTTTCCATTGAATTGCCTTCTTCCCCTTTTTCAGCCGCCCAATAAAAATATTCTCCGCTACGCTTAAAGACGGAACCAGGTTAAATTCCTGATAAATGATCGACAAGCCATTTTTCTGGGCCTCTAGGGGATTTTTATTCATAACCCGTTTGCCGTGCATCCATATCTCCCCGCTATCCGCAGAGTATACTCCATTGAGTATCTTCATCAGGGTAGACTTTCCAGCGCCGTTTTCTCCTACCAGCGCCCGGATCTCTCCTTTATTGACGCGAAATGAAACATCATCTAAAGCAATAACTCCGGGAAATCTTTTGGTAATATTCTTCATTTCCAATATAACATCTGACATGTCTGACCTCCTAAGTTAAACGGATATTCAACATCCGCATGCTGTTTTATTACAGCCGGCAGCCCGGTGAACAGGCTGCCGTTGAAACAGTAAGGGAGGCGGGCCTCCCTTACGTTTGTTATTGATTATAACCATGATCAATACTTTCACAGTTTTCTTTTGTAACAGCCAGACATTCTGTCTTATACCAGGTATCAACCTCTTTGCCTTTGATCACATCTATAGCAACATCAAGAGCGGTAATACCTTCCCATGACGGAGACTGCGTGCAGGTACCAAGGAGGCTGCCGTCCAACAGAGCTTCTTTGGATTCATCGCCCATATAACCAAGGCCCATAACTTTAATCTGGTCTTCTTTCCCCGCTGCCTTTACCGCTTCGATCGCTCCCAGAGCCATAGAGTCATCCTGTGCAAAGATCATCGCCAAATCCGGATAAGCCGCAATCATATCGTCTGTCGCTGACATTGCTTTTGCCTTGTCCCAGTCGCAGATCACCTGCTGTACGATCTCAATCTTGCTTCCCTTAATTCCTTTTTGGAAACCTTCTGTTCTGTAAATCTGCGCCTCCTGGCCTGCAAAACCTTCCAGTGTGACGCATTTTCCGCCTTCCGGCAGCTGCTCAACGGCAAGCTTCCCAACGACTTCACCCTCATAACTCGGGTCACAGCAGACCAGAGAATCAGTCAATGCTTTCACAGATTCGTCGACACGTGTATTGCAGACAATTAAGGGCAGCCCGGCATCGTGGATTGCTTCTACAATCGAAACAGAACCCGCCATATCGCTTGGCGTCAATATCACTGCATCAAAATCCTGCTCGATAATGCTCAGTGCCTGGTCGAACATCACCTGATTATCCGTTTTTCCGTCCAGGATCTGTAGTTCAACCCCCAGCTCCTTCGCATGCCCTTCCATAGCACTGTTTAAGTATCCGAAATATGGGGTTGAAACCAGTGCATTCAAATAGGCAATTTTATACCCGCCGCTCTTTGTTTCCCCATCCGTCTTTTCCTCTTTGGTCTCTTTCGTATCTTCTGTTTTTGTTTCCGCACTCTTTTTCTCTGATTCCCCTGAGCCACATCCGATTAACATAGACGTAACCAATGCAACACTAAGAACTACACTCAACATTTTCTTTTTCATACGATTTCCTCCTGTTTTTAAATTGTTTTTTGATTATCATTAAAGCTTTCGTCCCAGCTTTAATTTCATTGCATTGATCATGAAAACAAATCAATTTTCCTCAAACTTTCCTGCCAGCTGCTGGTTCAGGTCAAACACTTTGCGGAGGCCATTTACATCATCCCTGGCCTTGCCGGATGCATCTGCAAAAGGACTCTCCTCAATAAAATCTGCTACGTATTCAAGCCACTTTTTTCCGACCTCGCTTTTCCCGAACTTCTCCGTATACGTCGTCATATCCTCACACTCAACGAATACCAATGCTTTGTTTCCCAGCATAAATATGTACTCTTCCTTTGTTCCCGCAGCCTTCAGACATTCCAGCAGCTCATCCCATGGATACAGATGCGCATTTACGTAATCCTCTAAACGCTCCGGTTTAATTTCATTTACAATACAATATTTTTTCATACCCTCACGATGCCCTCCATCACTTTCTCTTTGCGTGAATCAGTTACTTCGCTAATCTGCCTGACGCGGCAGTATAAAATCCCCCCTTCCCTTCTCTGTACCTTTTCCGTTTTATCTGGTTCGTATTCTTTAATGTCAGAAAAACGTTTTTCTAAGAGTCAAAAAAAATTTTGATTGATTGTGTGCCGTCCCTTTTTTACTCTTAAAACTTGTCTTAAGCATATTCCCATAACCCCCTTTTGTCAATGCTTTTAACAGAAAAACGATTTTTTGTATAAAATATAAGATACCACACCCCAAATTTTATACACAATTCACAAAAAACGTTTTTCTCTAGGCGGTTTTTGTGTAAGGGGGTCGCTGCGGGAAGCGGACATAAGGGGGGCTGGAAACGGGTTAGGGCTGTAAGAAGGAGTAAAGCAAAAAAGAAGGGAACTCCGGGCAACCTGGACACATCACCCAAAGCCCGATGGCTTTGCGCGCTGGGTCCAGGAAAATGTGTAATTCGGTATTACAAATTTTGCCCGGGTCTACCAATCGGCCAATATCCAGTCTTCGGGGGCATCTGCCACTGTTGATTTTCGTACCACAAGCCTGCTGTCCATTTTGATTCCCACGGGTGCTCTTTTTTCCCCGGGATTATCGATCCGTTCCATCAGCAGCTTTGCCGCCTCGATTCCGGCATGGCGTTTTCGTATGTGTATGGTGGATATAGCCGGTTCTACAACGCTTGATATGAATACATCATCGTATCCAATCAGTTTTACTTCCTCGGGTATTTTTTTTCCGTATTCCCTCAGGAGCTTCAATGCTCCTACGGCCATCTGGTCGTTTGCACAGAAGACACCGTCCAGGCCCGGTACGTTGTCCAACAGCGCTTTCATTCCCCTGTATCCGCTTTGGTGGCTGTAATCGCCCCTCACGATCATCGTGTTTTTATCCACTGGTAAATCGTTTTTTTCCATGCTGGTTAAATAACCCTGCACACGCTCTTCCGCGACCTCCATGATTTCAGGGCCTGAAATATGAACAATTTTCCTGCAGCCGCAGTCTACCAGATGCTGCACTGCCTTCTGCGAATTCTCATAGGCATCAAAATAGACGGAATCTATACCAAACTGGGTGAAATCTCTTTCCATACTGACAAGTGGGACCGGCTTATACCGCTGGGACGCCTTGATCAGCTTACTCAAATACTTCTCCCTGTCCTCACCGGAAACAAGAGACACAAAAATAATGCCGTCAACACGGCTTGAAATCAGATTCTTGAATATATCCTGCTCCCGTTTTGCCGCATCCTTGTCCCCATATTCCCCCCGCGTGTCGCAGATAACCATATGGTAACCGGCACGCTCGGTAATCGAAGCAATCCCTTTTATAATATAGGGATAAAAAACACCGCAGATATCTTCCGTTATGATTCCGATCGTCCCCGATCTGTTACTCTTCATACTTCTTGCAATTGGATTTACCTCATATGACAATTCCTCTACTGCCGCTTCCACCTTGCGAACCAGTTCGGGACTGACATATTTTGTTTTATTTAAAACATTTGAAACCGTAGAAATAGAAACTCCGGCCTTTTGCGCCACATCTTTTATTCCATGCATCTTCGTTATCCGTACCTCCTCTGAAGGTCCTGCACCGCTATCAATCCATTACATTATAAAGTATTTCCCCAAACATATCAATCGGGATTTAGCGGCGGGTTTTAGCCCAGGCGCGGATGGAAGGGGGACGCTTACCGTGAGCCGGGAGATGCTGCGGCTCACGGTAAACTGGTTCATCCGACCGGTCGGTTATGCCCCGTTACTAAGGTGGCGCTCAAACGGGGGCAGCGGATGAAGTGGGCTATGCGTATCATGCATCTTGCTTAAATAAATTTTAAGGCTTTTATGTATGGGTCCTTTGGGACTGTTTTTGAAGACCAGTATATTCACGGATAACAAGGCAATCTAAAACTTACACCAACAGAAACGAATCACCAGTTCTATCCCATCCGCTGCTACCGTACGGGACCTCTCCAGGGAATGAGCTCTTAACTACCGTTTGGATGCAACAGCGAATGACGAGGTGAGTGCGGGAGCTGGCGGGGCAATGTCTGCTGGTGAAAAGTCCGTAAAGCGAGCGATTAGAAGCTGTTGAAGAAAACGGAACGGGAAGGGAGGGCAGAATTTGCCTTACCAGGCTAATTCTGATGCCGCCTGCGGCGCGAATGCATCGGCATTCGGGCCAAATGCGGCATGTACCTCCCTTCCCATTCCGTTTTCTTCTACAGCTTCTTCGCACAGTGTCAGGATATTTCACCAGCAGACATTGCCCCGCCAGCTCCCGCACTCACCTCGTCATTCGCGTCCCCCCATCCGTCAACAAGTCTAAAGCTTGTTACTACTCCCATATTGATTTGCGGTTTTTATGAGTGCGCAGAGGTTTTCATAAGGTACATCCTCCTGGATCTCCTGGGACGGCCCTGTAATATACCCTCCATTTTCTTTCATGGCTTCTATGACTTTTCTGGCCTCCGCTTCCACTTCCTCCGCAGTCCCATAAGGCAGCACTCTTTGTGTACTGATCCCCCCATAGAATGCGATGCGCTTTCCATAATCCTTTTTCAGCCGGTAGATATCCATGCACTCGGGCTGGATGGGATTCAGGCACTCTACTCCCATCTCTGCAAGGTCATCCATAATCCGTATGATATTTCCACATGAATGTACAAAAACATTTTTCTTGTATTTTTTATTAACTTATACTCTTGGATCTCGCCTTCTTTGATAAGGGTGCGGAAGCACTCGGGGGACATGATCAGGTCATTTTGTGTTCCCCAGTCTGATCCTAGAAGCACGCCGTCTATATATGGGCATGTCAAGATGTTTTCGAGCATAACAAGGTTTTTTCTGATGATGAGCTCCAGCAGTTTACGGCACCACTCTGGGTCAGCCGCCAGGTCGCACAGAAAGTTTTCTATGCCCCGGCTGAAATAGGCCTTTTCCCAGTGGCTTCCCCAAATGGTAACCAAAATGTATGCATCGTAATTCTTTTTCAGATATTCCACCTTTTCAAAAAATGCTTCATAGCTTCCTTTTCCGATTGTATCAGGTAATCCCTCGGGAGTGTCCTCTTCTTTAAACTCTGCCGGAAGGTTAATCCAGTCCCACCAAGGTGCTTCAGCATAAAGAATAAAATTACCAATTGCAAGGGATGCAGCTTCCTTTTGGCTTAGCTTACCCTGCCGATAGTCCGTCTGTATTTTTTCATTTCCATAGTCGTCAATCAGACGGTCTCCGTATAGCCCATACCCCTCTTCTGTCAGATATATAGAATATGGCACTATTCCGGGATCTTCAAAATTCAGAGATTTCTTTACAATCTGCGTTCGGTTCATTACATCCTCCTATCGTTTATACTCTTGCTCCTAAGATAATCTTACTTCCACAATCTGGTGTCCGTTCACCTCCGGGACATGGAATATCACTCTTTCCTTTTCAGATCGGTACTCAAGCGGAACATTCTGCGGCTGGCAGTATACTCCTTTCACTTCTCCCGGTACTTCTACACTGCACTCAATATTATAAACAGGCAGCACATCCTCAATGACGTCAATAGATTCGCAGCGCCTTTCAGGAATGTAATGCAGCAGATGCACAATCCTTCTGTTTTGGGCCGGCTGGTCATTTACAGCGGTAAGCAGTGCGGAAGGTCCGTTATGTGTGATAATCCGTTCCTGAAGAAGCAGACATACCGCATCCTTCACCATCTTTTTGCACCAAAGAGGTGCATTGTATTGATATTGTGTGAAGACAGGATGTGAAAAATAAATGCTATTTCCGTTTTGTACGACAGCCGGCTGTGCTATTTCTCCCGAGCAGGGCGACTGCCTGTGTGAACAAAAGTGCTGGTAATCTCTGTCGAAAACAGAGGCATACGCATTTACAAGCACGTTTGCTCCCTCTTTTGCATCCACGTCAACGCCTCTCGCATACATGACATGATAGTCCTTTGGCAGATCCTTTCCGATCACATCCCCCGGAAGAATATACTGGCAGTAATCTCCTCTGTCATAGATCTTTCCGACTACATCTTCTCCGTATACGTCAACTGGCTGTTCCGCTCTCTTTGTTACGCCGATATCCAGTGCGAAGCTGGCTTCGTCAGGAGTGAGTCCCGATTTACACGTAAATATAACCTTTCCTCCATTTTCCAAATAAACGGAAAGTTTATCGGCAAGCAGCGGATCAACAGGGATTTGATCCGGGAGGATCAGCAGCCTGTATTTTGCGAAGTCACTCTGCGTGTCCACCACGTCAAATTGAAATGCGCATTCCTGGAGCATCCTGACTGCTCCCTGGAGTGATTTCGGCAGATTGTCATTTGAGGCACCCACAAACTCCTCTGCGGTAAATACGCCTATTTCCACTGCGGGTTTCACGTCATCGCACCAGGCCTCTTTTTCTTCTACCTGCTCATACACTTTTCCTATAAGGTCATAAACCGCAGGTGACAGCCTCCCGTCTGGATTGAGCTGATCCCCGATTAGGCACTTTGCCCCCATTGCCAGCATATGAAAACATTCAAATTCCAGAGCTGCCTGATTCTTGTAGGAATGAAAATCACCCCACATGGTATGGAATTTGCCTGTCTGGGCGAGATACTCTTTCCCCAGGTTCCTGGCATAGCGCACTGTGGAGGGAAAGTGAAGATATCCCCAGATACCGCTCGGGAGCGACTCCAGTTCGTAATGGGTATAGGTATCCCCATTGCGCCTCTGATCCGTCCCCACATGTCCTCTGTTGTAAAAGATCGTGGTATTCTCAGATTTGCTGTGGATAAATTCCGTCATTTCTCGCTGCCATTCGTCGATTGTTTTCTTATAAAATTCCAGCCTGTCCCCGCGATCCAGAGGATTGTATCCGTTCTGTTCCATCAGCTTCCTGCAGGCAGGACATGCACAGGGCACGGGAAAAACAATGTCCAGAAACAATCCGTCGATTACCTCAAATGTATCCAGAATCTCTTCCACATGCTCTTTCAAAAATTCCCGGTAACCGGTATTCAGGCACAGCGTCTCGTAAAAGCCTGCCTCAAACGGCTCCTGCTTCCTGCCGGACTCACCGATTGACTGTCCGTTCTCATCGATACAGAGCCACTCCCTGTGCCTCTGTGAGGTGTAGTAGTCCCACTGCACCGTTGTATAGACCGGAGTACGGATTCCAACTTTTCGGCAGGCCTCAATCTGCTCCTTAAGAAGATTTTTATTCATAAGATTTGGATGCACACGCTCCGGATTCTTTTTGGAGTCATAATAAATCATGCCGTGATGGCATCTTGCAAACAGAGTGACCGAATTTACATGTGCTTTCTTTAATGTCTGCGCAAATTCTTCGGGGTCAAATCTCTCCCCTATATTTTTTATCGTCTCATTTGTGTGAAAATCCAGATGAATTTCACGAAATGGCAGTTTTCCCATATATACCTCCAATTTATAATGTTAACAGTTCGGGCATGGCTGAACTGCTGCTGCCCATGCGGGGGTTCCCCCCGCCAGACTATCCGCACTTTTCCGGGCGCGCCTAACCTTTGACCGCTCCCGCCGTCATACCCGCAATGATATTCTCCTGGAAGATGAAGTAAATCAGCATCGTAGGAAGAACTCCTATCATAACGGCTGCACACATCCCCGGAAAATTTGAAAACCGGTCCCCGGCAAACATATTTAATGCCAGCGAAACTGTTTTGAGTTCATTTTTCTTTAATAATATCAGCGCAATAATCATTTCATTCCATGTTCCAATAAAAGATAGCATTCCCATCGTTGCAATCGCGGGCCTGCTCAGCGGTACCACAATTTTTGTAAACGTTTTGAGTCCATTGCAGCCGTCAATCAGGCCGGCCTCCATCAGTTCTTTGGGCAGATTTTTCATAAACCCGCAGATTACAAATATCATATATGGCATTCCCGTAGCTATGTATACGCAGATCAAAAACGGAAGGTTGTTGTATCCGTCCATGTACTTTGCCATGATTGAGATTGGTATAATTAACACCTGGGCAGGAATCAGCATCCCGATTACAAACAGTCCCAGAACTTTATTGGAACTTTTAAAGCGAATTTGTGTAATGACAAAGGATACCATACAGCTGATGACCAGCTGGCACACGACTGTAGTTATGGTGATAAAGAAGCTGTTAAAAATGCTTTTTCCAAACCCCATATCCGCAAACAGCCCTGCATAATTTTCAAAGTGCCAGGTTTCCGGAAGGCCGAACATATTTGTATACATGGAGGTCTGTGTTTTAAACGATGTCAGAAAGGTATAGATCAGCGGGTAGATCGTAATAACCGCCCAAATTATCAGTACAATATAACAGATCAGTTTTCCAATGCTAAAACCACGCTTAATCATCCGAAGCATCTCCTTTCTTTCCCTGGAACCCCTTGAAATACACAAAAACAGATGCAATTGCGCCGACCAGCATGACAAACAGGGCCATCACGCTTCCCCTGCCGAAATCATTTCCCCGAAAGGAGGTGATGTACATATACCCCATAGGAACCATATTGGCTTCTCCAGGTCCGAATGTTCCGCTGGTGATTACATAAAAGACATCGAAGGCTTTCATGGAATTAGACAGAACTAGAATTGTCGCCACCGCCAGTATTTCTTTCATCATTGGGATTGTGATTTTAAAGACCATATTCCAGCTGTTGGCTCCGTCAATCGCAGCCGCCTCATACAGTTCACCCGGTATGCCGATCAGTCCAGCGAGCAGGATTACAAAGGGCATCCCTACCTGAAGCCATGTATTAATCAGCGTAATCACGGTAAAACAAATGTCCGGATCCGTCAGCCAGGACCTTGCCAGTGTCCCCAGACCCATGTTGTTCAAAAGCATGTTCAGCATGCCTTCATTGGTAGATAAAATCATCTTCCACATGAGGGATACAGCGGTTACAGACAATACCGCCGGCAGGAAAAAGGTCAGCTTGAAGAATCTCGAGCCCTTCAGTTTTAAAGAGACAAGATATGCCAGTATAAATCCGATTACCATTTGGGATACAACACTGATCACAACAAAATATATCAAACGCCCAAAGCTGGTCCAGAACTTCGGGTCCGTAAACACCTTTGCATAATTCCGAAGCCCGATAAATGAGAATTCACTGCCTCCAATTCCGCGCCACTTAAAAAAAGACAAAAACGCTGTCTCAAATACAGGGCTTATCATAAATATAATATAAAAAGCGAATGCCGGGAGCAAAAATGCAATTGCGAGCTTTTTATTCTTTTTAAAATCCAGCAACTGTTACACCTCCTGTTTTTCCGGGGCAGGGCATGCCCGGCGCCCAGAAGGGGCGCTCTTCCCCGCATGCTCTGTTTGATCCCTCATTCTTTACTCGCTGTACATTTCCACTTCCGCATCAAGTTCTTTTCCGGCCTGTTCCGGGGTTAGCTGCCCGTTCACCAGTGCAGAGGCCACGTCTCTGATTTTGGTCAGCATTGTGGATACTTTGTCGTAGTTGGTCACGTCGGTCGTTGCTGCGTCCGCGTTATTAATGACATCGGCAAATTTACTATTCAGACGGTTTACCTTTTCAGGATCCGCCTCCACATCTTTATTAGCTACAAGCACCGCATTACTGTTGGCAAGAACCGTCTGTCCCTCAACACCGCAAAGTGCCTTGCAGAGTTTCCAGGATGCTTCAATCTGTTCATCCGAAGCATTGGTTGCAATTCCCAGGGCGATGTCTCCGCCCCCGAAGTTATTCTTCGCAAATTCTTCTTTTCCTTCAAATACAGGTATCTCAAAGAAGTCAATGTCATCACCGACCTCAGAATCCGGGCCCGTATACGCCTCCGCATGAGCTGAGATTCCAAAGTTCAAAGCCGCTTTCCCTGTCTGGAGCATCGTCATTTCGTTCGAAAAATCTACAGATGCAGGCTCCGGCCCAAAGGCTTCCATATCTACCAGCTTCTGCAGTTCCTCCCATGCAGCCACCGCTTCAGGAGAAGAATATTTCATGCTTCGATCGCCAAGCGCCTTGGCCCCTTCTACTCCGTTCATCCTATAGAAAATTGCAGAATACAGGTGTTCTACACGCCATCCGTCTTTTGCGCCTAAAGCCCAGGGAATGACATCCACCGCCTTTAATTTTTCCACACAATCCAAAAGCTCGTCCCAGGTAGCGGGAACCTCTTTGATTCCGGCTTTTTCAAATAAAGCTTTATTATAATAGAATCCGCCCGATACGCTGGAGAACGGTACGCCCCACATCCCCTCTATATCATCATACCGCAGATTCAGGGCATTCAGGGTAACATCAGCAAACTGTGCCTTAAACTCCGGTTCTGCATCCATCTTCTCCGTCATATCCAAAACTTTTCCAGACTGCACTGCCTCATACATCTCAGCGCCGCCCCAGTGCATAAACACATTAGCAAGAGTATCGGAGGCGATCTCGGATACCAGTTTCTCGTGATATTGTGAGCTGGACTGTACCTCCAGTTCCACTTTGATATCCGGATTATCCTTCTCAAACTGTTCTACAAGTTCCATAACCGGTTTGTATCCCGGTTCCGCTTCGCCTAAAGTTGAATAGAATCTGATCGTTACAGGTTCTTTATCAGAACCGGAATCCTCCTGCTTGCTGCTGCATCCTGCCGCAAGTGACGTAACCATTGCCGCCGCAAGCCCTACACTTATTACTTTCTTTAATGCTCTCATTTTCTACCTCCTGTAAATTATAAATTTTCTTTTTCTAAATAAAGTATACGGAAAAATAAGGGAAAGGAAAAGAAACTGAATTCTTATTTTCTATGGCAAAATTCTTTTCCTATATCCAAAGCAATTGCATATTTCCGGTAAATGTTATAACCTAAATTTAATTTAAATAGGAAGGGGGATTTTCATGTTCCGCTCATTCAAAAAACAGCTGACCGCTTTTACCATAGGCTTTGTACTGGCTATAGCCGTTATTATGGCGCTGCTCTGCTACCGGTATATCTATCAGAATATTATTTCTGTCTCCGTACAGTACAATAATCAGATCGCGAACCAACTGTGCAAAAATATTGAACTATTCATGGAGGGGATTGACGAACAGATCGAGTCTGTGGCCTATTCTTCCGAGATCCGTTTTTTCGGAAGCCATTTTATTACTCCCGGCATTTCTTCTTCCCGCAGCGATGTAAAAAAGGTACTGTGGAGTGCAGCCACCCAGCAGAATGGTTTCGATGATATTTCTATTATATATAACGGCAAAAAAATGATCTCCTTGTTTAACATGTATGATGAAAAAAGCCTGCTTGAACTCTGCGATTATTATGACAAGAGCGAGGTTTATCTTAATGCCCGATTCGTCCCTCTGATTCACAGCAATAACAATGGGCATTACTCGCTGTCCTGTATTAAGTCCGTATCGAATTCCTCCGTTACAAGCGGATATTACGTGATTGGCAGCATTATCATAGATGATATTTTTGAGATGCTCAATAACGTCGATCTGGGGGACGGCAGCGGCGCCTGCCTCGTAGATGCCAATGGCTCTGTACAATATTCCACGCTCGTGGAGGGTACCTTTACCCAGGATATGACGAATCTGATACAGACAACTAATTTCAAGAAAGACTCCGGTTTTACTGCACGCCTGAACCGTGAAAATTATATTATATCGGTCTATCCCCTGAATCATTCCGACCTGAGTACGGTTGTCTATATACCTTTGTCCAACGTCACGAAGGCAGCCGCGCCTCTGCTCTATACAATGCTGACCATCATTTTTCTTTTCTTAATCGTCAGTATTGTAATCAGTGTCAAGCTGTCCAACCGCCTGACTTACCCTGTCACCGCCCTGGCCGTTCATGTGCGGAACTGGGATGGCTGCAGCAATCAGTTCCCAAAGGTAAAGGGAACGGAAGAAACTGATATTCTTTATCATTCATTCCAGAAGATGACCGAACATATCCAACTGCTGATGGAGAAAAATGCGCAGGAAAACCGGCAGAAGAGAAAGGCCGAACTGCTGGCCCTGCAGGCACAGATTAACCCCCATTTTCTTTATAATACGCTGGATTCCATCAATGCCCTTGCAATATTGAATGACGATCAGGATATCTCCAATATGACAACCTCCCTCGCCCATCTGCTGCGGCTTTCCATCGGGCAGCCGGATGAATTTGTAACAATTGATGATGAGATCAAGCATATAAAGGCCTATCTCACCATCCAGAAAATCCGATACAATGATAAATTTGATGTGGAGTTTCATGTAGACAGCAGTATCGGCCAGTTTCCAATTATCCGGCTAATCCTGCAGCCACTGATAGAAAACTGCATTTATCATGGATTTGAGACTAAGGAGGGAAAAGGGCATATCATAATAAGTGCAGGGGAAAGCGCCGGCCAGATCGTCATTCAGATCATGGACGACGGTTTGGGTACAGATCCCGTGACGGAAAAAGAAATCCAGAATAATCTGGCTTCCGTAAAAAAACCTGGGAATGGTTGTTCTGTCGGAATCTACAATGTTAACGAACGCCTGCGGCTGTACTATGGCGATAAATCCTCGCTCACTTTCCACAGTGTCCAAAATAAAGAAACCGTAGTCACAATCCGTCTGCCAAAAGAAAAAGGAGAATTGTAATGTTTAAAATAGTGATTGCCGAAGATGAATTTCTGCTCCAGAAGGCCCTTCAAAAAATAATTACCGGACAAACCCGCTATGAGATCAGCTTTACGGCCTCTAACGGCAAGGCCGCATTAGATTACCTGCTTTTGCACAGAGCCGATATTCTAATTACGGATATCCGCATGCCTGTGATGGACGGCCTTGAACTTGTCACAAAGATCAAGGATTCCGGTATTAGAATAAAAACCATTGTAATCAGCGGATACAATGATTTTGAGTATGCTAAGCATATGCTGAAACACGGCGCTTTTTCCTACCTGCTGAAGCCTCTTGTTACGGAAGAGCTTCTCTCAACTTTGGCTGAGGCCACCCGTACCATCCAGGAAGAAGAGAGTAAGCGCAATATCTTGAAGTCTCACAAGTTTAATGCGCTTCAGCAGAATGGCTATGTACATTTTACGGACGAGCTCCCCTCTGTTTTACTGAATTCCCACAGACTTTTTGCCTGTTGTACGGATTTCAAAAGTTCACCGGCCAAAACCGACATAGCGGATTTTCAGTTTGACCTGGAGACCCGCTTCTACCCCTGCTGCTGTTTCATGCTGGACAACTATCTATATCTGGTTACCAGTCTGGAGGACCCGGAACGGGACCGGATAGAAATTGTGACCGAACTGCAGTCTTATTTTACTGACAGAAATATTTCGGTTAAGATTGGAATCGGGCTCGCTGTTTTGAGCATGATGGAGGTATACCAGTCTATGAAACAGGCCCGCCATGCCCTGCGTTTCTATAAAGCGCTTCCCTTCGATGAGTTCGTGGACTATGAAAGGATCCCCTTACTGGAAGTTCCTGCAATCCCTTACCCGCTCACCGAAGAAAAGAACCTGCTGGAAAGTGTCTACTCTCACAGCCCTGACCGGATCCAGCAGCACATCACACAGTTTTATACCTATCTCTCCGGCCAGGATAAAGATGTCATCTACCAGACGCTGGCGGAGCTGGCAGTAAGCTGCAAACGCGAATTTTCCGGCTATCAGCTGGAATACTGCGATTGGGATGAGATTCATTTCCAAATCCAGCACCGGCAGAAATGGAGCGGCATCCTATACGGGATAAGAAAAATCCTCCTGTACATACAGCTGCAGCTGACGGAGAGCAGAAGACTGGCAAACTGTTCCACCGCTATGACAGCCCGGAAATACATCGAGGATCACATGAAGGAACCGCTCACACTCGATGAGGTTGCGAATGCCTGCTTCCTGAGCAAAAGCCACTTCTGCAAGATATTCAAGGAGGAGACCGGCCGAACATTCAAAGCTTATTTGAACGACATACGGATCGAACGCGCAAAAGACCTGTTGAAAAACAGTACTCTGAAAAACTACGAGATCGCACAGGAAATAGGCATTGAAGACGCCAGTTATTTTAATGAACTCTTCAAGAAGATAACGGGAATGACGCCTGTCGAATTCCGTGCGCTTTAAACTACTCAGCAGGCCAGTACTTGAAAGGAGCGGCCCCTGGCAGCGTATGCTCACACTTACAGTACCAGTAAGGTATTTAGTGTAACTTAATACCAGAAACCGCTCCTCCTTTAAAGCATCCTTCTGCTGCGGTATTCTCTGGGAGGCATTTTTTCGTATTTGCGGAAAAACCTGGAAAAATAAAAAGCATCCTCAAAGCCTAATTCCACGGCGATCTCGGATATCCTCATATCCGTTGCTGCCAGCAGCCTTTTGGCCCTGTTCATTAACAGCGTTTCCATATACTCCTTGAGTCCGATCCCCGTATCCCTCTTAAAATTCCTGGAGACAGCGTAATACGATCCCCCTAAAGCTGCTGCGACTTCACTTACCTTTAATGCCCCGCTCAGATGGTTTTCCACATAACTTATGGCTCTCTGTTGTTTTTCATACCCGCTGTAATTTTCCTCCATGCCTTCCCGCCTGGCTATTTCCAAAAAGCGTGATATGACCGCGAGCAGCAGGGACTTTGCAGCTATGATTTTATCCATTGTTTTCTGTTTCAGATTCTCCAGCAGCAGCTCCATTTCTTTTGGTATCTGGGGCAGTTCCATTGCCTCCATACACCGGGAAAACAGGTCGATCCCCGGTATCAGCTGTATCTGGAAATGTATATAAAGCTTTTTCATACGGCCCCCCGCTTTATAATCGTAGGTAGCTCCTGCCGGTATCAAATATAGGTGTCCTTCTTTCAGGCCCATCTGCTGCATGTCGTTGTGTATATGGCCTTGCCCCTCCAGTATAAAGTATAATCTGTTAAACGGGGATACTACCTGTTTATAGTCCCACTCCTCCCCCGCCGTAAGAAGCCCGCTCTCCACAATTTCGAATTTAATCTCATTTATCTTTTCTTCCAGCATTGCAAATTTTTGATTTTCCATAGCAAAAAACTCCATTTATTTTTATATTAATTGCATGTACATTTTCCCTGTATTTTCTATAATTATAGTATACAAAATAATAAGCAGGAAGGAAAGTGATAATTAATATGTCTTATGAAAATGGCCTCAGCGCCCTAAATCTCGAGATGCCACCAAAAATTCCCCGCACAGAGTATTCCGCACACTTCCACTGGGATCTTGTGCAAAAAGTTACAGGAATTGAAGTCTCTTCATACAGTTCCGGGCAGACCCGCATACATGCCTCAGAAGAATTCATTAAAGCATGGGACTACGGCTTTTTCTGGAACATTATTCCTTTTGATGAACAATTCGGCGAGAATCACACAAAAATGGGACATGCGTCCTATCAGCAGAATAGCACGGATTATTCAGACGATGTCCATGTATTCATCGAGGAGCCGGAAGATGTTTTCGATTTGGATTTTTTCGAGACCTATGGGGAAAAGGATAAAAGCAGGCTGATTACAGATTTTAATCAGGACTACCAGAAAATGATCCGGGAACATCCGGATACCGTAAACATGACCGGAATTTACACAACCTGTATGTCCGGGGCCATAGAGATCCTCGGCTGGGATATGCTGCTTCTGGCGGCAGGTGTGGACAGCAGGCTGTTCGGAGAATTTATGAACCGTTATACAGAGTGGAATCTGCAGTATTTTGAAGCATTAGCCGAATGCGAATCTCCTGTTGTCATGGTACACGATGATATTGTATGGACAAGCGGAGCTTTTCTGGCGCCCGAATTCTACAAAACCTTTATTTTTTCTAATTTAAAAAAGCTTCTGGCGCCTTTGCAGGAAAAAGGTAAAAAGATACTTTTTACATCGGACGGTAATTTTACACAATTTGTGGATGATATCGCAGCTTGCAGTGTCAATGGTTTTGTTATGGAGCCATGTACCGATATGTCTTATATCTGCGAAAAATACGGAAGTACACACGTCATTGTAGGAAATGCCGACACCCGGATCCTGTTGTGCGGGGATAAAGATGATATAGAAAATGAAGTAAAAAGGTGTATCGCTCTCGGAAGAGACTGCCCCGGATATTTTATGGCCGTAGGCAACCACATCCCGCCCAATACACCTGTTGATAATTGTTTATATTACAATGATTTTTACGAAAAATACAGCCGGAGATAGCGGCATATTTATGTACTGTTGAAATCTAAATATCACAAAAAGCGGGCTGAACCTGCCCGCTTTCTCCAATCTTCTTTAACGCTTTACGCTATTTACCCTGCCCGTAGTATGCCCCTGGCCCATGTTTTCTCAAATAATGTTTATCCTGCAGTACCTGCGGAGCAGAAGTCACTTCTCTGTTCAGCTGTTCCGTACGGAAAGCCATCTTTGCCACCTCTTCCAGAACAACCGCATTGTGCACAGCCTCAGCAGCATCTTTCCCCCAGGTAAACGGTCCGTGGTTGGAGCACAGAACCCCCGGCACACTGGCAGGATCTTTTTCTTTAAATGTTTCGATAATCACAAGCCCCGTATTCTTTTCGTACTCCCCGTTGATCTCTTCCGCGGTCAGGGATCTCGCGCAGGGAATCTCTCCGTAATAATAGTCCGCATGTGTGGTCCCATAGCAGGGAACGCTTCTGCAGGCCTGCGCCCAGGATGTTGCCCAGGAAGAATGGGTATGTACGATTCCGCCTACCCCCGGAAATGCCCTGTACAGTTCCAGGTGGGTCGGCGTGTCTGAAGAAGGATTATATCTTCCTTCTATTTTGTTTCCTTCCAGATCCATCACAACCATATCGTCCGGCATCAGCGTCTCATAATCCACACCGCTGGGCTTAATAACAAAAAAACCGGACTCTCTGTCTATCCCGCTGACATTGCCCCATGTATAGGTCACAAGGCCGCGGCGCGGCAGTTCCATGTTTGCTTCATATACCTTCTGCTTTAACTCTTCTAACATCTCTTTCTCCTCTTCCTTTATTCCTGGAAATCCACAGGTACCCCATCTTTTGTTACCTGCACTACGTTTACTTCATACTCCCGGAAACCATCGACAATCTCTTGGGGCGCTTTTTCATCTGTAATTACATTCAGAATAGAGTCCGTAGGGCAGCTCACAAAGCTGCTGTTTCTACCCAGCTTGGTGTGGTCGGCTAGGATGTAGGAGGTGTCTGTAACCCGCTGCAGCATCAGCTGGTTAATATTTACCTCGTTCAGTATCTCCGTAGTCATCCCGCTTTCCAGGCTCAGACCGGAACATCCTATAAAGCTCTTCTTCGCAGTTACTTTACTGATATTGTTGGAGGCAAATTCGCCCACCATGGCCTCTTTGATCTCGCGCAGCTCCCCTCCGCTTAGTATCACAGATACCTTGGAAGAATGCTCCGTATAGATGGCTTTCCCATTGTTTGTGATCACAATCACTCTTTTATCCTTAATGTATTTTATCATCTGCAGCGCCGTCGCGCTGGTATTTATAAATATAGTATCTCCGTCCTCTACCAGAGATGCCGCATACTGGGCGATCCTCTTCCTGTAAAGCTTGATCTCATCCTCTTCTGTATTAATCTCGGTTACGCGGTCGGTCACGGTAGCCCCGCCGTAAAAACGTTCCAGCTTTTTCTGGTCCTCAAGATACTGAAGATCCCTTCGGATGGTAAGGGGAGATACCTGCAGCTCTTCTGCCAGTTCCTGCACTTTTACAAAGCCGTTGTTCTTCAGCGACTGCAGCACTTTATTTCTTCTGTTATCAACTAATGCTCTGCTTCTTTTCATATCTTTTCCTCTTTCCACCACTTTGACAGGCTTTACTTTCTAAAGAATATATGATTAGATCATGTTATTAAGACAATTATATGAATGTTTTTCTGAATCGTCAAGTAGTCTTGACAATTGTTGGACGGGGAGGGGGGCGCGAAATGAAGAGACAGACGCAAGCCTCCCAAGTGCATATGTGCCGCTTTAGCACCCTGAAACGGCACATATGCACTTGGGAGGCTTGCGTCTGTCCCTTCATTTCGCTGGGTGCATCCAATCGGCAGAAAAACTTGTCAACCCGGGGAGGCTCCGAAGCGGGGCAGCGTATGAATTCTCTTGGCGGAACATATACTCTTACGATGTCTCCCGGCTATCACTTTATGATGCGCCAACCTTGAACCCGTCTCGAAAGCTACCGTACTTTTCAAAGCACTCCAGCGCATAGAGCATGGATTCCTTGGTTGTGCCAATGGCATCCAGATAACCATATTCCACTCCTATAAGACCGCCTTTGGGCGTGGCCCACTTCTCTACCAATTCTTTTGCTTCCTGTTCGATCAGTTCCTTGTCGCCTGTCGGGAGCGTTGCCTGAATGTCGATGGCTGCTTCGAAGCAGATGCGGCCCTGTGCGATCTTTGATACTTCGTCTATACCGACCAGTCTTGGCTGATGAATATTGATTATGTCTACCCCCAGTTCGATCAGGTCCTCCAGGATATCATTGATCTTACCATCGGTATGGAAACGGATATCCATGCCGCACTCATGCGCTTTATCAAATATCCTTTTATACTGCGGTTTGAATATTTCTCTGAATATGTCCGGGGATATCATCAGATTGTTCTGTGTCCCCCAGTCATCGGTTGTATCATAACAGTGAATTCTGCCTTTGCCCAGTCTGTAGGCTTCTTCGATAATGCCAATCTGATAATCCGCAAGCCTTTCAGCCATAACCTCAATCTCTTCGGGCTCCACAAGACAGTCCATTAATGTATTTTCAAAACCTCTTAAGAAATGCATGCGTTCAAAGATACACTGCGGGCTGTTCAGCTGCACGTAGAGGCCTTTTTTCTCCGCCTCATCAAGTGCCTCCTGAAGTCCCTCAAAACGCCCTTCCGCCTTAGGATCCGGGAATACATAATCATCCATATCGTCCCATTCCTCTATCGGAATGTTCGTTACCTGGCCCATATCAGAGCCGCTGGCATCATCGCTTTCCCACATACATCCCCATTCATCATATTCCCCGTTCTTAGGGCGCACCTTTTTGGAAACTGTATAGTCCGCGCCCTCCGGCCATGTGCTTTTTGGCGGCAGGACGAAAATACGGCATACGTCCCCTTTACCGGCGATCCGGTCAAAGCGGAGTCCAATTCGATCCGGCCCCGTAAATTTCACGTTTCCTTTGATAATCTCATAACCAGTCATTTTCATCCTCCTAAAAATCTAAACAGTTAACGAGTGCCTCCCGGCGTAAATATACCGGTAGGCACTAAGCCTTACTTTATTTCATTTGGAAAATGTTCTTTTACTGCGGCGAGAAGCGTCTCTGTCACAGCAGCCGTATCAATCAGGTTCTTTGTCTCTGCAATGACAGCATTGCTTGGCGGAAGCATCCCCGCCCACTCAGGACTGGTCAGAACCAGATCCGTTGTTGTGATAAAAGACAGCGCCTCACCAAATGAACATGATTCCACAGCGGCGTCAATATTGTGCTCATCACAAATTTTCTTTACACTGATCTTTAAAATCGTGCTGGTTCCCATACCATTTCCGCACACACATAAAATATTAAGCATCTTTTTTACCTCCTGTTTTAATTGTTCAGATCCATGAACAGTTACCTTGTTTTTTCAGTGAATTACCTAACCTGCTATCGGAATTCCCAACAGACTTCCAATTCCTTTGAAGATCGCGATAATTACTACCCATATTGTCGCATAATCTGCGCTTCCCTGCCACCATGTTATTTCCATCATCTTAACAGCGAGGGCGGAACCAAGTATCTGAACCAGACCATTTGCCGTACAGATCAGGGCTGCTGCCTTCCAGCCGCCGAACTTGTTTGCAAAGATTGCGATGGTCGCATTGTCGAAGAACAGCGGTATAAAGCCGGGTACCAGGAAGATCGGGGACTTGAATACCAACAGTCCGACAAGACCGATGATCTGTCCCAGAGCTCCGAAGAGCAGACCAAGTACTACTGATTTAGGAGCAAATGCAAAGATCGCTGCACAGTCAACACCTGCTACCGCGCCCGGAAGCAATTTCTCTGAGATACCCTTGAAGGACACCATCAGCTCTCCCACGAACATACGCACACCACTCAGCAATACGACGATGTTGGCTGTCAGTGTGATGGCAATCCAGATAAGAAATACTACGTTGTTTGTCAGGCCCGCTTGATTCAGCCCTTCTGCTCCTCGGAGCCAGTCGATCTGCTCTTTTCCTACCACAAGCATAATAATTGCAGTTGAAATGAACATAACAAGGGCCGTTGCAATAATGTTATCCTGAAGGAAATTCAGTGATTCCGGTAATTTCTTTTTCTCAATATCATCTTTTTCCGGGTTGCCGATCTTTGGAGCCACTTTGTAGGCAATATAGTCAACAACCATCTGCTGATGGGCTACCGTAAAATCTGCGCCTGTGATTTTCTTTGTAGGCTCGATCAGCAATGTGGAACAAATACCCCAGTAAAGAGCGGTAACTACGGCTGCGATCAGGACTGTCGGCAGCATTCCGAGCCCCAGGAACCTCCAGACAATATATGTACTGATACCTGCCTGAACGATCATAGCGTTACCTGTCAGGTAAACGGCACGGATTCTTGTAAACTTTCTCAGCGCCACAAGAACCAGATTCAGGATAAATGCTACAAGCAGCGTGTAAATCCCCCATGCAGCCCCTGTTCCCTCTCCGAGAATCGCATCCATCTTCTCGTAACCGGCAGTCATGGTCGGGTATGTATTAAGTCCTGCCCCCTGGATACCTGTTGCGTTCTGAAGAGCCGTCAGAAGTTTTCCGAAGTTCGCAATCAGGGCGCCGGATCCCATCCCCATAACAATAATACCGATGGATGCTTTTGCCGCACCTGCAATTGCCTTGGACACCTTCTGCTTCATCGCAATATAACCGATAAATACGATGATTGCCATCAACAGAAAAGGCTGTCCGAAGATTTGTTTTAAGAGTAAATCAAGAATTGAGTTTAACATTATTCCTCTCCTTCCTTTGTAACAAAATTTTCCTATCTCTTTGTGCAAAATGCATTCTTGATACTTTGTATTATAGTGTTCGTTATGATAATTGTCAATCTTATTATATGATTATTTATCGTTTTATATGAACTTTTTGCTCTTTAAATAAGTTTTACGCCTCATTAATTACCATTTCATTGCTATATATTTGTTTTACGTTCGTTATAATTCATATAATCACTGTTTGGTCACAATTCCCAACTCTTTTTCCAGGTATCTTGCCACACCATCGTCATTATTGCTGAATGTCACACTGCTGGCCGCGTCTTTCAGTGCCTTTACGCCGTTTTCCATGCAAATTCTATAATCCGCGCATGCAAACATACTCAGATCGTTTTCATAATCCCCGAATACACAGACGTTTTCTTTACCGATCTTCATCTCCTGCATAATTGTCTCAAGAGCAGTTTTTTTGGAGACCTGACTCTGAAATGCACCTAAAAGGCCATACCCCGTTGGTTCATGGTGCACGTTTGCCAGACTGTCAACGAAACTTATGTACGCTTCCATTGCTGTTTCGTTTTCCACGTAGGCCACGATTTTTGCAGCAGTCTTGTACCCCAGCACAGAGCCGCTCCGGAGGAACTCCCTGACCTTGAGTTTTACCGGGCAGCCTGCTTTCTGAGACAGCGCCTCGTAATCCCGGATCCTCTTTTTCAATTTTTCGCTTCCCTCAGAAAAATACATTTGTTCTGCAGAATACATCATAAATGTCATCTGCTGTTCATTCAGATAGGCCAGAAGACTGGCGGTATCCTCCTCTGCCAGAAAATTACAGCAGATCACCCGCTTACCGCTTCGCACAAGTGCGCCATTATCAGACAACATGTATTCACAGCCGCCAAGCTGTTTTTCATAGATGGACATCATCTGTTCATCCCGTCCGGAGGCAAGGCAGAAAGCAATCCCCATCTCCCTGACTTTTTTCATCACAGATACCGTATAGGGGGTGATCATTTTCTCGTCATTTAAAAGTGTCCCGTCCAGATCGCAGACGACAAGCTTAATTTCGCTCATAGTTCTCTCCTTCTTTTATACAGCGTATTTGTTCCTGCAGCTCCCGGCATATAAGTTCAAATAATTCCCTGCCTTTTTCCGCAGTCGCTGCGGATGCATCTCCGAAGGCCCCGCTCTCTATAAAAGTTCTCCATGGCACCGGCTTTTTACCATAAAGAAGCGGAACCGGCGGGAATTCTGTGGTCACAGCTTTCATATCCACCAGTTCCTCCTTAACATAGAGCATCAGAGAAGTCTCCAGTTCTCCCGCATGCCATACACTTCCGTTCCACAGAGGCGTAGTCAGAATATGTCCTGCTTTCTTTTCAATTCCGGCAGCCTTCATATGATACACATGATCTCCGGTCCCGCGATCGGCCAAAGTTCGAAGAACCTCTTCAATGACCTTATGATTTCCGTTATGGAAAGAATACAAAATAATCCGCCTGGGGCTGGCACGCATCACACTTTCCACGGCCTGCAGGCAGTAATTTTCAAGACATGCCGGACTGATAGATATAGTGCTCTCAAACTCCCTGGCGGACCATACCTGTCCATAGGTTATACATGGATAATAATACATGTCCTCTCTTTCACAGATCTCTTGTGCAAATGCATGCGCCAGTATTGTATCCGTCCCGAGAGGCAGGTGGAGGCCATGCTCCTCCACTGAACCAAGGGTTAACAGAACACCTTCGCTCTCCCGTATATTCCTGCTCGCAGTTGTCCAGTTCTGATAAAAAAGATTTCTCATAGCTCAGAATACTTTGCATCCAGTGCAAGAAGTTCTTCTTCATCCTTAACATTCATCAATGCATCCATGATATCGGCTGTCAACAGCATATTGGCCAGTTTTTCCATGTTTTTCATATGTTCGTCGTGGTCTTTGGAAGCCAGAACAAAGAACAGCTTGGCGTCTTTTTCCGGATTACCTTCTTCAAAATGTACAGGTTCCTCCAGTTTCATGAATGATACTGCCGTGTCATTCACTCCCACAGCGCCTTCCTGCGAATGCGGCATTGCGATATTAGGTGCAAACACTATGTAAGGGCCATATTTTTTCACGCAGCCGATTACAGCATCAATATATGCCTGCTCGATAGAGCCATCGTCCAGAAGAGGCTGGCAGGATGCCGCTACCGCTTCTTCCCATGTATCAAATCCTTTATGAAAGCAAACTCGTTTTTTCTCCACTAATTCTCTTAATAACATTTCCGCATTCTCCTTTTTCCCGAATATTTTTTTACAGAATGGAACGGTAAGGCACGTTTGGCTCATCTGTAAAGCAGTCTTCAAATCCTCTTCTATAATGGAACTGTTTTTTATCTTTGTCTAGGGGCCAGATATATTTTCCACCCACATCCCAGATGAATGGTGTGAACTGATACTGTAACACATCTTTTTTAAAGTTGTAAAGCATCAAAATCTCCGCCGGGTCTGCCTTAAAGTTCGTCCATACATCATAATGGAACGGAATCACGACCTTACACTGCAGAGCCTCTGCCATTCGAAGGATATCCACAGATGTCATCTTATCCTGATTTCCGGCCGGGTTTTCACCATAAGAACCAAAAGCAATGTCTATATCATAGTCTTTGCCATGTTTTGCATAATATGTAGAGTAATGAGAGTCCCCGCTGTGATAAACGGTTCCAGCCGGTGTTTTGATCAGGTAATTGACCGCTTTTTCATCCATATCGTTGGGGCAGGTATTCCGAATATCCTCATCCGCGGTTACAAGACAGGTTCTGTCAAAGGAATCCAATACCACAATCTCGCAGTCTTTTACCCGAATCACATCTCCCGGTTTTACAATTCTGCATCTTTCTTCCGGAACTCCATAGCTGAGCCACTTTTCAACGCTCTTGAGGGGCCCGATAAATGGGACGTCAGGCTCACAGTTCTGCATAACCGCTGCCGCAAAGAACGGGTCAATGTGGTCATTGTGGTAGTGGGTGGACAGTACCGCATCCACAGTTGTAACGGCAAACGGATCGTAAACAATCGGCGCCGCACGCAGGTTTGGCTGCGTCATCCTTCCCCCTGTCATATTGCGCATCTGATGGAACGGAGCCATCTCCTTTGTCTTTTTGCTTCTTTTACCATTGCCGAACCACAGGTCGATTGCAATGTTCGTACTGTTCTCGGATTTGATCCAGAGCCCGGTGCATCCAATCCACCACATGGCGAATGTTCCCGGGGCAACTACTTCCTCATCAATTTCCTCGTTCAGCCAGGTTCCCCATTCCGGAAATGCTCCGAGTACCCATTTCTCTCTTGTCAGTTCATTCACTTTGCTCATTTTGCTTCCTCCTGCCTTAAATGATTGTTATTTTTCATTAAAACTATCGTTTATTATCTTTTCACGCTTATTTTATCATTTATTATGAATGTTTTCAATGCATTTATATGATTATTTTGTTTTTATATGAATATTTCACGTATCACTTGACTAATCATAAATCTCATGCTATCCTATAGGTGTATTTTCATCGGAGTTAGATTTCACATATTTTTGTAAGTCATTATGTTCCATTGATAATGCCTTACAAAAATATGTGATTTTTTATTTTCTGAGATTTACAAATATTATATTTAGGAGGTACCTATTATGAATAACGGTACAGTAAAATGGTTTAACGCACAAAAAGGATTTGGATTTATTACAAACGATGCTAACGGAGAAGACGTATTCGTACACTTTTCAGGAATCGCTTCCGATGGTTACAAATCTCTGGAAGAAGGACAGAAAGTATCATTTGACATCACAGAAGGAAACCGCGGACCTCAGGCTGTTAACGTAGTTGGAGCATAATCCGGTTTTAGTGATTCGTCAGATTTGAATTCTATGCAAACCTAAGTCAAATCCCCCGCAGGAGTCTGCGGGGGATTTGTTTTTTCCTGTATTATCTTCAAAATATAAATGGAGAGCATCTTATGATTCTCCTTTTTATTAAGTCTATGTTTTCAACATTATTCCCTTATTTTTCAACAATAAACACATTGCTTTTCCTCATCCGGATATGATATCCTGTCTGCACAAATCTTTATTTCTATTGAAAATCTATTTTTTTCTGACACTCGTCAAAGAATCCAGATTTGTAATCACTCTGCTGCTGTTTACACATTACTTGTTCACAACAGCAGCGCCCATTTGAAAGAGGTGCTGCCTATTGAGGGTTTAAAGCCACAGTAAATTATGTTACGAACTGTTACCTGCTTCAAACCGAGCATGCTATAATGGAGGTACTAAATGAATGATCAAATGCTGCAATGGCATCCCATATTTGGAACAGCCATTCAGCTCAATACGGCAGAGGAGGCAGAAACCATAACATTCCAAACGGAACTTGGATTGAATAAAATGCCCATGCGTATTGATCTGGTTTTAATTAAAAAGGACAAAGAGCCGCTAAAGAAGGATTTTGGGAGAATCCTGCGCGGTCATAATATCTTCGAGTATAAGAGCCCTGGGGATACATTAAACATAGACGATTTTTATAAAACATATGCATACGCCTGTTTCTACAAAGCTAATACGGAACATGTTGATGAAATTTCTGCCCAGGACATAACCATCTCTTTTGTATGCAGCCAGTATCCAAGAGAGATGTCCAAAAAGTTAAAAAAGGAAAGAAATATTACCATCGGCCAGGTATCTTCAGGTATTTACTATCTGAGAGGAGATCCTATCCCCATGCAGTTAATACTGATCCCCCAACTGCCCTATAAGGAAAACCTCTGGCTCAGCAGCCTGCGCACAGATTTGGTGCCAGGAGAACATCTGGATATGCTGATGGAGGACTATCAAAAGCATAAACATTCCAAAGATTATCAGGCTATGATGGACGTAATAGTCCGGGCAAACCATAACACATTTGAGGAGGTGAAAGATATGTGTGAAGCATTACATGAATTATTTGCTGAAGATGTACAAAAAGAGGTGGCAAAGTTTACTAATCTGATTGCTCTGGATGTAATTGAGCAGGTGACTGAAGACGTCACTGAAGAAGTTACCGAACAGGTTACCAAACAAGTTACCGAACAGGTCACCAAACAAGTTACCGAACAAGTTACCGAACAGGTCACCAAACAAGTCACGCAGGATGTTATGCGTCAGGATATTTTACTTTTCGTACAAGCTCTAACTGATGATGGCTATACCGATGAAGTTATTGCCAGTCGGCTCAGAAAGTATTTTTCGCTGACGGAAGAAGATATCCGGTACTATCTCCAGGCGGAACAATTGTAATAGTAACTGGACACGGGAAAGAAATATTTTGCTGAAGCATTCTGCCACAACACGATTTCCCCCGTGTCCGTTTTATCTATATAATACCTATACCTGCCTGTTTAAGCTGGATGTTTAACAAGTTTCCATAACCTGACATTTATTACAGTCACGGCACTTTTCGAAATCAATCTGCGGTACACGCTGTCCGATGATTCCCAGATCATTCAGATCCGGTTTCACACAGTTATTTGGACATCCGCCTGCCGCAATCTTAAACTTGTCCGGCAATTTCACGCTGGAATACCCGTGATAAAAGCGTTCGTGTATCTCCTCTGAAAGCCCAAATGTATCGATCAATCCATACTGGCATGTTGTGCCTTTGCAGGATACAACCGGACGGACCTTCGATCCCGTCCCCCCAGTCTCGAGGCCTGCCTGCATCAGATATTCTCTAAGTGGCTCTATATTATCATATGGTACTCCCTGAATCTCGACGGTTAGCCGGGAGGTCATCGTCACTTCACCACTTCCGTAGAGCTCAGCAGCTTCTGCAATTGTACGGGCCTCTTCCGCAGTGATCTTTCCATTTCTTGTGATAACACGTCCGTTAAACTTATCGGAGGTCGTCTTATCTCTGATGAAGACAAGTGCCTTAATCCTTGTTACATCTTCCGCTGAAACTTCAGCCTACGTCTTTTTCACCTTCACATCGTTGAAAAAGACACCGCCTTCTAATGCTGCCGTGTTTGCATAACCAAAGTATCTCAGTCTGTTTTGAAGGAAATACGCCCGTTTCCCCTTTGTACAGACTAACAGCAGTTTCTCATCTTTGCCAATCCCCTCAAGTTCTCCGTTTACCGTGCCCAGATTAATATATTGCGCTCCACGGATAGACGGGGACAGACCTACATCCAGAATACGCCATCCATCCGCTTTTCCTTCTGCGTATTCGGCAGGAGTCATACTCACAAGTTCTCCATTGATCTTGTTCAACAGAATATATACCGCCTGGACAAAGGGATGGATTGCTGTTGAGAATGGAGGTGCATATGCGAAATCAGCGTTTTCATAATCTTCCAGGACTGCACCCATGTTGATTCCCATCACCGCAATGTCAACCATCTTATTTACCGCTCCGGGGCCAAATACCTGCGCTCCCAGAAGCTTATGCGTCTCTTTATCCGCAATCAGCTTTGTTACAAAAGATGCGGCTCCCGGATAGTAGTGTGCCTTATCTTCTGTTACTGCAAGGGCCGTCACCACCTCATATCCCGCTTCTTTTGCCTGTGCCTCTGTCAGTCCCGTACGCCCGCAGTTCAGATTCGGGAGCTTCACAACGCCGGTTCCCAGGACTCCCTTGTATTCTTTGACGGCGCCTGTCAGAACCTGTGCAAGTGTCCGGCCTTCCATATTAGCAGAAGAGCCCATGGGAGACCACTGTCTCTTCCCTGTGATCCGGTTTGTTACCATCGCGCAGTCGCCTGCAGCATAAACATCCTCCAAACTGGTCTTCATCAGTCGGTCATTTTTTGCGGACAGTTCATACATGCTATCCTTTTCTGTTCTCTGCTCCTGCGTTTGCTCTCGTTTGATTTCTCCCTCCGTATCTTCTTGGCACAAGCAGGACAATACCTTGATGCACCAGAGCCCGGGACATATTCAACGCCGCACACCGTACAATTTTTAGCGGGCATTGCTGCCCACCGTTTTGTAGGTATGATATGTAATTCATCGACAAAGCCGATGAATTTATAGTAAATCTTGATTTCCTGCTTCACTGTTCCGTCTGCCATCTTCTCACGCTCCGAAACAAGTATCTTGTCTATGAGTGCGTTTATAACTGTTGCATCCAGTTCTTTTAAGCCTTGATAATTTCGGATAAGGGCGAGGAAGTCACGGATTCCCCGTGATTTCTCGTAGCTTTCATTAAGAGTTTCCGTCACCTCTTTCAGCCTTGCTTCAATTTCAAGCTGCTCTTTCTGGTATTTCCCCGACATCATCTCAAAATTCCGCTCGGTAATACGCTCCATGACCTTATCCTCGTAGAGAGAGGAAAACAGCCTGTCCAGTTCCGCAAGGCGTTTGTTCAGCTTCTTACGTTCTTTCTCTAATGCTTTCGCCCTGCTCTGGTCTGTTTCCGTGAGCCGCTTTTCTATGGCCCTGACCGCCTTTTCATCATTCACTGCCATATCCGCAAAACAGTTGATGTCGGCAAGAACGGCATTGAATAAATCCCTTGCTTCTATATTGTGGGCACTACACTCGCTTCTTCCGTTTCTTGCATAATTATTACATGAATACTGTACACAGTCGATAATCTCTGGGCGTTTCCTCCTGTGTACGTTCATTGCCCGCAGAGCACATCCGCAGTCCACACACTTGATAACGCCTGCAAAAATATTTACAAATCCTCCCTTGTTCTGTGGAAGCCTACGACTTGTAATAAGCTGTTGGACAATATCAAATTCCTCCTGCGTGACTATTCCCTCATGGGTATTGGGTATCACTTCCCATTCTTCGGGCAGCTTAGAGGGGCGTTTCTTGCTTTTCATATTGGCGGCAATCCGTTTGTAGCCTACAAGATTTCCCGCATATATCGGGCTTCTTAAAATGCTCCTCACGCTGTTCCCACTCCAAATATAGCGTTTGTCCTCGTTCCCCTCAAAATGACGTTCAAAGCCTGTTTCGCCACGCTCCGCCGCATAAGCGGCAGGGCGTAGGATATGCTGTTTATTAAGATGTCTGCAAATTTTGGCAACTCCATTCCCTTTTAATGCAAGGTCGAATATCTCTTTTACAACATGTGCCACTTTATCATCTATCAGCAGATGGTTGTGGTCGGCAGGGTCTTTGATATAGCCATAAGGGGCGGTAGTTCCCATGAATTTCCCCTGTTGAAACCTCGCCCGATATGCCGATTTTATCTTAACAGATATGTCAGCGGCATACATTTCGTTTAAAATGTTGCGGAAAGGCGTGATGTCCATAGCAGATTTATTCAAGGTATCTACGCCGTCATTGACCGCTATATACCTCACGTTATGCTCTGGGAAGAAAACTTCCAGATATAACCCACAATCAAGATAGTTTCTCCCCAGACGGGATAAATCTTTCGTAATCACGCAGTTTATCAGACCGCTTTCAATGTCTTTTATCATATTCTGGAAACTTGGTCTTTGGAAATTTGTACCAGAATAACCATCGTCCACATACGTTTTTGCTATGTGCCATCCCTGCTTTTTCACATAATCCGTGAGGATGGATTTCTGTGTCGCAATGCTCGCACTCTCGTTATCCGTACCATCGTCTTTAGATAAGCGGCAATAAATGCCGACTAAATAGATTTTCTTTTCTTCTTTGATTCCTGCCATACTGTAAAACCTCCGTATCTGTCCTATCTGTTTTCATGTCCCATTGCGTACATTCTAAGCGGACAGCCCCTCATTGTCGAAGGTGTCGCCCTCGGCAATCTTCTTCCGAATATCCTCGGAGATAATCGGGACAAACGCTTCTGTAACGGTCTGTGTGCCGACATATTCACGGCTGATTATCATCTGCACTGGTGCTTTTGGCACGATACGCTTTCTCTTTTTATCTGCTTTCTTATCCTCGCCCATACTTAAATCTTCCTTTCCAGACAGGGCAGGGAAGAGTTTGGAAATGTCCCCGCCCTGCCAATCAGATACCATTAATCCTCGCTGTTTAATTCTTTCTGTAATGCTTTAAGGAGTGCCGCCGCTTCATCAGCGTTCAGCGTGATTCCCTTGCCGCACTTTTCACGGTTCGGGGAAAAGCTGCGGATGTCATACTTCGGCTCTTTCCCATTCCATGAAATGAGATTGATTTCCTTTGTGTAGCCACTGTCGCCCGTAGACAATACTGCGATTTCCTTTACGATTTCATACTGGATTTCTCTCATTCTCCATACCTCAACTCTCTGTATTTACTTCCCGAAAAAAGAAGATTAGCGGCTGTCACGGTTGCGTTTCCTCTGCAACTCACGCTCCAAAAGTTTGATGATGGTTTCCTCCATCTGCTTCGGCGTTGTGTTCTTCGGAAAGTATTTTTTCAGCTTGCTTGTGTTGATTTTCAAGGTTTCTTTCTGGTTGCCCTTTTCCTCCGTCATAATCGCAAATATCGTATCCATGTCAAGCCGCCCGCTCTGGCTTAACTGTTTCATCCGCTGTGCCTGTGAGAGTGAGGGCGTTGCTTCTTCGCTCTCCATCGTGGCAAAGAGGTTTTCCTGCTCGTCTTTCTTCAAGAAGGACAGTTCCACCGCAGGCGTGAGGGCGATTTTCCCCTCGTCCACCATCTGCAAAATCGGCGGTATCAGTTCCGTCAGGCGGATAAAACGCTGCACGGTCATCCTGCCCACGCCGAAGCCCTGTGCCACCTTGTCGTCCGTCCGCAACTTCGTCACAACTTGTGACGAGGTTAAGTCTGTGCGGAAACCCTGCCGCTTCATGGCTTCGGATTTCATCTTGTAAGCAAACGCCCGCTCCGATGGCAGGATATTCTCACGCTGCAAATTGCTGTCTACAAGGGTGATGATGGCTCGGTCACGGTCTAAGGGCAGGACAAACGCAGGCACGGTATTTATCCCTGCAAGTTCAGAAGCACGGACACGCCGCTGTCCTGCAATCACTTCATAACCGTCCCCGTCCTCTTTCGGGCGTGTGATTATCGGCGTGACAATGCCAAATTCCTTGATGCTTTCCGCTAACTCTGACAGTGTTTCATCTTCTGCCACATGAAACGGATTGTCGGGGAACGGGTACAAGTCTTTGGTCTTTAACACCTTAAAATCCTGTTTCTTCATTCACATATCTACCTTTCTTTCGCTCTGCTTCTATGATTTTTCTGCAATTCTTCCAACACTTCGGGCGGTATTTTTGACAGCAGCCGCCCCATCTGCTCGTTGGTTCTCTGCAATTCAAATATCTTCTGATTCGCTTTCTGCACCTTTAGTTCCTGCTCGTACTTTTCATCACGCATACGCCCCGCATAGTCTGATTCCTGCCCAATTCTCTCTTTCAAACTGTCGATATACGCCTGCTGTTTCCCGATTTCCTTAGAGAATTTCTCCACGTCTGGCAGCCATGCAGAGAGTAAATCTAACGCTTTATCCCTTTTCTTCCCTGCGTTAAAGGCGTTGATGTCGGATAGGGCAGACACGATTTCTTCATACTGTTTATCAAGCCTGCCGCCTAATTTATAGAGCCATGTGGGGACGTGTTTCCGCTTGGTTTCCATTGAGGACTGCCCCCGTTCAAGCTGATTCCACCGTGAGGACATCCGCTCATGGTAGGCGGTCTGCCACTCGGATAATGATTTCTGGTTGCCTAAGATAGCTTTCGCTGACAGCTTATTGTCTGGCGTAATCGGCACAAAGCAGAGGTGCATATGGGGCGTTCTCTCGTCCATATGGACGACAGCGGAGAGGATATTCTGCTTTCCAACACGCTCCGAAATGAAGTCAAGAGCCGTCTGGAAATACGCTTTTTGTTCTTCGGGCGGTAACTGGTTCATAAATTCTGGTGAAGCTGTGATGAGCGTTTCCACCATCATCACGCTGTCTTTCCTTGTCCTGCACCCCGCTTCGGCTACCATGCGGTTAATCTCTTTCTTGTAGGTGTACTTTGGTGGTGCTATGAGATGGTAATTGTTTTTAGAGCGTTCCATATCTATATCTGGGTTGCTTTTGTAGGCTTCTTTCTTCCGCTCGTTGTGGCGTTCACAAGCCGCAACGCCGCCCGCTTTTCGTTTCTGGAAACGCAGGATTGCATAAGGCATAGGCGGATTCCTCCTTTCTTTCGGCGGGTGACCGTCCTTTGGGGTGACAGCGGTGACGGTGGTGACAGCAGTTTTGGGATACCCCCTGCCGACTGCCGCAACTGTCACCCTCACCCCCTGCATGACGGTCATGTCGATGATGACGGTGTTTTTGGGATACCCCCCTCGCAAGAGCCGTCACCGTCATGCCGCCATTCTTTTATCCGAAGCCGTAAGGCGTAGGATAGCAGGGCACAGCCCTGCCTTAAGGGAGTCCAGAGGGAACGTCTGGCACACGACTTTGCAGGGCAAAGTGTAGTGTGTTACACCCTGTAAACGCAGTCGGAAAAATCGGAATGATTTTTCTGACCGCAGGGGTGGTTTTACACGACCGAAAAGGGCGAGTAAATCTCACGCCTGCATTTTGCGTTTACGGGGTGTTCTCCCGTAGGGATGACAGCGGCAGGGTATCCTAAAATCACTGTCACCACCGTCACTGCTGTCACCCGCAGGGCAGAGCCGCCAGCTTTACATGGCTTTAAGCGTCAATGACAGTAACAGGGGGGTATCCTAATATCGCTGTCACCACCATCACCGCTGTCACCCGCCCTCCTTGCAAGGGCAATCCGCCTGCCGTCTTTCCTGCGGCTGTACTGGTAGCAGATACGGTTCTCGCTTAAAAATGTGGTGCGGTATTCATTCAGCCATTTCGTAATCACCGTGGGTATGGTTTCCGTTTCCCCCATAGCGGCTAACAGTTCCGTTGCCGTGCCTATCCATTCTTCCTTATCCCTCATAAAATCCACCAACCGAAAAAGGACATCTGGTATCGTTTCTTTCGCAAGCTGCTCCTGCGTTTTCCGCTCCACAAGCTCCCAACGGCAATCACGGAAACGCAGCGTGTATTCCTGATAAGGCGTGTCCCTGCCCGTCACATACAGCTTGGCGGTGTCAGACGCACGTTTCTCCTTTTCCAGAACAAAGGTAGCGTCCGCACTCCCCGTTAATCCTGTCGTCCCAGACACCTTGTTGAACACGTCGCTGTCATTCTGCTTTCGGATGTGGTGTACGACAATGACCGCCAGAGAGTGCCTGTCGGCAAAGTCTTTGATGAGGGAGATGTCCCCATAGTCGCTTGCATAGGCATTGTCTTTTGAAGCTGTACGGACTTTCTGCAAGGTATCAATGACAATGAGCCTGCTGTCTGGGTAATCTTTCAGATAATCTTCAAGCTGCACGATAAGACCGTCTGACAGCTTGCAGCTTGCCACGGCAAAGTGGAGCCGCCCGCTTGCTTCGTCCGTCAAACGAAATAACCTGTCCTGTATGCGGCAGAACGTGTCCTCAAGGCAGAGGTAAAGCACATCGCCCTCCATTGTCGGCATATCCCATAAAGGGATTCCCTGCGACACGCATAAGCATAGCTTCAGCATGAGCCAGCTTTTGCCTATCTTCTGTGAGCCGCAGAACAGCGATAAGCCTGTCGGGATAAGGCTGTCCACCACAAAGGATGGTTTCTCAAGCGGTTCATAAAGGAGCGTTTCGGCGTTGACTGTCTGTAACTTCTGCATGGCTTTCCTCCTTTCGGGCGGTGTCTTTGTTTTCGTTGCACATAGGCGTTGACCTCCTTAAAAATAGATTTACTCCCACGGAAAAAAGTGAGAGTATGTAATGCCGCCAATCCCACACAAATAAAAAACAGATTTCTTTTTCGGGCGGTGTCGGTCACGGTTGGAGATATTTCTTCAATTTCCGCCTTTACTTTCTCCTTTGCAATCGCAACAGATTTCTGTATTGCCGAAGCGGTGCAATGCTCCATAGCGGCGATTTGGTAAAAATTGAACTCATACTCGTAGTAGAGCAGGAAACGCCGCCTTTGTATCTCTGGAAGGCTCCCAACCGCCTTATAGAGCGTTTCATTCCGTTCTTCCTCAACCATGCGTTCATCAAGGCTCTTAGGCACACGCAACGCCCGTCTGTAAAGGGTTTCGTCCCATACCTCGTTAAACTCCCTGTGCCGCTCGTCCCATTAGAAAAGATTCCTGTTCCTGCGCTCCATCTGCCGAAACTCCATAAAGAACTGTTCCGACACTTCCAACTCGTGGGATTTGCCCTGCCCGTCCTTAAAGCTGATAAAATACCTTGTGCCGCTTTCCGTGGATTCCTCCCGAAGCGTGTATGCCTTAACCCTGTATGCCATCCTGTTGTCCTCCTGCAAAAAATGAGTGAGGGGATTTCCATCCCTCACCCAGTAGCCCGCAGGATGGCAGGCTGTTTTAGAAGCTATAAAATTTTCCGCAGCTTCTTCCGCAGATGGTCTAACCTCGCATAGATGGCACCAGTCGTCAAATGCACAAGCGGGGCAATCTCCTTTGTGGAATACCCCTGCATTTTCAGCAGGACGATTTTCAAGGTACGCCCGTCCACCGTGACTAATACTTGATAGAGATTTTCGCTCTCAATCTCTTCCAGTAACTCCGCAACCGTACCCACTTCCGCCTGCCGCTCCCTGCCTGCCATGTCCTCAAGATATTCCGCAACGTCATTCGTCCATCGGTAAAACCGCCTGTTGGAATTGAAGTCTGCCCTGTCCGCCATGCGTATCTGCTCAATGGTCGCTTCATCAACGCCGCACTCACGCAGCAGCTTTTCCTCCGCTTCTTTCCAGATACGCCATTTCCTGTCCTCCCGTCCGTGGTTGTATGCCATTCTTACTTCCTCCAATCAGAATTGATTGAGAGGGCAGAGAAAAGCCCCCTCATCTTCCCAAAGGAAAAAACAAGGGGGCTGAACGCCTTAAATTTTAATTTTCTATTATCTTTCTTAGTTTTATTAGGATTCTGGCTTTGCGTTTGTTTACAACGCTCTGGGTTATGCCCAACCTCGCCCCGACTTCACGCTCGGAAAGTCCGTCAAAAAAGATTGCCTGTATCAGCTCCTGTTCACTATCCGACAGCAAAGGCAGGGCGGCTTTCAGCCTGTCCACCATGACCGCATTGACAACGGTTTCTGCAATGTCCACCGCTTCATCAGTGATAAAGTCCAGAGGATTCCCCTCGCTGTCCGTAAATCCGTCGAGAGATAGCAGTCTATTCTTTGTATCTAATTTTTGCAGATAACGCCACCGTTCCTTGTCACGGTAGAAGTCTGTGTATTGCTCCCTCACGACTTCAAGCAGACAGCCTTGAATGGGGATAAACAGCTTGTCCATATAGGTCTGGTCGGATTCCCTGCAACGGCAGAACTCCGTGTAGGATAATTCCACATAGCCGCCACTTTCTCTGATATATACCTTTCTTGGTGCATATTTCACCATAAATACCTCCCATCTGAATTTTTGAAATGTAAAAAATCCAGATGGAGAGGCGGAGAACGACACCGCATATCAGAAACAGCCCTACGGCACTTTCCAACAAAAATCGACAAAAGAAAAACCGCAAAGGCTCTGTGACCTTTACGGTTATAGGAAATAGTAATTCTATTGTATGGAGATTGTACTTCTACTTTCAAGGTGAGAAGTACCGTTGCACTGGCAGAAATTTTTTTAACTGGTTTCCTGCCGTTCTCTGATATGCTATGTATTGATAAATTTTGCTTCGTATGAGCAGATAGATAACTGCCCGAAAAAAGGACATAAAAAAATCCCTCCAAATTTAAAAACAAATTCAGAGGGTAATTTAGGGTATAACAAAATAACCCACCCGAATATCGTTTTTTTTATTTGGTGAGTTTGTTCTTTCAAATACGAAACAAAAAGAGCCGATGATTCGTGAATTGTTCCACAATTTCATCGGCTCTGCGTCTTAAGCGTCTGGCTCTTTGATGACAGTTATCTTCAAGTTGTCAACTTTAATCAATCTTTCTTGTCTGCATTTTGGACAATAAAGGGGATAATTCTCCAAAACAGTGTCCTTCCTAATTTTATTACGGGTTTTGCTCCCACAAACAGGACACAATATCCATTCGCATTTCATCATAATTAGTCTCTAATCCTTTCAAATCTCATTTTATATGACTTTTGCAAGCTGTTAAGCTAACTT
>NZ_CYZU01000027.1:0-41054 GCF_001404335.1 Faecalicatena contorta
AAGACTCGCTAACGGTGGCTCGCTACACCTTGCCGTATGGGATTTCCACCCACTAAACCAACCGCCCTTTTCTGGACGCGCCTAGCCTTTCACGGCGCCGGCTGTCATCCCCCCTATAATCTTGTCAGTCAGCATTGCATAGATCACAATGGTAGGAAGTATGGAAATCACCATCGCAGCAAACGCATAGGCATAATTGGCCTCAAAGGTTGTTAAAAAGGATCGGATCGCCACCTGGATCGTTCTGGAAGAGTCGCTCTGGTTCAAAAGATTTGCAAAGAGCAGTTCATTCCATGAATTGATGACGATAAATACACATGCCGTAACAATGCCGGGTTTCGAAACCGGCAGTATAATCCTCCGAAAGGCCTGTCCCGCAGTTGCGCCGTCTATCTTTGCCGATTCCAGAAGCTCTCCGGGAATCGTCTCCATATACCCCCGTATAACCATCAGGCTCATTGGCAGGTTCACGCCCGCATACACCAGCGCTATGCCAAGAATGTTATCATAAAGTCCGATTTTATTGATCATGACATAATACGGAACCAGAAATGCATTGGTTGGAATAAACAGGCACATGGAAAAAAGTACGGTCAGGATTTTTCTGCTGCTGAATCTGTACAGCATGGCGTAGGATGCCAAAGTGGCTGACAGGATCGAAATAACCGTTGCCAGGGCTGCCACTCCCACCGTATTGAAAAAGTATAATACCATCGGATGGCTTTCCATCACTGCCCTGAAGTTCTCCAGCGAAAGATGTTGCGGCACCGCAAACGGTTCGTTGAACAGATCCGCGTTGGGCCGGAAGGAAGAAACCAGCAGCCATAAAAACGGTACCAGCATAAAGACAAGCACCACAGCAAGAAATATGTACATCACTGTGCGCCCCGGTGTTCTCCTGCTATTCATGACGGCTCCTCCTTTCTCTTTGAAGCACATTAACCAGCAGCATAATCCCAAAACCAAGCAGTACGGTAATCAGTCCTGCTACCATAGATATCCCATACCTGTTGGATCCGACCATCTCCCTGTAAATATATAAAGAAAGATTCGTTGTACTGTTAGCCGGCCCGCCGCCCGTCATCAGAAACGGATACTCGAATGTCCTGAGGCAAAATGCCAGGTTCAGCATAATATTCGTAATGACTGCCGGTTTCATCATTGGCAGATATACATGAATATCAATCTGAAATCCTGTGGCGCCGTCCACCATGGCAGCCTCTTTCAGTTCCTTCGGCACGGTAGACAACTGGGTCAGGAATATAATCATTGTCAGCCCTACATAGAAAATAAACGGAACCTGATTACAGATCAGTGCGGTTCCCGGATCATTCAGCCATGCATGTGCCAGCTTTCCCAGCCCAAGGCTTTTCAGCACACTGTTTAAGAGTCCCACATCAACATGATAGATAAAATACCACAGAAAGGCAACTGCCGTCGTTGAAATTACATTGGGAATAAAATACATCACCCGCAGAAATTTCCATCCCCTGGGCTGCTTATTTAAAAGCAGCGCCAGAAGCAGCCCGAAGGGAATGTGTAAAAAAAGGGCTGACAGAAGCCAGATAACAGTATTTTTAAACGCCATCCTGAAAACCGGATCTGAGAATACATATCGGAAGTTATCTATTCCTACAAATGTCTTTGGCCCAAGGCCGTTCCACTCGAAAAAGCTTACATATCCCAGATAACAAAGCGGCCCCAAAAAGAAAGCAACTATCAGAATCACTGCAGGCGCCATATATAATACGGTCTGCCGTCTTTTCATCGTTCGTCCGCCCCTTTCTTTTTCTATTGATTTTCTTTGGACAGCTGCTCTATGAATTCATCCGGAGTTACACTGTCCAGTGCAAGGCTTTCCAGAAGAGACGGAAGTTTTGTATTTGCCGTAGTCGTCAGGTTTCTCTGGATATTAACTGTACTTCCCTCTACCACAGAATTCAGGGCAAGATATTCTCCAAGAAGCCCTTCTGTATTCTTTACATCCGGGTCTTCCATATTCAGCTTCGGTGAAAGGAAAACTGCACCTTCCAGTGTCAGCTGTTTCACGCTTTCTTCAGAGGTGATATATTTCATAAATGCAACGATGGCCTCTTCTTTTTCCGGATCATCTGTCTTAGCTGCTGCCCACGGTGTCTGTGCGTCCGTCACGAGATAATTCTCAGCCACTTTTCCATCGCCAAATGTAGGCGCCTTCGCAATTCCGATTTTATCCTGTATTTCTGAAAGGGAGCCGATCAGCCACGGTCCATCAATAGCAATGGCTGTCTTGCCGGAAGCAAAATTATTCATGGCTACGGAGTAATTGGCCCCGATTGCATCCCCTGTCGTATAATCCCAGAATTTTCTTAGCATTTCCGCCGCCTGTTTCATTTCCGGAGTGTCAATGCTTCCGCCCTCATTCAGCGTCTCTGTTCCTGCATAACTTGCCGCAAGATAAGTGAATAAATTACATGTATACCAGGCATCGTCCGCCGTATACAGGGAAAATGGAGTGATTCCCTTCTCTTTTAATGCTGCGCATGCATCCAGAAGTCCGTCCCACGTGTCAGGGAATTCTTCGATTCCTGCCTGCGCAAAAAGTTCTTTGTTGTAATAAAAAACTGCTCCCGCCTTTTCAAATGGAATGGATGAGATTTCCCCGTTCACGGTCAGTGTCTCAAGATCCCCTTCACCGAATCTTTCCGCCCACTCATCATCCATATACTTTGAAAAATCCATCAGCTTGCCGGATTCCTGCCTGGACAGATCGTTCGGGTTAAAATTATAATGGAAGATATCCGGCGTTGTATCTGTGGAGATCATGGTCTTTACTTTTTCCTGATATGCCGGAAAATCCGGATTTACGGTCACTTCCACCTCGATCTTTCCCTTATTCTCTTCGTTGAACTCCTGAATCAGCTTATCCAGTGCTGCGCCCCTTTCAGAGTCAGTACTCCAGCTGTGGTACATATTCAGGACAACAGCTCCTGAATCAGACTTTTCTGTTTTCTTCTGCTCTTCCTGTTTGGATGAACCGCACCCTGCCAGCATGGTAACTGTCATAGCTGCCGCCAGCATCAAACTCAATACTTTTTTCTTCATCATTTTTCCTCCTTTTATTCTGCCTGAGGCAGTTCTCTTATATATCTATCCACGCCGTCTATTCCGGCGGAATAAATCCATCCGAGTGTTCCCCAGATATCTCCTTTTTGTATCATTCCCTCATCCATTCCCTGGGGGCATATGCCGAATCCTTCCGGCTGCATCCCGATATCTGCGAATCCCATCCGGTCTCCCGGCCAGGACATGATTTGATGTGCGGCCGTGCTGATCCAGTCGGCCATCCGGATCATAAATTCATCCCCTGTCTCCCGGCCCGTCAGATACAGCTCCCGGATATGGAACAGGGAGTAGATATCGACCACGCCTCCGCACCAGATGGAATTGATGGCTCCCATTCCCTTTGTCCGGAACTTTTTTTCAGCAAGAACTGTTCCCGCTTTCACCGGTGCATTCCAGATATAATTCCATGTCACGAACTGTTTCCCGGCCGTCACCGCACCATCCAGAAACCGTTTCTCACCGGTTTGTTCATATAAGCGCCAGCATCCGGCCATCGCATATTGTGCCGCCTCTTTATCCACCACATTGGGATTATCCAGCGTGCCTCCCTGAAAGAGTTCTTCCCTGCATCCCCTGGAAAGGACATATTCACCGGCCCTCACTGCGGCGCGCAGATAGACGGATCGTTTCGAACCGGCCGGCTCTGTATTCGCAGCATCTGTACTGAACTCCCCTTCGGACAGATATTCTGCCAGATTACAAAGAAACACGATCGGAATGGCTGACGCGGCTTTTCGGCCCCGTTCTCTTTCCTGCTCTGTCATCCACGGTTCCTCCAGCATAAAAACAGGAGTACCGTCCGGTTCGTACGCCCGGTACCAGGAACCGTCCTCATTCTGCAGAGAGACCAGCAGGTCTGCGTAGCGCATGACAGCCTCCAGCCATTGTTGCTTAACACGCCCCTGTTCCCGATACCATTTGCAGTATTCCAGTACATCATTTACCGGTTCCGTCATTGTTCTGAGATAGTTCCCTTTTGCTCCCCGGTAATCCATATAATGAAGCTTTGGAGCATCCAGATCCCCAAAGGAAAAGAAAGGCTCCTCCCGTTCCAGGTCATAAAGTGAATACACCCATCCGTTCTCCTTCATGCAGTGCTTCAGGAAAAAGTCCACTACTTTCTCCCCCTTTTCGATCCATTCACCGCCTTTATCTCTGGCCAGGATCAGCGCCGTATGATTCTGCCGGCCGGTAAAACCGTATTCCAGAATGTGTACATACGTGCTGTGGGGTATTGTATTGAAAGAGGTTCCAAAACCGGACGGTTCGGAACCGTACCCCTTGCGCGGATCAAAATGAAAGAAAAATCCCGCCCCGTCATCTCCAAATTCCCGGTAGCTCCGCATGAGGCTTGTCTCACGGCAGATAATTTCTTCCTCCAAAGTAAACGGAAGGCTGACTGTACGGTGTCCTTCAGTTTCAAAGTGCTCTGCCAGCCCCTTAAAAACGTGATACAAACCGTCAGTAAATGTTCTGTCACAGGTTTGCTGGAGTTCATAATGCAGCTCCATCTCCCAGGCATTCCCGGTTATAGGGTAAAAGGCCTGAACAGGGGTCCCCTTGGCATCCAGCGCCACACTCTTTTCCATCTCCTCATATGGCCAGCGGGCACACAGGATATTTTCCCTGCCTTCCTGACATTCATATCCAAGAGATCCCACCTCCGTCTCGTGCAGATAGCGGGAGTCTCCTGTCTTTCGTTCTTCCTTTCCCGTATCCGCAGGCGGCCTGGTCCTGGCCACAGATACTGCTGTCCTGGCACTTTCATCATATGCCATAATGACCGGTGCCGTCAGCCGTTCCTCCATATAGGTATGTTTCCCCGCCTGTCCCGAAGAATACCGGCAGGAAGGAATGCCGTATCGTAACTGTTTTCCCTCCCCGAGCAGAATCTCCATACCGAATGCAATCCCGTTTTTTTCAATTCCTGTATCTGCTTTTCCATTTGAACGAACACGGCGGATGACCTCAACCTTATCATCCTTTTGTAAAATAGCATCTTCAACCGTAATCTCGCTGCCTGAAATCTGAAACATATGAACCGTTCTCATCTCCCGCTTGTCCAAAACAGTCTCCGCATAAACCTTCGGGCCATCCTCGCCCAGAAACGTTTCATACCAGTTGATGAATTTCAGACTGTGCATGCTTCATGCCCCCTTTCTTTGCTTTTCATCTGATACGGATCTTATTTTCGCCGTCTCCTATTACGTCTTAAAATTAATAACCGCTCTGATGAGTATAAAATCTTAATAAGATATTTCTATTTTATATTCACTAGTTAATCAAAAAAATCAACATATCCGCACAAAACATGATATTTTTCTTTCATTTTCTTATCATTTTTCCAAAAACCCAAAAAACTTTATACAAATTGCACAAAAATAAGTTTTTGCCTGCGAAACTCGCGCCTGCGGCGGCCGCATAGCGGCACCTGCCTCTTACGCCACAGTGCACATCCCGCCGGGAGAGCATTTTTATCTGATAGGCAAACTTCCCTATAAAATAAAAAGAGCCTATCCATAGTAATCGGCACACTGCCCCAAACTACGAATAGGCTCTGCTTACATTTCATGAAATACACGTAACAGTTCAAGCAGGCCTAAACTGTTACAAATACACTCCTGCACACATCATTTACATTTTATACGCCCCGCCTACGAATATGAATCCAGAATTCCCCTTAATTCATATGCCACAATCTCTTCCACTTCTCCTGCGATCCTCATCGCTCTGCTTTGCGCAATTCCTGCCGCCGTCCCTGTCCCGACAAGCTCTTTTACTCCTGGATTCTTTCCATTCCCGCTTACACAGGTTGCATGTTCTCCGACAATAGAATTACTGTAAGTTAAGTCATACGCCGGAGAAAGTATCCATCTGCTGTTCTCTTCATCATATAAAAATGAGAAGTTCTTTGCGTGGTCGTCCCGGTTATGTGCATAGACATTAAAGCACATTCTTCGATACATCTCTTCCAGCTGGCGATTATCTTTTGTCAAAATATATGTTAATTTCATCAAATCCCTGTAATCCAGATTGGGGATTCTATGGGAAGTTTCCAGCAACCCGCTTACCGTAATCATGTGCACTTTGCCCCTGCTTCCCCTGTCAAAGCGCTTTACTGCAAAATACCCCTTATACCGTACTCTGATGGAAATAATCTCACTTCCGGTACATCTATTCCGCATTTTCCGGCACACTTCATATAACAATATTCCTCTTCCCCTATTGTCCTGCGGTCATATAAAGAAGGGAACTTCACGATCCATGAAGCACCGTCCACGGAAACTAATGCCTTTGGCCTTGCTCCGCCTGATGATCCGCCTAATTTAAATAATGTATCCAGTTCATTACTCTCTTCTTCTTTCAAAATCTTTTCACATTCCTGAGACATCCTGTCAAAATTTAATTGCTGCGCAGCATCCAGCTGCATTAATTCCGGATAGTACTCCAATGCCCCCATACCGGCACTCCCAACAATACCAAGCCGCTCTACAGGGCGGACAACCGCAGGAGATATCCCTTCAGACAGTAAGACCTTACAGTCCGCCTGGCGTCCCCCTAATCCTATTCTGTGGTTACAGACATTTTTTACACGGACTATACCCGTCCTTTTTCAGTTCCTCTATCTCTTTGTCCGTCTCTTTTTTATTTTTTTCCGCCATCTTTTTTACGCTGCTGCAGGAAGGCCGATGGATTTTCTTTGTACTGGTATTTAAAATATATCCATCCACACTCCTGGGCCCTGCCGCCTTTTTCTCTGCTTTCTGTACAGCGCCCGAACCACCGCTGTCCTGATCGCCGGCGGTTCCCTTTGGTTCACCGGCCTTCCAGCTATCATCCGGGGACATGTTCCAGGTGATTTTCCTGCCGTCGGAAACAGCCACAATGGTACCCTGCTCGTCTGTACGGAATACCTGGACGCCTTCCCGGCGCAGCAGATTCAGAACCTCTGCGTGGGGATGCCCGTAGGAATTGTCTTCCCCGCAGCTGATCACGGCATATTTGGGATCTACTTTCTCCAGAAATTCTTCGGATGTTCCCGTTTTACTCCCATGATGGCTCACCTTATACACATCGGCGCTGATATCCTGCTTACTTTTCAACATCTCATTCTCGGAATCCTCCTCTGCATCACCCACAAACAAGAATGCATTCTTTCCGTACTCAAGCCGTACTGCAATCGAATAATCGTTGGCGTTGTCAAATTTTTTATCAGCCGGCGCGGTTACGGTAAATACCGCGTCTCCTAACTGATAAGTATCCCCTGCTGCCGGATGCGCCGCCCGATAGCTTTTAGCTTTTAAAGTGTCTTCTACTTCGTCATAGGTTTTCGTATTCTTCTGGTAATCCGGGAGCAGAACCTTTCCGCAGTCAAATTTGTATATGATAACGTCAAGCCCCCCGATATGATCGGCATCCGGATGTGTACCGATCACATAATCCAGTTTCTTGATGCCCTGTTTCTGCAGATAGTTCTGAACCGCCGTACCCTTACCGTTGTTTCCTGCATCGATCAGCATGGCATGGCCGTCCGTCATAATCAGTGTGGCGTCCCCCTGCCCCACATCCATAAAATGCACTTCCAGCCTGTTATTCCCACCTGCTGCCTTTACCGTGTCGGCCTGCTGCGCACCTGATGCAAATCCAAAAAGCATCAGAAAGGCCGGCAGTATAAGTGCCAGAATTCTCTTTTTCCAGTTTCTTCTGTCCATTGATCCATCCCCTTATTATAATTCTGTCTTTTCCGGTATCCCTCTTCATAAGCCCTGCGTATACGCAAAGGAGACTCTGCCATATCAGACAGAATCTCCTGCTCTGCATATCTGATTCTTCTTAAAAATACAGGCCTTGCTTACGGTTCCGTAAACTTCACTGCAGTACCGTAGGCCATAACTTCTGCAGCCCCGGCCATAACTGCGGAGGAAGCATAGCGGATATTAATAATGGCATCGGCTCCCAGATTCTCCGCCTCTTCCGTCATGCGCTTTGTAGCCAGCGCCCGCGCGTCATTCATCATCTCATTGTAGGCCTTCAGCTCGCCGCCGACCAGGGTTTTAAAGCCCTGTGTTATATCTTTTCCCACATTCTTTGACTGGATCGTACTTCCCTTTACAAGACCCAGCATTTCAAAATTCTTTCCTGTAATATAATCAGTATTTACTAAGATCATCTTCTTCTCCACTCCTTATCTCTTTAATCCGCTGGATACATACTCCCAGCGCCACTCCTGCCAGTGCAAGAGGTATGACTGCGCCAAAAATGCATACTGCTAGAGGGGGCCTCAGCATAAATACCACCGCCGCAAACCCGATAAAATACAGCAGCAGCAAAATCGTTATAATGACTGGCGCTATCATCTTCTTTCCATGTTTTTTCATCACTTTCTGCCTTCCCAGGTTTTATAAATTGCTTCCATTGCGTCCACAACTCCATCCACTCCCAGCAGACTGGCATTGAACAGGATCTCATGTGACTCACTGCTGCCCCATTCGCGTCCGGTATGCGCTTCATAATAAAGCCTGCGCTCCTTATCCACTTTCTTGATCTTATCCCATGCCTGTCTTTCAGTCAGCTTATAGATATTCATGACCCGGCGTATTCTGTCATCCTTAAAGGCATGAATAAAAATATTGATACAATTCGTATAATCTCCCAGCACATAATCTGCACACCTGCCCACAAAAATACAGGAGCTCTGAGCCGCCAGCTTCTTAATGATCTCCGTCTGCGTCTCATACATCCGGTCGCTTAAAGGCACACCATAAGCTTCCTGGCTCATAAATGCCGTATAATCTCCTGTCCCGACTACATATGCGGATAAAAACCTCCCCAGTATAGTTTCATCAACACGGGATGCCTCCTCATCGCTTACCTTCAGCTCTTTAGCCGCCATCCGGATCAGGTTGTGGTCATAAAGCGGAATATCCAGCCGTTCTGCAAGGCGGTTCCCAATTTCGTGCCCGCCGCTCCCAAACTGTCTGCCAATGGTAATAATCGTGTGGTCTGTCATATTATCAACTCCTTATCTCTGACATTATAACACCGCCTCATTGTTAATTATATTATACCCCATCGTGCACGCACAGTTCAATCATTATCATCTATTTCCAGAAATAATCGTAATCCTGTTAAAAATGGCCACACCTCAGCCTACAACTGCACTGGAATCTTCACTCAAATTTCATTCAAAAGTACTTTTCCTTCTCCTTTTTCAAATTTCACATTAACCGTTCGATCTGGTAGTTTATTGGAAAGAAGTACAATAGTTTCAACTATACTCCCTTGCAAATATATCCTGGGGCAAAGGCCTGCTGTAATAATATCCCTGTATCCGGTCCGCTCCTATTACCCCGAGCAGCTCCGCCTGTGTTTTCTCCTCAACCCCCTCCACAACAACTTGATTGCCGATGCTGTGGAAAAGTTCGGTTAAAGTCCTGACCATCATCTCAGCATCCGGATTCCCAGGAAATTCTTTGAGCAGGCTCTTATCCAGTTTTACACACTCAAACGGGAACTCCAGCACGCTGGAAAGGTTAGAATAGCCGGTACCGAAATCATCCAGATAGAACCCAATGCCTGCTCTGTTCATATCCCGCATGACATGCTTCATATACCCCATATCCTGAAGAAGCACCCTCTCTGTCACCTCTATTTTCAGTTGATCCGGACTCAGGCTGTGACGTTTAAGACATTCCTGAATCCGCTCAGATATCCCAATGTCGGCAAACTGCTGCATTGACAGATTGACAGATATGCTTTCTATCCGTTTAGAATTGCTCTGTTCCAGAAACGAGCACACCTCCTCCAGAACGATCCAGCTCAGCTCATCAATCAACCCAGATTCCTCCGCGATTGGAATAAACCTGGATGGCGGCAGCGGGTTACCCTCATAGTCATCCAGCCTCAAAAGCGCCTCCGCGGACCGGACTCCCGCCCCAAGATGATACACCGGCTGGTACCATACCTTAAAGCGCTTCTGTTCCACCGACTGCTGCATGATCTCCAGAATCCGCTTTTCTTCTTCATATTCTTTCAGCAGCGCATCTGTAAAATGAATACAGGCTCCCGGCTTCTCTTTTGCTTTGCGAATACCGTATTCCAGATACTCCATCATCTGCGAAGGTGTACACGGCTCTCCCCGATATTCCAGATACAGAAACACGGTGCGCACGTGAGCGTGTATATCTCCAACGGTCCACGTCTGCCCACACCGTTTTTTTACTGTTTTGAAATTAGATGCGGCCTCTTCTGCCGACTTCAGAGGAATAATCATAGCAAAATCCACATTCCCAAACCGGAATACTTCTCCTCCCGGTATCAGGCGGCCAAGTCCGGTCGCAATTGTATAAAGAATCTCATCCCCTTTTTGATGCCCGTAATTCTGATTTACAAAATCATACTGCCGCAGAGACAGAAGAATCAGCTGGAACTCCTGTTTCCCGGCCAGCCTCAGCGTAAGGTTCTCATAAAAACTCTCCCGGTTGCCCACCATAGTCAGATAATCCCTTCTGACTGCTCTGTTCTGAAATCCGATAAACAGAACCAGATTGGCTACCGCCATGGCGGTCTCATTCAATATAATCTCAGGAAAGAGCGCCTGGAACATGCATAAGAGAACCGTAACCGGCGGGATCGTACAGATCACCTTTACCATCGACTTGCTGACGCTGGGACGGTTCTTTATGTAACAAAAATATATCATGCCAATTTCCACTGCCAGCACTGCGTAGCCCAGCCCGTTCAGCCTTCCCCTGTGATAGATGCCAGCACTGTCAATATAAAAAAGGATGCCGGACTTTATATTCCACAACACAGCAGCCGCATACAGTATATTTACAACAAAGAGCCCCGTAAATGCACGTCTCAGGCAGTGTTTTTCATAGACATGCTCCATCATCATCATAAATACAAACGCCGCCACCATCGAGCATGCAGCCACAACCGCCAGAAAGTAAGCGCTGTTCAAAAGTATATTCAGCCACCCCGGCACTTGTTCCGGATATTGAAGCAGCACCACACTGGACACATTCAGGCCAATGCAGAGCATGGACATCCAAAGGCAGTTCCGGTACAGCTTGTCCCTGGCATTTACGGCCAGACGCCTCTCATAAAAATACAGTATTAGAATTACGATAACTATAAAAGCCCAAAATTCCCCCGCCAGTGACCATTGAGTCATAAGTACACCTCTTATCTTTTTAGGAGTGCTCTTTAGGCACGCTCTTTAGTAACCATGAAATAAGATAATTATATCATGATTTTTTTCCACATTAAACCATTTTATTTTCTTTCACTATGCGCATTTTTCCATATATGTAACAGGTAATGCAGGCAAGAACAGTTACATATATTACTGCTCAGACCGACTACCTCCATGTGCGGCGTACGCCGGGGATTTCCCTTATAATGGCTATTTATACACTCATAATGAACTATTATAAGATTTTGCAGTATCTTGTCTTGTATTGCCGAAATCAAAGTGCTAGAATATATACACATCGGTAACTTTATCGCTTTAGTGGGGGAAAATAATATGTCATTTTTTAATTCTTTAAGTGAGCGGCAGAGGCAGCGTCTGTTTGGTATGGGCTACGCAACTGCGGGCTCTGTCATGTTTGCATTTGGACTGAATGTATTTATCATACCGCTATCTTTATATAATGGCGGCTTCATGGGAATCTCCCAGCTGATCCGTACCTTAGTGATTAAAGTACTGCCCTTTTCTCTCGGGCAGACAGATATTGCAGGTATCATTTACTTTCTGATCAACCTGCCCCTGATCTATTTGGCATGGAGTAAAATGGGCAGGATTTTTTTTGCACGTTCCATTATAACCATTATTATCCAGACCGCAGCGCTCACCTTTATCCCGATTCCATCCAGCCCGGTCATTGACGATTATCTGACCGCCTGTGTCATTGGCGGTATTATCGCGGGAACCGGATCCGGCATGATTCTCCGGGGAGGCAGTTCCGGAGGCGGACAGGACATTCTGGGCATCTACTTTTCAAAAAAATTCCCTGGATTCAGCGTCGGCAAGGTCTCCATCATCATCAACTGTTTCGTCTACGGAATATGCCTTTTGATGTTTAACATCGAGATCGTGATTTATTCTTTGATTTACGGCGTTGTATATTCCATCGCCTGCGACAGAGTACATATCCAGAATATTAATATGAGTGTCATGATATTTACCAAAAAGCTGGGCATCTCCCAGGCTATCATCGAACAGATGGGGAGGGGAGTCACCAACTGGGACGGAGCCGGAGCCTATACAAATCAGGCCTCCTACATCCTGTTCGTTGTGATTTCAAAATATGAGGTCAGCCAGTTAAAAAGAATTGTGCGGGGAATTGATCCCAATGCATTTATGATATTTACCGAAGGCTGCTCGGTATCCGGTAACTTTGAGAAGAGGCTTTACCCCTGACTTTATAAAGCTGCATTACCTGATGGCTGAACTCCTAGACCAGAGCACATCATGATGACTTTAAACTTTATACTTCACTTACAGGATTGATTTTTCATAGTAAAACCCCGGTCAGTAATTTAACATTGACCGGGGTTTTACTATTTTTATGCTACAGGCAATTTTCAGGCGGCATTGGTTTCAGCTTTCCTGCACACACTGCCGGAATCCGCATTTCCGTTTCCGGCAGACAGCCGCCGCATAGTCAAAAAGTATGCCGCTGCCAGTGGGATACATGCCCCCGCCCATGCCAGCGGGTTGGCCCAGCATGCCCCGGCAAAGCCGACAGCCGCAGTCAGATATACCGCAGCAAATGTCCTCATAATCAGTTCCATCACACCCGCCACAGTCGGCATAACGCCTTTCCCCAGCCCCTGCAGGGTAAATCTGAAGATAAACAGCAGTGCCAGTACAAAGTACATAGCCCCGTTAATCTGAAGGTAAGTCTGAGCCATAGACTGTACCGTCTCTTCCCCGGCCCCGACAAAGAAGCCTGCCATCTGATAACCCGCAAATATGTTCAGAAGCCCACAGCAATACTGAATCCTACCGATATCAGGCTGCACTGCAGAACGCCTTTCTTAATTCTGTCTATCCGCCCTGCCCCATAATTTTGAGCCGCATAGGTAGCCATTGTGGTGCCAAAAGAATTCATAGGCTGACCGGCGATCTGGTCAATTCTCTGTGCCGCAGAAAATGCTGCCACAGCGGCGGAACCAAGCCCGTTAAGTACGAACTGGAGCACCACAGCACCGATGGCGATAATCGACATCTGGAACCCCATCGGCATAGAGATCCGAAAGTGCTGTTTCAGATCCCATGCGGATACCTTCCAGTCATCCTTCGTTAAATGCAGAATCGGCAGCTTCTTTTTGATGTACCACAGGCAGAGGAGTGCCGATACCATCTGTGAGATAATTGTGGCCCAGGCCGCGCCGGCAACCCCCATCCCTCCCCCAAGTATGAACGCAAAGTCCAGAATAATATTCAATACACATGCAATAACCAGGAACAAAAGCGGCGTCCGGCTGTCCCCCAGCGCCCGGATAATATTCGACAGAAAATTAAATAGCATACAAGCTATTATTCCCCAGAATATTATAACAATATAGTCATACGCACCGTCAATTATTTCGGGCGGCGTATTCAGCAGTTCCAGAATCTTCCTGGTCATAGGAACGGAAACCGCTGTCAGCACGACCGTAACCATAAGGCTGATCCAGGCTCCTGAGGCCACGCTTCTTCTGACCCCTTTCTCATCCTTTGCGCCAAAGCGCTGTGCCGTAATAATTGCCAGTCCTGCGCTCACTCCCATTGCAAAACCGAGGATCAAAAAATTGATGCTCCCCGTGCAGCCCACCGCCGCCAGGGCATTGACCCCCAGGGTCCTTCCCACAATCAAAGTATCTACCATGCTATATAATTGCTGAAAGATATTTCCGATCAGCAAAGGTATCGTAAACATTACAATCAATTTTGCCGGGCTGCCTTCTGTCATTTTTTTCGTCATATCCATACCTCCTGTCTTTTTCTAAACATACTCTATTATAAGCATTAATTGAAAAAGCAGAATGTAGTTTCTTGTTCAATGAATGTAGTATTTTGCACGAATACCGATGCGTATATAGCACGGAGGGCAGAATAATTTTTATATAAAAAATAGAACAAGGGTGCTGCAAACTCATCATTTTGATGATTTTGCAGCACCCTCTTAAAAATGTAGAAAACCACATGTGTTTTCCTGCCGCCTCTTTATGTATAGTTAATCAGAACTCTCTTACCTCATAGCAAATATCTCCATCGCCTCCTTACAATTCCTTTTCATAGCTTCTGTCCCATACTGCACAATATCATGGTACATAATCGGCGTATCCTTATCGCTCTCGATCAAAGAATAGCAGTATTTATAATGCCGCCCGCCTTTTTCAACCGGAATACACCCCGTTTGGAACTGGCTTGCTATCTTCTCACCTCCCGCCATCGCCATATATGTATAGTAATTAACCTTGCGCACCCCGCTCTCAATGGCCATGCGGAATTCTTCCGGGCTGACACCGGAGCCTCCGTGCATGACGACTGGAATGTCTACTTTCCTGCGCACATTTTTTACTACATTAAAGTCTAACTTGGGTTTTGTAATATACACCCCATGTGTCGTCCCGAAGGAACAGGCCAGGGCATCTATCCCCGTCTCCTCCACAAAGAGCTTTGCCTGCTCCGGATCTGTATAAATCTTCTCCGGATCCGGCCCGTTTCCAGTTGTTCCTGCTCCGGTTTCCCGTTTTCCCATGCAGCCGATCTCCGCCTCCACAGAGGCCCCTGTCTGTGCCGCAAATGAAACAACCATCTTTGTATTAGCCATATTCACTTCAAAAGGCTGAACCGAACCATCGTACATCACAGAGGTAAAACCGATGTTCAAAGCTTTACATACATATTCTAATGTCTCTCCATGGTCCAAATGCACGCACACCGGTACTTTTGCCCTCCCCGCAAGCTCCAGCATGATCGGCCCGATAATCTCAATCGGCATAATTTCCTCATGCACTTCTGCATGCTGGATCACCACGGGCACGTCCAATTCCTCTGCTGCGCCAATCACTGCCATAACCGACTCGAGATTCGGCGTGTTAAAAGAACCTGCCGCGCATTTTTTTGCTTCACATAGATTCAATATCTGCTTCAGCGATACTAACATTTTTGTTTCACCCTTTCTAGTACATCCATATTTTACAAACGCTCAAACATACGCACTTTCACCTGATACGTTTTTTTCTCTCCCGGTTCCAAAAATTTCAGCATACCGGTCTTTCTCATCACATCGCGCCCATCGGGATAGCAGTTGCCGCATTCCAGCCCCAGCACGTAATCGCGGACTCCCATCATCTTCCATTCTACAAACCCATCCAGTTCCTCTGCGTCAAAGGTGATTTCCAGCCCTTTTCCCAGCTTTGGCTGGTATATGCCGGCTTTTCCGTTTCTATCCGGGAACTTATGGTAGTAGCACCGCTCCACATATCCTGCCTCCGGCTTCATCATGTGCATCCAATTCCCGATATCCTCCGCCGCATGCTCATCCCGGGGCAGCACTTCGGCAGACGGAATCTCCAGTATGCTGTCCTCATCAAGCATTGGATAGCCCATATTCATATGATACAGAATCTCAAAGGGCTGCTTTGTATCTCCGGTATTCTCGATGGTATCCTGAATCAAAAATTCATTACTCCTAAGGCTGACTCTGATCTCTCTGGACATTCGCAGTTTCGGTGCGAAAATCCCCTCGTCCCTAATCGTCGCGTAAACCACCAGCTCCCCCTCTTCTTCCAGCCAATATACCTGTTCTGCCGGCATATTGGCGATGGAACCATGCAGGGGCAGCTCTTCCCCCTCATCCGTGCAGGGAGAGCCGACCGCCTGCAGCCCGCAGGTAGTCAGATAACCGGCAGTAAATGATTTCAGCCAGTTTGCCCCTGCTGCATCATAATACGCCGGGGCCACATAGCCGCAGGGCGAGAAGTAGGACAGATTAACCCCTTTGTAACGCAGCCGGGAGATGTCTGCACAGCGGTCCAAAACAACCGTCAGTTCCGCCCCTTTTCCGTTATTTATTTCCAGAAGGCGCATTCCATCGCCTTTACCGCCCACCAGGCGGTGTTCCTCGATTCCATACACTTGGGAATCATGTCCGATATATGGGTTCATCAAAATTCTCCTTTCACGCGGTAGTTCAGACAATGCCGAGCTGCTGTCCTTTCACACGGCAATTCATACACTTCTGAACTGCTGCCCATTCATACCAAAGGGCGCACTGCCTTATACAGCTGCCGGTATCTTTTATAAACTTCCCTGTACTTCTTCGTCATTTCCGGATTTGGAATATAAGTTTCGGTCTCCTCTACCATATGCGCCGCCGCATCCTCCAGGTTCTGAAAGCATCCCACCGCAATTCCTGTCAGCATCGCGCTCCCTGCAGTTCCCGCATTCACTGTTTTTAGCGCAGTGATCTCTACATTCAGAGCATCCGCCTTCATCTGCATCCAGACTTTTGATCTTGCGCCGCCCCCCGTGGCATTCAGCCGTTTCATTTGAAGTCCCGCATCTTCCAGGCATTCCATATTCAACATCATTTCGTAAACAACACCCTCCATACATGCGCGGTATATGTCACTGACTGTAGTCGCGGCCGTCACTCCCACGATTGCCCCCTTTGACCCGGTATCCATATAGGGCGTGGCCGCCCCGGCAAAGTGCGGCAGAACCAATATTCCCGTAGGAGGCATGGGAACATCCGTACCGGCTGCATTTTCCGGGCATTCATGCTCTGCCTCATACAATTGCTCTAAGAACTCGTTCACCGAAATGCCCTGTGCCTCTGCCAGCTCTTTCTCCTTTTTAGCAAGTGTATCTGCACACCACTGAATCAGCGCTCCGCCGGTGTAAGAGAATGCATAGCAGACATATTTTCCCGGCAGTACATACGGGACAACCGCGTAATTTCCCTCATACATGACCTCCAATTCCGGTATACTGTCGTAAACAGGTGTCATGCACTCGACCGTACCGGCTCCATCCACCGCTTTATCGGATGAAAACACCCCGGATCCCACAGCAGCAGCCACCTGGTCATGGCTCACAGATATGATCTGCGTGTCTTTGGAAAGGCCCGTTTTTTGCGCAATTTCCGGCCGGATTCTTCCGGCGCTGGTTCCCGTGGGCACCGGCTTTGACATCAGTTCCATGTCGATTCCCGCAAGAGCAAAGATCTCCCGGCTCCATTTCAACGCCGTAATGTCAAATGCCATCGTCCTGGCCGCCAGAGAATAATCGATCTGTGCCCGGCCGGTCAGTGCAAACACCACAAAATCCTCCATCAGGAAGATATGCTCTGCCCGCCCGTATATCTCCGGCCTGTGCTTTTTCATCCACATCATTTTGGAAATGCTGTACATGACATGCGGTTTTGCCCCTGTAATAGAAGCAATGGTCTTCCCATCCATCTGCTCTGTCAAATAGCGGCACTCCTCCTCCCCGCGCGGATCCGTATACAGCATCGCCGGATGCAGGGGATTCCCTTCTGCGTCTGCCATAACAAAGGTCTCCCCAAAACTGGTCACCCCAATCCCTGCAATGTCCGGATGCGTGCGCGTTATTGCACGGATCACCCCGAATACGCTCTCCATGATTGCAGCCGCATCTATTTCATGCACACCATCGTTCCTTTTCGCAGAATAGTCCTGATAGGATTCATCCAGATAAGTACCATCTTCGTCAAAAACTGTCAGTTTACAGCCTGTTGTCCCGATATCCAGCCCCGCCACTTTCATAATCTTCCTCCTCCCGCAGCTATTTTTTCCCGCCGGCAGCCGCTCTTAACCGCCCGCAGCTGCTTTTATCTGCCGGTAACCGCTCTCAGCCACCTGCTGCTGCTTTTATCTGCCGGTAACCGCTCTCAGCCACCTGCTGCTGCTTTTTGTCCGCCGGCAACTTTATCCTTAACTATACGATGTACTAGTCGATTTCTACCCATTCATAACCAAGATAAGTAGTAAATGCCTCTTTCAATATTTCTTTCATATGTCCTGCGCCTATGGAAGTATGATGTTTAAATCCACCTCTGGCCAGCTTCATCAGCTTGTTCTGCAGATCAGGAATTTCCGCTACCCCGCCGCACCCGAAAAATGCATCTTCTATCGGGTCGTCTGTAAATCTGGCCTCGCTTGCATATACGATAATTTTCCCATCCCTGGTCTGGCAATTGGAAAGCGTAGTATCAAAGGCCCTGATCCGCCCCTCATTGCATCCCCAGCCGGATCCCGGATCGTTCTTTGCAAACATCTTGTGCTCGGTGACCGTCCCCTTTCCGGTCATCAGAGACTGCGCAACCGGACCGCAGTGGAACAGAATCACCTTATTCTCATCTTCGCCATAATTATTATTCCAGTCCAGGACGGCCGTCGGCTGTTCACTCGCCAGGCTCATAGCCCGCATGGTCAGCGCCGAACACATATCAATTTCACAGGACGCTGCAATTCCCCTGTCATTCAGTTCACTGAGCAATACGCACGGGCATACCCGCATCTCCGTCTCCATCTCGTTCCAGCAGCGCAGCGCCAGTGCATCCAGATGATATTCTTCAATGTACTGGTCAATCACTACCCCAATCTTCGCCAATGTCAGCATATTACTCTCCGGAACAAGGGAAAAATCACTGTAATTTTTCAGGCGCTCTATTTTGGCAGTAACTGCCTCATCATCGTCCGCCATACTTCTTACCTTGAAAAACACCTCGGATAAGTCAAACGACTCCACATTGATCCCGTATTTCTGCATTGCAATCTCATCGAACCGCACCGTCTTGAATGCCGTGGTCCTTGCCCCAATACAGCCAAGGTTAAACCGTTTCATGCCATTTACTACCCGGCAGACCGCAGCAAAATCCATCAAATTTCCGGCAAATGCTTTCGACAGCGGATGAACGACATGGGGTTTCATCACCGTAAACGGCACGCCATACTGCGTAAAAACATCGGTTACGGAAAACTTGCCGCAATAAGCATCCCTTCTGTGCTGGAAATCCATTTTTCCAATTTCATCCGGATATGCCTGCATTAGAATCGGCACTCCCGCGTCCTGCAATGCGGTAATGGCTCCGTTCTCGTCCGCAAAAATGGGCATTGAGAATATCACGCCATCATACATTCCCTCATGTTCTTTCAGCCATTTTGCGTATAAAAGGCCCTCTTCCCTTGTCTCGACCCCGCCATACCGGGTCAGTTCTGCATCCATGGCTATGTAATCATATCCCGCATCCGTGACCGCTTTAATCATGTCTTCCCTTGCCTCATAAATCAGCTCGCCCGGCATAAATCCTCTGTTGCAGAAACACAGTGCAAATGTCATTTTTTTCATATTGTGAATCCTCCTTTGATTTTGTTTTGTAAAAGCACAATGAAGCAAATTTCCTGAACGAATCCTTTTTTATTTTCTTTTACTGCCTCTGGAATTTAAATACTGCATTTTATTCATACATACCCCCTTTTTAGTTTCATTGCACCCCCGCACCGCAGAGGAATGAATAACGGAACTCCTTGGGTATGTATTTATTTTATAAATTTCTGCTTTTAGAATATATAGACATTTGTTCTTTTTACTCTGATTTTGTTCGGATTTATAATACACATCCTGCTCTCTTCCTTACATATAAAAGCCTAAACCACCTTTTGTATGACCAGGAATTTCTACTGCTTCCATATATGTAAAAGAACGGATTTTACAATCCGTTCTTTACCTTTTTATTGCTATTCGTTTTTTGCTACTATTGTTTTGTTTAGCTTTGCCTGTGCTTTATCTATATCCATAAGTCCGCACAATAAAGCAATCACTGCGAAAATGATAAACGGTGCAATAACAAACATGAAATTTAATACCGCAATACTGCTCGCTGGCTGCACTTTAGCATTTGCCACATAATTCCCCAATTCAAGAAGCCATCCACATAGACCTGTCCCTAATGCAGAACCAACTTTAATTCCTACAGATGTACAGGAATACATCGTTCCGGCCAAACGCACATGATCTTTATTAAATGAATAATCTGAGGCTTTTGCAATCATTGTATTCAGGCAGCAATTGTACGGGCTGCTAAATAAATTCGCCAAAGCACACATTACAACAAACAAAGCAAAATTACCTGAAAGTCCAAATGGTATTGCAATTCCAAAAAAAAGTGCTGTAAGAATCTCTGTTCCAAAAACGGTTTTATATACGCCAAATTTCTTTACCAATGGTACATTCAGTAACACTCCAACATAAGCGGGAATTCCGATGCACAGAGAGTAGGTACCCAGTTTGCCCGCATCTCCCATGATGTAAGTAAACCAATATGTTCCGACACTGCTCAATCCTGCATATACATACACAAGGATCATAATTGCAAGAATAATAATATAAAAGCGATTGGTAAAAAGAACTTTCATGGCCTTCCAGAAAGACACCTTTTCTCCAGTTTCATCTGTTGCATTTTCCTGTTCCTCTTCCGTTTCATCGCTTGCATTTAGTTCTTCCTCCGGAAGCTCTTTAATCGTCAAAAAAGTTATTGAGTTGAATACAAGTGCTATAACTGAAAAAATAATCGCTGTATTTCTCCATCCATATGCAGACGAAAGCGAGACACCTAAGTATCCTAATCCTATCTGTGCAATGTATCCGCCAACGACGCTCCAAGTTCCCATTCCAACTCTTTCACTCTCATTCTTTGTTGCCAGAGCTGTTAATGCATTATAGGCAATACTGTTTGCTGTATAAAAGATTGCATTGACAGATGTATAGAATATGAAGAACCATGCATATTTTGCAGTTGTCCCAAGTCTTTCCGGAATCGCAAAGGTTGCCGTCAGGCAAACGGCCGCGCCAAACATTGAAAAGAACATCCACGGTCTTGCTTTTCCCATTTTCGTATGAGTACGATCAATTAATCTTCCGCAAACAATATCCGTAAATCCGTCAAACAATTTGGAAACAACCATCAGTGTACCAATCATCCCCGCCCTAAGCCCAACACTATCAGTCATATAAATCATAACAAAATATGTTGGAAGCGCATACAAAATATTATTCCCAAGTGCTCCGAAACCATATCCCACCTGGTTATACCATTTCAAATATTTTTTACTACCCATTTTACCTCTCCTTTACCCGTTTATCCAATTGTTTTTTACTTCCTGTCTCTTACCTTCAAATATATTGAAACCGGCTCACATTTTTCTGCTTCGATTAACACTTCCGCATCTCCAGCCTGTTCCCCTGAACGAACAATCACCTGCGCCCTCCCTTCATATGTTGTTCTGACCGTATCGTAAAAATTCTCTTCACTGACCGGATCAGCAGTGGCAAAGCCGGCCAAAGCCGCCGCACCCAACACTTTTACAGAAACTTTAAAATCCTGTTCTGTATGAATCGTTTCTTTTTGATCCGTTATATAAATCATCAGATAAGCAAGATCTTCTTCTCCCGCCTCTAGTTCCTTGTCCTCACAAACAATCTTTAACTTGTAATCATTTAAAACTGTACATAACTGATAGGATTCTCCCGATTTGCCATCCGTATATGGAACTGCTTCAATAATTCCCGGCTCGTATTCTATTTCAGCCAGAGCCGTAAACTGATTTTCTTTCCCCGTGGGATATCTCCCAATCGCGGTGCCATTTAGCCTTAATTCCACTTCATCGGATGGGGAATAGATTTCCACCTTACATGTTTCTCCTTCACAACCTGGCCATGACCAGCTTGAAATGGCATCCGAAATTGTCCATGGTGTTTTACTTTCTTTTCTCCCATAGTATTTCGGATCCTGTACAGCTAAATAAGGAATCTTTCTTAATCCAAATACAATTTCTCTGAAATAACTGGCAGGGCGTCGGTAACCTGTTATGTCCAAATCCCCCACATACGCTAAATATGCCGGATACGGTTTGAAGAATGTATCCACACTATCATAACCAATAATTCCTACGCCGGATTCACCGATATAGTCCCAGCCCGTCCATGTAAAATCTCCTATACAGCTTGAAAGTTTTTCTACCTTTTCCCAGTTTCGTGCAATATCTGGCGGAAGTGTCTCTGATCCAAATGTTATTCTATTTGGATATTTTTTCTGATATAATTCGTAACAGTCCCGCATATAATTTAAACCACATGCGTCTAAGCAGGAATATGCTTCATGCATAGCATCTTCAATCATCGTATGTGCCGCCATCTCATTCATAGCTCCGTGTAAAACAGTCATCAGTTCATTAATATCGCCTTTGAATTCGCCTGTTTCCAACTGCTTCACTTCCGTCTTCGACAGAAGTCCCATATCGGCAGCAATTTCACCATTTTTATTTTCCAGAGCAGACAAACCATTTATAGAATTTGTTATATAACGTGTAGAATCCAATTTTCTTAGTTTTTTTGCAATCCTTCGACTCCAAAAAGCCCCTGCTACAGAAGCTAATTCCTGAATTTCATTTCCATAGCTATACATAAATACAGAAGGATGATTGAAATCTTTTGCTACCAGGTCTTCTATATCTCTTTCCCAGTTTTTTGCAAAACGCAGCGAATAATCATAATGAACCTTACAGTGGTTCCACACATCAAAAACTTCATCTATTACTAACATTCCCTGCCTGTCACATGCGTCCAGTAACGATTTTGTTGCTGAATGATGTGAGATTCGAACGGCATTGAAGCCCGCCTCCTTAAGACATTTTATTTTCCTTTCCTCTGCTTTGGAAAAAGATGCTGTGCCAAGTGCCCCATGATCATGATGTATGCACGCCCCTCTAAGTAAGATTGCATCTTCATTTAGACGAAGTCCATTTACCGGATCCAGCCTTAATTTTCGTATTCCAAACGTATTTTCCGCTACGTCCAATTCCTGTTCATCCTCTATTAATCTAATTTTGCATACATATATATTGGGCCAATCTATTGTCCATAAGAGTGGATTTCTAACATAAATTTTTTGTTCCACTTCTATTTTTTTATTTCTTTGTATTGTCACAGGAGTAACTTCATATGCAACCATATCCTCCCCAGACATTATTTCTGTCCGTAAAACAATTCTTTTTACCACATTTCCCGTATAATCAATTTGCGTGTTAATCACAACTTTTGCAATATCCTCAGCAACCTCCGGAGTAGTTATTTTTACTCCATCTATTGGTATCCTCATAGAATCGCCTATATATAAGTTTACCGGTCTATATAATCCCGAACCGGTATACCAGCGGCTATTTGGCTGCGAAGAATTATATGCCCTGACAGAAATAGTATTCTTTTCTCCGAAAATCAAATAATCCGCAATCTCAATAATCAAACGGGTATATCCACAATCTATAGAACCGGCAAAATTTCCATTTATATATACCTGTCCTCTCTCATATATGCCTTCAAATTCCAAGTAAAAATTCTTGCCTTCGCTGGATTGGTCAACCATAAACTCCTTTGTGTAAATATAATCTCCTCCCGGAAAAAATCCTCCTGAATTCTGAGATGGATTTTCTCTCTTTCTCGGATTTAAAATCATTGCATCATGTGGAAGTGTTACAGGCTTTGGTGGTAATTGTTCTTCTCCTAATAACGCTCCTACCATATCACCTGTATTCGTTACTGACCAACCATTATTAAAGTCTTTTTTTATCATTTTCTTACCGCTTTTTCCTTCCTATATTTTTTTACACTAAACATGATTTTTATTTTTCATCGTTCTCTTCATTGCTTGTAATATATTCCCATATATGATACTCTTTTTGTTGTTTTTGCTATTTTTTCACCTCTTTTCTTTTAATATTGTTGTATACTTAATTCATAAACTCAGTATATCTTCAAGAATTTCCTCATTCAATGTCCTATATCACGCAACTTATAAATTAAGTATCAGATTTGGGATTTTAAATTTCAAAATCAAGAAAGGATTTTTATTATGCCAACGATTTCTTCTTCTGACAAATTATCCTGTACAGATTACACTCCTCTGAAGGTCACAAAGCTAGGAAGTATTCCGCATGCATTCTTTCAACTTTCCGCCCCTTATGCTTTAGTAGCCGAATACGTAAAAAATTCGCGTTCTTATATGGATTACATCTGTACTGCTCCCAATTATTACAAACACGAAGTAATTCGGAGCAATAAAGATGTTGATCCAAGCCTTGTTACTGATCTTCATCAACATGATGCGGTTGAAATCATGTTCGTATTAGAAGGATATGTTGAACACCGTATTGAAGACCAGCGCTATTTTTGTAATGCAGGACAATGCTGCATTTTAAACAAATGGATTCGTCATATCGAATCCTACTCCAGCGACTATAAAGCCATTTTTCTTCTCCTGTCTGATGACTTTATAACAATGCTTTCACGTTTTAATCACTTATTTAACTCACCAAAAAGTATAAATCTCCAGAGCAGCTCAATCCTCGAAAAATTATTAACACTCATTCAAAATTCCAGTTATAAAAAGTGTTACATTGACTTTCGTCCACGATGCTACAACACCGAAGTTCAAGCTGTATTCCAGGAAATATTTGATCATATCATGTCATACTGTAAACACACAAATGTTTCTTCAACCTTTTTTTCTGCCGGGTATATCATGCAATTTTTTACGCTTCTTGGTAATACAACATTTTTTAATGGTAAAAATATTTTCTTAGACGCTGAATCCGGAGAATATTTATTTCGCCAAATCGTTCATATCCTTGAAACTTATCATGGAAATGTCAGTCGTGCAGACATGGAATCCATTTTGCACTATAGTGGCAACTATATCAACAAAACGATAAACAAATTTACCGGGAAGTCCTTATGCGAATACAAAAATGAATTTGCCATGAAATATGCTCGGGATCTTTTAATTAAAGAACAGCTTTCCATCAACGAAATTATGCGAAAGATTGGGTTTTCAAATAAAACTTACTTTTATAAATGTTTCAAAAAAGTTTTCCATATGACCCCAAAGGAATACCAGAATAATCATTTTTTAAAATAATGTACCTATTATTACGCATACAAAATCAATTTTTAATTCCGATATATAATGGTTTTCCCAGTTCTTTTTACTTTGATGTTGTTCGTGAATATGTTAAAATTATGATGATTAAAACATTTCTATTTTACGGATAGGAGGATCCCATGATATCAAGCTTCGACATCAGCAAACTCCATTCTTTACTTAAAGACTTTTATAATTTGACAAAAATTCGTATTACTGTATTTGACGATGCTTTCCACGAATTAACCTCTTATCCAGATGAAATTGCACCCTTTTGCCAGATCATTCGTTCTTCCTCGGCCGGTGCTGCAATATGCCATGAATGTGATGCCCGTGCGTGTAAAATTGCCGCAAAAAAAAGAACATTATACACCTACCGCTGCCACGCAGGTCTGACAGAAAGCATCACGCCCATCCTTATGGGAAATATTGTAATCGGATATCTTCTGTTCGGCCATGTCTTTTCCTACCCTTCCTATGAAGCTGGCTGGAATAAAATTCAAAAGCTATGCAAATCCTACGAACTATCAATGGAAGACTTGAAGGCAGCTTGCAGGCGCCTGCCTATTATTCAGGCAGACTACATCACTTCCGCCTCTCATATCATGCAGGCGGTTAGTTCGTTTCTGTGTATAGAGCGCATGGTATCCCTTCGCCAACAGGAGCTTCCTGTTCAAATTGACGAATATATCCAGGCGCACTTTACTGAAGATATTGACGCAGTCTCTATTGCACAATATTTCAAAATTGGTAAAACAAAGATTTATGAAATTGCAAAACAAAATTATGGGATTGGGATTGCCGAATATATAAGAAAACTCCGCATTGAGAAAGCCAAGCTGCTCTTATCAGAGCAGCCCGATTTAACTCTTGCGGAGATCGCATCAGAATGTGGATTTTGTGATTATAACTACTTTATCACAGTCTTCGAACGGGTGACAGGGATGCCGCCAAAACAATACCAAAAAAACCGGGATTTAGTGGCGAGCTTTAGTCTCGGCGCGGATGGGGACGCTCCATAAAGGTTATGTAAAGATTTAGATTATGTAAAGAAATACGAGCTCAGTCCAGCATTTCCAGTGAATTGAGCTTAGATTTCTTTACATAAAGTTATCGCTTATTGAAACTCGTTAACCATGCTTTTAAGTTAGCGTCCGTATCCCAAACTGCATCTTCTAGTGGGAGGATTTCTTTGCCTGCCGCCTCAATAGCCTTTCTTTTCAGCTTAGCATCGGTTCTTGCATAGAATTCTATTGTCATCATGGTTGAGTGCCCAAGCAAATCTCTTATATACATCAGATCATCCTCAGAAAAGTCTTCATCGCAAAGTGCAACGAGTTCTTCAATATTTGTTACCATATTTATCTTTACCTTCTGGTATGGTTTAGAGAAATATGGTGACATGAAAAAACTTTATGTAAAGAAATCTCAGCCCAGTTCATTGGAAATGCTGGGCTGAGACCGTATTTCTTTACATAATCTAACTCTTTACATAACCTTTATTATGGTAATCTTTACATAAGGAAGGGATAGCCGAAAGCCTCCCGGAGAATATCCATGTTCTTTCAAAAACGCTCAAAGCGGACCTAAGAAATTCTAGGCGGGAAACAGCCCTGAAAATGGAGCACCACGGTTCTTTCTCATGTTTGGATAATTCATACCTTATAGGATTTCTGAACTGCCCATGCCAGGCGGCATTGGGCAAAACAGAAATCTCATGGTATCCAAAGTTAAGAAAGAACCGTACCACTGACACATCACGAGAAATCCGATGATTTCTCGCGCTGGGTCAGCTGATTTTTGGATTCGGAATCCAAAAATCTCTCCATTTTCAGGGCTGTTCCCACCAAGAATTTCTAAGGTTCGCTTTGAGCGTTTTTGAAAGGACATGGATGTTCTCCGGGAGGTTTTCGGCTATCCCTTCATGGAGCTGGCGCATCCAACCGGCAGGAAAAAGCTCGTTTCTAAGGAGAGGCCTCAAGCGGGGGCAGCGTATGGTATTGAATTGGCGGTACTTTTATGTCCCCAGTAGGTGTACATAAGCAATGGGATACGGTTCCAGTATCAAAATAATTCAATACACATCTTGAAGATGAAAAATACGCATAGCCAATCCACATCCGCTGCCTCCGTTTGAGGCCCCATCTCAGTAACGGGTCCTAACCTACCAGCCGGATGAACCAGCTTACTGTGAGCCGGGAGATGCTGCGGCAAGTGCCTGCCCTGTTGGAAATGCATGTTAGCGAGCCTGGCAGCAGTTAGAGGAAATCCGTGGAACCAGCCGGAAAAAAGCTGCTCCCGAAGCAGCTTTTTAGAACACCTGAGGCGCTTAATCATCAGATTAAGCGGTGAATGTGTTCGGTTCCGGCTGGTTCTGCGGATTTCCTCTTACTGCTGCCTGGCGCAGCGGGCTGTATTTCCAACAGGGCAGGCACTTGCCGCAGCATCTCCTGGCTCACGGTAAGCGTCCCCCTCCATCCGCCCCGGGACTAAAGCCCGTTGCTAATTCCCGATTTTCTCTTTTCATCCGGCGGATCATGGAGTATAATGCATCTAAATACTTTTTAGGAGGCCTCAATATGTGCAGACCGGAATATGATCTGACCTACGATGATTTGAACCCCACGTTTTTGTTTTTTTGTGAACTTAAGCGCACGGAGTCTGAAAACAATTACCACTGTCATGAACACATCGAATTGTCGATTGTGAAGAAAGGACATTGTACTTTTTACATAGACGGCAAAGAATACCCGGTCAAACAGGGCGACCTGATCATCCTGAATCCGGGGGCCTACCATAAGAGCCTTTACACCTGCCCCGACGATAGTGCCGTTGAATATTATATTGCATTCTCGGATATTCATCTGCGGGATCTGCCTCCCAACACATTCCCACTCCCCGGGGGGAATGTGATTCTTCCCATGAAGGAAGTCATCCGGCAGGAGGTGTTCCGCATTTGTGCATCTATGGGGAAAGAGTTCCAGGCCTACCGTCCGGGGCGCTATTTTATGCTGAAAGCCTACCTCATCCAGCTGATTCTTCAGCTGCTCCGGGAGCAGAAGGAGGCGGCTGAGGGGATCAAGAATACGAAGGGATGTATCTTTGAATCACCGAATAAAAAATACGTTGTCAATCAGATGATCCGCTATTTTAATGAGCATTACCAGGAAAAGATTTCCCTGGACCGGATTGCCCGTAATATGTATCTGAGTACGTTTTACCTTTCTAAAATATTCAAAAGCGAGACCGGCGACACGCCCATCAATTATCTGATTGAGCTAAGGATGGAAAAAGCCCGGGAGCTTCTCGAAGCAGCTCCCGGACTCAGTATCCAGAATGTGGCGGAAATGGTGGGGTATGACGATGCTTACCACTTCAGCAAATTATTTAAAAAACATTATGGAGAACCGCCCACTAAGTATAAGCGGAGTTAGGAAGCCAAACGGCCATCACCGCTTCCTATTCTTCCGTTCCAATCTCCCGATACAGCATAACTGCCTCATAAGGCCGGAGCACGGAACGACTGCTCCGGGGATAGTTTGACAGGATGATTCTGCAGTCTCCCGGTATTTCCATTGGTATTTCTACATTCCCGGGATAATAGTTGCAGAACACGTAAAGTTCGCTGTCTGCATTGGCCCGCTTATAGGCCAGGATCTGCGGATGGTCTTCGAGAAGTGCTTCAAAGGTTCCGTCAGCAATGACCGGATAGGTTTTTCTTAGTTCTATAAGTTTTTTATAATATTGGAAGATAGAGTCTTCCCGGTTTCGGTCCAGTGTGTTGATCTCTTTATAATTCTGGATTACGGATATCCACGGGGTTCCATCGGTAAACCCTGCCTGTTCTGTGTCATCCCACTGCATCGGGGTGCGGGAGTTGTCCCTGGATTTTTTGCCCAGAATCTCGTAGATCTCCTGCTCGCTCTTGCCTTCCTGCTTCAGGATGTTGAAGTAATTCAGGGACTCTATATCCCGATACTGGCCGATCTCCGTGTATCCGGCATTGGTCATCCCGATCTCTTCCCCCTGGTAGATATAGGGGGTCCCCCGCAGTCCGTGTATGGTTGTGGCAAGCATTTTTGCGGATTCCAGGCGGTATTCTTTGTCATCCCCAATACGGGATACGATTCTTGGCTGGTCGTGATTGCACCAGAACAGCGCATTCCATCCTCCGCCTTTTTCCATCTCCCTCTGCCAGGTAAAAAGATTTTTCTTCAGATCGTGGAATCTAAAAGGCTCCACCGCCCATTTATTCCCGGACGGGTAATCTACTTTCAGATGGTGGAAGCTGAAGATCATGGACAGTTCCTCTGATTCCGGGTTGGAATAGCGGATGCTGTTTTCCAGGGTTGTAGACGACATCTCTCCAACCGTAACGATATCGTCGTATCTGCCGAATGTCTCCCGGTTCAGCTCATGAAGATACTCATGGATCTTCGCGCCGTCCGTGTAAAATGTATGCCCATCCCCAATCAGGTCGTCCTCGTATACCTCTGGTTTGGAAATCAGGTTGATCACGTCAAAACGGAACCCTTTTACCCCTTTGTCCATCCAGAAGCGTATGATATCATAGCATTCCCTTCGCACATTTGGGTTTTCCCAGTTCAAATCCGCCTGCGTCACATGGAAAAGATGCAGGTAATACTCGTCTGTCTCAGGCAGATAACTCCATGCATTCCCTCCGAACTTGGATACCCAGTTCGTAGGGGGCAGTCCGTTTTTTCCTTTTCTGATGATGAAGAAATCACGGTAATATGGATCTCCTTCCAGCGCTTTTTGGAACCATTCGTGGCGGGTGGAGCAGTGGTTGAACACCATGTCCATCATCAGATACATATTCCTCTTTCCCGCCTCGGCTACCAGGGTTTCAAATTCTTCCATCGTGCCGTAGCGGGGATCAATCCTGCGGTAATCCGCTATGTCGTACCCGTTATCATACTGGGGGGATACAAAAAAGGGCGTAATCCAGAGGTAGTCTGCTCCCAGCTCTGCCAGATAATCCAGACGGCTGATGATCCCTGCCAGGTCTCCAAAGCCGTCCCCATTGGAATCCTGGAATGACTTTGGATAAATCTGATAAACGACTTTATTTCCTAAATTCATATATCTTCTCCTTCTCACAGTCTCCTGGTCATAATGATTATCGATTCATAATCTTCATTTTAATTCATGTTCGTTTATGTTCATTGAAGTACTTCTTATTTATTTCCGTAATCTTTCAGTTTGGTCTTAGACAGTAGAACGGTAAATAAAAATGCCAGAACAATGTCAATCACAATACATACGATATAGAGCAGCATCTTATCTCCGCGCATGGATAAAAATGCAGGGATACCGCCGACTCCGACGCTGTTTGCAATCACCCCAAATACGCGGGATATAATCCCCATGACGCCGCTTGCCAGCATAGCTCCGATAAATGGATATAAATATTTCAAATTTACACCGAACATTGCCGGCTCCGTAACTCCCAGGAACCCTGATACAAATGAGGGAATCCCCACTTCTTTGACCCTTGCGTCTTTTTTATGAAGAAATACAAAAGCCATAACTGCGGAGGCCTGTGCAATGTTGCTTAAAGCTACAACCGGGAATGTATAGATTCCGCCCATGACCGCAACGGTCTGAAGATCGATCGGCAGCATAGAGTGGTGCAGCCCGGTAATCACCAGCAATGGATACAGGAGCCCGTAAATTCCGCTGAAGAGCCAGCTGAATGAGGAGCTGAACCCTGCCATGATAATGCTTGCAAGGCCGTCGCCAATCATCCTTCCGAATGGGCCGATTACGGTATGTGCCAAAAGCACCGCCGGTACAAGGGAACAGAACGGCACGACAATCATGGAGATCATTTCCGGCACACGTTTTTTCAGGAACCGGTAGAACACCGCGAAAACAAGGCCGACTAAGATGGCCGGTATGACCTGGGACTGGTATCCCACCATGTTGATGTGGAATGCCCCGAAGTCCCATGTTTTCACCGCTTCGCCGGCTTCCACAGCAGCAATGTAATCACTTGCCGACATCAACTGCGGGGAGACGAGTGTGATACCAAGCACGATGCCCAGCATCTGGTCCACATTCATCTTCTTACATACGGACCATGTGATACCCACCGGCAGGAATACGAATATGGCCTCGCCGATCAGCCACAGAAAATTGTAGATTCCCGCCCATATCTGGTACACTTCGGTGATGGATTTGGTGCCGTCCTCCAGAAGCTTGATATCACCAATGATATTCCGAAATCCCAGGATCAGACCGCCGACAATGATGGCCGGAATGATTGGCGCAAATATCTCCGCAAGGTTCGCAACGCCCCTCTGCAGAAGGTTCATCTTGCCTTTGGCCGCCGCTTTTACTTCCTGTTTATCTACGCCGTCCATCCTGCTGATTCTGGAAAACTCATCAAAGAAAACGGATACTTTGTTACCTATAATTACCTGGAACTGGCCTCCCTGTGTAAAACTTCCCTTTACAGAAGGCAATTCCTCGATCTTTTTTACATCTGCCTTTTTCTCATCTGCGAGAACAAAGCGCATTCTGGTGGCACAGTGGGTGAAAGAGACCACATTCTCTTTTCCTCCGATCAATTCTAACAGCTTTTCAGCGTCTTTTGAAAACTCAGCCATTCTCCCTATTCCTCCTATTTTGAAGTGAATCTCCTTTGTTAACTTATACGTATATGTTAATATAAAGCTATCATATACGTATTTGTTAGTCAAGCATTTTAGAAAATAAAAATGGTGCCGCACTCATTTTTGGCACCATTCATAAATTTCTATTCTTTTCTTTGTGCAAATCCTACAAAGCGGAAGTGATCCGGTCTGTGTCTCGATTCGGTAAACTGGAACAAACAATGGTCCCGCATGTACGTATAACTTTTCACTACAACCACCAAGTTATATTCTCCCAGATCCAGATACTTTTTATCCTCATCATTTGCTGTTTCCACGGATATCTCTTTGGAGGCATAGCCTATCCGGATTCCCAGCTCCTTCTCCAGGTATGCATAAACAGAATCCCTGCAGGCCCTGAGAGGAAGGTTCGTCACCACGCTTCTTTTGAAATAATCATGGTCGATAATCACCCGTTCGCCTTCGATCTTCCGGATGCGCAGCAGCTCATAGACTTCTTTTTCCCTGTCATCCTCAAAAACTGCCATGATCTGCTTCTTATCCGTCAGAATCTCCAGGTTCTCCACCTCTGTCTCCGTCCGCCGCCCCAGATTTTCATTCAGCTCCTTAAAGCTGGCAATCTCAGCGAACGGAAACTTGTAGTCCTTTTTCTCAACAACAACCGCTGCCTTTCCTCTGGACTTCTGGATATACCCCTGGTTTTCCAGCATCCCCAGCGCCTTGCGCACCGTGTCCCTGGATACCATGTATTCCTGCATCAGCTCCCCTTCCGGGGGAATCAGCTGACCTACGCCATATTCTCCAAGCTCAATCTGCTTTTTTAATGCACTGTAGACTTTTACGTATTTGCTTGCCATAAAGCAACATCCCAACTTTCCTATATGTTTATACTTATAAGTATAACTATTTTTTTTAAAAGGACAAGTAGGAATTTTTATAGAATGCGCCTCTAAATGATAATAAATATATTGACGGAACGCGAATAACTTTTGTACAGGAAAGCAAAGACCGGAAGCTGTCCTATATATTTTTTTCAGAAGCTAACCACTACCGTCTGATTCTGCTCCCCAAGCATCCCCGTATGAAAGGTAACGTCAGGAAACTCATCCGTGTTTGTCAATACAAGAACGCAAGTCTTCTCAAACCCTCTCTCCAATATGAGATCCGCATCAAACTTCAGCAGCCTGTCCCCGGCCTTTACCTTTTCACCTGCTTTCACGAATAACTCGAATCCCTCTCCATTCATTTCTACGGTATCAAGCCCCTCATGAATCAAAATCTCGGCACCATTATTGAGTGTCATTCCCACTGCGTGGCGGGTATCTTCCATGACAACCGATATGACGCCGTCACCAGGGGCTGTTATGATATTGCCCTCTGGTTCTATCGCAATGCCGTCCCCGAGCGCCCTGGATGAAAACACCTGATCTTTTACTTCCGTGATCGGAATGACTCTGCCGGATATACATGCTTTCAGCTCTTTTACGGTTTCCTCCTGGTTCTTTTTCTTTAAAAATGATAACATAGCCCTACACTCCTTTCTTTTCATCTTCCAGACACTGCCCGTTTGTTTCAATGACGTTTTTGTACCAGTAAAATGATTTTTTCCTATATCTGTTCAGCGTGCCGCTGCCGTCGTCATTTCTGTCCACATAGATAAATCCATATCTCTTCTTCAGCTGTGCCGTACTTGCACTGACCAGATCGATGCAGCCCCAGGTAGTGTATCCCAGCAAATCTACGCCGTCTTCTATGGCTTTCGCCATTTCCCGGATATGGGCGTCCAGATACTGGATTCGGTAATCATCCTCCACAGTCAGTACCCCATCCTCATCTGCCTTGAGCTGGTCTACGGCTCCAAGGCCATTTTCTACGATAAACAAAGGCTTCTGGTATCGGTCATACAACTGATTCAGATAGTAGCGCAGCCCCTGCGCATCGATAGGCCATCCCCACTCGCTGACCGGCAGGCAGGGATTGGCCACGCCTCCCATGATATTGCCTTCCCCCGTTTTGGCTTTTGGGTCTGCAGATTCACATGTGCTTCCGTAATAACTGAAAGATATGAAGTCCACCGTATTTTTCAGAATTTCCTCGTCTCCGGGAAGCATCTGTATCTTCACATTATTTTCCTCAAAAAAACGGTCCATATACCGGGGATAATATCCCCTTACCTGTACATCGGCAAAATAATAATTCTCCTGATCGCGCTTCATCGCCTTCATGACGTCGGACGGATCCGGCGTCAGCGGATATGTGGGGTTTCCCAGAATCATGCAGCCCACCATGGCCCCCGGCATCATCTCATGTGCGAGGCTGACCGCCCGTGCACTTGCCACCAGCTCATGATGAATTGCCTGGTACAGATCCTGCTGAGAGAGAGACTCCTTCGGCGTCATGATTGCTCCGCTCATAAAAGGGGCGTGAAGGACGGAATTGATCTCATTAAACGTCAGCCAATACTTCACTTTCCCTCTGTAGCGCTCAAAAATAGTCCTCACATAATTTTCATAGAAAGCAATAAGTTTCCTATTAGTCCATCCATTGTATTCTTTAGCGAGATGCAAGGGCGTTTCGTAGTGAGAAATTGTCACCAAAGGCTCTATTCCATATTTATGGCATTCATCAAACAAATCATCGTAAAACTGAAGTCCCTTCTCATTCGGCTCTCTGTCGTCCCCATGCGGGTAAATTCTGGACCAGGCTATGGAAGTCCGGAACACTTTAAACCCCATCTCTGCAAACAGCCTGATGTCTTCCTTATAGCGATGATAAAAATCAATGCCCGTCAGTTTCATATTATCTTTGGTAGGTGTTTCAGTGGGCGCCCCCATAATCCCTCTCGGAGTCACGTCCTGTATGGAAAGCCCTTTTCCGTCCTCCAGATAAGCGCCCTCACATTGATTGGCCGCTACCGCTCCTCCCCACAAAAATGTTTCCGGAAATATCTGTTTCATTTTTCTATGTCCTCCTAATAAAAATACCATTTCACTCGCTGCAGCTCCGGTTTTTCCAACATCAGCATGCAGTACCTCTCGTCTCCGTTCAGTATGCGGCATCTTCGGAACTCACCATCTTTAAACTGCCCTTCGCTGTATTCTAATATGCCTGCCTCCCTCATCTTGTTTTTAGGCGGAAGCAGTGAGTATCTAAAATTCACGCCTGCGGCATAGAACTCCCTGTCCCCGCTTTCTATAATCAGACCTGCCGACTTCGGCGTATCCGGCTTCTGGTCTATATAGTCGATCCGCACATCGCAGGATGAAAGGTGTATGACCGTTCCCTTATCATGTTCATTTTCCCGCAGAAATCCGTGCACTTTCCCCATTTTCTGATATCGGTATATCACATCCATGGAGGAAGCCAGCAGCTGATATGCCAAGCCCAGAAAAACACCTGTCTTTTCACACTCCCATGCGCTCTTATCGATATTCAGGATTTTCATAACCTCCGGATTGCCGATCCCTGTCCGTGTCTCCGGCGGCATCAGAAAATCCTCGATGCCAAAGGGTGAAAAGCACAGAGCCTGGCACGCACCTGCTGCATAAAACAAATGACTGATATTCCTGATATCGCGTCTGTGCTCCGGAATCAGCAGCGGATTCCCCGCCGTCTTATATTCCCTGCAGATCCCTTTAAAATCTGAGGTATACACATCCGGGCATACTGCATCTATATCGGGTGCGAATCTTTTCCAGAGCGGAAGGAAACGGGCGATTGGGCCGCCGCTTGGATATCCGCCCGGACGCCATGGAAATTTCTCAATCCATGCATTCACACACATTGGAAGCGGGTATGCCTTTTTTCCTGCTTTGGCAATCCCCCCAACGGCACAAGCGTAGGCATATTCCATGAATACTTCGGCAGCCTCTTCTCCAAACGCCTGCTCCCAGGAACCGCTTCTCTCATACATCTCCGAGATCTCCCCGGGTATTTCTTTCGCAAATAGCGCATTTGCTTCCGGGGAATAGTCTCTGTCGCTGCCCAGCAGCCCCACTTCGTTTTCTACCTGTACCAAAATGACGGTCTGCATCTCTTTATTTTTCTCGCCAATGTGTTCCATCAATCTGCCAAATGCCTTTGCATCCGCTTCTACAGCCGCCTTGCAGAACGCGGAAATGACATCCATGGGCCGGTTATATCTGTCTTCTGACCGAAAGAAGCGTCCCGGATCTTTCTTCACCCACTCCGGGGCATAACTGGAGATTCCGTTTTTCCACAGGCCGAACCAAAGTATACCAAGTTTTACCCCTTCCCTTTCTGCCTGTTCAATTACAGCATCTAATACAGTAAAATCAAAATCATCCTCCTGCGCCTCTATCATTTCCCAGTAAACCGGAACCAGAAGGCTGTTTATATGAAGCCCTTTCAGAAAAGGCCATACCTGCTCTTCCATATATCCGGCATCGGACGCCGACGAGTTATGCACTTCCCCACATAACATGGTAAATGGTTTCCCATCCACAAGCAGCGTCCATATACCGTCAATTTTTCTTATTTCAGAAATATTCTTCATATTATGAGAACCTGAAATCCAGCATGTCCATGGAGCCTGTGTCTGGTTCAAACCAGAAATAGACTGCATGAATGCCGTCGGAAATAACTGCGGGCGCAGTGCAGGACTGCCATTCTTCGGAAGTGTTTCCCACATGTATCACGGCTGACGGGCTGTTCTTTTCATCATCCAGGCAAACATGAATCCGCCCGGATGCGCCTTTGACTGTGACCTTGATCTCTGATACGCCTGAAAATTCCAGGTATTTTACCCCGCAGGCCGCATTTTTCTGAAGATTCTTCAGATATAATATCCGCTGCTCCCTGTCCTCCTCTTCTGTTTCCCACAGATAGGGCACTGTCTCGTCATAAGGAGGTTTAGACGGTATGTGGCAGGCAGGTTTGGGACCGTGCAGATTGCAGATAATGTATGCCGGATATTGTGCTTTTGCAGGCAGCGGGCCGCGATTCAGCCCGCAGCTTGTGATCTCCGTTTGCGGGATACTGCCATCTTCCATGATCCGTATTGTTTCCGCACACCCCTGACGGCTGAAATGGGTTCCGTGGGTATGCCGGTGATAAAAGATATAGTACTGTCCCTTTACCTCCACGATTCCGCCGTGATTATTCGCATCATAGGCCCTCTGCCCCTCTCCCAGGCCGATATCACCGTTCGATACGATCACTCCGCCGTAGACAAACGGCCCCTCCGGGGAATCGGATACCGCGTAACACAACTCATGTCCCTGCAGGCTGGAGTAGACAAAATAGTATTTCCCGTCAATACGCCGGATACTGGAAGCCTCAAAAAACGGATGCTCTTCAAAACTGGTTCCTTTCGCAGAAGAATAGCCATTGGCAATCAGAACCGGCTTTGAAACCGCTGTTTTCATGTCTCTGTCAAGCTTCACCATGTATGCACCCGGCATGATCTTTTTGTTCATGACCTCAAACTGTCTCTTGGTTTTATCATCTGCTTTATGTGAAAACCCATAATAAAGATAGATCCCGTCTTCTTCTGCCAGAATCCCCGGGTCAAATGCCAGCCCCTCCAGGCCGCTGCCGTCTTCATATGCCACTCTCCCATAATATTCAAAGGGGCCGGCCGGCGAACTGCTGACCGCCACTCCTATGTATTCTACATCCGAAAGCCCGTAATACAAATAATACCGTCCATCAGGTCCCTGCGCGGCATCCGGCGCAAACATCAACTTCTTACCGTCCGGGTTCTCTCTGTCCTGATTTTTCCGATAGATCACGCCTTCGTATTTCCAGTCTCCCAGATCGTCCAGAGGCGCGCTCCAGCCCACATAGTCCTCCTCGCAATAGGTCGTTCCATGGGAACGGTCATGGGATCCATATACATAGAGCCTGTCTCCAAATACATGCGGCTCCCCGTCCGGCACAAACTCCCAGGACGGCAGATATGGATTAACTGCAGGTTTCTTCATTGCTATTCCTCCTCTTTTACCATAGAATCATTGAATCCAAACAAATACGTTAGTACCGCGCTTCCGAAGAACCCAACTGCGGATGCAATAGCCACGGACGCACCGCCCAGACCGATCAGAGCCGGCAGGGTCAGAATACAGGTTGTCATAACGGATGGGAACATGACCCCCGACATTCCCACAAATATACCGCCCACGCCGGTGCAGAGGCATGCGATAAAAAACGGCCGTTTATACTTCAGGTTCAGTCCGTAAATAGCCGGTTCGGTAACACCGCCCACCAGTGCCGACACGGCTGCCGGCAGCGCGGCGCTTTTCACGGAAGTTTTCTTGGTCTTCAGCCAGATCCCCAGTGCTGCGCCGGCCATTGCAAAATTCGTTCCGACCGTACAAGGAAGAAGCATATCCCCTCCATACACGGTGATATTATTCATAACAACCGGTACAAGCCCCCAGTGGAATCCAAAGATAATCAGGATTGGCCACAAAACGCCAAGTGCAAATCCTGCCACCGCCGGAACCGTCTCAACCAGCCATCCAAGTCCGTTCCCGATACCGGAACCAATCACATCCGTAACAGGCCCTATTACAATCAGGGAAACTGGTACAATGATCAGCAGCGTTAAAACCGGTACAAAAATAGAACGTATCATTTTCGGGAAAATTTTCTTCAAAACTTTTTCCAGCTTACTCTGCGCATATACCGCAGCGATAATCGGCAGTACAGATGACGTGTAGCTGATCAGTACAACCGGAATCCCCAGAAACTGTGTCTCTGCGCCGCTGCTGTACAGCGCCGTCAGATCCGGATATACCATAGCTGCGGCAATCGCCACCGCCACGAACCGCTCTGCGTCAAATTTCTTTGCCGCCGTAAATGCAAGAAATATCGGCATGAAATAAAAGAATCCGTCCCCGATTGCATATAAAATCGTATAGGTTGTGTTATCGGGTGAAAGCCATCCGAAAGTGGAGCACATAATAGCCACTGCCTTCAGCAGCGACGCGCCCATCATAGCGCCCATCAGCGGGAGGAAGATACCCGCCACCGTATCGATAAATACATTCACAATATTCTTCGGTGACAGCCTCTCCTTCCAGCCCTTCTTAACGTCTTCCGGCTCCACCGCATCAATTTTCCCGCCATAGGAAACACCGGTCACTTTCTCAATGGCCGCCATCACTTCATCCACATGCGTGCCAATCACGACCTGATACTGCTCCCCTGAGATCATTAACTTAATAACGCCCTCCGTCTGCTGCAGTTTCCCAGTGTCCACCTTCTCCGTATCCTGCAGCTGAAACCGCAGTCTTGTCATGCAGTGGATCAAGGACTTAATATTTTCTTTTCCGCCGACGCACTGAACAATCTGTTCCGCCAGCCTGCTGTAATCCTTTGCCATAATTCTCTTCCTCTCTTTCTTCCTGATAAATTGTATGAACTTATTTCTTGTGTTTCCTTAGAACATCACATGTTCGAAGTAAAATCTATTTGTCCCTGCAGGAGACTTTAAAACACCGTAACAGCGGTATTTCCCAAGTTTACAGATGCCCGGAAGCATCAGCTGCAGGTCATATAAAATGACCTGATGATAACAAAGCGGCCAAGCACACTTCAGCTCCCCATCCCCTCACTCCTAAGGGGCTTGCACACTTTGGCGCCGCCGCGATACCGCGTTGCGGCTATATACCTTGTGGGGGCGTGTGCATCCCCCGGAGGGTTTTATATAATTAGGAGAGTGCTAAGCACGTTCCTATTATATAAAAAATGATCCAGAAAACCTGACGGCAGTTTAAACCGCCCCCTTGGTTATCCGGATCATGCTGAACTCAATCATAACATTCCTGTTTCACTATCTACTTATACTTCCAGCCGCCCCTCAGGTCAGCTGCCCGTCCCCACCACTTTATTGTCTCGAATGCCGTGTAGCTTGGTGCACGGCTCCGTAATAGTAACACACAGCATTCTACACCTGCTGCTTCCTGTTCATGATCTGTGCCAGGTGCACGGTCAGATACAGCACCTCGTCCTCATTTACTTCGTAATTGTATTTCTTCTCAATAAACCCGCACACCTTCTTGCTACATGCGTACTCTTCTTTATATTTCCTCAGCGTAAGGTTCAGCGGCTTCACATCATTCTCTTCAAAATAAGTCTTGGTAAGCACCCTTTGCGCAAAGAATTTCAAATGAGTCATATATCTGCAATAAATCAGGGAATTCTTATCCAACGCTGCCATCTTCTTACCAAAATACTGAGAAATAATCCTGTCCATCTCATCCACCAGCGTAATCACTGCCCTGGTCTGGTCATTTTCTGAATTAGACTGGGCATTCACAAAATGCATAGCAATAAACCCCGCCTCATCCTCGGCCATCCTGATTCCCAGGCGTTCCTCAATCAACTTCAGCCCCGCCTCTCCGACACGATATTCTTTCTCATAAAACTTTTTTATTTCCAAAAGCAATGTATTGTGTAGCACAACATCATTCTTATAATTATCCACTGCCCCCGCAATATGATCGGGCAGCGAAATATGAATAGACTCATCCAGTTCCGTCCCCAGGCTTTCATGTGCCGTCTCAATCAATTCCTCTGCAAGATCCACGATTCCATCCGGCACCCGTTCCAGCAGCTCCGCAAACCGTTCCACATGCTGTCCCTCCTGCAGAACAAAAACCTTCTCAACCTTGGTCTTATCCACCATATCCTTCGGCCGCTTAGCATACCCAATCCCATTCCCCAAAAGAACCAGCTCTTTCTCATTATCATCTAACACAATCACACAACTATTATTCAAAACTCTGGAAATCTTCATCTGCTTTCCCCCAAAGTAAAATAAAAAAGACCCGTACGACGATTCCATATAAACTATGAAATAAACATCTTAACGGATCATGCTGAACTGAATCATAACATTCCATATAATCAATTTTCTTACAAAATGTACTATAACAAATCAAAACAAAAAAAACAATAGTAAAAACCACCTATTTTACCACCAATAATTTATGCACATCCCACAAAACAACATTCCAAATAGCCCACCCAAATACGCCGCCCCCGTCCATCACTCTCCCGTGAAGCCGCCCTCCCGCCCGGATGCGCCCAGCGTAGTGAAAGGCGAGTCTGGTTCCCTGCCGGGGAAGTGTATGCCATGTCAAAGTCCATAGAGTAAGCGTTAGAATCCGTTGGTGAAAAAGCAGGGAATATGGAGGGTGCTTGCCGCAGTTGGCCCGAATGCCGATGCATTCGCGCCGCCGGCGGCAACAGAATTTGCCTGGTAAGGCAAATTCTGCCCTCCATATTCCCTGCTTTTTCGCCTACGGATTCTTCGTGAACGGAAAGGACATTGACATGG